>NZ_JAFCUN010000007.1:0-286031 GCF_049896565.1 Bacillus sp. DWP3-1
TATAATACGGTTTTACTTTATCTACGATAAATGAAAAATCAATGTACTGATCAATTTTACGAAGCAGGTGATCCTCTTCGACCAGTTGATCTAGCAATACAAATTCGGCTTCGTGCTGATAAGAATTTCTAGTGTGGAACATGAGAAAAACACCTTCCTTTAGTATGCTTTTCTCTATTATAAAATGGAGGAATGGAAACTTTAAGGAAAAAAATAAAGCTGTCGAGATTTTCTCGACAGCCTGAGCCCCTATATATAGGGGCTTTTGATTTATTAACGTAATAATTGAAGTACGTTTTGTGGCTGTTGATTCGCTTGTGCAAGCATCGCTTGAGACGCTTGAGAAAGAATATTGTTCTTAGTGAATTCACTCATTTCTTTTGCCATGTCAACGTCACGAATACGAGATTCAGCAGCCGTTAAGTTTTCACCAGAAGCACCAAGGTTGTTGATTGTGTGCTCTAGACGGTTTTGAACTGCACCAAGTTTAGAACGTTGTGCAGAAACTTGTTTAATAGCTCCATCAACGATTGCTAACTGATCATCAAATCCACCATCGTCATCAGCTGCAATTGTTTTAAATTTAGATACATCGATATCTTTAACAGACTTACCTGTCTCAACTGCACCATCGTTGTCTGTAACGCCTAAAGCAGCAGCGCTCATATCTTGAATGTTTACCTTAATTTGTTGTGTAGCATTTGCACCAATTTGGAATACTAAAGCATCACCATCAGTTGCTGGTGTACCTGTACTTGGATCATCTGGATCTGTCGGCGGAACTTCTGGTGTGCCTACTCCATTAAACGTACCATTTAATAATTTTTTTCCGTTAAACTCAGTACGATTAGAAATACCATCGACCTCTTCAACAAGCGCTGTGATCTCATCTTTAATTGCAGCTAAGTCTTCACCTTGCTGTGTACCAGTATTTCCAGCTTGAACGACTAGTTCACGAACACGTTGAAGGATGGAGTGAGTTTCAGTCAATGCACCTTCAGCTGTTTGGATAAGAGAGATACCGTCTTGGGCGTTTTTAGAAGCCATTTCTAATCCGCGGATTTGTCCACGCATTTTTTCAGAGATTGCTAGACCTGCTGCGTCATCTCCTGCACGGTTAATTTTAAGACCAGAAGATAGTTTCTCCATGTTCTTTTGGCTCGCACCGTTGTTTGCTGATAAACGGTTTAATGTGTTAAGTGCTGCGATATTGTGGTTAATTCTCATTTCCTATTACCTCCGTGTAATTTTTTTTAGAGAGCTTATCTGTAAAGTCCATTTGGATGAGAAGCTCTTCCTTAGAATTTTCGATTTCTAAGGCATGTGTATAGTAGTAACGCAGAGCACCTTTTGGCTCTCTTACTTTACTACCGTATGTAACATCAGTTATGGCAATATTCATGAAACCTCCTTCTATTCATTCAAAATGATTAGTCTTGTCACTTTTACGAGACTAGATACCCGCCATAACAATGAGTATTATGTTACCTACTATAGACTGAACTTCCATATATTTTAGTTTGTGGAAATTGTTAATTTCACAAATTAGACACATTTAACAAGAAGAAATATCTCGTCCATGTTGTCATATTGGCTTATGTTAAGCTTGTGAAAAAACCACATTGATGTATAATACAATTAATGTATGATACATGAATTGTAGGAGGTTGACCTTTTGAAAAGAGAAGATGCCTTAAAACTAAGAACAGATATTAAGAAAATGATTATATTAACTGGGGTTTTCGAATCTCAAAATTTGCCGAATGGACCATTTGAAAAACCTCTACCAACTTCTCAAATGATGGCGTTAGAGGAACTAGAGGTGGAAAGATTAACTGTTTGGCAACTATCCAATAAACTTAGACTAGATACTTCAACTGTAAGTAGATTGGTAGATAAGTTAGTAAAAAAGGGACTTGTTTATCGTGAAGTAAATGAAAAAAATAGAAGAGAACTTTTTCTGCACCTCACAGAAAAGGGTCACATTACTGTTAATCGCTTAAGAGAACAATCCCTTACATTTTATCAACGTATCCTCAATAATTTATCAGAATCAGAACAAAAAATAGTTGTGGATGGTTTTGAATTATTTATTGATTCTATTTCTAAGTCTTTTGATTAGAGTGAGGTAAATCATAACCTTTGGAGGATAAAATGAGTTTGGATTTTGAACGTCCTATTATTGAACTAAAAGAGAAATTTGATGAATTAAAGAAAATGATGAAAGAAAATAATGTAGATTTATCGTCAGAAATTCATTTATTAGAAAAACGTTTAAATAAAATGCAAGATGAAATTTATTCTAATCTTACAGCTTTTCAACGAGTTCAAATTGCAAGGCTACGTAACCGGCCCACGACATTGGATTATATACCTTTATTGTTTACAAACTTTTTCGAACTTCATGGTGATCGATTATATGGTGATGATAAAGCAATGATAGGTGGTATTGCAAAATTTAAAGGAATGCCCGTTACGGTTATTGGTCATCAAAGAGGTAGAAGTACAAAGGAAAATATAGAAAGAAATTTTGGAATGGCTCATCCAGAAGGATATAGAAAAGCGCTAAGACTGATGAAACAAGCTGATAAATTTAATCGCCCTATTATTACATTTATTGATACAATAGGCGCCTATCCAGGGAAAGGGTCTGAAGAACGTGGAATTTCTGAAGCGATAGCTCGAAATCTATTTGAAATGGCTACGCTTAAAGTGCCAATTGTTTGTATTGTAATTGGAGAGGCATCAAGTGGTGGAGCTCTTGGCATTAGTGTCGGTAACCATATCCATATGTTAGAGTATTCATGGTACTCGGTAATTTCGCCAGAAGGAGCAGCATCTATCCTATGGAAAGACGCTAAGTATGCTCCAGAAGCTGCTGAACATATGAAAATTTCAGCAAAAGATTTAAAACAGTTAGGAATGATTGATGAAATCATTCCTGAAATGAAAGGTGGAGCACAAAATGATATCAAATCACAGGCACAAATGATTGAATCTGTGATCGAATCATCTCTAAAAAAATTGACACCATTATCCTCAGAAGAGCTTATCCAACAGCGATATGAAAAGTATAGACAAATAGAAAATATTTAAAGTCCGTATTACATTTAGGAGGGTTCTTACAAGATAGTTCTAAATATTTTGTAAGTAACCTCTTAAACTGAATATGCTGATACTATTAAAAGATGTGTGATCGGTATGAAAAAGGATTTCTTCCATCAATACTTTTTCTGAAGGTCCTCAAATAATTCCTCATAAAAAAACAGACCCTGCATGGTCTGTTTTCATTTTGCCTATATGTTTTGAGATTCTCCATCTCTCAGTCGCCGAGCCATATCTAAAGCAAAATAAGTCAAAATGCCATCGCATCCGGCGCGTTTGAACGACATTAATGATTCTTCAATTACAACATTTGCATCAAGCCAACCATTCTGAATAGCTGCCATCAACATTGAATATTCTCCACTGAAGAAAGAATTTTGTCCATTCCTTACCTAATTTCCATAAAAAACTTAATATTATATTTATTATCACATCCAAGGATTTACAAAGCACCGAAAAGAAACTGAAAAAAGCTCCTGTAAAGGAGCCTTGTGATAGTTATCGATTTAATATGGAACTTGTTTATAAAAGTACATCATTGAAAATTATTTATAATTGTACTTAATGCTTTCTTTAGTACAACCTTATCATCATTTGACAAGTTTTGAAGCGCTGTCTCGTTCAGTTCAATTGTTGCTGCTTCAACTTGATCTCTAATGACTAAAGATTTTTGAGTAGCCTCTACTAAAATATTTCTTCGATTGTTTGGATCTATTGTGCGTTCAATTAAGTCAGCTTTTTGCATTTTATCTAAAATTCCAGAAACTGTTGAGGCTTCTAAATATACAAGTTCTCCAATTTGTTTAGGAGATAACTGACCCTCTCTCCACAGACAGTTCAACACACCATATTGAGCGGGTGTCAAATCACATTCCTCTAAAAGTTTACTAAAGTACTTGAACACTTTATTTTGACTAACACTTAGTAAAAAATTTATGCACTCTAATAATTCCATTTTATCTCCCCCACATTGACTTTACCTATAATATCATGGTAGTTTTTTAATTGAAATACTTTTGCACCAGAAATATTTTGTTGTAATATATTTTTAGAGAGGAAGATAAACAATGGATTCATTTAAAGCGATTCTAGTTACAGAAAAAAATGATCAAGTTAGTTATGATCTTCAAAATGTAAGTGTTAATGATTTATCTGAAGGAGAAATATTAATTAAAGTAGCATATTCTTCAATCAATTATAAAGATATGCTGGCTGTTCAAAAAAATGGAGGTGTTATTCGTAACTATCCAATGATTCCTGGAATTGATCTAAGTGGGACTATCGTTCATACAACAGATCATCGTTTCGTAGAGGGTCAACAAGTGATTGTCACAGGTTTCGCTATGGGCATGAGCCACACTGGAGGTTTTTCTGAATATGCTAGAGTACCTGCGGATTGGATTGTTCCTTTGCCAAATAACTTGACTTTAAAAGAAGCAATGATTTTTGGAACAGCAGGCTTTACCGCAGCTCTTTCTATCATGGCTTTACAGGAAAATGGTATGAGTACGAAAAATCAACCTAATATACTCGTTACAGGGTCAACTGGTGGAGTTGGTAGCATTGCTATACAATTATTATCTAAAATTGGGTACAACAATATTTTTGCTTTAGTGCGTAAAGATCATCAAGTTGATATAGCAAAATCTTTAGGAGCAGCTGATGTCATTTTTGCAAACGAGTTAGGAGAGCTAAAAAAACCATTAAACAAGCAAAAATTTGACTTCGTCTTAGATACCGTAGGAGGAGATGTGGCTTCTGTGATCATTCCTCAAATTTCTTATGGTGGAAGCATGAGCATGTGCGGGAATGCAGGCGGAATTAAATTAACAACAACTGTGTTACCTTTTATTCTAAGAGGGATCAACCTTCTAGGGATCGATTCTGTAAATGTACCAATCAATAAACGCAAAGTCATTTGGAACGAGATAGCAAACGAATGGAATATCTCCCAAACGACCCTAGTCAATGAGATTACTCTCAATACGTTACCTGAAAAAATTGAAGCCATTAAAAATGGTCAACATTTAGGAAGAACCATTATTAAATATTAAGATAAACGAACTTTATTTATTTAAATTACACCAGACAAATATTGAATGTATTGATGCAGATACCCCATCCCAAACAGGTGGGGTACATCTATTCAAAAAAGAGCGGGACATGCTAGTGCTAAAATACCCTCAGATATTTATAATCATGTCACAAACAAATTAGAATTTAACACCGCAGAACACTTTAATCGTTTTAACCTAAAAAAACAACCTGCAAAAAACAAAAAAACCCTTGCTAGGCAAGGGTTTAAACGATGATTCCGACTGGGCTCGAACCAGCGACCTCTACCCTGTCAAGGTAGCGCTCTCCCAGCTGAGCTACGGAATCGGGTTATGTATCAGTTCTGGGCTTTCTGTTACTGACAGTCTCTATTATATAACCATCATGATTCGTCGTCAATGGTTTTATTCAAAAAAGGTCAAAAAGCCGGCAGCCGGACCGGCTTTTTTCTCTCCTTTATGATTGGTTGACAAGAACAGGCTTTAGTTGGTCTAGTGCTTGTTTGAAGTCGCGTTTGAGGTCTTCTCCGTTTTCGACCCCTACACTTAATCGAAGCAGGCCATCTGTAATCCCTCTTTTTTTTCTTTCTTCTTTTGGCATAGCGGCATGTGACATTTTGGCTGGGTATGACAGAATGGATTCGACGGCGCCAAGGCTGACGGCGAATACAGGTAATGTGACAGCATCCACCAATTCTTTGACAGCTGCTTGGTTTTCTAATTCAAATGAAAGAACAGCTCCTGCTCCGCTTGCCTGCTTTCGCTGAATGTCCGCCCCTGGATGGTCATCTAAGCCTGGATAGTACACTTTTTTCACCGCAGGATGCTCTTTGAGAAATGAGGCCAGTTCGAAGGCCGTTTGGCTTGCTTTTTCTAATCTGACCTGAAGGGTTTTTAACCCTCTTAACACAAGCCAGCAATCCTGCACGCCAAGCACCGCGCCGAAGGAGTTTTGCAGCGAATAGAGTTCTTCTCCCAGCTTCTCGTCTTTCACGACAGCTAAGCCTGACAGTACATCACTGTGACCGCTCAAAAATTTCGTTGCGCTGTGCAGGACTACGTCAACGCCAAGGTCCAGCGGACGCTGAAGAGCAGGTGTTAAAAATGTATTATCTAAGAATGTCAGACAGTCATGTTCTTTGGCAAGCTGGACGACGCTCCCAATATCCGTAATACCTAGAGTCGGGTTTGACGGTGTTTCCATGTAAATGACTTTTGTATTCGATTGAATGCCTCTTTTGACTTCATTCAAATCGGTCATGTCCACAAAGGTATGCTCGATGCCAAATCGCGAAAGAACTTGGGTGATCATTCGAAATGTACCACCGTACACATCTCTTGTGACAAGGACATGATCGCCCTTTGATAATAGAAGAAAAGCAGTTGAGATGGCTGCCATGCCTGATGCAAAAGCAAGCCCTCTTGTTCCTCCTTCTAGCGCCGCAATCGTATCCTCTAATGCTTGACGTGTAGGAGTCCCCGATCTTGAGTAGTCATATTGACCAAATTCATCGAAGCTGCTTTGATGGAATGTGGATGCATGCTGAATTGGCACACTGACTGCACCTGTTGAACGATCTGTTTTGAACGCATTATGAACGAGTTGGGTTTCGAGTGTCCAATCGTGTGTGGTCATTTGGCGTGTACCTCCTCTTTCACTTGTGATAGTGCCTGTTTCAGGTCTGCTTTCAGGTCATCTACGTGCTCAATGCCAACGGAGAAACGGAGCAGTTTGTTACAAACGCCATTTGCAATGCGAATCTCCTCTGGGATATCCATATGCGTTTGCGTTGCAGGATACGTAATAAAGCTTTCGATTCCGCCAAGACTTTCAGCAAAACAGATCGTTTTCAGCTGCTTCAAAAATGGATTGACCCAGTCCTCCTTGGCTACACGGAATGACAGCATTCCTCCCTTGCCTGGGTAAAGGACATCTTGAATTTCTGGCTGTTTCTTTAAAAACTCTGCCAGCTCCTTCGCATTTGCCTCGTGCTGGCGCATTCTAAGAGCCAGTGTTTTCATTCCTCTCATTAAAAGCCATGAGTCAAACGGAGATAAAACGGCTCCAATTGCGTTTTGATGCTGGAACATGTCTTCAGACAGCTGCTCTCCTTTTGTCACCACAAGACCGGCAAGGACGTCATTGTGTCCGCCTAAATATTTGGTTGCGCTATGGATGACAATGTCCGCTCCAAGTGTAATCGGCTTTTGCAAAACGGGTGTGTAAAAGGTGTTATCGACAATGACCAAAGCGCCATATTCTTTTGCAATCTTTGCTATTTTTTGAATATCTGCTTCCTGCATAAGTGGATTTGTCGGCGTTTCAATAAAGACCGCTTTTGTGTTTGGCGTGATTTTAGAACGTAAACAGTCTTCATCTGAAAAATCATCGTAAAGAAACCGTAAGCCGTACTTTTTCCATTCGTTTTCAAACAAACGGTATGTACCGCCATATAGGTCTGATGAGACGATGAGTTCATCTCCGCTTTCAAATAATGCCATGATCGTTTGGATCGCAGCCATTCCCGAACTGAAGGCAAAGCCGGCCGTCCCTTCTTCGAGTGAAGCAATCGCATCCTCTACAAGCTGCCTTGTTGGGTTTTTCGTTCGAATGTAATCAAATCCGGTTGATTCCCCTATGCCTCTATGTCTGTATGCTGTTGAAAGATAAACGGGGGGACTGACCGTGCCAGTCGCCTCTTCGCTGCGGTTTCCAATTTGCGCTAATGTCGTTTCCACATGTTCTGTCATTTGACACCATCCTAAGTAAAATCTGATTTCAAAACAGAAAACCCCTTCTTCATAAGAAGAAGGGGTTTAATCGCTTCCTCTTATCTTCCAAGCAAAAAAGCTGCTTGCTGGATTTAGCACCTTGGTACATCACATGAAGTGATGCATACCGGTTGCTGAGGTTTCAAAGGGCCAGTCCCTCCACCTCTCACGATAAGAATGTATTGTCTGTCTGTTCTAATTCTTAATACTGTAACGCATTAAATCTTATTTTTCAAGAGGAATCGGAACAATTAATTGAAATTTTCTGTATTTTACAATAGATTCGGTGTTAACTGAATTGATTGCATGTTAGCATATAGGAACAACGCTGTTTTTCATGTTACAATGAATGGAAACGTTTCACTTTGTGATGAAATTGGTTAGCTGGAGGAATGGATTATGGTGAAGAAAACAGGCATTATTCAAGAAGAAACCTTACATTCAAAAGAACTTGGGGCGGATATGACCCTTTTGATCTATTTGCCAGTCAATTACTCCCCCCTTTATACATATCATGTCATCATTGCCCAAGATGGTCATGATTATTTCCGCTTAGGCAAAATAGGCAGACAGGCGGAAGAATTGATGCAAAACAAAGAAATGGAACGCTCGATTATCATTGGTGTCCCTTATGAAAATGTCTCGGAAAGACGGAATACGTATCATCCAGATGGCACAAAGTTTGAAGCGTATAAACGCTTTTTAGCAAATGAACTTGTCCCTTATATTGATACGCACTATCCAACCTATCAAATTGGCTCAGGACGCACGTTTATTGGTGATTCGCTAGGTGCTACGATTTCCCTTATGACAGCGATTGATTATCCTTCTTTATTTGGCGGGCTGATTTTGCAGTCTCCTTACGTTGATGATTCAGTCCTAGAAGCCGTTAAACAGTCGACAGCCCTTTCCCCTTATGCCATTATCCATCAAATTGGGCTGGAAGAAACGGCTGTGAAAACGACAGATGGCCAAGTGCTTGATTTTATTCAGCCGAATGAAGATTTAAAGGCGCTTCTTGAACAGTCAGGTGCGGATTATTTATTTGAGACATTCGAAGGGGATCATAAATGGACGTTTTGGCAGCCACTCATTGCGCCTTCGTTAAAAAAAATGCTCCCATATTCGTTAATCAACTGAATTTTGTTATAATAAACAATAATAAATACTTTCTTATTCAGGAGGGAACATGATGAAATACGGAGTTGTTATATTTCCATCAAAAAAATTGCAAGATATTGCGAACTCTTACCGGAAGCGTTATGATCCGAACTATGCACTTATACCGCCTCATTTAACATTAAGAACACCTTTTGAATTAACGGATCTAGAAGCGGCTGAGGTCGTCTCAACGTTAAGAGAGTATGCAAAAAATGCTTCTCCTATTACGTTACGTATTAAAAAATTCAGTTCATTCGCTCCTGTAAACAACGTCATTTATATGAAAGTAGAACCGAACGAGGAAATCATGGCGCTCAATGAAAGGTTGTACGCAGATCCACTTGCTGGCACACCTGAATATGCTTTTGTTCCGCATGTGACAGTAGCTCAAAAACTATCAGATGATGAGCATTCAGACGTACTTGGTACATTAAAGCTGAGAAAGATTGACCATGAAGAAACCGTGGATCGCTTCCACCTTTTATATCAGTTAGAGAACGGATCTTGGACCGTCTATGAAACATTTATTTTAGGAGAAGAGGGTTAAAGACATTTGAAAACAGTCATCGCAACAGCACAAACACAACGAGAAGATGCATACTACGTTCGAAAAGAAGTGTTCGTAAAAGAACAAGAAGTCCCGTTAGAGATTGAAATAGATGAACTAGAGGACGAGGCCATTCATTTTGTCATTTATAATGATGAAATGAAGCCTCAAGCAGCCGCTAGACTGCGGATCATTGAAGGGCCAAAGGCAAAGCTGGAACGAATTTGTGTGTTAAAAGAGGCGCGCGCTTTCGGCCTTGGCCACAAACTATTAGAAGCGCTGGAAACAGAAGCCATTGCTAATGGAGCGAAGGAAGCGGTTATGCACGCACAAGTCCAAGCTCTTCCTTTCTACGAAAAGAAAGGCTACAAAGCCGTTTCTGAACCGTTTGAAGAAGCAGGGATCACACATGTCAAAATGACAAAAACACTATCTGTTTGACCAAAAGAAAAAGCCAGAGCATCCATGATGCACTGGCTTTTCTTTATCATCGTTCGTCAAGGGAAGAAAGCGTAATCATTTATATATACGCATTAATATGAACGCCTTTGCCTTCTTCCATAAACATATCTCGTACAAAACGTTCCCGCTTTTTTTGCTGTACTTTCGTTTCTGCTTCTGTCACTAAGTCCTCTTTTTTCTCCAGCTCTCTGTATACCTTGTCATGAAAGGTGCGAGTAACCTTTGTTACTTTCGCGTAGTCTTCTTTATCCTGAGGAGCAGGACGATTGATATATTGAAAATACAGATCCGGCTGAATCGGGGCTATATATCCCATCAAGAACGCCTCCTTTGCTTCTCTTCTACTCTACTATTCCCTAATTATGACTGTTTGAAACACGTCTCATTTGATATGATTAGATGTGTTTCTTTTTAAGATTGATTAACTATTGGAGGACTAGCTTTGAAATGCGCACGACGACATGATCGAACGATCTCATTACATACGTATTCGAGAGAACATTATCAATTCCTCCATGACGAGGGAAAAAAAGGGCACTTATCCTGCCCATATTGCGGACAACCAGTCTTTTTCAGATTAAATATACATGAAGAACCTGCCTTTATTCATAAACATATGACGCAGCAAGAGATGTGTGAACAAGCAGAAGAACAAGAAGATCAGAAAAAAAATGCAGAGCAAGAGGAAAGTGCTTCCTATAAAGAACTTGGGGGCTTCCGTTTTCCAACAGGTAAACAGATCATCTCGCAAACGAATGAATCATATGACTGGCAGGAACCAAGGTCGATTCAATTTAGCGATGCGTTACATTTAGAAAAGAATGAACAAGCACATACCATCGAGCTCTTTCCGCATATTACCTTTAGCACACCGCAGCTTCAAGCTGTCACACATAAAGACGGTCCAATGCTGGTGCTGGCTGGCGCTGGCAGCGGAAAAACAAGAGTCTTGACAGCTAGAGCGGCATATCTCATGTCACATCATCATATTCCTGCTCACCATATCTTACTCGTGACTTTCACCACAAAAGCCAGCAGTGAAATGAAAGAAAGACTGCGCAAGCAATACCAGCTTCACCCATCACAAGCAAGCCAAGTGGTGACAGGCACCTTCCACAGTCTTTTTTATAAAATGCTGCTTCATGACGATGCAAGCAAATGGAACGGCCAGCACCTGATCAAGTTTGACTGGCAGAAGGAACAGTACATTCGGAAAGCCATCATAAATGAAGGACTTGATGAAAAAGACTACCCTACCGATCAAGTACTGCAATCGATCGGCTTTTGGAAAAATGCTTTTTTACCAGGCGAGCTTCCTGATTTGAAGGATGAAAAGGAAAAACACATGTGGACGATCTATCAATCTTATGAACAGCAAAAACGAGACAATCAGCAATTTGACTTTGATGACATGGCAATCGCCTGCTTGCACATGCTGACAGAACAGCCTGAACTGCTGAAACGATATCAAGAACGGTTCAAGTATATTTTAGTGGATGAATTTCAGGATATTAATCCAGTTCAATATCAATTGATTCAGCTTTTAGCTGGAGAATCTGAGCAGCTATTTTGTGTAGGTGATGATGATCAAGCCATTTATGCCTTTAGGGGCAGCAATCCTGCTTTCATTCTTGAATTCAAACGGGACTATCCTTCGGCTCAAATCGTCCATTTACATGCGAATTACCGGTCGCATCATACGATTGTCGCAAGTGCGGATGCCATTATTAAGAAAAATCAACATCGTTATGAAAAAACGTTAAAAGCCGTCCGTGCGGAGACAATCCCGCCTACGCTCTTTTATCCATATGACGAGGAAGAGGAAGCGACCATGATCGTGGCAGATATTCAGGAGAAAATTAAAAACGGCGCAAAGCCGAATGATATCTGCGTACTCTTTCGCACCAATACAGGAGGCCGCGCGATTTATGAGCGTCTGCATCAATCCGCGATTCCGTATGAGACGGAGGCTGGTGTCAAAGCCTTCTACAGCAGACGAATTGTTCGGGTTCTTCTCGCCTTTCTCTCTTTAAGTCAGGATGCCGATGATGTGGCTGCTATGAAACAGCTGCTTCCGGTTTTCTTTTTAAAGCAGCAGACCTTGAACACGATGAAGGCACTGACCATCACGGAAGATTGTTCAATGATAGACGCACTCGGAAAACTAACAGATATTCAGCCGTTTCAACGGAAAAAGCTGCAATCCATTGTTCCTCTGTTCCGCACGTTACGAACGTTAAAGCCGTCTGACGCTGTGACGTTTATTGAACAAAAGATGGGACTTGGTGATTACTTAAAAAAACGAGTGAACGATACGAATGTGCTTGAAAAAGGGGCGGATGATGTACGAGATGTAAAAACCGCCGCCAAACGCTTTGAAACGATTGAAGCCTTTCTCGCACATGCCGAACATATGAAATCTGCCGAAAAGGAAAAAACAGACGAACCAGGTGTTCAGCTCATGACGATTCACCGCGCAAAGGGACTTGAATTCCAAACGGTGTACATCACTTGCGTGGTCGACGGAGCACTGCCTCATGATTTCTCACTCGATGAACTAAGAAACGGTGATGAAGAAGCCCTAGAAGAAGAACGCCGTTTATTATACGTGGCCATGACAAGAGCTGAACAATCTCTTTATCTATCTGTTCCATCATTTAGGCGAGGAAAAACCGCTCATCGCTCGCGCTTTTTGTATCCCCTACTAAAGAAAAACCGAGAATTATTCACAGAAAAACAACAGGCCCCCCTTTAAGCGGAGAGCCTGTTGTTTATTTTTTGTTGTTCATCATTTTAGCGATTGTATTGAAATCAAGCTTTTCTTTTCCACTTATAATCGATTGAACGATTTTGTCTTCCATTTCTTTAGGTACACGCTTATTCGCAAGCTGCGCTACTTTTTTAATGACGCCTCGAACCGTTGCTTCATCTTTAAAGTTGGCATTTTGCAAAGAACCTGCAAGCTTAAAAACATCATTCATATTCACACCCGTTTTATTTTCAACGCTTTTAAAGAATTTATTATCCATTCATTTGCCTCCTCTTTGTGGAGTAATCACCTTACTATATGAAAATAGGCGAGATATGTGCCTATCCTAAAGCCTTGTTTGCCCAAAGAGAAAGGAAAGCAAAAGGCTCCCCCATTGCTTCCCTCACCTTCTTACTGTTTAGTTAAAGAAAGAAGCACCAACGATGATTAGAAGGATGAAAAGCACGACGACAAGAACAAATGTTGATCCATATCCGCCGCCATAACCTCCGCCGTAGCCGCCGCAAGAACCGCCACCGTAACCGTAACAACTCATATATAAGCACCTCCTCTTCTCCCTTACAAAATATGAAAAATACTACAAATGGTTTGGACGATCACATAAAAAAGTGCGGAATTTTTATTTCTGCTGTTTAAAGACGTAATCTGCCTCTCCATGACGCATCATGAATGCTTCTGTTTCTTTCGCAAAAGCATCCATCTTCTCGCCAAATACCTTTAAGTGCTGCTCAAGATCATTCGCTTTATCCGCTAGATCCATTTCACCCTTTTCGTGCGCTTGTTCTTTTCCATCATGAGGTTTAGTGAACAAGGAGCCGATTAATTGTTCGAATGCATCCATTCTGGTCACCCCTTCTCTCTTACATATGCATCACTCAAAAAAAGGGCAACAAAAAAACCGGATAAATCCGGCTTTTGTTTTTTCTTCTATTGAGGTTTCTTTTTCTTTCCACAACCGCAATCTGCTTTTTTGATTTTCTTCGTATAAACAGATTGTTGATTTGACTGCGCTGGATAACCTTGAAGCATATGTGACGGTGTTTCAGTTGGTTTCATCGCAACCCTTCCTTTCCTATTCCATGATAGTATATGCATTTTTTGAAAGCGTGTCTGATCAGTATGCCTGTTTATTTCACCAGCTTTGAGACGATCGCTTCAATAATGCCTGCTGCCGCGGCAATTGCTAATAGTAAATTAAGCCACATGCTGATGACAGGAAATAGTATGTATATCAGAAGTAAAGCAGCAGTGCACCACATGCCAGTACACCAATAACAGCTTAACAGCTCTCCTATCCAAGACCGCAGCCCTTTACCTTTAATGATGATATATGTCTCCACTTCACCTTGTTCATTGACCTCTTCCTGTTCTTCATGAAATAAACGGCGGAAAGGAGCAGTAATGGTATCAAACACAATCAGCCTCGTCAGTCTAAAGGATGCGAGGGCAAACACGACAAATGACAAAGCACCACTCAGGAGCCTCCACCTCCTTTTTTCTTCTTTTTTGCGTCCTTTCTTTATATATGCAAAAAGAAAGACCGCCATGATGAATCGAGCGGAAATAAAATTGGGTTGTACTTTTTCACGCTTTCCGATTCCACCTTGAGCCTCTGCTGCATTAAATAATGTATAGATAAGAAAGGAGTGAAAGTATTGTCTATTGAAGAAAGTGCTGATTTATTATACACACAACTGTTAAACGAATTAATCAGCAATTATGATGATTTCATTGAGATCAAAGATTCCGAAAATGTCACAATTCATAAAACAGATGTAACAGCTGCACTCTCCCTTCAAGCGACCGTAACGACAATCATTACTCTTTTAATTCAACTTCTTGTACCAGACGATGAATTGGCTGCAGACATCACAGATCAGCTTTTATCCACACAACAAGTGACAGTCCAAAAGAAAACTGTGATTCAAATCATCAACTGCTATAACATTACGATTACATTATCAGATGCATCCATTATGAACTCCGTCCAAATTCTCACTCAAACATTGAATGTACTCTTAGTTGAAGCCGGCATTCTTTGACCCTTTCTTTTCTAACATGACGTATGAAAGAGGTGAAATCATCGTGGCTGAAGAGAACGAAAAAAAGGAGTTTCAAATCAATACTGATGTTGATCCATTAACGAGTCTTCTTGTAAGTGATGTGTTAAACAAAAACAATATCACAGATGATCAGAAAGCAAATATCTCAGATGATCAAAGAAGAATGATTTTGAAATTAGTGGAGGACTTGCAAAAGAAAGCAAATGATTTCGTAGAACAGCAGCAGGAGAAAAAAAGGCAGGCTGAGGCAGCAAAACATCCGGAAGAAGTACAGCCTGAACCAAAAGTACGTCCAAAACGAAATTCACTTCGAGATCGTATTCAGCAGCGCCGTGATGCGCAGCGTAATAACGATTAAATAAAAATGGGTTGCCTGCTAGGGTAAATGCCCGAGACAAAACCACGCATTCCAGCATTTAATAAAGTAAACGGAAGGAGGAATAGAAATGGATTCTAAACCATATTCTTGGGTCGCTCTAGATCGTAACTGTACACACCACGGACACCACGGACACCACGACGATTACAACTATGAAAGAAAAGCAGTTTGTGATGGCCACTATTATGATGATGAAGATGTCTTACAAGAATTTGATCAATTAAGCTTCACAAAGCAGACATCTGAGGAAGTCATTATCGTCAGAGACTCTTGTGACATTAACGTCTCTTCTGTTGATGCACAGGTTGCAGCTTCTATCCAAGTAGCTGTTCAAACAGCGATTATCACCATTACAAATATCTCAATCGCTGACGGTGATTTAGCTGACCGCGTCACACAAGATCTTTTACAAGCCGCTACTCACAAACAAACAAACCGCCAGAAACTTGTCATCGAAAATTCAAGAAACGTTACAGTATCGACAATCGATGCGGATATCTCGATCGCGATTCAAACACTTACTCAAACACTTGTTGCGACAATCGTTGCAATTGGTATCCTCTAATGTCCAAAAGCAGAGCGAAAAGCTCTGCTTTTCCTTTTATAAAAATACAACAAATATAAATAGTCATTTACCCACACCAACTAGAGGGCGCATACATATGTTGTTAAGGACTAAAGTCAAATACCTTGTTAAAGGAGCTGAAATCCATGAGCTGCGGAAAACACCATGGCCGACATGATGAAAACTGTGTATGCGATGCGGTTGAAAAGATTTTAGCAGAGCAGGAAGCTGTAGAAGATAAATGTCCTACGAGCTGCTACAGTAATTTATTAAGCCCGACAGTTTCTGGAAAAGATACAATTCCGTTTTTAATTTTTGATAAAAAGGGCGGATTGTTTTCTACTTTCGGAAACATTGGAGGATTTGTTGACGATTGCCAATGCTTCGAATCCATTTTCTTCCGGGTTGAAAAATTACACGACTGCTGTGCTACGTTATCTGTATTAAGACCTGTTGATGTACACGGACATACGCTAAGCGTGTGTCACCCTTGTGACCCTGACTTCTTTGGTCTAGAAAAAACGGACTTTTGTATTGAAGTTGATCTAAACTGCTTCTGCGCGATCCAATGTTTAAACCCAGAGCTTGTCGACAGAGTCATGCCATCGAAAGATAAAAAGCATCATCACCACGGCTAAACCAATCGTCCGTTGACCTAACTTGTCATGAGTCAAAGCATCCCCTTCCTTACGAATGACAGCCAATCATGCGGAGCAGTCAGCATAAGAGCTGCCGCTTCCGCATTGATTGAAAGTAGATGTATCAACTGGCAAAACAAAAAAGCTTGTAGATGATGACAGTGCTCAAACACTCAAACAAATTTCCTAGTATAGGAGGGTTGAATATGAGCCGCAAACATTCATGGAGCTGTGTAGCAGAGGCTGTTGAAAATATTAACGACTTACAAAGTGCCGTCGAAGAAGATTGCCCGACCAGCTGTTACAGCAATCTCCTTTCTACATCCCATTCATTAGGTGATACTGTCCCGTTTGTTCTCTTTACATCCAAATCAAAACCATTCGTCGCATTCGGAAACGTCGGAGAAGTAGATGCAGGTCCTTGCTTCAGCACTGCATTTTTCAGAGTCGAACACATCTGTGATCACTGCGCAACACTCAGCTTGCTTATTGCATTTGACAAAGACCGTCATATTTTAGATTTTACAGATAAAGATTCCTTATGTGATGTGTTCCGATTAGAAAAATCGAAGTATTGCATTGAAGTAGATCTTGACTGCTTCTGCGCAATCGAGTGCTTAAATCCACGACTCATCAACCGTAACTGCTAACAAAAAAAGTCCCTCTATGGGACTTTTTTTATTCGTTAAAAGCCAAGCGGATGAATCGAGGAAATTTCATCTATTGCTAATTCAACTGGATTTCCCCCGCCCGCTGTTCGAATGACCACTAGATCTTCTTTTCGATCCATGATAATTCCTCTATATGTTTTACCATCAGCTTCAATCAGGCAAAGGGCTCTTGGCATATTATGAGGCAGGCTTGTGAGAAAATCGACTTTTTCGTCAATACTCATCTGACTTAAAGGCTTTTTCACTCGTTTTCTTCTAGGTTCTTCTTTTGTTTCATGAAATACACCTTCTGGCGGCTTTTCCTCTTCTCGCTGGGGTTTTCGTTCTTGTATAAGTTCTGGTTCTTGTGTGATGTCTTGTTCTTGTGTAAGCTCTGCTTCTTGTGTGATGTCTTGTTCTTGTGTAAGCTCTGCTTCTTGCGTGATGTCTTGTTCTTGTGTAAATTCTGCTTCTTGTGTGATGTCTTGTTCTTGTGCAAGTTCTGCTTCTTGTGTGATGTCTTGTTCTTGTGCAAGTTCTGCTTCTTGTGTGATGTCTTGTTCTTGCTGAAGTTCAGGCGGCCCGACTTCTTTTTTCTTCTCTATTTCTTGAGCCACGGGTTCCTCGTGCGTACTTTCTTCGATCACGTCTTTTGCACTCTGATGACTTTCTTGCGGTTTTTCTGATTTCTTTCGCTTTCTCACGATATTTTGCATGGCCGGCATTGATTCATCATAGCTCGGCTGAACAATATACATAAGCGGCTTCTGGTTCTCATCACCTTTATTTGACATACTAATCCCTCCCGAATGATTCATTCCTTATATATATGAGCGGATGTCTCAAATCAGAAGAAAAATAAAAAAACAGCATACCCATCTTTGGTATGCTGCAATTCAATGATTCGTTTAGCGGGCAATGATATGGAAGCCAGAATCAACATGCAGATTCTCACCTGTCATGCCGCGTGATAGATCACTGAATAAGAATAGAGCTGTATCGCCAACTTCTTCAGGAGTCGTTGTACGGCGAAGCGGTGCACGCTCTTCAATATCCTTCAGGATTGTATTAAAGCCGCTGATGCCTTTTGCAGACAGCGTACGAATTGGACCAGCAGAAATACTGTTCACACGGATACCTTCTGCGCCTAAATCAGCTGCTAAATATTTCACACTTGCTTCAAGTGCTGCTTTCGCTACACCCATTACGTTGTAGTTAGATACCACACGCTCTCCGCCTAAGTATGTAAGCGTGACGATGCTTCCACCTTCTGTCATCAATGGACGTGCTGCTTTTGCTACAGCTGTTAATGAGTATGCACTAATGTTGTGCGCCAAAAGGAAACCTTCACGGTTCGTGTTTAAGTATTCACCGACAAGTTCTTCCTTGTTTGCAAATGCAATCGCATGCGCAACGCCATGAATGACTTGTACTTTTTCTTTAATTGTAGCGAAACATTTTTCGATTTCTTCGTCACTTGTCACGTCACATGGAAGAATGATTGAATCATCACGCTCAAGTGTGCTTGCAAGTTCTTTTACAGATTCAGCAAGACGATCTCCAACATAAGTAAAAATCAAACGAGCTCCAGCTTCGTGAAGTGAGCGGGCAATTCCCCAAGCGATGCTTCGTTTATTGGCAACACCCATCACCACGATATTACGGCCTTCTAAAGAAAAGTTCATATGTAATAAAGCCTCCTATTTTTTCAAGACATAGTATTAGTACCTGATCATAATATTATCACAGATCATGAGAGAATGACAATTTCCGCTGAAAGAAAGTTTCTTTTTCATCAAAAAACCGCCCTCGCAAGTGAAGACGGTTCGATTCTCTTATCGTTTGAGCCTGTTTTGCTGATAAGCAAAATGGTTGGTAGGTCCATGTCCAGCTCCAATATTCAAAGGGAATTTGATGGCTTCATGGACAAAGGTTTCTGCTGTTTCAAAGGCCTCTCTCATGGAGTACCCTTTCGCAATTTCAGCTGTTAATGCCGCTGCAAACGTGCAGCCTGTGCCATGTGTATGCGGGGTATCAATATGTTCGTTTGTGACTTCTATAAAGCCTTTTCCATCATACAACAGGTCTGTTATCATACCGCCAGAGGGGCCGTGTCCCCCTTTGATCACGACATGTTTCGTACCAAGCTCATATAGACGTTCCGCTGCTAGATAGCGATCCTCTTTTGTCTGAATGCGCATGCCTGTCAGCACTTCTGCCTCAGGAAGATTCGGCGTTACGGCATAGCTGACAGGCAGCAAGTGTGTTTTCAACGCAGAGACCGCATCTTCATTTAATAAAGAGGCCCCTCCCTTTGCGATCATGACTGGATCGACAATCAGCTTCATCTCATATTGAACCGTTTTTTCAGCAACCGTATTGATCATTTCGGCACTCCACAGCATTCCTGTTTTGACGGCATCTGGCAGCAAGTCTTCTGCGACTGCATCTATTTGACTTTTTAACGCCTCGATTGAAAGAGGGTATATACCGTGAACGCCAAGTGTGTTTTGTGCTGTAATCGCTGTGATCGCAGACATTCCGTACACACCGAGCTCCTGAAAGGTTTTCAAATCAGCTTGAATGCCTGCTCCACCGCCCGAATCAGAACCCGCGATTGTGAATGCTTTTTTGATCGTCATTTCATCACACCTCTCATTAGCCAATCCATTGATGATAAATGGTTCTTGCTTTGGCCATATCATTTGTACCATGTACAAGTGCTCTGCCATCTTTAAATAAAACAAGCTTATATTCATCCTTTTGACAAGAAAGTAAATACGGATTTTCAAGCACATCCATTCCTGCTTTCTTTAAGCGAATAGCCACTTCGTGTAATGGCGGCGGGATTTCAGCAGCACTGCGGATTTGTACCGTATTGCGGCCGCATAGTACATCTGCCTTCGCTCTCTTGTCATAGGAGAGAAAAGGATATGTCTTCAGCCCACAGCTTGGACATTGCTTCTTCTTTAAGGAACTGGCTGATCGGATGTCAGATCGTTCATTGGTCCATAAATCAAAGGATCTTAAAATTGGCGTCACTTGATGGCCTGTTAAATATTTAAGGGCATCTGCCACTTGATATGCCGCCACCTGCTGCACCACTGGACTAATGATACCGGCTGTATCACAGGTCATGCCTTGTGCGGGTAAATGTTCAAGCAGGCAGTGTAAACATGGCGTCTCACCAGGAATCACAGTGAATTGAATACCATAGCTGGCTACACAGGCTCCGTAAAGGAACGGAATTTGATGTTTGACAGCAGCATCATTTGCAATCATCCTCACCTCAAAATTATCCGCTGCATCAACGATAATCGAAGCCCCGCTGACAAGTTCATCAATATGTTGAGCGGTCACATCGATGACAATTCCTTTGACATGTACGTCACTGTTCACCTGCTTGAGTCTTTTTTCAGCCGCCACAGCCTTTGGCAGCCGATCATGCACATCTTGCTCCGTGTAAAGCTGCTGTCGCTGAAGGTTGCTCCATTCAATATAATCTCGATCCAAAATGGTGACAGATCCAACGCCAGCACGAACGAGCATTTCAGCACTGGCTGTTCCAAGTGCCCCTGCACCAATAATGACAGCCTTTGAGTCTTTTAACCGCTTTTGCCCCTCTGTGCCGATTGGCTGAAAGAGCTCTTGGCGCGAATAACGTGTGCTCAAAATGCCGGCATTCCTTCCTGCGGACTGCTTGCTGTCCCATAGTTTTTCAAAGGAATCCGTCCTGCCTCGAAGCCTAGTCTTCCTGATTCAATCGCCAGCTTCATGGCTTTTGCCATTTTCACAGGGTCCTTTGCACCAGACACAGCTGTGTTCAGTAATACAGCGTCAGCCCCTAGCTCCATCGCATAAGCTGCATCCTTTGGAGAGCCTACACCAGCATCAATAATCACCGGCACCTTCGCCTGCTCAATAATAAATGAGAGATTCAGAGGGTTTAGTAAGCCTTGCCCTGAACCAATCGGAGAAGCACCCGGCATGATGGCATGGACACCGAGCTCTTCTAATTTTCTCGCCAGTACCACATCATCAGATGTATATGGCAGCACGATAAACCCTTCTTCGAGTAGCATTTCCGATGCTTTTAACGTTTCGACTGGATCTGGCAGAAGAGACCTTGAGCAGCCAATGACTTCTACCTTGATCATGTCACACAGTCCAGAAGCCTTCGCTAAACGAGCAATACGAACTGCCTCTTCCGCAGTACTTGCACCAGCTGTATTCGGAAGCAGCGTATATTTTGATAAATCAAGCTGCTCCAAAAAATTAGGCTGAGATGCTTCGAAAATGTTCATTCTTCTCACAGCAAAGGTTAAAATTTCTGCTTCTGATACGTTCACGGCTTCTTTTTGAACTTCAAATGATGGATACTTCCCTGTACCAAGTAATAATCTTGATGTGAATGTTTTTCCGCCAATGTGCAGCATGTTGTCATCCTCCTCCTACAAAGTGAACGATTTCAATCGTGTCATTAGATTGAATTTTTACTTGTTGAAACGCTTCTTTGTCAATAATTTCTTGGTTCTTTTCCACGATCACTACTCTATTTTCAAGCTGATAGGCTGATAGCAGATCATAGATCGTTCCATTCTCTTGATCGAAATCAACGATTCTGCCATTCAATTGAATTTTCATACAAACAGTGCCTCCTTTCGGCCAATACGAAACGCGTGAAGCCATTCCTTTTTGACCGGTTCACCCAATATCAGGTCGCGAATGATCTCTCCAGTAATCGGGGCAAGTAAAATGCCATTTCTGTAATGCCCTGCAGCAAAAAGAATACGCTGATCTTCTGGGTGTCTTCCAATGTAGGGATGCCGGTCGCTTGTCGCCGGGCGAAGACCAGCCCAGCACTGATCAATCGGCATCTCCTTGATCGAAGGCATAAGCTGAGACGCCTTTTGAATCACAGCTTCGATGCCGCCAAGCGTTGGAACAGCCTGCCATTCGTTTGGCTTCATCGTTGCACCAACGACCAGTTTGCCGCTATCTCGTTGAACGATATAACAATGATCATGGTAAATGGTGTGCGCGAGTGCTGGACCATTATTCCATACAGACACACACTCCCCCTTTACTGGATAAAGAGAATGAGTTAATCCAAGCTCTTCAAAAAAACGGCCAGACCATACACCACTCGCTACAGTCAGATCATCACATGTGAATGTTCCCTTCGTTGTTCTAATCGCTAACGCTTCTTTCTCCCGCTTCACTTCGATCACGGGTGTACATTCTTTCACATCTGCCCCGAACCTTACCGCCGCCTGCCAAAATGCCCGGCATACCGCATAAGGTTCGACATGAACATCCTCTTTAATCAAACCTGCTCCTAAGATGTTATCTGCCATTTGAGGCATGCATTTTTTTACGCTGCTTGCGTCCAGCCAATCAAATGTAGACAAATACTGCATCCGGCAAAGTGCTTGTTTCTCTTCTTCTGTAAAGGCTACCTTCATGATACCGCCCGCTGATGTCCGAATATCAATGCCAGATTCATGCTGTAGATCGACTTTTAACTTCTCGTACAATGCCTGGCTTGCTCTGCCTGCTTGGAAAAAAATATTCTCATGCCCCTCTCCTTCAGCATGTGCACCGAGCATCCCAGCAGCCGCACTTGTCGTTTGCTTCCCTACCTCATTCGCCTCAAGTAAGACGACCTGCTTTCCTGCTTTTGCAAGGTGATAGGCAATGGACATTCCTATGATTCCACCACCAATGATTGCAACGTCATAATGCTTCTTCATAAGGATGCCCCTTTACCTGTTTAGAAAATGCTTGTGCCATCATGCGCGGCTGATGATGAGTAAAAATCCCAGACATGACAGCAATCCCTTTCACATTCGCGTGTTTCAATTCTGGAATGCGGTCAGGTGTCAATCCACCGATCGCCACCACTGGAATAGACAGTGAAGATGTCAGTTCTTTCACAAGCTGTACGCCTCTTGCCTGAAGTCCTGGTTTACAAGTGGTGTCATATACGTGCCCAAACATGACATACTCTGCTCCATTTTTCTCCGCTGCTTTCGCTTCTTCTATCGAATGAACAGAGACACCCGCATGAAGGTGAGGGAATTTTTGCCGCAGCTCTTTTGGCGAAAAGCTATGGCCTGGGAGGTGTACCCGGTGAATATTGGTGAGCAGTGCAACGTCTACTCTGTCGTTGATGATGAGCTTCTCTTTCGGTACACCTTCTAAAAAGAGTCTTTTCACGAGATCAACAAGCTCACTTGCTGTTTTAGACCGTTCCCGGATATGAATAAAATCCACTTCAGGTGCGATGGCTTTTATTTGTTTGATCAGTTCATCCACAGGAAGCGAATCATTTGTCACTGCGTGGAGTTCCATTTGCACCAACCCCATCTAAGCATGCTGTTTGCCATGTTTCTTTTTGATACGCCATTTCCCAGAAATGGTACTCGTAATAGCTTGAAATCACAAAATTTTCTTTCATATTGGCCCGTACTTGTTCTGACGCTTTTTCGGCTAGTTCATCAAAGCGGTTGACCTGTTCAAAGACGAGCTCCTTAAACCAATCCCCTCCATATGTCAAAATCCATTCCTGATAAATCGGATGGTCAGGTGTGGTTTGTTTCAGCTTTTCACCCACCTCATAATATAGCCAGTAGCACGGCAATAATGCGGCTAAAATCTCTTCAAATCGCCCGCTTTTCACAGATCGATACATATGAGAGGTATACGCATAAGCAGTCGGAGAAGGCTTAAAGTTCTCGATGGCTTCATCTGAAATCTGCAAAAGCTCTGTGAACTTTCTATGCAGCGACAGCTCTGCTTCATACGTACCCTGCGCATGATACGCCATTCTGCCCGTCGTATGTAAGTCCTCACTAATCGCTGCGCCATATGCTTGCACCTTTGCAAAATGAGTTAAATAATATGAATCCTGCATCACATAATACGTGAAACGATCGAGTGAAAGCGTGCCATCTCCAATCCCTTTGACAAATGGGTGTGTGAAGCTTCCATTCCACCATGTTGCTGCTGCTTCTTTACATTCAGTTGAAAACGTCATGTTTCTCTCCTCCTGTTTTTCCATATAAAAAAGCCACTTTCCGCGTGGAAAGTGGCTTGGAATTTGTAAAAAGCATAGTCAAAAACCGCACCACTTCCCTACGCAGGTATGAACCTGTTCAGGTAATGAGGGTCTAAAAGTCGACACTTTTATCTCAGCCCTTTTAAAGGACTCCCCTAGTGGATCAAATATATGATGTTGTACTTCTATCTTAATCAGGAATTGTTCATTGGTCAAGGGTTCATTCTTACTCTAATTGGGCTCTTAGTCCTGCCACATACTCACGAGAGCCTGACACAAGCACACGGTCGCCGCTTCTAAGCGTGGTATCTCCATGTGGTACTAAGCTGTCTACCCCTCTGAAAATACGGACAAAGACCAAATCACCGGTAAACGGAAATTCCCTCAGCATGACATTGTGATAACGATGATTGTTCATTTGAATTTGATACAAAGAAGTATCCTCATTTGTTAATAATCGAATCGCATCCGGTGCTTCAATCAAGGCTCTTAGCACCGTTTTAGATGATAGGAAATTAGAAAACGTATCAATGCCTGCTTCCTTCAATGTCAGCTCTGTCTCAGCTTTGTTGACACTAGCAATGACTTGTTTCGCTCCTTCTTCCTTTGCAAATAAAGCAATTTCCTTATTTTTCGTCTCACTGCCTGTTGCGACGACGAGGACATCCTCCTGGCCAACGCCTGCCTTTCGCAGCGTCTCATCGTCGTACTCTTCAATCGATTCGACTTCAAAGATGGAGTCAGCAAGCAGCGCTTCTTTATTTTCTTGAAAGACATGTAAAATCCGAATATCATATTCATCCTGATGTAAATCAAGTGTGACAGGTAAGGTCAGCTGATTTGCACCAATAAAGGTCACACGTTTTTTATGGCTCGCAGCTTGTTCTTTTTTAAACAGCGCTTTAAACCAAACAGGCGTTAAAATACTCGTGAGTACCGCGACTAGAATCAGCGCTCCAGACATTTTATGGTCAATGACTCCGAGCCGCTCCCCTATCGTCGCAGCTGCAATGACGAGTGATAACGTCGATGTTAATAAAAAGCCAGAACCGATCACTTTTTTCATGTCATACCATTTTTTCAAATAAAGAATCGGGATGAGCTTACTAACCAGTAATGCAATAAACAGCAGCGGGATCATGATCATAATGGTTGGGTCCTTGAACAGTGCCCATATATTTAAATCCACTCCGACCATCACAAAGAAGATGGGGATCAAAAATCCGTAGCCAAATGAATCCAGCTGCTGGACAAGCTCTTTATTCGGCGAAAGAAGGGACACAAGTACGCCCGCTAAAAACGCCCCAAGAATATTTTCAGCACCGAGTGATTCAGATAAGGCAACTAAGACTATAATGAGAGTAAAGATCGCCCTTGTCCCAATTTGCACGGTCCCTTTTGACATGGACTGAAAAATCGACTTTGTCTTAAATACGCGGCCAAATAAATAAAGCAGAATGCCCGCAGCAAATAATAAGAGCAGAAGCCACATATTCCCTGTACCATCGCCATAAATGGAGGAAAACACAGCAAGTAAAATCATCGTCACCAAATCAGCAATGACGGCGACAAGCAAGATGATTTGACCGATATTCGTCTGCATTAACTTTTCCTCTTTTAAGGTGGGAACCACTACCCCTAATGAGATGGTCGATATAATGAGCGTCATTAAAAAGGCATTTTGGATAAACCCTGCAAGGACAAACGCATAGGACAGGATAAAAGAAATACTAAATACGCCAACAAAAATAATCGTGGCTGCCTTAAACGTATTTGGTTCTTTTAGACCATTTGGCAGTTCTCGTGCTTTCTTCTTTGACTCAAAAGAAGAAAAATCTATTTCAAGTCCACTTAAAAACATCAGAAAAATAAAACCGAGCATGGATAACGTGTCTAACCATGCATCATGTTCAACTACCAGTTGAAGACCGCTTTTTCCAATGATGAGCCCCATGATGATTTCAGCAACAACGACCGGAATGGTCAGCTTAAATCGGTGCAATAAAAGTGGGGTGAAAAAGGCGACAATAATAACGACAACGAGTGATGAAACAGATGTATGCTCCATTGGCTAAAGCCTCCTAACATTGATGTTTAATCTTTTAAGTTTTACGTTAAAGCATTGATTCTAACAATTGCCTAAATGAAAAGAAAGCCATTCGTTATATGTTCTAAAATTCAAACTTCTTTAACCCCGATGAATGGATGAGAAAGATCAGGAGGAAATCTTATGAAATTTGATATCATTGGAGATATCCACGGCTGCTACGAAGAGCTGCTTACCCTCATACACAAACTAGGATACGAACTCAAACATGGATTACCCGTCCATCCTGATAAGAGAACGCTAGCCCTTGTCGGTGATTTAACAGATCGAGGCCCTCAGTCAGTAGATGTGATGCGATTTGTCATTCATGCCTACGCACACGGCGCGATCCGCTACGTACCTGGCAACCATTGCTTTAAGCTTTATCGCTATTTGAAAGGAAATCCCGTGAAATTACTTCATGGCATCGAAACCACAGTGAACGAAATAAAAAAGCTGCCCCTTCATGAACAAACCAAATTGTCACATGAATTTAAGCAGCTATTTGAGAAGGCTCCGCTTTACGATGTACTCATTCCTGATGAACTGATTATTGCTCACGCAGCGATGAAGGAAAAGGACATTGGAAGAAAACCGAACAAACAGATGCGATCCTATCTATTATTTGGCGCGGTCACAGGAGAAACATGGCCAGATGGACGACCTGTGCGGAAGGATTGGGCAAAGGAATATCGCGGAAAACCGTGGATTGTATACGGACATACACCAGTGAAAGAACCCCGCTTCGTTGGCAGAACCGTCAATATTGATACAGGCTGCGTATTTGGCCACCGGCTGTCTGCCCTCACATATCCTGAGCTTGAAACGGTCTCTGTTCCTTCCTCTATGCCTTATGACGATTCAAGGTTTCAGCATTTCACATCATAAAAAAACCCGGTCCTGCGCTTGCAGGTAGCCGGGTTTCTCTATTTAAAGCAGCAATGATTTCATGTCTTCAGGAAGCGGAGCCGAGAATGTCATTTCCTCCCCAGTCATCGGATGAGGAAAGACAAGAGTCTCACTATGCAGTGCCTGCCGGTTCATCCGCTCACTCGTTCCGCCATATAGCGTATCTCCGATGAGCGGGTGACCAAGATACTTCATATGAACACGAATTTGATGTGTTCTCCCAGTTTCAAGTGATAGAGCCACATCTGACATGTTCAACTCAGCGTCCACCGCTCGCACTGTAAAATGCGTCACTGCTTCCTGTCCAGTATCATCGACCATTCGCTCGATGATACTATCTCCTTTTCGGGCAATTTTTGCACGAATGGTTCCATACTTTTCCGAGATCATGCCATGTGTAAACGCTCTGTATGTTCGTTTGACCGCTCCACTTTTTTGCGCTTTTGATAAAAGGCTGTGGGCAAAGCGATGCTTGGCCACGAGCATGACGCCCGATGTATCACGATCAAGGCGGTTCACCAAATGAACCGTCATCCGAACAGACTGCTCTGCATAATGGTGCAGCAATCCATTCGCAATACTGTGCTCTGGGTGCTCCCGAGAAGGAATGGACGGGATATATGGCTTTTTATTCAGCACAAGGACATGCTCATCCTCAAATAAAATATCAAGCGGAATCGGAGCAGGCTTCAGCCCTTCACTCACTTTTTCCTCTGGGAATAAAACGGTGAGCCTGTCTCCGTTATGCAGCTTGTATCTCACAGTCACATGCTCTCCATTAATGAGGAGATCACCGCCATCAAATTTAATATCCGCCAGCATTCTTTTTGAAATGCCAAGATCTATTAAATAATTCTTTAAAAGCAGCCCTTCTTCTTTGGCTGTCATGGTTTTATTTAGCGTAAAGTATTCCAGCGAGAACGACCTCTTTCTTATTCTCCTTTTCCGATAAAGGAATCTTGCACCCTTTTCCAAAACGGAAATGGTCTAAATCGGGCAAAACGGACATTCTCGTCGGCTACCCGGCATTGAATGGATTTGACGTCCTTATGAAGCAGCGTCAAATGATCAATGGTTACTTGAAAATCAACATCATTCATCGGTTTAATGACACAAGTATGGTGGTCTGGCAAAATAAGCGGTGAACCGACCGTTCGAAACACTCTGTTGTTGATTGAAGCCATTTCTGCCAGCTGAATGGCTCTAATGGAAGGATGAATAATGGCGCCTCCAAGTGCTTTATTATAGGCTGTACTGCCAGACGGTGTAGACAGACAAAGACCGTCACCTCTGAATGTTTCAAACAGCTGACCCCTAATTTCAACATCTGCCACAAGCGTCCCTTCCATACTTTTAATGGTACATTCATTCATCGCTAAATATTTCTCTTCTCTGCCGCCGTCGTTGTATCTGACAATGACTTCTAAGATCGGATATTCCACAATGTGATAAGGCGTTTTCGCAATAGCTAAGACGAGTTTTTCAATTTCACTTGGCACCCAGTCAGCATAAAAACCAAGATGACCTGTATGAACACCGACAAAAGCTGTTTCATTCAGACGGTCGCTATAACGGTGAAACGCATAAAGAAGGGTGCCGTCTCCACCAACCGTAATGACAAGATCCGGTTCCTCTTCGTTGAGTTCCATCCCGAAATCCAATAAGTAGGTCTGAATTTTATTTTTGAGTGTGTCAGATACAGAATTCCCTTTCGAAGAAACTGCAAATTTCATGAATTCTTCTCCTTTTCCACCTTGCTGCTATGAGAGGGCAGCATCATATTTGATCAAGCTCAGGCTCAGCTATCGTTTTTCTTTTTCCGGGAAAATGCCACTTGTGCTTCTTGAATTTCCCCTCTAATTTCAGACATCTCATCATCAAGCAGAGATGCTGCCTCAGAAGCTCTTTGAAGGCGCAGCTTGACTTTCTCCGGGATATTCCCGCTATATTTATAATTCAGAGAATGCTCAATGGTCGCCCAAAAGTTCATCGCAAGTGTACGAATTTGGATTTCGACGAGGAGCTGCTTCTCTCCGTTGATCGTTTGCAGCGGATATAACACAACAAGGTGGTATGAACGGTATCCGCTTTCTTTATGTTCTGCAATATAGTCGCGTTTATCAACAACCACAAAGTCTTTTCGTGACTGGAGCATTTTTTTCACGACTTGTATGTCTTCTACAAACTGGCACATAATGCGAAGCCCAGCAATATCCTGCATCGTTTCGATTTCATGCATCGGGATGTTTTTACGCTTTGCCTTTTCTAATATGCTGGCAACAGGTTTCACTCGGCCTGTGACAAATTCTACTGGTGAATGGTCATCCTCAAATTCATACAGCTTTCGAATGCCCTTTAGTTTCACTTTTAATTCTTCGACTGCTTGTTTATACGGTGCGAGGAATTGATCCCATTGTTTTTTGTCCATGAAACTTCCCCCAATTCCATATACCTAATTATTTCAGAGGAATGTGCTCTTCACTTTCTCTTCCATATCTCCGTAATTGGCATTGTCTTTAATATTGTCGATTAAATAATGTAATTCTTGATGAAGCTGAATGAGTTCTAACGAATGTTCTCCCGCTGCCAAATAGACAGGGATGTCAAGATTCATTGCTTCTTTTAATGGAGCCCATGTATGTTCCCCTAAGATAAGATACGAAAAGGACTCCTCGTTTTCAAGTATGTAAACGAACGCAAAGTGATCAGAATCAACAAGCATTTGTCCTGATGCTTTTGCTTTTTGGATTTGCTCTTCTGACGTGGTCGTCAAAATTAGCCTGTCTTCTTTTAAAGTTGCTTCTGTGATTTCAATTCGGTTTTGCATCATGATCTCCTTTACAACAAAGTACAGCTTTATTTTATCATATCAAGTTCAATATTGATAAACCGAACTTTTTGAGAAAATCCTATTTTCTTCTTATAAATGATCCTTTCACATGATTCTCCATTTATTTTGGCACATGTGGAAAGAGAAATAAGAGATAAAAACAGTCTTTTACATGATGAACACACTTCATGTACAATAATCATATTTCCTCTAAATGAAAGGTTGATGTCAAAATGGCACAGGAAATTGAAATAGAGCTAAAGCAATTGTTAATGAAAAAAGAATTTGAACAGCTGAAACAACATTTTCAATTGAAGGATTCGGATTTTCACACACAAACCAACTATTACTTTGATACACCTCAATTTGATATAAAATCTCAATTCGCTGCACTAAGAATGAGAGAAAAAGACGGTCAGTGGGTTCTCACGTTAAAGGAACCACACGAAATAGGCTTGCTCGAAACCCACCAAACGATCGCTCCTCCTTCAAGCCTTGACGATTTTCAGCTGCCAGAAGGTGAAGTAGCTGACAGGTTAGACCATCTGAACATTCAAAAGGATCAAATTGTGTATTTTGGTTCACTTGAAACATCAAGAGCTGAAAAAAAGATCAAAGAAGGCTTAATTGTTTTGGATCACAGCCGATATTTAACAGTAGAGGACTATGAACTTGAATTTGAAGTGAGCGACCTGGAAATCGGACAAGCCGCATTCTCCGCATTGCTCCAAAAATTCCAAATCCCTGTACGAAACACGAAAAACAAAGTCGTACGTTTTTATGAAGAGAAAATGAAAACACAGAATAGATGAATTCCTTGAAGGAGGAACATGATGAACGTCAATCAACTTCAATCCTTTATGCAGCTTCAAGCGCTTAAAACGTTACAATCAGACCCTGGACAAACACAAATACCGGCCGGCCAAGAATCGAATGCACAAGCTTCATTTCAGTCGCTGCTGCAAGATTTTTTAGGCGGATCAGAATTATCACGCCTGCCGCTTTCTATTTCTGCGTTTATGGGAACGGACCCATCAACGGCTCCGAACACGCAATACGCGCGTACAAACCCATACTTGTCTGCTATCGCTGGCAGTGAGCAGCTTCAATCTCCATCTTCATATGCGAATGACGCTCAATTGAATACAGCGAACGGCATTGGGAATGTCTTAAACAACAGCTACACGCCGCCGCTTCAAAAGGCTGTTTCAAACGGTTCATCATCAAAAGAAATTAATCAAATCGTGTCACAAATGGCTCAAAAGCATGGCGTTCCAGAGAAGCTGATTCATGCGGTCATCAAGCAAGAATCCGGCTATCGTACGAATGCGGTCAGTCATGCAGGAGCACTTGGCCTCATGCAGCTTATGCCATCTACTGCTAAGTCACTTGGTGTGAATAATGCCTTTGATGCGGCCCAAAACATCGAAGGCGGCACGAAGTATATAAAACAAATGCTTCAGAAATATAATGGAAATATCTCACTTGCCTTAGCTGCTTATAATGCAGGCTCAGGAAATGTTGATAAATACGGTGGCATTCCACCATTTAAAGAAACACAAAATTATGTAAAGAAAATCACAGCACAATATTTCGCTTAAACCGAAGAGAATAACCTCTTCGGTTTTTTGTATGTCGCTTTTCACCCTTTTTTGACTGAATGTGTTATGATATGGTCAATTGATCACGGAACCCGCCTCTCCCCTTATTTCCAATAGACCAAAGCGGTTTGTTTGTGGAATTGAGTTGAGGTTGTTAAAATAAGTATACAAGAATAGAAACAATAAAATAGAACAAACTGAATATCACTTTTGAAATAAATGAATTCACAATAGGGCGCTTCATCCTATTAACTACGAGTAAAAGGAGTAGTCAACATGGTACAATCGTTTAACGCACCTTACGAAGCGGTTGGAGAGGAACTTCTATCGCAACTTGTTGATACTTTTTATGAAAATGTAAAGTGTCATCCTTTGCTTCATCCTATTTTCCCGGATGACTTAAAAGAAACAGCAAGAAAACAAAAACAGTTTTTAACTCAATATTTAGGCGGACCCCCGCTTTATACAGAGGAGCATGGTCACCCTATGCTGCGGGCGAGACATCTCCCTTTTCCGATTACTGAGGAGCGGGCTGACGCATGGCTTGAATGCATGGAGGATGCGATGGATCAAGTAGGATTAACCGGCGATATTCGTGACTTTTTATTTGAGCGGCTTTCTCTAACGGCTCGTCATATGGTCAATCAAACACCTGAAAAGGATGGACGATCTTGAGCTGCAATACGCACGATCAATATTTCTCACACTGTCACGGACATCCTCAAAAGCCGATTGAAATCTATGTATTCATTGACCCTCTAAGTCCAGACTGCTGGTTATTAGAGCCATCCATTAAAAAATTGAAAATGAAGTACGGCCGTTTTTTCACTTTACGAACGGTGACAAGTTCTAGTATTAATGCATTGAATCGAAAACGAAAAAAGCATTTACTGACCGAAGCATGGGGGAAATTTGCTACCAAAACTCAGACCAAAAAAGAACAAATGCTGTCCGAACAAATTGTGACTTCACCCTACCTCGCCTCGCTTGCATTAAAAGCGGCTGAGCTTCAAGGCAGAAAATGCGGAATGAAGTTTCTGCGTCTCATTCAAGAATCACTTTTTTGCCATCAGCAAGATGTGACAAGTGAACATTTGCTGCTAGAAAATGCAAAAAGTGCTGGACTGGACATCGAGGAATTCCAGCGCGATATTCATTCTCAAAGTGCTGTTAAAGCACTACAATGTGATATGAAAATTGCAGCTGAAATGGACGTATCTGAGCTTCCAACCTTTGCCTTTTTTAATACAGTAAACGGGGATGAAGGTTTAAAAATTTCAGGTGCGTACTCTTATGATGTATACGAGGAAATCCTTTTTGAAATGATTGGTGAAAAACCAACACCTTCAGAACGGCCTCCAATTGAATGGTTTATTGCTTACTTTCAATTTGCATCTGCAAAAGAGATTGCTGTCGTTTATGACCTGACACTTGAAGAAGTTGAACGAGAAATGAAAAAGCTGGCTTTCGCTAAAAAGGTAGAACGTGTACAAGTACATCAAGAAATGTTTTGGCGCTATAAAGTAGATGATCATCATTCAGATCTTGATCTCTACCGCTGTGAGAATGAACATGGGTGCTGACCCATGTTTTTTCTTTACCCTAAAAAGGAACACCCGTTCTATTTTTAGGCACGAAGAAACCGCGCCGGGATAAGCGCGGTTTCACTATGTCTTAACGACAACAAAGGGGATGGGAGAAATTTTTCACGGTCAAACAAAGGGGTAATGTTTGTATGTGATTAATTTCACATCTGTAGTATATCAAATTTTGTCGACTTATGACAACAGATATACTATATGTTCATATTTTTGTCACAAAACATAAGAGGGTTGTCACTTTCATATAGTGAAAATAACGAAAAAATGGAGGGATCTGCATGCGCAGCACAACCATTGGACTTGTTTCCATTGGCTTATGTTTCTTTTTAAATATATTAGGCTTAATGAAAATGCTTCCTCTTTATCTAACATCCCCACTCTTATTTGCTTCTATTCTTTTTACACTTTATCGAATGAACCACCGGAAGACCTTTAAGGGATTTAAAGGTTGATGATAAGGAACGGCCTCTACATGCGAAGAGGTCTTTTTTTATGAGAAAAAAACTCCTGTCAAAAGATGAGTTTGCACTCACACGTCTGACAGAAGTCTTTTCATCACTCACCCGTTTTAGAGATGAGCTCTTCCATTTCTTTCAGCTTTTCTTCGAACAATTGACATGCTGCTTTGATTGGTTCTTTGGAAGCCATATCAACACCTGCTTTTTTCAACACATTAATTGGATAATCAGAGCTTCCTGCTTTAAGGAAGTCTGTGTAGCGCTCCACCGCAGGTTTTCCTTCTTCTAATATTTGCTTGCTTAATGCCTGTGCAGCACTATAGCCTGTTGCATATTGATATACATAATAGTTGTAATAGAAGTGAGGAATTCTCGTCCATTCTAATCCGATTTCTTTATCCACAACCATGCCGTCTCCAAAATACTTCTTATTCAGGTCGTAATAAAGGTTCGTCATAAATTCCGGCGTTAAAGCCTCTCCTTCTTGCGCTTTCACATGAATAAGATGCTCAAACTCAGCAAACATCGTCTGTCTGAATACCGTTCCTCTGAATCCTTCTAACAAGTGATTTAACACATACAAACGCTGCTTTTTATCATCTAGATGATTCAGCAGGTATTCGCCAAGTAACGCTTCGTTTGTCGTAGAAGCCACTTCAGCTACAAAGATACTATAGTTTCCATACGGATATGGCTGATGCTTTCTTGTATAGTAGCTGTGGACAGAGTGCCCAAATTCATGAGCCAGTGTAAATAAATTATCAATATTATTTTGCCAGTTCATGAGGATATATGGATTTGTACCATAGCTTCCAGATGAATACGCACCGCTGCGTTTCCCTTTATTCTCATAAACGTCTACCCAGCGATTGCTCAATCCCTCTTTTAACACGGACACATATTCTTCTCCTAATGGCGCTAACCCTTTTAGCATATAATCTTTTGCTTCATCGTAGGTTAGCTTCATACCAGCATCTTTTACAAGTGGTGTATACAAGTCATAATTGTGCACTTCATCAAGCTTTAATACCTTTTTACGCAATTCAATATAACGGTGTAATAACGGTAAATATTGATGAACTGTATCAATCAGATTGTCATATACTTCTTCTGGAATACTGTTCCGAGATAGTGCCGCTTCTCTTGCTGAGTTATAATTTCGTACTTTTGCATAAAAATTATCCTTTTTAATCGAACCGCTCAGTGTCGAAGCAAGCGTGTTTTTATACTGATCATACGTTTTATACACAGCTTTAAAGGCATTCTTTCTCACTTCACGGTCATCACTGTTTAAAAATGTGATAAAGTTGCCGTGGGTAATCTTCTTTTCTTCCCCATTTTCATCCTTTACAGAAGGGAACGAAATATCAGCATTGTTAAACATACTAAAAGTAGTAGATGAAGTTGAGAGTGGTTCAGAGGCCTCAGCTAATAAAGCTTCTTGCTCCTCACTTAAAATATGTGGACGCTCTTTATTAATTTCTTCGAGAGCATGGGAATACAGTTTTAATTCTTCTTTTTCCAGAATAAACTGCTGCAATTTATCTTCTTGAATCGATAAAATCTCTGGAACAATATAAGCAGAAGTACTAGAGAGCTGTGTAAATAAATTCGATGCTTTATCATTCAGCGCTTGAAATGATGAGTTAGTTGTATCCTCATCGTATTTCATGTGCGCATATGTATAAAGCTTACCAAGCTTTTCAGAAAGCTGATCCTGAAAGGTTAGGGCTTCATACAGTACATCAGCAGAATGGGCCAGCTTGCCTTTAAATTGGGCTAGCTTAGGAATTTCTTTTTTGACAGCTTCGAATTCCTTGTTCCATGCATCAACGCTTTCGAAAATATCTTCAAGACGCCATTTGTTTTCTTCTTTTACTTCGCTTCTGTCTGGTAAATGGTTATTTTTGCTTTGTGAAGTCATATGAATCCCCCTTGCATAAGTTGTGTTGAACCAACCTTTCGGAAAGTGAAAGAAATTGGTGTTGTATTTATCTTCTTTGTTTTGAACTATATTTGTCAAATCATATGCAGAAATAAATACCAAACAGACTAAAAAAATGAGAAAAAAGCGTTTCTTTCTATTCAATCGCAGCACCACCTTTTTCTTATCATGATCAAAGTGGGCATGAAACATGCTAATGAAATAAGAAAGCATCTCGTTTGAACGCTTCATCTACTGTTCGTATCGGCATTTGATTCGACGCTACTTCATAATTACCCTCTTTCGTCATGTGTAAAAACCCTTGTCTGACAAGCGCCTTAACATATGCAGTGATGACCTCTTGTATTTCTTCTATTGAAACATCACCGTATCGGAGCTTTACTTCTTTCATCTGGACACACCGCTTGATTTCTTTCATCAGCAGTTGAACCGTTACTGGACTGCTTCCTTTTTTCCTCATCATCCAATCATACAGACACCCCTGCCAGACATAAACAGGACTTGTAAAAATATACGTTTCTTTCAGCGGGATAAATAATTCAGTTGGCAGAAAAGGGAAAGCCATTTGATGGTGCTCATAGAAAATGTCTCTCAACCGCTTGCTTTCATTTGATAAAATGCGGGGAGGCCGCTGCCTAAATTGCTGTATGCATCTAAGCCATTGCTTGTAGACTGGACGCTTGCTTGAGGGCGGAGATAGGAGCGCCGAAAGTTCGCGGTATGCTGTTGGCGGTCTGACAGTCATGGCGGCACATATTTTCGTTGGTTGAAATATGAGAAGTTGAGCAAGATGGATGAATCTATTCTGGAGCGGACAGTAAAAAATCAGACTCCCTTTCTGTGATTCCCTTAACATTCCCCAATGAATGGAGGAGAAGGAAAAGAGCTGGGCAGATATTCGCTTTAAACGATTTGCCCCTATTACCCATATAGGGATGAGCCCCGCTTCACGGAGCCCTGCTGTTCTTTTGCGCAGCTCTTGCCGTGAAATATTTGAGCATTGATATTCGATTGCATAACTTGTTCCTCCAATAGAGACGGCCACGTCAGGACGCTGATGAACCTTTGACACATACTTTTCAAGCACCGGTTTATGTCCCAGCCGCTGAAGCCAATTCATGATGGCTTCTTTCCCCGCCTGATGATAAGCCGTTTCGCTTGAGGCTAGTGGACATGCTGTCAGCTGTTTATGTGCAAAATGATACACACGTTGTTCACCAAGCTTTAATTGCACCTCTTCCCTGCAATCAGGACAATAAAATTTGCACGTCGTCCTTACATGCTCCAGCCGGTTTTTAGATAAATGATGTGTAATTCGAATAAGCTTTCCATTATCCATGATCGCTGTATTCATTCTGCTCGCCCCTTACTCTTTGATGACCGTATTATAGCTTGTTCGTCTATTAAGAAGCGAATAGGCAAATTGAACTTTTATCATATCAAAACATGATTTTACTGATGTTTTCCTGAGGAAAATGAAAAAACCCCCTGATAAAAAGGGGGAAAATACAATCTTTATAGTAATGGTGATAATAATCTTGCTGTGGATTCAAACAGTCTTACCCTTAACGGTCTCTTTGCAAATTCTTCTGGGACAATTTCATGCGACTGCTCTAAATCACCTAAGAAGTCGTTCACGAGCTTCTCTGTGCTTTTCGTTTTATATAGGAAGGCATTCACTTCAAAATTCAAATGAAAGCTTCTCATATCCATGTTGGCCGTTCCTATCGAAGCCAGCTCGCTGTCCACAATGATAAATTTACTATGCATAAAGCCTTGATCATACTCATACACCTTTGCTCCTGCTTCTAAAAGCTCTGGGAAGTATGAACGGGACGCATGGAAGACGATCCGTTTATCTGGATTCTTCGGAGCAATAATCCGTACGTCTACTCCGCTTAATGCAGCAATTTTTAATGCAGACAAAATATCATCATCCGGCACAAAATACGGTGAAGCGATCCAAATAGACTTTTTGGCAGAGATAATCATGGAGAAAAAGAGATTTTTAATGACCTCCCACTGTTTATCAGGACCGCCAGCAATCATTTGTACGCCTTCTGTTGTGCTCTCAAGGTGACTGAAATCTTTAAAGTAGTCTACACCTGCGCATCTTTCATTCGTCATATAGTACCAATCCTGCATGAAAATCTGCTGCAGATCACGTACAGCTTCACCCTTAATCATCAAATGCGTGTCACGCCAAAAACCATATTGTCTGCTTCTGCCCAAATATTCGTCTCCAATGTTCAGCCCGCCAACAAATCCAACTTCTCCATCAATCACGACAATTTTTCGGTGATTTCGGAAATTGATTTTATTATTTAACAGGGGTAGTCTCACAGGTAAAAATGGAACGATCTGAACGCCGGCCTTTTCGAGGTCAGCAATATATTGACGAGAGAGCTTTAAGCTTCCTACATCGTCATATAAAAAGCGGACAATCACGCCATTTTTCGCTTTATCAATGAGAATATCTTTTAATTCTTGTCCAAGGTCATCGTGGCGGAGAATATAATATTCTAAATGAATGTGATGTGTCGCCTTTTTGATTTCTTCAAAAATATGAGAGAATGTTTCTTCTCCATTCGTCAGGACTTTAGAGGACGTGCGATACGTAATAGGGGTATGTCCGAGTCTGTGGGCCAGCTTAAATAAGAGCTGCTGATGATCACCCATATGCGTCATTTTCTCAATCGCTTCTCTATGAATATGCTCATCTTCCTGGATTAACTGTTCATCTAGAATGGCTTTCTTTTCAAACAGCCTGCGTTTTTTGATATTGCGTCCAAAGAAAATATAGAACAGAAAGCCGAATAACGGAAAGCTGCCAAGCAGGACAAGCCACGTTATTGTTTGAGATGGATTCCGGTTCTCCAAGAATATGACAAACCCGATGAAGATAATCGATAAAGTGAATAGAACACTGACAGAACTTAATACACTTACCGCTAAATCACCAGCAATTAATTGAATGACTAAATAAGCACCTATCGTAATGATAAGAAAAAATAGAACTTTGACTAAATTTCTCATTTCATTTTCTCCTTGCCGATCTCTTTATTTACCTATTCATTCAGATAAAAAAGCCGATTCCTCTATAGAAATCGACTTTTGTTGGTTACGAGAAGTGCTGTTGAATCGTTTCAAGGGCATTTCCTTCGATAATCAGCTGACCGTATTCTTTCAGTCTGTAAATGCTGACCACTGATTCATGAGCATATTCAAGCAAAATGCTGAGCTTATTCTCCACTTGCTCATCTGACAAATCCTCGTGGAAGTCAACATATAGATAATAACGGTTTTCAAACGAATATAAACTTGTGGTAAAATCCTGCATATTTAATTGAGAAAGTGCAATCAAATCTTCAAAGTCATCCATTTTCAACACAAATTGAAGTTGAAGTTTTTTGTCCTTCTCATTATGGTCTTCTTGATCCTGCTCTTCTTTTTGAAAATCATCAAGCAGTGCGTCTAGACTTTCTTCATCTGTTTGATCTTTTTTATCTTCTGGAATCGGCAATTCGAGCTTTTGTCCATCTTTAGAAAGTTGGGCTTTCGTCACGACAATTTCAAGACCTTTGTCAAGTGCCTGCACTTGAATCCAAAGAGGTCCCTCAACTGCAAATTCTTCTTCTTCGTGCACTTCGTCCATTACTTCCCAAAACAGCTCTTCACTGCGTTCACGATTATACCAAATTTCTTCACGGTCAAATCCGCGGTCTTCAATATCACCGTAGGAAATATAAAATTTCACTGTATGTTCATTAATTCTTTCGATTTCCATTTTGCCAACCTTCCCTTCTATATAAGATGTTGAAGGGACATACAAGCTCCCAATTAATAGTACTTTACTACACTTTACCCGTTCCGTCTACATGTTAACCTTTTAAAGAATTGAGGTATTGCTTCGTACTGTCTATTTTATGATAAAACATGAATAAAAGAAATAAAAACGCATTTTTTGCAGAGAAAACTTACAGAAACATATATTTGAATTGTCCTCATATATTGGTTGTACGAGCTCTATTAGACATGAGGTGAAATGGATGGAAACAGAGTGGATCATATCCTTACTGATGATTATTGGCATAGATCTGATTTTAGGCGGAGATAACGCGTTGATCATTGCGATGGCTAGCCGCAGCTTATCAAATGACAAACGCAATAAAGCCATATGGATCGGTACACTTTTGGCAGTGCTGATGAGAATTACGATGACAGGTGCCGCAGTTTATTTATTGACCATCCCTTATTTGCAATTTATCGGCGGGCTTTTTCTCCTTTATATAGGATACAATTTGTTAATTGAACAAAAGAAAGAATCGATTCGCATTAAAAGCAGCGGCTCCCTTTGGCGTGCGGTTCAGACCATTGTGATTGCAGATCTCTTTATGTCACTTGATAATGTGATTGCAGTTGCAGGTGCGGCAAAAGGCAACATGCTGCTGACCGCTTTCGGCCTTATGATTTCAGTACCGATTATTATTTGGGGAAGTAAGCTAATTCATGCCGCTTTAACCAAATTCCCGTTTCTTTTATACGGAGGAAGTGCTCTTTTGGCTTTTACTGGCGGTGAAATGATTGTTCGTGATGTGAAATTGAATGAATTTATGGCTCAGCATGCGACTCTTGAATTCATGCTCCCGTTTTTAACGGTTGTAATGGTCATTTTAGCCAGCTTATTTTACGAACAAACAGCTGAAAACAAATAAAAAAAGCTGCCAAATGATCGGCAGCTTTTCGTTTTTCAATTAGTTAGCAAGTCGCTGAGCTTCTCTTAGTTGGAATGTACGAACCGTTCTTGGAAGGAAACGTCTAATTTCATCTTCATTGTAGCCAACTTGTAGTCTTTTTTCATCCAAGATGATTGGACGTCTTAAAAGACCTGGATGCTCATTGATCAGTTTATACAATTGTTGAAGAGGCATTGTCTCAACATTCACATTTAGCTTTTGGAATACTTTTGAACGTGTTGAGATAATTTCATCTGTACCGTCTTCAGTCATTCGAAGAATTTCTTTGATTTCATCGATTGAAAGAGGCTCAGAAAAGATGTTTCTCTCTTGATACGGGATATTGTGCTCTTCTAACCACGCTCTTGCTTTTCTACATGATGTACAGCTTGGTGATGTGTATAATGTTACCATAAATCTTCACTCCTCAATTTGTAGAATGAATATTGATCTGTATTCTTAAATTAAAATTGTTCTAAATAAGTAATCTTTATAGTGATTATACTATAAAAAAGTAAGTGTGAACAGATTTTCTTGCAATTTTTGTGACAAAAACTAGACAATTTCATTCATTTTGTGGTGCCGTTTGATGTCTGAACATTCTCATTTAGTCGAGATGATCGAAAATATTTTTTTGTTTTCTATTTTCAATGACCTTCAATACATCATCAACATCCTCATACGACTGCCCATACCATTCTTCATCTTTATACGTATGGATTCGTTCATAGGTCTTCCTCATAGCCTCCATCATTTCTTCCTCATTATCTGTAAGAGGCGACCAATAAAGGATTTCCATGCGGTTCACTTCATTTGTTGCAAGTGACCTGCGTTTATAACCGATTGATTCTGTGTGCTTGAAGTGCTCTCTTTGGTAAAACTTTAGGCGTTTTGCAGTATCTGCATCATCTTCATCTACAGGCTCGACCTCAAGCAAGATCGGTTTCTTTTTTTCCTTCAGCTTATGAATGAGCTTTGATCCGAGGCCTTCACCTCTTGCATCTCTGGAAACAAATAAATAATCAATAAAGATGAAAGAATCAAATTCGGCGTACATCATCACATGATGAGGTCCTTCCTCCTTATGATAAACATCACTTCTTTCCTTTAATAAAGCTTCCATATGCTCTTTTGACTTCATTTCTTCTATCGGGAAGTATTCACTGAGCTTTTCATACCAATTCATGGATCCGCTCCTTATGATATCGTTAAGAACCACTTCCTTAGATATTCCCGATTTCCTATTATTTAAACGCCTGTACTAGTAAGACGCAGCAAAGTCTTCACTAGTTTCACTTTTTTTCAAACAACAGAAAAAAGTTTTATATCGAACGGTCCATGAGTAGTTGAAAACAAACAAAGAGGATAAGTGTCATCGCTATTTGAAACATAATGAAATAAAGATACTTCATGCGCCGTGCTTCTTGCTTCTGATTGCTTGTCTTTCGGTTAAGCATATATTCCACCGAAAAAGACACAATGCCAGTGAGCACCATAAACACGAGCATCCACTGTCCCCCATTTGGTTTCCTCAAAAAAGACGTTGAAAAAAGCATGAATACAATTAGAAAGTGAAATAATGAGTAGCGAAACGTCTTCCATATGGACATCTGATTTCCTCCTAGAACCTGCTTGTTGTTATCTAGAAATTACCATCATCTTATTTTTTTGTAAAATAAAAAAAGAAGCACTGACATAGCAGCGCTTCTTTCTTCTTATGATTGTTTAGCTTGAAGCTCTTTGAATTCTTCCTCTGTGCAGCTCACAAAGTGACCTGGCTTCACTTCACGGAACTCGGTGTTCGTTCCTTTGTGAACAGATGGATCATACTTGATTCGTTTGCGGTTACGCTCATAATCTGGATCTGGGAGCGGAATCGCAGATAGTAATGATTTTGTATATGGATGAAGCGGATTTTCGTATAATTCATTCGCTGGTGCCAGCTCAACCAATTTTCCGAAATACATCACACCAATACGATCGCTGATGTATTTTACCATAGACAGGTCATGGGCAATGAATAAGTACGTTAAGCCTTTTTCTTCTTGAAGTTCTTTCATTAAGTTGACGACCTGTGCTTGGATCGACACATCTAATGCAGAGATTGGTTCATCGGCGATGATGAAATCTGGTTCAACTGCTAATGCACGGGCAATTCCGATACGCTGCCTTTGACCACCTGAGAATTCATGCGGGTATCTGTTTGCATGCTCTTTGTTCAATCCAACGGTTTCAAGCAATTGGTATACACGCTCTTTACGTGCTTGCTTTGTTTTCGCAAGGCCATGAATGTCGATGCCTTCTGCAATGATATCAAGCACTGTCATTCTAGGGTTGAGTGAGGCATATGGATCTTGGAAGATCATCTGCATTTGACGGTTGAACTCAAGCATTTTTTGTCTTGATTTCTTCCCGTGTACACTTTCCCCTTTATAAAGAACCTCACCATCTGTCGCATCATAAAGTCTAATGATGGAGCGGCCCGTAGTGGATTTACCACAACCAGACTCCCCTACAAGGCCAAGTGTTTCACCTTTATAAATATCAAATGAAACTCCGTCAACTGCTTTCACAGTCCCTCTTGCTGTATGGAAATGTTGCTTCAAATTTTTGATTTCTAACAGTTTTTCTGCCATGCTATTCACCCTCTTTTACTAATACAGGTTTTTCGTAGCTACCTTCTAGTTCACGCATTCTCGCCTTTACAGAAGCAGGCGGTTCAACTTTAGGTGCATTTGGATGAAGTAGCCATGATTTCACATAATGCGTATCTGATACTTTGAACATTGGCGGTTCTTGTTCAAAGTCAATTTTCATTGCATAATCGCTTCGGAGTGCAAATGCATCTCCTTTCGGCGGGTTTGTCAGATCTGGCGGTGTTCCTGGGATTGCAGTCAGCTTTCCTTCATCTCCGCCATCTGTGTCAAGGCTCGGCATTGATGCTAAAAGTCCCCACGTATATGGATGTTTTGGATTGTAGAAAATTTCATCAACAGTCCCTGTCTCCACAATCTGTCCTGCATACATAACGGCTACACGATCAGCGACGTTGGCGACAACACCTAGATCATGCGTAATAAAGATAATAGATGTTTCCACCTTTTGCTGAATTTCTTTCATTAATTCTAAAATTTGCGCCTGAATCGTTACATCTAGTGCTGTCGTCGGCTCATCGGCAATCAATAGCTTTGGATCTGCTGCGAGCGCCATCGCGATGACAACCCTTTGTCTCATCCCGCCACTAAATTCGTGCGGGTATTGCTTGATTCTTTTTTCAGGCATTGCAATTCCAACAAGCTCCAGTAATTCAATGGCTCTTTTTTCAGCCGCTTCTTTTGAAATTTGTTCGTGCTTGAACAGTACTTCTGTAATTTGCTTCCCGACTTTCATCGTTGGATTCAAAGAAGTCATCGGATCCTGGAAGATCATTGAGATGTCTTTTCCTCGAATGGTTTGCATTTGTTTTTCTGTTTTCTTGACGATATCTTGCCCATCAAACAGGATCTGTCCGCGCTTGAAATAACCCGGCGGCATCGGTATTAATCTCATGATGGCCTGTGATGTCACACTTTTACCAGAGCCAGATTCACCTACAATAGCAAGTGTCTCTCCTTTATTTAAGTGGAAGTTCACACCACGAATGGCTTGAACCTCTCCACCATATGTTTTAAATGAGATTGCAAGGTCTTTCACCTCTAGAATACGTTCACGTTCCATCCTAATCACTCCTTATTTACGCAACTTCGGATCTAAAGCGTCTCTTAGTCCGTCTCCAACCACGTTAAAACCAAACATTGTTATACAGATAAATGCGGCTGGGAACCATAATCTCCAAGGATAGTACGTCATGGCCGGAATTCCGTCAGACGCCATTGTTCCCCAGCTCGCTAATGGAGCCGGTACACCAAGTCCTAGATAGCTTAAGAATGCCTCCGTGAAAATAGCTGAAGGAATGGTGAGTGTCATTGTGACAAGAATTGGTCCCATTGAGTTTGGAATTAAGTGTTTAAATAAAAGTCTAGATGTTTTCGCACCTAATGTTTGTGCAGCAAGAACGTACTCTTGACTCTTTAATTGTAGAACCTGTCCCCGAACGATACGTGCCATGTTTATCCAGCCTACGACTGTCATGGCGAGGATAATTGTTAATAATCCTTTTGGCAGAACAACCATCATTAAGATAACCATTAATAGTGTTGGAATTGCCCATAAAACGTCTGCGATACGCATCATGACTTCATCTGTACGGCCGCCTTTGAACGCAGCAATACTTCCCCAGATAATACCGATGATCACGTCAAGGACCGCTGCAGCAAGACCGATGAAGATCGAAATTCTTGCCCCGACCCATGTACGGACAAACATGTCACGTCCTAAATCATCTGTACCGAACCAGTGCTCTTTTGAAGGTGGCTGGTCTGCATTCAGTAAATCGGTCGTCGAGTAATCATATTTAGAAAAAATCGGAACAAAGATGGCCAGCATCACAATAATAAAAATGATTGAAAGACCAACCATTGCAAGTTTATTTGCACGGAAGCGAAGCATAGCATCCTTCCATAAAGATAGACTAGGTTTAGAAATTTTTTCAGATTCTGCTGCGTCAGCTGTCGCAGGAACAAATAAATCTTTTCTCATCTCTTCCATGTGTTAGACCCCTTTCTTCGCCTTCGTCAGTTTAATTCTAGGATCGATAATACCGTAGAGGACGTCAACGACTAGAATACTGATTAATAGAATAATACTGTAGAAGACTGTGACACCCATGATGACGGTGTAATCACGGTTTGTAATACTTGTGACAAAGTGAGAGCCTAATCCAGGAATACCGAAAATCTTCTCCACGACAAAACTACCTGTTAACACTGAAGCAGCCATTGGTCCCATATATGTAATGACAGGTAACAATGCGTTTCGAATTGCGTGTTTAATCGTCACAGCTGATTTCGTTAATCCTTTCGCTCTAGCCGTTCTAATGTAATCACTGTTTAGAACTTCAAGCATACTTGACCGTGCAAGTCTAGCGATAAATGCCATAGGCATGAAGGAAAGTGCAATAGAAGGTAGTACGGTGCTGGCCCAAGACTCCCATCCTGCAACTGGGAAAATCGCTAAAACGCTTGCCTCAGATGCAAATACATATTGTAGCAGCGCAGCTAAAATGAAACTTGGAACTGAAATTCCAAAGATCGTTAAAATGGCAATCGTATAGTCCTGCCACTTGTTATGATAGAGCGCTGCAAGGACCCCAAACAATACACCAAATGCTAATGCGAGGAGAATTGCCTCAATTCCGAGGGTAAAGGAAACGGGGAATCCAGAACTGATTAAGTCATTTACAGTTTGTCCTTTATATTTAAATGAGGGACCAAAATCTAATTTTGCAACTGAACCTAAGTAGTTTACATATTGAACAAATAAGGGCTTGTCCAACCCGTAGTGCTCGTTTAGGTTTGCTTCAATTTCAGCAGGAAGTTTCTTCTCACCAGAGAATGGACCACCCGGTGCTGCCTGCATGAGAAAGAAAGTTGCAGTTACAATAACAAACAGTGTGATTAAAATATATATTAATCGCTTACCGATATATTTAAGCAACGGAATTGCACCTCCATGATTTTACAACATTTTCTCTAATCAGCAAGAAAGGTATATGGAGAGACATCCTCCATATACCTTAAGATCCTTGCCGTAGATCTCTTACACTATAATTCTTACTTTTCGAAATGTGCCCATTTGTATTGAACATCACCTAGTCCAGATACAACCACACCTTTTAGTTTTGGATCTTGTACCCAAAGCTGAGTGTAGAAGTAAATTGGTGCTATAGGCATATCGTTGATGATGATTTCTTCTGCTTTTTTCAGCATTTCTTCACGTTTCGTTTTATCTGTTTCTTTCGCAGAATCATTCAACAATTGTTTGTACTCTTTGCTTTCCCATCCAGTGTCGTTGTTTCCACCGTCTTTATCTTTGTAAAGCTCAAGGAAGTTCACTGGATCGTTGAAGTCACCTAACCAGCCCATACGTCCGATTTGGTAATCTCCGCTGTGGATCTTGTCGATGTATACGTTCCACTCAGAGTTATCAAGTTCAACTTTCACGCCTAAGTCTTTCTTCCACATTTCTTGAATTGCTTGTGCAATCTTTTGGTGGCCTTCATCTGTGTTGTAAGAAAGTTTCAATGCTGGAAGATCAGAAACTGACTTATAACCTAATTCTTTCACACCTTTTTCAAGAAATTCTTTCGCAGTTGCTACATCGTGATCTTTGAAGTAGCCAGTTTTGTTATCAGTGAATCCTTCCATTGTTGGAGGAACGATTGCCATAGCTGGCACTTGCTCACCTTGCGTAATTTTGTCAACGATCGCTTGACGGTTGATTGAGTATGCAAGGGCCTTACGGATGTTTGCATTGTTTAAAGGTTTTACTTCTGTGTTGAATTTGTAGTTATAGATACCTGCGATCGTTTGGATTTTAAGACCGCCTTCTTTTTTCAATGTTTTTAAAGACTCAGTTGGAAGGCTTCCAGTTGGTGAACCAGCCCAGTCAAGCTCGCCTTTTTTGAACATGCTAAGCTCAGTGTTTGTATCTTTGATCATAGACATGTTGATCTTTTTCAATTTCACAGTATCTTTATCCCAGTATTCATTGTTCTTTTCAAGCGTGATAGAACCGCCATGTTTCCATTTAGAAAGAACGAATGGTCCGTTAGATACGTAATTTTCACCAGCATTTGTGAACCAGTTTTTATTCTTTTCAGCCACTTTTTTGTTGACTGGCATATACGTATAGAATGCAGTTAGTTCAGTAAAGAACGGTGTTGGGTTCTCTAGCTCAACTACAAGCGTTTTGTCGTCTTTAGCTTTAATGCCAACATCAGCAACTTTCGCTTTCCCTTTGTTCGCTGCTTCAGCACCTTTAATATAGTAAAGCTGGTAAGCATATTGAGATTCATTTTTAGGATCTAATGCCCATTTCCAAGCATATTCGAAATCTTTAGCTGTGACAGGGTCACCATTAGACCATTTTGCATCACGAAGTGTGAATGTGTATGTTTTACCATCAGCACTTGTTTTGATATCAGAAGCCATTGCATTTTCTGGCTTACCTTCAGCGTTAATTCTTGTTAATCCCTCAAAAGTCTGACGGATGACACTTCCTGAAGTTGAATCATTTGCCAATCCTGGATGTAGAGAAAAAGGCTCAGTGGAGATATTCACATTTAATGTTGTTTTAGCCTCTCCAGAACTGCTCGTGCTGTCGCCTGATTTGTTTCCGCTGAAACCACAAGCGCTTAATACAAGTGTGAAAATAAGCATTAAAGTAACAACAGACCAACGCTTTTTCAACTGTATTCCCCCTTATAATATGTTTTAGTTCAAAGGTCTCGATAGAAGATGAGATTCAGATTTAAGAAATAGCGTAAAAAAGTCCCTAAATAGCTTACTTTCTATTTCTTTTGTTTTTTCTGAATTTTCACTATGTAAAGAGCCTAGCACAAACGTGTGAACAAATTAATTATAATGAATAGAATAATTTATTGCAATATCAATTTCATATATTTTAAAAAAACGTAAATGGGGATAAAGAGGGATTTTTATAAACTAAAGTCTCAATCACTTCAACAAATTAAAGCGTAAATTGATTAAAATAATTTAACAAATTCAGCAGGAATAATGTTTTATACATATAATTAATCATCCTTTTTTAAAAAATTCTGACAGATAGTTGGTTTTTTATCTAAAATTTTAAGTGTCAAACGGCATGATGAGAAGGTCACATGAGGGCTTCGTGACTTTTTTATGGTCATCCTTTATAATAGATAGACATACTGTTGCGATGAAAAAGAAGAGTACATATATTCACCATTTACAGAGAGTCTGCGGCTGGTGCGAGCAGATAATGGCATGTATGGAATGGGCTTTGGAGCAGCTAACCGAACACTTTTGAAGTTAGTAGGCTTAGACGGAGCAGTCTCCGATATCAACGTCTTGAGTGATTTCTTTGTGAAATAACAAGGGTGGTACCACGGTTCATTCGTCCCTTTTCTGTTGAAAAGTGACGGGTGGGCCTTTTTATATTGAAGAAAAGAGGTTTTAGTATGACAAAGAAGACAATTTTTTCTGGCATTCAGCCGAGCGGTTCTGTGACTTTAGGGAACTATATTGGAGCAATGAAGCAATTTGTCGATTTGCAGCATGATTATCATGGCTATTTTTGTGTAGTCGATCAACATGCGATTACAGTGAGTCAGGACCGGCTAGCTCTTCGCCAAAATATTAGAAGCTTAGCAGCTCTTTATTTGGCAGTTGGACTTGATCCAGAGAAGGCGACATTGTTTATCCAATCAGAGGTACCTGCTCACGCCCAGGCGGGATGGATGCTGCAATGTGTTGCTTATATTGGGGAATTAGAGAGAATGACCCAATTTAAGGACAAATCCGCTGGTAAGGAAGCGGTTGTTTCAGGACTATTAACGTATCCCCCATTAATGGCTGGCGATATCTTATTATATGGTACTGATCTAGTCCCTGTCGGAGAAGATCAAAAACAGCATCTTGAATTGACTAGAACGCTTGCTGAACGTTTTAACCGCAAATATAATGACATCTTCACCGTACCTGAAGTGAAGATTCCAAAAGAAGGCGCTCGGATTATGTCTTTAGCAGATCCAACGAAAAAGATGAGCAAATCCGATCCGAACCAAAAATCGTTCATTACCTTATTAGATGAACCAAAGCAGCTTGAAAAGAAAATCAAAAGTGCTGTGACGGATTCAGAAGGCATCGTCAAGTACGACAAAGAGAACAAGCCTGGTATTGCGAACTTGCTGACGATTTATTCTGTGTTAGGCAACGTATCGATTGCAGAGCTTGAGCAAAAGTATGAAGGCAAAGGGTATGGTGAATTTAAGGGAGATCTTGCGAACGTAGTCGTTGATGCTTTAAAACCAATACAAGATCGGTACTATGAACTCATTGAGTCAGACGAGCTTGACCGCATTCTTGACGAAGGTGCTGAAAAAGCAAACCGCGCAGCAAACAAAATGCTGAAAAAAATGGAGAATGCGATGGGTCTTGGCAGAAAACGCAAATAAAAAAAGCTTGCAGCACATCACGCTGCAAGCTTTTTCTAATTCACTTTTGATTCGTTTTCCATTTCCCAAAGCTTTTCAAAAAACGGCTGTCCCTTAATCATTTTTTCACAAAATGCTAAATGATTCTCTGACCATCCATCAATGGTTTCATTGTAAAGCATGTTCCAAATCTCTTCGAATGACATTCGTTTGATTTGATTGTACATGCGCGGGTTCCATTCCGTATACCAATACGCAATTTCTGCTCTGTTTTGAAGACCTTTTAATTGATCGAGCGCCATAAACATTAGCTGCTTCAACTGTCTTTCTTTTCTCGTTAATCCGCTGATGTGCTGCGGCGGCAAAGACAAAATATGATACTCCTTCGCCGACTCAAGACTATCCAGAGAAAATTCATATTCCTCAGCCTTCACATCTTTCACCATCTCATACACCAATTGCTCCTGCCTTGGGATTAAGCGGCTTTTCCTCACAGGAATGGAATACCCAATCGTATCCACAGCAATAATCCGGATACCGTCCGTGACCACAAAGCAATATTCTAGTTTACGCCGTTCATGATTTTTTCGAATATATGATTTCTCAAAGACAGATTCTAGCAGCGTCTTCGGCAGTTCTGAAAGATCATTCTCTATGTAATCAAACAAAGGACTCTGCACCTTGAGTAAAGGCACTTGATCTAACAGCTCCACACTGTCCTCCTTACGCCACTCATGAAAATGACACACATTGTAGCCATTTTCTTCCCCTTCAAACCAATTCACCCATACGTCATGAAGAAATAACATAACCAATCCCTCACTTTATAAAAACTGTTGTCCACAGTATGGGCAAGGGATAGAGAAATTATTCCAACTTTATTAAACTTCAAGCGGAGTGAATGATGGCGTGCATTTTTTTATTTTTATAAAGAAAACAAAGTGCGTGTCGCAGAGTCCCTTTCATCTTGTCATAAAAAATGAGGCATTACTTTAGCTTTTTAGGATCAAGCGCATCTCTCAGCCCATCTCCTAAGAAATTAAAGCATAAAACGGTCAGCAATATCAGTAAACCTGGGAAGAGCGGATACCACCACGCTTGCACCATAATCGAGAAGTTTTGTGCATCTTGCAGCATGTTGCCCCAGCTTGCTGTTGGCGGCTGTATGCCAAACCCTAGATAGCTCAGCGTTGATTCGGCTAAAATGACGGAACCTACTTTAAGTGTAGCTGACACGATAATAGGACCGATACAGTTCGGTAAAATATGCGAAAAGATGATGACATGGTTTTTCGTTCCAATGGTTCTCGCCGCGAGTACGAATTCTCTTGTTCGTAGTGATAAGAATTCACTGCGGATCAGTCTCGCGGTTGTGGTCCAGCCGGTCAAAGCAAAGATTAATATCAATTTATCAATGCCCGGTTTGAAAATGGTGACAAGCGTGATCAATAGAAAAATGTCAGGAATCGACAATACCACATCAACAAATCTCATTAAGATAGAATCAACAAATCCTTTGAAATACCCTGCTACCGCTCCAACGACGGTGCCAATGGTGATCGCCCCGACCACTGAGACGAAGCCAACTAGCAGAGAGACCCTCGCTCCATAAAGCACCCTTGAGAAAATATCTCGGCCAAACTTGTCAGTTCCCATCAAATGCTCAGCACTTGGCGGCTGGAGCCGCTTCAATAAATCTTGCTGCTCTGGTGCATAAGGGGCAATCACTGGAGCGAAAATGGCTGAAAAGATAATGACCAATAAGATCACGGAGCCGGCAACCGCCAGTTTATTTTTGAAAAATTTCTCACAAAATAAACGCAGCATCGTCTCTGGCTTTGGCGGAAGACCCTCTTTTAATTTGAGATCAACAGGAGGTGTTCCCATATTAGGCTGTGCCAATTGTGCTTCAGCTCCCTTCTAATATTCAATACGCGGATCAACGATCGCATATAGAATATCCGCTATTAAATTTCCAACCACCACGAGCACTGCGGAAATAACAGTCATCGCCATAATGACCGGATAATCTCTCGAAAAGGCAGAATCGATGAACAGCTTTCCAAGCCCTGGCCAAGTGAAAATTTGTTCCACCACGACTGCGCCGCCAATAAAGGATGGAACCATCAATCCGAAAATCGTAATGACAGGCATAAGACCGTTTCTTAACCCGTGCTTGAAAATGACTTTGTTTTCTCGAAAGCCTTTCGCTCTTGCGGTGCGAATATAATCCTGCCTCATGACATCAAGCATACTCGACCTTGTGTACCGGGTGAGCCCTGCCATATCAGCAGTTGCTAAAACAAAGGCTGGTAAAATGATGTGATGGAGCCGGTCAAACACATTAAAATCGGCATTTAAGGTAGAAACACCGCCTGTCGGGAACCATCCTAGATTCACAGATAAAACCATAATCAGAATGAGTCCAAACCAAAAGTTCGGAATAGCCAGTCCGATAAAAGATGTAACCGTAATGCCATAGTCAAGCTTTGTATATGGACGTTTTGCTGAAAGAACACCAAATGGGATGGCGATAATCAGTGCGACTAATGTAGAAAAGATCATGAGGATGAGGGTATTTGGCAGCCGGGCAAAAATCAAATCAGCCACGGGCGTTCCCTTTTTAACAATGGAAGTGCCAAAGTCACCTTGAAGCATATTGCCAAGCCATTTCATATATTGCACATATTCAGGATCGTTCAAGCCGTACTTATCAATAAAGGCTTCCCGGTCTGCGGCACTAATGGTCGGGTCCATCATGAGTGACATTGGATCGCCTGGTGCTGCTTTCATAATGGCGAAGGACAAAATAGTAATCCCAAATAAGATGGGAATGGAAAGCAGTGTCCTTCTAATGATATATGTAACCATATGCACAACTCCTTTTTCATCGGATCGCCATACTGTGATGAAAAAGGGCTAAAATAGGCTTTATTTTAGCCCTCTGTCTTCATTGCAGCGTGATATGAGAACCCTTAAAATCTAACTGGTGCTTGGTGAATGAAATCATCGTGAGCACCAGCGCGCCGGACTGACGCCGAATAGAAGGGTTTGTCTTCACGCTGAAAGGGGAGACCCCCCCTCTTCACTAACAGCCTACTGTTCAATCCACCATTTCTCGATTTTGTAATACTCATCTTTCGGGTGGTAAGAGTAGCCTTGGAGATTAGATGGCATCGCGCGATGTGAGTTGGCATAATAAAGGAACGTATATGGCTGATCTTCTGCGATCAGTTCATAAATTTTTTCATATGCCTTTGAATATTCTTTTCGATCGCTTAAGTTCTTAGCATCCACTAACAGCTTATCGACCTCTTCATTTTTATACCAGATGTTATTCAAGCCTTTTTCTGACTGGCTTGAGTGGAAGATGCTGAATTGATCAGGGAATGTGGCAAGGCTCCAGCCGAGCAGCAGCGCATCGTAATCCCACTTAGGCGGTGTCGTCTGCTCAATGAGTGCACTGAATTCCACAATTTGCGGCTTCGCTTCAACACCAATTTCTTTGAGCTGCTGCTGGACAACGACAGCGATGTCTTCACGGACTTTGTTTCCTTGGTTGGTCTTTATGACAAAGGAGAATTTTTTGCCGTTCTTATCAAGATAGCCATCTCCATCTGTATCCTCCCAGCCCTCTTCTTTCAGTATCTTTTTCGCTTTTTCTTGATCAAACTCAAATACTGGAACACGATCATTCTTCGGATAGTTCCATGACAGCGGACTTTCTGGAATGTTGGCTACTTTGCCGTCTCCATCTAACACTTGATCGACAATCGTTTGACGATCAATGGCATGTGTCAGCGCTTGGCGGACCTTTTTACTTTTAAAGAGATCATTTTTCTGGTTCCAGCCAATGTATGAATAATTGAGCCCTAGATCAGATTCAATTTTAATGTTGCTGACTTTTTCAGCTGTTTGCAGCTCTGCTCCCGGTACAGCAAAGAAATCAATATCGCCTGCTGACAGCTGGGCAATCGCTGCATTCTGATCAGGAATGGTTTTAATCGTGACGGTATCAAGGTATGGACGTCCATCCCAATAATCGTCAAAGGCTTCTAGTTTAACGTAGTCTCCTTCTTTCCACTCGGCAAATTTAAATGGACCTGAACCAATTGGATTTTTTCGGTTAAATTCATTTTCACCGAGATCCTTTACAGGCACATCACCTAAAATATGCTTAGGCAAAATGCCATAGCTTCCTAATGTGACATTATAGAAATAGGGATCTTTTTTATTGAGCTTGAATTCGATTGAGTAATCCCCTGTCTTTTTAACGGAATCTAATACTTCAAAGCCTGATCCGCGCTCTCCATTGTAGTCCTTATTGATCGGAATGCTGTATGTAAACACAACATCATCAGCCGTCAGTTCTTCACCATCATGAAACTTTACGCCTTTTTTAATGGTCACATCAAACTGCTTGCCGTCATCAGATTCTTTAATATCCTCTGCCAGCGATAGCTGAGGGTTCAGCTTTCCGTCAGTTTGAAGTAAGAAGCTGTAGATTCTTTCCTCAATATCAGAGCTTGCCACGTCTGTTGAATACAGCGAGTTAAATAACGTAGGCTCTGCAATTGAACCGATGACAAGGTCTCCGCCTTGTACAGGTTTTCCAGTTGATTTCTTTTCACTGTCTCCAGATGTTTTATTTCCACTAGAGCAAGCCGCAAGCATGAGTGTAAAGATCAGCAGTAAACTGACCAAAATGGGTTTTCTATTTCTACCTTTCATATACAATTCCCCCTATCCTTTTTTAGAAATGACGACAGATGCCGCTTCATCCCCCCTCTCAAAGATGAGATCTTCCAAGCTGATTAAGCGTCGTAGAGGTGGCAGGCAACGAAGTGGTTTGTTTTTAATTCCTGAAATGCTGGTATTTTTTCTTTACAGATTTCCTTCGTATGCGGGCATCTTGTGTGAAATACGCAGCCTTTTGGCGGATTCGCAGGACTTGGCAGATCGCCTTGAAGCATGATACGTTCTCTTTTGATCTGACCCTTTTTACGGGTAACAGGAACAGAAGAAAGCAGTGCCTGTGTATATGGATGGAGCGGTTCATCATACAGGCTGTGCTTATCGGCAAGCTCCATCATTTTGCCGAGATACATCACGCCGACTCTATCACTAATGTGCCTGACCACACTTAAATCGTGAGAGATAAATAGATATGTCAGGTCAAATTCCTCCTGAAGCTCCTCCATCAGATTAATCACCTGCGCCTGAATGGATACATCAAGTGCTGATACCGGCTCATCTGCGATGATCATTTCGGGATTCATGGCAAGCGCACGAGCGATGCCGATTCGCTGCCTCTGCCCGCCAGAAAATTCGTGAGGGTAGCGATTTGCAAAGCTTGGATGAAGGCCCACCTTTGATAAAAGCTGTTCTACTTTTTCATTTCTTTCTTTTAAGGAATATAAGTGATGTGTTTTGTAGGGTTCTTTGATGATGCTTCGAAGTGTTTTTCTAGGGTTGAGTGATGCAAAGGGATCTTGAAAAACCATTTGGATGTTTTTTCGTGTTGATTGTCTTAGCTTTGATTCTGATACGCGGGAGATATCTTGCCCTTTAAAAAAGATTTGACCGTCAGTTGGCTGATATAAGCGAATCATTGTCCGGCCTAGTGTAGATTTACCGCACCCTGACTCCCCAACAATGCCTAACGTTTCACCTTTATAAATCTTCAAGTCTATGCCGTCAACAGCTTTGACTGCACCGACTTTCTTCTGAAAGACGCCCGCTTTAATCGGAAAATGTTTTCGGATCTGTTTCAGTTCAAGGATGGTTTCTTTCTCTGTTAGATCTGTTGGCTGTGGTTGATTTTGAGCAAGGGTCATGTATGGTCTGCCTCCTCATATAAGAAGCATCTGACGCTTCTGCCATTCTCAAATGTCCTGAGCTTAGGCAGCTCTCCTAGGCAGCGCTCCTTCACTTGCGGGCATCTAGGAGCAAAGCGGCAGCCAGCCGGAAGCTGATCTGGCGCAGGGACATTCCCTTTGATCGCCGTTAACGGCTGTATGTCTCCGTCAATGACAGGAATCGATTCAAGCAGCCCTTCTGTGTAAGGATGAAGCGGCTGATCAAATAATTCTTCGACGGTCCCATTTTCAACAACCTGTCCGCAGTACATGACAATGACTCGATCTGCCACTTCAGACACGACACCTAGATCATGAGTAATGAGAAGAATAGATGTACCAAATGTCGTGCATAAATCTTTCATCAATGTGAGCACCTGGGCTTGAATCGTTACATCTAGGGCAGTTGTCGGTTCATCTGCAATGAGAAGCTTCGGATCGCAGCTTAGCGCAATGGCAATCATCACTCTTTGCCGCATGCCGCCTGATAAACGGTGCGGGTAATCTTTGATGATTTGTTCCGGTCTGGAAAAACCAACAATCTTCAGCAGATCAATCGCTTTTTTCGTCGCTTCTTTTTTTGAAAGTTTTTTGTGATAGATGAGGATTTCTGTTATTTGTTCCCCGATGGTTAGGACGGGATTAAGTGAGGTCATGGGTTCCTGAAAGATCATAGATACATCATTACCACGAATGCTGCATAATTCCTTTTCACCATATGTAACTAGGTCCTTTCCATCAAGCTTGATGGAACCGTCCATAATTTTTCCACCAGTGCCGTTTATCAACCCCATAATGGATAAGGACGTAATGCTTTTACCAGATCCAGACTCACCGACTAACGCGACAGTTTCTCCTCTGTTGATGCTGAAATCAACGCCATCAACAGCAGGTATCGGTTCTTTTTTTCGAAAAAAATATGTTTTTAAGTTTTGCACTTCAAGCAGCTTGGTCATTCATTCGCCCCTTTCTCCATAGACAATAGAAATGAATAAAAAATTCTGTCTTTTTTGAATAAAAAGAATTATCAAAATTTATATTTGTATATTATTACATTGTTATGACGAAATCAAGAAGAATTTAGTAAATTTGTAATATGTCTCTTTTTATGTGAATCATTCACTTTATGAGTCTACCGCCTTTAAAAAAGTTTCGGACGGCTCTGCAATCATAGACTCCTCGCTGATTCGGTGCTCACTGAAATACTTTTTCACAATATAAAACCCGGTGGCGTAACCAAGCATTTTGGGGTAGTTCCCTTTTCCATAAAGGAGGTTCTGTATCAGTCTTTCGTCGTCCTGCACTTTTTGATCAAGATGACTGGATACCCATTTCTTATACAAGTGCTGAAGCTGCGTTTCGTCATAGAGAGTGGTCCATTTGGCTGTATAGCTTTCTCCGTATCTATGATACACAGCATATTCAGCGAGCCCCTCCATCATGATTGTATCAAGGAATGTAAAATCTTTTTCTTCTTTCGTGAGAAAATGCAACCTGCATACATGGTGATATTCATGAGTCAGCAATGTACCGATACGTTCTTTCGGAGTATTTGGCGACAAAAAGAGAAAGACCTTGTCGTCAAATGCCATGCCGGATTGATAAAAAAATTGTTCTCTAATTTCTTTGCTGCTCTCATTGACTGGCAAAATAAAGACAGGAATGTCAGGGCCTTTCCACTGCTTTTGCAGCGCCCTGTATTCTTTCATGACGAGCTGGAAGTACCCTTTTTCTTTGAGCTTGTCGATCATGTCTTTGCATGATCTAAAAGACCGAATCATTCCGTGATGCTGCAGGTGGGAGAGAATAGAGGACCATTCTTTTTCCTCTGCCCCTTTAAAATAAGGAATAAAGCGCGATGCCAGCTCCTGAAATGATGATGATTGATGAATGAGATATTGTGTATTGACTAGACCCATACCGCTAAACACCTCCATTTTCATCATATGCAAAAAAGCGGCGATCTGTTTATAGATCGCCGCCTTCTTAGGAAATATTACGCTTCGTATTTTTTAAAGATAATTGTCGCATTATGTCCGCCAAAGCCAAGTGAGTTACTTAGAGCCACTTGTACTTCTTTTGAACGTGCTTCATTTGCCACATAATCTAGATCACATTCTTCATCCGGTGTTTCAAGGTTAATGGTTGGAGGAATGACGCTGTCTTTAATCGCAAGAACAGAGAAAATAGCTTCTACTCCGCCTGCTGCGCCAAGTAAGTGACCTGTCATTGATTTTGTCGAACTGATGGCAAGCTGATTCGCATGCTCTCCGAACACTTCTTTAATGGCCATTGTTTCAAATTTATCATTGTAAGGTGTGCTTGTTCCGTGGGCATTGATATAATCAATTTCTTCCACAGACAAACCAGCATCTCGAATCGCTTCTTTCATTGCGCGGACGCCGCCTTCTCCGTTTGGAGCCGGCGCTGTAATATGATACGCATCTCCAGTTGAACCATATCCAACAATTTCTGCATAAATTGTCGCACCGCGTTTTAACGCATGCTCGAGTTCTTCAAGAACGACAATCCCTGCACCCTCTCCCATAACAAATCCGTCACGGTTTTTGTCAAATGGACGGCTTGCTGTCTCTGGATCAGGATTTGTCGAAAGAGCTTTGTTCGCACAGAAACCAGCAAATGACATTTTTGTTAACGGCGCTTCCGTTCCGCCTGTGATCATCGCATCTGCATCTCCGCGCTGAATGACTTTAAATGCATCACCAATTGAGTTTGTCCCTGTTGCACATGCTGTCACTGTACAAGAGTTAACCCCTTTTGCGCCAAGTGCAATTGAAATTTGGCCTGTTGCCATATCTGGAATCATCATTGGAACGAAGAATGGGCTTACGCGTCTTGCTCCTTTATTTGAATACACTTCAAACTGCTCTTCAAATGTTTCAAGTCCGCCAATACCAGACCCAACCCATACACCAACACGCGGTGCGATTTCATCTGTGATTTCAAGACGTGAATCTTCTAGCGCCTTTTGAGCAGCAACGACTGCATATTGCGTGAAGCGTGCCATTTTTCGTGCTTCTTTTTTCTCCATGTAATCTTCAATGTTAAAATCTTTTAGTTCTGCTGCTACTTTTGCGGTATATTCACTTGAATCGACACGTGTGATTGGTCCAACTCCTGATACACCTGCTACAGCATTTTTCCATGTTGACTCTACATCGTTGCCAAGAGGTGTCAAAGCACCTAATCCTGTAACAACTACTCGTTTTTTATCCATTAATTTGTGCACCTCACTCTTTTATCGGCCCCATCGCATAGCGATTGCGCCCCACGTTAATCCGCCACCAAAACCAACCATTACAATCACATCGCCGTCATGAATTTTTCCGGCTTCGATTTCTTCACATAGTGAAATTGGAATAGATGCTGCTGATGTGTTTCCATACTTATGGACCGTCTTCGACATTTTTTCAACTGGCAGCTCTAGGCGTTCGCGGGCTGCTTCCATAATGCGAATATTTGCTTGATGCGGGATCAAGAAGTCAACGTCTTCTTTTGATAGTCCAGCTTTTTCGATGACGTTTACGCTTGACTCGCCCATTTGTCTTACAGCAAATTTAAATACTTCTCGTCCATTCATGATTGTATGATCTTTTTCATCTAAGTACAAGTGCTTCCCGCCTCTTCCATCGGCTCCAAGCTCAAATGAGAGAATTCCTTTCCCTTCGCTGACCTCTCCTAACACAGCAGCACCTGCTCCATCTCCAAACAGAACAGCAGTATTGCGGTCATCCCAGTCGGTAATGCGAGAAAGCTTTTCAACGCCAATGACGAGCACGTGCTTGAACGTACCTGATTCGATAAATTGTTTTCCAGTAACAAGCCCATACATAAAGCCAGCACACGCAGCGCTAATATCCATTGCACATGCTTTATGTGCACCGAGCTGCTCTTGAATCATACAAGCGACTGTCGGAAATGCTTGATCTGGCGTGACTGTCGCCACAAGAATCATATCGATATCTTCTGCAGCTACATTTGCGTCAGCTAATGCTTTTTTTGCAGCAGCAAGCGCCATATGTGATGTATTGACATCATCAGAAGCAATTCTTCTTTCTTCTATACCTGTTCTAGTACGAATCCATTCGTCAGAAGTTTCAACCATTTTTTCTAAATCAAGATTTGTTAACACTTTTTCAGGTATATAGCGGCCAAGGCCAATAATTCCAGCATTCATTGAATAAGACTCCTTTTACTCATACGAGCATGTGATATTGTGATCTTATATTAGTATCTGGTACTAATTTTACCTTATTTTTTTCTCCTTGGCAATACAAACGTCTAACCTTTCCTCTCACTTTTTTCATAGATTATTGATATACCGATAGTAGAAAGGAGCATGTGATATGGCGCAAAAAGATATTTTTTCGGCTATGATGTTTGGCCAGCCGCTTGAAAAGGAGAAAAGCAAGACAGAAGCAAAGGAGGAACGTGAGGAGACATCTCCAAGTGAAGACTCAATTGATTACATGCATGTCATGAATCAAATTGGGAACATTATGAACTCCATCGATGAACTGAAGCCTGTGTTTAAAGATGTTGGCCCTATGATTAGTGCCTTCAAGAAAAAATTATCATAAAAAAAGCCACTATTCTGTGGCTTTTTCTGATTCTGCATCTGCTTTCCCAAGCTCATATGCCTCTTGCATGACAGATGTAAACAATGATAAAAGCGGCTGAAGAGCTTCGGGCTCAAGCTGAATACCCGCTTTATCTAATTCTTCTTTTGCCTGCGGAAAATACTTCATGGCAATTTGTAAAAACTCCATCGATTTTTCGTGCTGCATCGTCGTATCCTCACTTTTCATTTGGCAGTTTGCCAGTTTTTTTGTAAGTCGCAATATCACTTTCAATATCTTTCACAAAAGCACGGTCAATGGTGGAACTAAATTTCCCCATTTCGATCACTCCTTCTTTAAAATCAAAGGAGTAGTCACCTTGTTCGTTTAGCTTGCCTTCATTAAATTTCTTCGCAATAATAGTGTACGCTTTATCCACATGCTGGACTGTGCTTGTTAAGACGGTATGACTGCCGAGGTTGGATTGATCAGTGACATATCCGATCGCTGATAAATTATCGGCTTTGATTTGTTCAATGACAGGGATATTATAACCATCGCCTGCTGGATATACAACATCTACGCCCTGCTTTTTCAATTTTTGATAGAGCTCCACGGCTTTGTCCGCATCATCCCAGTTTTCGACAAACTCGGCAAGCACTTGTACATGTTCATCTTGATATTTTGCACCTTTGATAAAGCCATCTACTTCGCTTTGCCAATCATATGTAGCAAGAATACCAATCTTTTTTGATTTTGACATATGTGCTGCTGTCATGCCTCCGAAAAAGCCCATCGCTTCACCTTTAAACGTCACATTCGCGACATTATCCGCCTGAGGCTTGTTTCCATTTACCGTGATAAATTGTGTTTTCGGATAATCTTCACTAATTAAGTTGAAAATTTCGCTGTATTCATTGCCATGGCCAATAATCAAATTGACTCCTTTTTTGTGAAATTCTTCAATGGCATCAACGATTTTCTCTTTGTCGACCATTCCTTCCTTATAATAAACATCTACACCAAATGTTGATTGAATATTTAATAAGCCTTTATAACCTTTCGTTCCCCAAACTTGATCATTAATTGTATCGGGGACGAGTAAACCCACCTTCTCAATCTGTCCTTTTAAAGGTGCCTGTGAGCAGGCAGATAATAGGAGAAGGAACGAAAAGATCATGACAAGCCGCTGATACTTCATGCCATGTTCAACTCCCTTTGCCACATGCAGGCATGAACCTGTATGTTAAATATAGGTTTATTTTATACTGAAAAAAGATAAGATGGAAGATCATTCTTGCTTTTTGTCGAAAAATGTTGAGTTTTGTCTTTTCCATTCTACCATCATTTCTTCTGCTTGTTTGTCATCCGTTTGTCTTTCTACCTTCAATTCATGTGTTTCCTGTCTTTGTTCAGTGCCCGATGCCCACTTGAACAAATCCCTTGCCACATCTTCTACAAAAAATGCTTCATCACGCTTAGTTCTTTCTTTATTAAGTGCCCATGGTCCGAACATGCGAGGGAGAATAACAGCCGGCACATTCTGATTGGACGATTCGTCTTCGGGTTTTTCGTAAAGAACCCGGTACATGCCATGCTTCGCTTTCATGTCTTTGTGTCGTTTATCTGATTCCTCTGATTGAATAAAGATGAGGTCATACGTGTCTTTTCCATCCTGAAGGTCAATGACACGGAAGAGATCATTTCTGCCGAGCCACATCATTCGCTCTTCTAATAACATCTTTTGCTCTTCTGTATGATCATGAGGACATGTGATATCCACTTGAATGCCCTCTTTCATCATATATTCACACAGCGCTAGACCAAAAAATTCATCTGCCCCTATGATCAGTCCTGTTTCCATGTTCATGTCCCCTTTTTTAGCTTATCGAATAAAAAGAAGAGCCCTTTCCATGAAGGGCTGTTATCATCCTATTCATCACAATTCTCTTTCATGCGATTTATAAAACTTGTGAATGGATTGAAAGATTCTTCTCGGATGATCAAACATATGCAAGGTGAGATCGATCTGACAATGCTCTGGATTCTTCATATGCTGATCTATAAAAGGCTTTGCATGCAGTTCATATGCATACGGTGCGCCGTTTAGTCTTTGCCATATGTGAATCGGTACATGAGCAGAATGAACAGGGCAAGCAGGGAGCGGGTACGTTTCCGCTTCCTTTTCAGAGCAGCCGTAGCTTTTCGCTAATTCTTTGATCAGCTGTTTATAAAAGAATTTGTGTTCCTTTTCTCTTTCTCGTTGTGCATAGAGATGCAGACATGGATTCACGAGCGCAATGGACCTTAGCACTTCTGGCATCTCTTCAGCAAGGCTCATGGCAACGAGTGCGCCCATCCCCTCTGCCAGCACATGAATTTCCCGGTTTAATATTTCTTGTTTTAATGTGTGATGAACGAGCTGCTTTGCACTAAAAACAGCATCTTCGCATCCCCAGTGATTCCCATGAAGATGACTATTAAACAATGTATATCCTTCATCCTTTAAGGCAGTTAAAAGCTGGTTTCTTCCATAGTGCTGAAGCCAGAATGATGTATTTTCCTGCACAAAGTGATTTCGGTCACCGAGGATAAGAATGCCAAAGCCATTTGGTTTTTGAGGAAGGTGAATGACGTTCCACTGGGAACCAAGCTGGAAAAACCGTTCGCTTACACCCATATGGCCAGCCTCCTTTCAGTGATTCTGCTTTCTATGATATGAACAACAACTCTTGTAGGAATAAGGAAATCCCCTAAAGAGAGAAGAATTCTTTTTATTTTTATAGCAGAAGGTCTTAAAATGGTCACATAAAGGCTAAAACAGTCTTTTCCCCTCACTCGTATCTATGGTATGATAATCAATAGATTGTTACATAAAGGACGGTGGGATTATGCATTATATTATCACCCTCATTTGGACTTTTCTGCTGACACATATGGCTGGTTACATCGTTGCCTCGATGAATGGCGCTGCTTATGACTTTACTTTGACTTCTATTCTTGCAGTGGTGTTTACGGTTATTTTATTCATCTTTGCTGAAGTAAGTCCAATGAAAGAAACGGAAAGTTCAACAAAACACTCTTAATACGTAAGACTTGATTGCTGAGGAAGAGCTAAAATGATGTTGATTTTAGCTCTTTTTCTTTTTGATTGAAAAGCGGTACGCTAAAACCCCCTGCAGCCACAGGGGGTTTTTTTATCGATTACACCTCGACGGTTTCGGACTTCTGTTTGTCTGCTGTCAAATGGCTTTTCGCAAGCCCTGTAAACAGGAAGATCGCGATACCAGATAAAATTTCAAGGACCCCACCGCCAGCAATGACAGGTCCTGCTCCAAACCTTTCTGCCAGAACACCTGATACGACAGCTGCAAGCGGGAGAAAAACATTTGATGAAGCATTGATCACGGCGTATACTTGCGGCTGATCGTCTTGGTCGACAGACGTTTGAATAATGACCATTTCCGGTACATTGATCGCACTAACGGCGGCACCGAATATAAAGGATGCAAGTAGAACGACCGGCAGCCATGTACTCATCCCTGTGATAAAGAACGCAGCTCCTTCAATCATACCAGCGACAATAAAGAACAAACCAAATCTCTTAATTTTCACTTTCGCTAGAGCAAAGCCCATCATAAACGCGCCGACTGCGGCAACACCTCTTAAAATGGAATACACCATGGAATCGCTTTGCAGTGCTTCTGCTACGTATACAGCAGATAGTGCCTGCCACGGTGCTGCGGCGACATTCATTAAAATACAATACAGCGTCAGTGCAAATAAAATGTGATGATTTTTGACGACGAGAAAACCTCTTTTTAAGTTATACAAATATGTATTCTTTGCTTGTTTAATGCCTGCTGCTTTTTCTTCATCGGTTTTCTTTAGTTTGACGCCGATAATAAACAGGCCGGATATGATGAATAAGGCAGTGGTGATGAGCAGGGTATCTGCAGGTCCGATTAATTTGACCAAGAGACCAGCCACCATGACTGCTGCAAGTGCGACAATCTCAAAAGAAGATTGCAGGATGGCATTTGCTTTTTGAATCAGATGCTTCGGAACAATCTGCGGTAAAATGGCCACAGAGGCTGGATTATATGCTGCACCTGTTGCCGATTGAATAACCATTAATGAGATCAATAACCATAAAGGCAATAGATGCGAAAAATGCAGAAGCGGAATAATGAGTACAATTGTTGCTCGAACGACGTCTGAAGCGAACATCCATTTAGACAAATGGTGCTTTTTCATAAGAGGTCCTAGTATTGGGGCTAACAAAGATGAAGGAAGAACGGTTACTGCTAGGAGAAGTCCTGTACCGAGTGCTCCATCCCCTCTCAAAATCAATAGCCAAAGGACGGATGTAAAAGCAAAACTTTCTCCTGTGTTTTTAATCAGTCTTGATATGAATAATGAGGTGAAGCGTTTATTCCAAACACTTTCACTGAGATTCGTCTTTTCCATCACACAAATCCTTTCAACAATATATTCCAATTACATATTTTACCTTAAATTTTCTTTTTTTCATACTGTTTTTTGAAAATTGGAACTTAATTGATTTTTATTATAAAGAAAAAAGAGGCATGACACATGCCTCTAAAGACTTATTCCTTCTGACTCTTAGTCAATTGCTTATGGCTTTCTTTGGTAGGTCCAAACACGATTATGGTTCGAGTTATCCGGAAAGACGTCGCCTGCTTGAAGCTTAATCTTTAAAGGATCTTTCACCATACTGCCGGTTTCACCGATCTCGATATACACACCATTATTCGGTGCTTTATTCCCTGATTTAAATTGATGCTTCTGACCCATTCCCATCCTCCTTTCTCGATGATGTTATTATGTCCCGTCACTTGCCTCTCCAATCCTTTATGCAAAAAGTCCCTGCTCCTACGAGTCAGGGACACTTTTCATTTAATTGGTTTGTTGATACATGAGCTCTTTGATTAACGCTTTTTGTACATGCAAACGGTTTTCTGCCTGCTGAAAAACTTTTGAGTGCGGCCCGTCAATAATGTCTGCTGTCACTTCTTCTCCGCGGTGTGCCGGGAGACAATGAAGGAAAATATAATCCTTTGCTGCATAACTCATTAGTTCGTCATTGACTTGATATTCTTTAAATTCAGCAAGACGTTTCTCTGTTTCTTCTTCCTGCCCCATGCTTGTAAACACATCGGAATAAATGACATCTGCATCTTGAACAGCAGCGACAGGGTCTGTCGTAACGATGACTTCTGCGCCTGATTGTTTTGCAAACTCACGTGCCGTGTCTGTTACTTCTTGGAGCGGTTCATAGCCTTCTGGTGATGCAACAGCAATGTCACAGCCTAGCTGCGCACAGCCAACCATCAAGGAGTGAGCCACGTTATTTCCGTCACCAATATAGGCTACTTTGATTCCTTTTAATGTTCCTTTTACTTCTTTGATTGTCAATAAATCAGCAAGTGCCTGACATGGATGGGAGTAGTCAGTCAGTCCATTGATGACAGGAATAGACGCGTATTGTGCTAGCTCCTCGACCTTCTCATGTTCAAAGGTCCGAATCATAATGCCATCTACATAGCCAGACAGCACTTGTGCCGTATCACTGATCGTTTCTCCTCTGCCAATTTGCAAATCATTTGAGCTGAGGAAGAGCGCATGTCCTCCTAGCTGCGTCATTCCCGCTTCAAACGATACACGGGTTCTAGTTGACGATTTTTCAAAGATCATCGCTAACGTTTTCCCTTTGAATAAATCCTGATAGGGATTTTGTTTCATTTCTTCCGCTTTTTCAATTAAATAAGCAATGTCATTGATTGAGAAATCTTTTAAAGTTAAAAAGTCTTTTCCGTATAATGCCGGTTGCACGTCGACTTGACTCATGCCGTCACTTCCTTTTTATATAATTCTTTGAGCGATACTGGTGATACATCTCCATTTTTCCCTTGCAGGAATGCTTGAGCTGTTTCATATTCGGTTAGAACTTGGACGCCATGTGTGAGTGCTTTTACACGCTGCTCTTTTGCCTCTTCATCTTCCCCTAAATGGATATGAAGCGACTTATCTTCGTTTTGCAGCCAAGTTTCAAAGCTGTCCGTCCAGACGTCAAAGCCTGCATGTTTCGCTTTATCTACCAATTGTTCACTGCCTTTTATAAAGAGGCTGCCTTTCTGATGCCAGATTGACGCAAACACTTTTTTCAAGGCGCTTTCGGCGTTCTTGCCTACACACATTCCTTCTCCTGTCGCTTTCATTTCAGGTGTCAGCTTTAAGTCAATATCTTGAATGGCATGTGATGAGAAGACTGGGAATTTGACCGCTGTTCCCCCTTTGTTTTTCGTTGCAGGGTTCAGTTCTTCAAGCGTCGCACCCGCTAATAATTGAGTCGCAAGCGGAATCATGTCAATGCCCATTACTTTGCTGACGACTGGAACCGTCCGGCTTGCCCGCGGATTTACCTCTAGTACAAGCGCCTGATCCCCTTTGATCACAAATTGGATATTCATAATGCCCTTAAACGCTAATTTCTTCGCTATTTGTTCGGACGCAGTATGCACCTGCTGTTTGATGTCTTCGCTGATGGAGACACTTGGTAAAATGGCAAAGCTGTCACCTGAATGGACGCCCGCTTTCTCTATATGCTCCACGATCGTTGGAATGAAGGTCGTTTTTCCGTCAGAAATCAGATCCACTTCAACTTCTTTTCCAGTGACATACTCATCAATTAAGATCGGGTACGGCAAATGATCTGGCTGATCAAGCAATGATGTCAAATGTACTTCTGACTGGACAACGATCATCCCCATTCCGCCAATGACATACGATGGGCGAATTAACACAGGGTAACCAATGATTCTGGCATGTGCGAGTGCTTCTTCTTTTGAGTCAGCCGTATTTCCTTCTGCATGAGGAAGATTCAGTTCATCAAGAAGCTGATAGAACAAATCACGATCTTCGAGCGCATCTAGCGTGTCAAAGGATGTACCTAACAACGTGACACCGGCTTTTTCTAAGCCTTCTGCTACATTGATGGCAGTCTGTCCGCCAAATTGGACGATGACGAAATCAATTTTTTCTGCTTCGACAACGTTTAAGATGTGCTCTAATGTAATGGGTTCAAAATATAAACGATCTGCGATCTCATAATCCGTACTGACCGTCTCTGGATTGTTGTTCATCATGATGGTTTCAAAGCCAAGCTTTTGCAGGGTAAGAACGCCATGAACTGCACTATAGTCAAACTCGACTCCCTGCCCAATTCGAATCGGACCAGAGCCAATGATGAGTGCACGTTGCTTTGTTTTCTCCTGATGCTCTCCATCACTTTTGCCAAAGTATGTGGAATAGAAGTAGTTCGTTTTTGCATCAAATTCTGCCGCACATGTGTCGACAATTTTAAATGAAGCCGTAATGTCATATTCTTGACGAAGCTGTCTAATGGCCTCTTCACTGTGGCCTGTAAGAAGAGCAATCGTTTCATCAAGGAAGCCCTTTTCCTTTACCTTTTTCAAGGTGTCTTTTGAGAGCGTTCCCTCATGGTTCTTCAATTCCTGTTCGAGAATGATCATATTCTTGAACACATGTAAGAAGAATAGATCAATTTTCGTCGCTTGATGAATCGTTTCGACCGTTTCTTGTCTTGAAAGAAGCTCCATGACAGCGAAGAAACGTCGATCGTCTGGTGTTTTGATCAGTTCAAATAGTTGTTCAGTCGATTGGTCTTTCAATTCTGGCAGATGGAAGCCCTTTGTTTTGATTTCAAGGGAGGCGACGGCTTTTTGAATGGCTGACTCTAAATTACGGTCAATCGCCATGACTTCGCCAGTCGCCTTCATTTTTGTTCCTAATTGACGATCTGCCTGTTTAAATTTATCAAACGGCCAGCGTGGGAATTTCACGACGACATAATCGAGTGCCGGCTCGAAACTAGCATAAGTTGTGCCTGTGAGCGGGTTTTTGAGTTCGTCTAGTGTGTAGCCTACCGCAAGCTTTGCCGCCATTTTAGCAATTGGATAGCCTGTTGCTTTTGAGGCAAGAGCAGATGAACGGCTGACCCGTGGATTCACCTCAATGACAAAGTATTCTTTACTGAGTGGATCAAGGGCGAATTGGATGTTGCATCCGCCGACTACATCCAGTGCTGAAATGATTTTCAGGCTCGCTGAACGAAGCATTTGATAATCCTGGTCTGTTAATGTTTGGGAAGGTGCAACGACAATCGAGTCTCCTGTATGCACACCAACTGGATCGATATTTTCCATATTACAAACCGTAATACACGTATTTTGACGGTCTCTCATGACCTCATATTCGACTTCTTTAAAGCCAGCGATGCTTTTTTCAACTAAACACTGATGAATCGGGCTCGCTAAAAGGGCTCCTTCAATGAGCGGTTTAAACGCTTCTTCTGTTAAAGCAATTCCGCCGCCCTTTCCGCCAAGTGTGTATGCTGGTCTTAGGATGACTGGGAAGCCTACTTCTTTTGCAAATTGAAGGGCATCTTTCGCATTATCCACAATTTCACTATCTGGCACAGGTTCGTTCAACTGCTTCATGAGAGCACGGAATTTCTCTCGATCTTCACCGTTTTCAATTGTTTCAACTGACGTTCCGAGCAGGGTTACCCCATGCTTCTTCAGCACACCGGCTTTTTCTAGCTCGACAGCAAGGTTTAAAGCGGTCTGTCCGCCAAGGTTGGCTAAAAGACCATCTGGTTTTTCCTTTTCGATGATTCTTGTCACTGAATCAACTGAAAGCGGTTCAAAATAGATTTCATCAGCAAATGATTCGTCTGTCATAATGGTTGCTGGGTTGTTATTCACTAAAATGACTTTGTAGCCCTCTTCTTTTAAGGCCATACATCCTTGTGTTCCTGAGTAATCAAATTCTGCTGCCTGACCAATGATGATTGGACCAGACCCGATGACTAGAATGGTTTGTATGCTTTGATCTTTAGGCATGTGCAACTTCTCTCCTTGCTTGTTTCACTTTCTCAATAAAATCATCGAATACCCATTCACTTTCAGCAGGACCTGGGTGTGCTTCTGGATGAAATTGAACTGACATAATTAGCTTCTCTTTATGAATGAAACCTTCTACAGATCCATCATTGACATGAAGGAATTTCACGTCCACTTCTTTGTCATTCATGCTTTTTTCATTCACCACATAGCTGTGATTCTGACTTGTCATGAAAACACGTTTGGATTCTGTATCTTGTACAGGGTGATTCGCCCCGCGGTGGCCAAATGGAAGCTTATACGTATCCCCGCCAAGTGCGAGAGCGATTAATTGATGACCTAAGCAGATTCCAAGTGTCGGGAAGGTCATCATGATGTCATGAATGGTTTTTAAATATGGCTTCATTGTTTTGGGATCACCAGGTCCATTTGACAGCAGAATCGCATCTGGCTTGATCTCAAACACCTTTTCCAGCTGTTTGTACGGAATGACGGTTACTTTACAGCCGCGCGCTTCAAGCGAATCTGCAATTGATTTTTTAAAGCCAAAATCAATGAGCGCTACATGTTCCTCGCCGCTGCCTTGTGTGTAGATCTCGTCCTCTGTCACCTGTGCGACCACATTGTCTTGTTTCATGACCGGCGGTGTTTCGTTTTCGTCTACACTGATCACAGCGTTCATCGTCCCATTAGCCCGGATGTTTTGCACGACTGCACGTGTATCTGTATGTGTCAGAAGCGGAATGTTCCACTTCTGTAAATAATCTTTTAAGCTAACCGCTGCAAGATGATGAGAGAAATGATCAGCTGCTTCATACACAACGACAGCTTTCACTTGTGGTTTTTTGCTCTCAAAGTCTTCATGATTAATACCGTAATTTCCGATGAGTGGATATGTGAAAACAATGATTTGTCCCTTATAAGAAGGATCTGTGAGCACCTCTTGGTAACCTGTCATCCCTGTAAAGAAAACCACTTCACCTGTCATGCCAGCTTCTCCTGTCAGATCTCCTTCAAAAGAGGCTCCATCTTCTAAATTTAAATAACCTTTCATGCTTGTGTCACCCCAAATTGAATAATTAGTAATATAAATGCATTTTTATGCGTTTTGGTGTAAAAAAATTTATACCGTCACTGCTTCATTTGCTAAAACCTGAGTAATCGCTTCTATTGCATGATCTATTTCTGCTTTTTCTACATTCAGCGGAGGTAATAACCGAATCACATTTGGACCAGCTGGAAGTACCAGCAACCCTTGTTCTCTAAGAGCTGTGATATAATCACCGACTGGCTGATGACATTCAATCCCTGCCATCAATCCTTTTCCGCGTACTTCTTTTACAATATTCAGTTGTTTCAGATCTTGCAGCTTTTCTAACAGATAAGCGCCTTTTTCTTTGACTTCTGAAAGAAACTCTTCTTTGAAAATGACATCGAGTGTTGCATTCACTGCGGCCATGGCAAGCATGTTGCCACCAAAGGTTGTTCCGTGTGAACCTGGTGAGAATGCATCTCCTAAAGCCTTTTTCCCTATGACCGCACTGACTGGGAAGCCGTTTCCTAAGCCTTTAGCAGAAGAGATAATATCAGGATCAAGTCCCGTTTGTTCGTATGCAAACGCTGTTCCTGTACGTCCAATACCCGTTTGAATTTCGTCTACGATCAGCAGTGCTTCATGCTTTTGGCAAAACGCTTGAACGGCTTCTAGAAATTCTGCTGTCGCTGGATTTACTCCACCTTCTCCTTGCACAACCTCAAGCATTACCGCTGCCACATCATCGACTTCACACGCCGCAATAGCGTCTGGGTCATTAAACGGTACATAATGAAAGCCTTCCAGCATAGGGCCAAAGCCAGTTTTGATTTTATCTTGACCTGTAGCAGCCATACCAGCATACGTGCGCCCATGAAAAGAGTGCAAAAATGTCACGATATTTGTTTTCCCTGTTGCTTTACGCGCTAATTTGATCGCACCTTCATTTGCCTCAGCTCCGCTATTGCAGAAAAACACGAGGTCTCCTGAACTGTTTGCCGCAAGCTTTTCTGCTGCTTTTTCCTGCAGTCCATTTTCAAATAGATTCGATACATGCCAGACGTGATCAAGCTGCTTCTTGATGGCTTGATTGACCTTTGGGTGATTGTGGCCTAGATTTGTAACCGCAATGCCTTGTATAAAGTCTAAGTATTTTTTTCCATTTGTATCGACTGCCCAAGAACCTGCTGCCTCTTTAATTTCAACATTCCACCGTCCATACGTTTGAAAGAGATGACTCACAGAACCGCCTCCTTTTGTTTCACAATTCTTGTTCCTTTAAAGGTTTCCCCTGTAAAGATACTGCCTTTGCCATTCACGATCATGACTTCATCCACATCTCCTGATAAAGCACTCAAAGCGGATTGCACTTTTGGAATCATTCCCCCGGAAATAATGCCTTCATCAATGAGTGAAAGGGCTTCTTGTTCGGTGACGACATCTAATAATTCACCATTTTTTAAAATGCCTTCCACATCTGTAACAAACATGAGCTTATCAGCTTTCATGGCTCCTGCGACAGCTGATGCTGCTAAATCAGCGTTTACGTTTAACGTTTGGCATTCTTCTGTCATAGACAGCGGTGCAATCACAGGAATAAATTGTTTTTCCATTAATGCTTCTGCCATCTCTGGATGGACTTCTTTGATTTCGCCAACGTATCCGTACACGTCTTGATCGAGGAAATCGGCGACAAGCATCTGCCCATCTTTTCCAGATACGCCGACAGATGAAATATCATGCTTTGCGAGCTCTGACACAAAGTATTTATTCACCGTTCCCGAGAGGACCATTTCAGCTACTTCTAATACAGGCTTCGTTGTTTTACGCTGCCCGTCAACAAATTCTGTTTTCACTTCTAATTTTTGCAGCATGCTAGTGATTTCAGGACCTCCACCATGGACGATAGCCAGCTTAAATCCAGCAGCTTGAAGTGAGCGTACATTTTCATAAAAGGTATCTGAAAGTTCTCGAATGACACTGCCTCCACACTTAAATACGATCGTTTTATCCATGTCTATCTCCTTCATTATGTGCGATAGCTCGCGTTAATTTTCACATAATCATAGGTAAGGTCACAGCCCCATGCTGCTGCTTTACCATTTCCCTCATTCATTTGAATCAAAATCGTGATCTCATCCTGCTCTAGATACGCTTTTGCTTCCTCTTCTGAGAATGGCTGCGGTTCATTATGTTTAAACAGACATTGTCCGCCTAAATAAACTTCTACCTCTTGTGGTGTGACGGAAGCTGCACTATGACCAATGGCTCCAACGATTCGCCCCCAGTTGGCGTCGGTGCCGTAGACGGCTGTTTTCACAAGACTTGAACCAACGATTTTCTTCGCTATGATGCCGGCTTCTAAATTATTTTTGGCGCCAGCAACTTGCGCTTCAATTAATTTCGTTGCACCTTCTCCGTCTCTTGCAATCTCTTTGGCAAGATCCTCACAAGCTAGCTTTAATCCTTCTTTGAACAATGGCCATTCTGGATGCTTTTCATTTAGCGCATCATTTTCTGCCATGCCATTTGCCATCACAAGTACCATATCGTTTGTCGATGTTTCCCCATCGACGGTAATTTGATTAAAGGTCACATCGGTAATGTCACGAAGTGCGTTTTGCAGGGCTTCCTGTTCGACATTTGCATCCGTTGTCACGAAGCCAAGCATCGTTGCCATGTTCGGATGAATCATGCCAGAGCCCTTTGCTGCACCTGCAATCAGAATCTCTTTGCCGTTTATCGTCAAGGTGTATGTTGTATTTTTAATGACTGTATCTGTTGTTAAGATTGCCTCTTCAAAATGACCATTTCCTGCTTTTGCTTCTTTCAGCTGCGAGATGCCTTTTTTGACTTTATCCATATCGAGACACTCTCCAATGACACCAGTAGAAGAAACAGCAATGTAATCAGGTTCTACCCCTAACATATCTGCGCAGGCTGCCTGCATTTCGTATGCGTCCTTCAAACCTTGCTCACCAGTACATGCATTGGCGATGGCACTATTGACAATGACACCTTTTAATTGCCCTGTCTTTTTTAAGCTTTTCTGAGTGACTTGTAGAGGTGCAGCTTGAAAGTGACTTTGTGTATATACCGCTGCACTCGCTGCCGGCACCTCACTGACAATCAGTCCAAGGTCTTTTTTCGAATAGCGTAATCCAATATGAATCCCCTTTGCTTCAAAGCCTTTTGGTGATGATACGTCACCGTCTATTTTTACAATGCTTTTTTCATTCAATTCGATCATGTTTGTTGTCTCCCCTGTTCTTATGGATAGAGAGGTGTCATTGTGAGGCCCGCCTCTTCATCTAAGCCTTTGATGATGTTGAAGTTTTGAACCGCTTGGCCGGCTGCGCCTTTCATGAGATTGTCGATCACAGACACAATCGTGAGTCTGCCTGTACGTTCATCTAAATGAAAGCCAATGTCACAGAAATTACTGCCGTAGACTTCCCTTGTTTGCGGATACACGCCGTGATCTCTCACTCTGACAAAATAGGAATCTTCATAAAAGCCTTTCATATGCTTCATCAATTCCTCTTTTGTGATATCTGATTTCAGCTGTGTATACATCGTCGCCATAATCCCCCTTGTCATCGGGACAAGATGCGTTGAAAATGTGATGTTCGCCGTTTGCGGATTCCATTCTCTTAATATTTGCTCTATTTCAGGTGTATGTTGATGTTCATTTACCTTATAAATTTTGAAATTGTCGTTTAGCTCTGAAAAATGTGTTCCAAGTGAGGCAGATCGTCCTGCACCGGACACGCCTGTTTTTGCATCTATTATGATCATAGATTCATCGATTAGATTCTGTTTCATCAGCGGTGCTAAACCGAGAAGAACTGCGGTAGGAAAGCACCCTGGGTTTGCAATAACTTCAGCCTGCTCAATTGTTTCACGATTTAATTCAGATAATCCGTACACAGCTTGTTGAACAGATGCTTGATCAGCTGCCCTTCGTTTATACCAAGCTTCATAGGTTGCGCCATCTTGAATGCGCAAATCACCTGATAAATCAATAATGGGCACTCCTTGATTCATGAGCTTCGGCGAAAGTTCACTTGATACGCCTGCTGGTGTCGCTAAAAACACAGCATCTGTTTCTCGCACAATGGAAGCTGGATCAATGGCTTTTAATGTTTGATCAGTAATAGTTGTCAGATGCGGATAAGACTGACTGTATAATTGCCCATCACCACTTGATGTATACAATATACATTCCCCCACATGTGGATGATGCTTGAAGATACGAACCAATTCCGCACCACCGTACCCTGTAGCACCTATAATACCTATTTTCAACGTCAATACACCCTCTTGATCTTTGTGAAATTATTTAACATTATAACATGTATAAAAATTAATTCAATTGTATATTTAATATTTGTTTTCATTTTTTTTCAACAAAAAATCCGCATATCTTCATGAGACATGCGGATTTATCTTTATATCAATCCATTCTCTTCCTCTACCTTAATTTTTCATAAAAAAACCTGGCATGAGTTCAACTCATACCAGGCATTTTTCATATGTGCTTATTGAATACCGAGCGCGATTTTTGCGTATCTTGACATTTTGTCTCGTGTCCAAGGCGGATTCCATACGATGTGAACTTCTGTTTCTTTTACTTCTGGAAGATCACTTAATGCTTTTTTGACTTCATCCACGATAATTGGTGCAAGAGGACAACCCATTGATGTTAAGGTCATGGTGACATCCGCTTTTCCATTCTCATCAAGATCGACATCATAGACAAGTCCAAGGTTGACGATGTCGACATTCAGCTCAGGGTCAATCACCTGTTCTAGGGCGCCTAAAATATTTTCTTTCAATGCTTCATCCATGATATCCACTCCTTTTCCATTAGTATAACGTACTTTTTCCTTTGACTAAACGTTTGTGCTTTTCAGATGTGTCACAAACCAGTCAATCGTTTCAAACATTGCTTGTCTTGAGACCTTATGGCCAGCTTGTCCGTCTGTGATAAAACGAATCAGGTGCGGGTCTTCTTTATATTGGGTTGCTGCTAACTCGTCATAAAGAGCCTTTGCATGCCGGTAAGGAACAACTGGATCGTTTTCTGCATGCCAGAATAACAGTGGTCTTTTGTTTAATCGATCCGTTTGCAGCGTTAAATCATAAGGGCGCAGGGCGTCTAATTGCTGATGAACCTCTTCGTCTGTAATCTCTTTCATCAACCCTTTGTGCCGCATGTCCATGATTTGTGCTTGTAGAAATGTCGTATATTTCGGACTGCCCATCAAGCTGACTGCTGCTTTAATCCAATCATGCTTGGCCAGTGCACCAAAGGTGGTGATGCCGCCCATGGAAGTACCCGCAACACCTATCAGATCGGCTTCAATCAATTGTTTTTCTTGAAAGTATGTTTTGAGTATATCGATTTCACGTATTTCGTTCAGGACAATTTCCCAGAACTTTGATGCCAGTTCCTCTAAGCTGAGGTTTTCTGATCTTACACCATGATAAGCACAGTCAGGCAAAATCACTCTCATGCCTTTTTCCGCCAAATGAAAGGCGAAGTGTAAGTTGTGCTCACGTGCACTTGTAAATCCGTGTATGAAAAATACAAGCGGAAGCGGTTTGTCTTTATTTTCAGCTTTTACGATATGTAAAAATGGAATATCGTGTTCAGTTTGCTCATCAATGGTGATCACAGCCTATGAATCCTCCTTTATCATTCCCGTCTTTGTTTATTTTAACATGTAGACAACAAAGATGTGATAAAGATACACTATAGGTAGAGGCGCCGCACGAACTGCCTCCTATCACTTACAGATCAAAGGAGATTTTATGGAGACTAAACCTTATCTAATCGCACTTGACCTGGATGGCACGTTATTAAAAGATGATAAAACCATCTCTACACACACGCTTGACGTCATTCAAAAAGTGAAAGACAGCGGGCATCATGTCTGTATTTCAACCGGCCGGCCATTTCGTTCCAGCTCTCCTTATTATCAGCAATTACAGCTTGATTCACCCATTGTGAATTTTAATGGAGCGTTTGTCCATCATCCTCTTGATGAAAAATGGGGCAGATTTCATACGTCACTTGATCTCCAAGTCGTTAAACAGCTTGTAGACATTAGTGAGGAGTACAAAGTGCACAATGTGCTAGCTGAAGTGTTAGATGATTTGTATTTCCATTACCATGATGAGAAGCTCATTGATATATTTAATATGAATGCAAATAAAGTCACCGTGGGAGACCTTCGGGACAACCTTGGAGAAAATGTGACGAGCGTGTTAATCCATGCAAAAGAAGAGGACGTCGGAGCCATTCGAAGCTATTTATCAGATGTTCATGCAGAAGTGATTGATCACCGGCGGTGGGCTGCTCCGTGGCACGTGATTGAAATCATTAAAACAGGCATGAATAAGGCCGTTGGACTGCAAAAGATCAGTGATTATTACGGCGTTCCCCAGGAGCGGATTGTGGCATTCGGAGATGAAGACAATGATTTAGAAATGCTTGAATTTGCTGGATGCGGCGTGGCAATGGGCAATGGAATCGATGCGGTGAAACGTGTTTCAAATGAAGTCACTGATACGAACGAACAAGATGGGATTGCAAAGTTTCTAACGAATTACTTCTCGCTTTAATTTTTCCATTCATACATAACCGAAGGAAGCGGGCATACTACCGTTAGACAGGTTGTCCTGTCAGCTTGTGTAAAGGGGCGGATTCCGAATGGGTAAAAGAAGCAAATCGAAACGCTTTATACAACAAGGTAAAGATTCAGTCAGTCTGCATGACGCACGTTTTCCTTATCGTTCGACACTTGAAGAAGCGGCGGCGGACAGGGGAAATATGAAGACTGATGCTTCTGGAGGTTCATTGTGAGAAACGAACTTTTTGATCAAGCCAAATCATTTACTGAAGAAGCCCTTACTTCTTCATTTTCATCTGGGTTAGAGCGTCAACAGGCGGTCAAACGAGCCAAAAATGCCGTATCTTCTGCATTTGCCAATTCGACAGATGCAGAAAGAAACCAGCTGCATACCTTCCAAGACTTGCTCGATGATCTCTAACATAAAAAAAGCTGTCCACCATTGGACAGCTTTTTCTGATTCTCATGAAGCAGGAAGCACTTATTTCACTTGGAACGTTTTCTTTTCCGTGATTTGCTTCAGCCCTTCTGCTTTTCCTTTAAATGTGACGACCGCTTCATACATTCCCGGCTTGACACCGTTTGACCACGTATCTTGAAAATCATAGGCTTCGCCTTTCTTCAGTACAAAAGATTGGATGGCCTGTGTGAACATACGGTCTTTCGAATAGCGGTATTGTTCATTTCCGTTTTCGTCATACACACTGAGTTCGAATTTCTGGCTTGTGTTAAAAGTAAATTCAATATCTCGATCTGATTCATTTTTCAGCGACATGTTAAATTGAACCGAAGAACCTTTCTGGACGGGGTCTACTGTGAGTACAACCGTTTTTTCTCCCATTTGACCGGATACCTCCTTGTCTGGTTCATCCTTTTTTTGTTGTCCACAAGCGGCTAAAATCAATAAAACGAGAAGAAGCACCAACCCTTTTTTCATTTGCTACCCACCTTTTAATCTCGTCTGAAAAATCCAAGAATATTGGTTGTTTGCACAATATTTGTAAAGGCTTTTGGATCGACTTCTTTAATAATTTGTTCAAGTTCATACAGCTCATACCTTGTAATGACGATCACCATCATTTCTTTTTGCTCGTTGGTAAAAGCTCCTTTTGCAGGTACAGTCGTAATGCCCCTGACCATTTTTCCATAAATGGCTTCTTTGATTTCATCAGCTTTCTTCGTCACAATCATCGCGGTCAGCTTCTCATGTCTTGTATGGATGGCATCAATGACCCTTGTGGTCACATATAATGTGACAAGGGTATATAATGCTTTCTCCCAACCTTGTAATAATCCTGCTGTAAAGATGATGATTCCATTTAAAATGAAGAAATATGTGCCGACTGGTTTATCCTTCCACTTCGCTAAGATCATGGCAAGGATGTCGAGCCCTCCTGTTGATGCCCCGTATTTGAGGGTGATCCCAATCCCGAGTGCAGATATGACGCCGCCAAACACAGCATTTAGTAATATATCCTGTGAAACACTCGTTTCTGGTAAGATGCCGAGGAAAATGGTCGTCAGTGCAACACTGATGATGCTGTATAACGTAAAGGAACGGCCAACTTTCATCCAGCCTAAAATGCCGACTGGAATATTTAAAATAAATAATAGGATCCCTGTTGATATATAAAATGGCGCATATTGATCCATTAAGCTGGATAACAGCTGGGCCACCCCTGTAAACCCGCTCGCGTATACATCAGCTGGGATTAAGAATAAGTTCAGTCCAATCGCATTGAGCAGTGCACCAATGACGACGACAATGAGTTTTTTTGCTTCTCCAATGAACATATTGTCATTCCTCCACTTACCATTCTCTCTATGGTTTTCCCTAAAATTTAGAATTTGAACACGAAAAGATGATTTCTGTGATATAGTTAGGCTAAAAAGATGTAAAATATGGCTGATATTTTTAGAAAGAAGGGATTTTGATGACTGTTCATATCATAGCAGACAGTGCTGCTGATCTGCCTCTTTCTTATTATGATGAACATAACATGACGCTCATTCCGCTGCGTGTGTTACTTGGCGAGCAGGAATTTGAAGATTTGATCACCATTGAACCAAAACAAGTATTTGATGCGATGAGACAAGGTGCCAGCCCAAAAACGTCACAAGCTTCACCAAACCGAATCAAAGAAGCCTTTGTTTCTGTCGCACAAACCCATACATCTGCAATCTATGTTGCCTTTTCATCAGAGCTTTCCGGTACATACCAAACAGCTGTGATGATGGCAAACGAAGTGAAGGAAGAATACCCTGATTTTGATTTGCGAATCATTGATTCTAAATGTGCTTCACTCGGCTATGGGCTTGCTGTCAAACACGCTCAATCACTTGCCATTGACGGAAATACAATACAAGAAATTGAAACGTCTGTAAAGCATTTTTGCGAATCTTTACAACATATTTTTACTGTAGACGATTTATCGTATTTAGCAAGAGGCGGAAGAATCAGTAAAGCGTCCGCATTTGTTGGCGGTTTATTAAGCATTAAGCCCATTTTACACGTCGAGGATGGAAAGCTCATACCACTTGAGAAAATCCGCGGACGTAAAAAGCTGTTGAAACGCATTATTGAACTGATGAAAGAACGTGGAACGGATTGGCCAAATCAAACTGTGGGCATTAGTCATGGTGATGATCCTGCACTTGCAGAAGACATGAGACAATTGATTGAAGCCGAATTTCATCCAAAAGAAATTGATATTCAGATTGTCGGCGCGGCTGTTGGGTCCCATTCAGGCCCAGGCACGCTTGCCATCTTCTTTACAGGCAAACCATCATAAAAAGCACCCTTCCCTGACACATCACGGGAAGGGTGCTTTTCTTATGACTTATGAAAGTTTAAACCGATGGACGGTTTCATTTAACCTTGCCGTCATACTCATCAGTTCTTCTACCTGTTTGTTCATTTGATGGAATGATTGCAGCTGTTCATTGGCCGAGGCAGAAATTTCTTCGCTGCCAGCTGCTGTTTCTTCTACAACCGCACTAATATTTTCAATCGAGTTCAGCACTTGTCCGCCAAGCTCTGTTGATTGAACAATTTGGTCATTTAAGACAGCCATTTCTTGTTTAATGTGCTGCGCTTTTGTTTCTATATCTTCAAAGGAGTGTGAGGTTTTGTCCATCGCATCCTGCTGTTGAAGTGAAAGCTTGACTCCTTCTTTGACAGTTTGACTAATGGATTGAATGCCTCTTTCAATATGACTGACCATATCAAAGATTTGTCTTGTAGCGTTAGATGATTCATCGGCAAGCTTACGAATTTCATCTGCAACAACAGCAAAGCCTTTTCCAGCTTCACCTGCTCTTGCCGCTTCAATCGCCGCATTTAGCGAAAGTAAGTTTGTCTGATCCGCAATGTCAGAAACAGTTTTGGCCATGGCCGAGATGCCGCTGGCGTATTGCGTGAATTCTCCTGCTGACTGCTCGATTTGCCTTGTGGCATGTGTATTTTTTTCAATCGCAGTTTTTGTTTCTGTTAACGTGTGCTTTCCACTTTCCACTGCTTCTATGGCATCCTCAGTACTTTGGATGACTGTTTGTGAACGTTCGGAATTTTTACGTCCATGCTGATCCATCTTTTCAATCAAACTGACGCCATGCTGGAGATCCTCTGAAATGGCTTGTGACCCATTTGCCATTTCGTCTGTCGAGACAGATACTTGATTTGCAGATTCCATCAGCTTTTTGTTTTCATCATCTAACTGGATCGAGAATGTCTCTACTTGACTTGAGACATTGCTGATTTCTTTAATCAGACTAATCAGCTGATCTGTCATTTGATTAAAGGATTCATTCAAGCCGCCGATTTCATCCTTGCGCTGAATGTCCATCCGTTCGACAGCAAGGTTGCCTTCTGCGATCTGCTTCGCTCGGTAGGATAGTGATTTGATAGGGGTCACGATGGATCTTGTTAACCCAATATTTAAAAAGACAGCAATGACAATTAGTGTGAGGGCTGCAACGAGTGCACTGGTGATGATCCATTGCACGTTATCAGATGTATTCTCTAGATTTTGTTTATACGCTTCTTCTGCTCTTTTATTCATTGTATGGACGTCGTTTAAAACACCATCAATTCTTGCAGCGACCCGTCTTGCATCTGATGCATTTTTTTCACCAATGGCACCATTCGCTTCCTTGGTCCACGTATCATATTTTGTATTTAACCTTGTTAGTGCATCTTTGTTGATATTACCTGCATGTTTGTTTAACGTTTGCAGCTGTTTTTTTGCTGTAGAAATATCGGTTTGAACTACTTCTAGCTGTTCATCAGAAAGTGTCATGGAGTAATTGGTCATGGCTTGTTCAACACTTTCAAAGCTTGCTTTTGTTTTTTGAACGTTTAATAAGGTTTGAACTTCTGTTTCATTTGATGATTGGATCTTTGTCATACTGACAATGATAAAGGCAATGACGCCAACTGCTAAAAGAAGTGAGACGAGTGAGTTGAGTAAAATTTTGATGCGTAAGCTCATGATGCGTCCCCCTCTTCTTTCAGAAGTTTCTGCTTCAGCTCATTTACTTTTTTGGTCAATGTCTCAGCGTTCTTCAGCACCCGAATTCTTGCCATATCGATTCCGTCATTGCTTAAGTCGTAGACAACATGCCCACTTTTGATCTGATTGTTCTTGACGAGCTGTTCGCTGAATTGATAGACCACTTCATCGACTTTTTTTACCATGGACGAAATTACCGCTTTTTCAGCGGTGTAGTACTGATCACTATCTACACCAATGGCATATTTGCCCTGCGCTTGCGCTTCTTTTAATACACCGACACCTGTATAGCCAGCTGCGGCATATAAAACGTCAGCTTTCTTTTTGATCATGCCTTTAGCTATTTTACTGCCTTTGCCCGCATCACTAAACGTATTAGCATAGGTGGATAAGATCTTGATGTTCGGATTCACTGATTTGGCGCCTTTTTGAAACCCTTTTTCAAAACGATGGATCAAATCCGCATCGACACCGCCAACAAATCCAATGACATCACTTTTCGTTGTCATGGCAGCAAGTGCGCCCGCTAAATAGCTGCCTTGCTCTTCTTTAAACGTCACGGAGGTCACATTTTTCAGCTCAGATACGGCATCGATGAGAAGGAATTGCTTCTTCGGATATTTCTTTGCGACTTTTTCTAAGTCTTCTTGCATACTAAAGCCTACCCCGATGATGAGGTCATTGCCAGCTTTTACGAGCTCTATCAGTCCTTTTTCATATGTATCGGTTTCTGCAATTTCTCTATAATCAAATTCAATCCCTAGGTCATCACGTGCTTTTTCTAATCCTTTAAATGATGAATCATTAAATGATTGATCACCAAGACCATCATCTGTGAGCATAACGCCAATATGCTTCGCATTTGATGCCGGTGGTTTCCCTTGCTGATTGCTGCATGCGGCGAGCACCATAAGCAGGGCTGCCACCAGAAGCAATGAAATTTTCACTTTCATCCACACACACACTCCTTTTATCATCCTTACTCCTTTCTTATCGGATTTGAGAGGCGTTGTTTCAATGATTAAGTGAAGGTTTTTCAGCTTTTTTCATGACTTTTTTCACTGAAAAAAACCATTATTTATAACAAATATAAAAAAAGGGATAAAATCATGATGATTTTATCCCTTTTTCTTCTTTTCAGTGAGATATGAAAACCCTTGAAGTCAGGGTTTGTTTTCACGCTGCTCATTTTTTCTCGTATGTCCAGCCCTCTTTTTGGTAGATTAAGTCATTTTTCATCAAATGACCTAATGCTCGTTTAAAGGCTGCCTTGCTCATTTGGAATCGTTCGCGGATGTCTTCTGGATCACTTTTGTCCCCATAAGGCATGGCACCATTTCTCGTTCTCATATAGGTTAAGATTTCTTCTGCATCGACAGATAACGCTTCCTGTTTTCTAGGAAGCAGAGAAACGTTCACGGTTCCATCCTCTTTCACGGCAATGACGCGTCCTGTCACGGTCGATCCTAATCTTGGTTCTTCCTTTCGTTCCGTGCGGTGGATAAACCCTCGCACGCCTGTATCTGTCAGCATAAAAGAGCCTGTCGCAATTAAGCGATAAATGGTTCCAGTGATTTCTTTGTTCATTAAGGTTTCAGGTGCCTCAGTAAACAATTCACTGATCACATCTTCAGTCGCTGGCTTTGCGAACATTCTGCCGTAGCTTGTGACTTTCAGCATACAGTAGAGTTTGTCTCCTTTTTTTGGCCATGCTTCCTCAAAAGGCGGGAGGTGTTCTGTTGCAACAAGTGCATCCTTTGACAGCCCGACATCGACAAATGCGCCCATGTCTTCTACCACGTCTACGACTTCTACCCAGCCATATGTATGCGCATTGATTGTAGGTATTTTCATCGTGGCAGCCAGTCTTTCTTCATGATCTACATATAAGTAGACCTCTACTTCATCTCGGTCACCAATATCCTCTGTCATCTCACTGCGGTGCAAGAGGACCGAATCTTCACCATCTGTCAAAAAGTAGCCGTATTCCATCTCGTTCTCTATTTGCAAGGTCAGTTGCTCACCTGGTCTCATGTTCTCTTCCTTCCTATCTGCCCATAAAAGAGCGTTCGTTCATCTTTTGATTCACTTTATTCTACTATACTTCTCCTCACATGAACATCTCTAGTTCTGTTAGCTAAAGTGGACAAACTGGACACGATTTATACCGCTGCCGGCTGAACTCTTTGACTCGTCTCTTCGATAAAGTTTCTTCTTCTCCTATTTGCATGATAAAATAGACGCAATATCTATACATGGAGGTCATGTGTTATGGCAAAAGAAAGCTCATTTGACATTGTATCGAAGGTTGAACTGCCAGAGGTGCAAAATGCTGTTCAAGCAGCGCTGAAAGAAATTAAAAACCGTTATGATTTTAAAGGAAGTAAAAGTGATATTTCTCTTGAAAAAGAAGAGCTCGTTCTCATCTCTGATGATGACTTTAAGCTGGAGCAGCTAAAAGATGTGCTTGTGACAAAGCTGATCAAACGAGATGTTCCTACCAAAAACATCGACTACGGAAAAACCGAGCATGCCCTTGGCGGAACAGTACGCCAGCGCGCGAAGCTGATCAGCGGGATTGATCAAGACAACGCCAAAAAGATCAATGCACTCATTAAGCAATCCGGCATCAAAGTGAAGTCACAGTTTCAAGATGACCAAGTGCGTGTAACAGGGAAAAATAAAGATGATTTACAAGAGGTTATTTCTCTTATACGCAAGGCAGATTTACCAATTGATGTTCAATTTATAAATTTTCGATAAATTTCAAATTTTCCATTGATTATTTCCGATTTTTTCGATACAGTTGATGGAAGTTCAATTCATTGACATGTTCATATCACTTTCTTATCAAGAGAGGCAGAGGGACTGGCCCTGTGAAGCCTCAGCAACCGGTGTAGTAGAAATATATTTTCTATGACCAAGGTGCTAAATCCAGCAAGCAACTGCTTGGAAGATAAGGAGAAGAATTACGATACAGCCAAAAAGTCTTCTTCTTATCAGAAGGCTTTTTTTGTTACATAGAAATAAGGAGGAAACCAATGGGCCTATTACAAGACTTACAAAACCGCGTACTGATTGCTGACGGTGCAATGGGAACACTTTTATACTCTTACGGCATTGACCGCTGCTTTGAAGAATTAAATTTATCGAAAGAAGAGGAAGTAAAGCGCGTGCATGAGGCATATGTGCAGGCTGGTGCTGACATCATCCAAACAAATACGTACGGTGCGAATTATATTAAACTATCCCGCTACGGCTTAGAGGAAGAAACGAAGCGCATCAATACAAAGGCCGTACAAATCGCAAAAGCAGCCGCAGGCTCCGCTTATGTACTCGGAACGATCGGCGGCATTCGAACATTTAACAAAAATGCCTACTCTATTGAAGAAATTAAACGAAGCTTTAGAGAGCAGTTGTACATTCTATTAAATGAACAGCCTGACGGATTATTGCTAGAAACGTACTATGACATGGAAGAAGCGAAGGCCGTTCTCCAAATTGCACGCAAAGAAACGACTCTCCCGATTGTCATGAACGTCTCCATGCATGAACAAGGTGTTTTGCAGGATGGAACCCCGCTCAAGGATGGTTTATCTGAATTGTCCTCTCTTGGCGCAGATGTCGTCGGCATCAACTGCAGGCTAGGCCCTTATCATATGATTCAGGCACTCGAAGGCGTACCGATTTTAGAAAATTCCCATTTATCAGTCTATCCTAACAGCAGTCTTCCCTCTCTTGAAGAAGGCAGACTCGTCTATGATACAGATAACGATTATTTTCGAAAAAGTGCACTTGAATTTAGAAATCAAGGCGCACGTATTATCGGTGGCTGCTGCGGAACAACGCCTCAGCATATTCACGCAATGGCTGAAGCGGTCAAGGATTTAGCGCCGATCACTGAAAAAGAAGTGAAAGTATTAAAAGAAGAAATCATTTCGATTCAAGATCAGCGGACTGAACCAGGTCTTGATGAGCTGGCTGCGGAAAAACGGACGATTATTGTAGAACTTGATCCGCCGAAGAAGCTGAACTTCGAAAAATTTCTCGTCGCGGCAAATGAGTTAAAGAATGCAGGCATTGATGCCTTGACATTAGCTGATAATTCTCTTGCGACCCCGCGCATTAGCAATGTGGCTTGCGGCGCATTATTGAAACAGCAGCTTGATATGCGTTCACTTGTCCATATTACGTGCCGTGATCGTAATTTGATTGGGCTTCAATCCCATTTGATGGGTCTCGACACCCTTGGTTTAACTGATATTTTAGCCATTACAGGCGATCCTTCTAAGATTGGAGATTTCCCAGGTGCAACGTCGGTTTATGATTTAACCTCCTTTGATTTGATCCGGCTGATCAAGCAGTTTAACGAAGGTCTTTCTTTCTCAGGGAAGCCGCTTGGTAAAAAGACCAATTTTTCAGTAGCTGGCGCGTTTAACCCGAATGTTCGTCACATTGATAAAGCGGTCAAACGTCTTGAGAAAAAAATCGAATACGGCGCTGATTATTTTGTTTCACAGCCTGTTTATTCTGAGGAACAGCTTGTGAAAATTCATGAGGAGAGCCGTCATTTGGATAAACCGATTTATATTGGCATTATGCCGTTAACAAGCAGCCGAAATGCAGAGTTTATTCATCATGAAATTCCAGGCATCAAATTATCTGATTCCATTCGTGACATTATGGCCAAGGCTGGCGAGGATAAGGAAAAGCAGCGAGCAGAAGGCTTAGCGATTGCCCGCTCTTTATTAGATACAGCCTGTGAATTGTTTAATGGCATTTATTTAATTACCCCTTTCCTTCGATCAGATTTAACAGCAGAACTGACCACCTACATTCATCAGAAAGAAAAGGAGTCAAACATCCATGTCAACTATCACTGAACAGCTAAAGAAACGCATCCTCGTCCTTGATGGTGCAATGGGGACCATGATTCAAAATGCCAATCTCACAGCAGAAGACTTTGGCGGAGAAGAGTATGAGGGCTGTAACGAGTATTTGAATGTAACAGCCCCTCACATCATCCGCGCGATTCATAGGGAATACCTTGAAGCAAGTGCCGATCTCATTGAAACAAATACATTCGGGGCTACAAAGCTCGTCCTTGATGAATACGGGCTTGGCCACCTTGCCTATGAACTCAATGTACGGGCTGCCCAGCTGGCAAAGGACGAAGCTGACCGTTACTCCACGCCGGAGCAGCCTCGATTTGTTGTAGGCGCAATGGGACCCACAACAAAAACATTATCTGTGACAGGCGGCACAACCTTCGATGAACTCGTCGCCAACTACAAAGAGCAGGCCCGCGCCCTGATTGATGGCAAATGTGATGCCCTTCTTTTAGAAACAAGCCAAGACATGCTGAATGTAAAAGCTGGATTCAAAGGCATTCAGGAAGCCTTTCAGCAGGCAGGCATTCAATTACCACTCATGGTATCAGGTACAATTGAACCAATGGGCACTACCCTAGCTGGTCAAGACATTGAAGCCTTTTATATCTCTCTTGAGCACATGAAACCAATTAGTGTTGGCCTTAACTGTGCGACTGGTCCTGAATTTATGACAGACCATATCCGCACGCTCTCCTCCATCGCCAAGTCAGCGGTTAGCTGCTATCCAAATGCTGGTCTTCCAGATGAAGAAGGTCAATATCACGAATCCCCTGTTTCTCTTGCTAAAAAAATCGCCGCTTTTGCGAAGGAGGGCTGGTTAAATATTGTTGGCGGCTGCTGCGGAACAACACCTGCACATATTCAAGCTTTGTCAGATGAAGTACGCACGATTCAGCCGCGTCACATCGCGCATGAATCGTCTCAGCATACCGTATCAGGAATTGAGCCCCTTATGTATGAGGAATCAATGCGTCCTCTTTTTGTAGGAGAACGGACCAATGTTATTGGTTCACGCAAGTTCAAACGACTCATTGCGGAACAAAAATTTGAAGAAGCGTCAGAAATTGCTCGCGCACAGGTAAAAAACGGCGCTCACGTGATTGATGTGTGTCTCGCTGATCCAGACCGTGACGAGGCAGCTGACATGGAAGGCTTTTTACAAGAGGCCATGAAAAAAGTCAAAGCCCCTTTTGTCATTGATTCAACAGATAAACACGTGATTGAAAAGGCGCTCACGTATTCCCAAGGGAAAGCCATTATCAATTCCATTAACCTCGAGGATGGCGAAGAACGCTTTGAAGAAATTCTTCCACTTGTAAAGCTGTACGGCGGTGCACTTGTTGTCGGCACGATCGATGAAACAGGGATGGCTGTAACAGCAGAACGAAAGCTCGAGATTGCCGTACGCTCTCATGATCTATTAACGAAGAAATATGGAATTCCCGCAAGTGACATCATTTTTGATCCACTTGTCTTTCCAGTAGGCACTGGAGATGAGCAGTATATTGGGGCTGCCGAAGAAACGATCAAAGGCATCAAAATGATCAAGGAAAATCTGCCTGAGTGCCTGACGATTTTAGGCATCAGCAACGTGTCTTTCGGACTCCCGCCTCTTGGCAGAGAAATCTTGAATGCCGTCTACTTGTATCACTGCGTCCAAGCAGGACTTGACTACGCCATTGTGAATACGGAAAAGCTTGAACGCTTCGCTTCCATTCCAAAGGAAGAAATCAAGCTGGCTGAAACGCTGCTCTATGAAACAAATGATCAAACACTTGCTGAATTCACCCAATTTTACCGAGGCAAAAAGAAAACGGAGAAAAAACCAAAGGTCTCCTTATCACTTGATGAAAGGCTGGCACTCTACGTCGTCGAAGGAACAAAAGAAGGACTTATCGATGATTTATCCCTTGCTCTAGAGCAATTTGAATCACCACTTCATATCATCAATGGTCCGTTAATGCAGGGAATGGCTGAGGTTGGACGTCTTTTTAATCAAAACGAGCTGATTGTGGCGGAAGTGCTTCAATCGGCAGAGGTCATGAAGGCATCTGTATCGTATCTCGAGCAATATATGGAAAAGCAGCATGCAAGCGGGAAAGGTAAGATTCTACTTGCAACTGTAAAAGGAGATGTCCATGATATCGGGAAAAACCTTGTCGACATCATTTTGAGCAATAATGGCTTTCAAGTGGTCGATCTCGGCATCAAGGTGACACCTCAAACATTGATCGAAGCTGTGCAAAAGGAAAAACCAGATATGATTGGATTATCAGGATTGCTTGTGAAATCAGCTCAGCAAATGGTACTCACCGCTCAGGATTTACAAAAAGCGAATATTTCCGTTCCCATTTTGGTCGGCGGCGCTGCACTTTCTCGGAAATTTACGAAAATGAAGATTTCGCCTCATTATGACGGACCGGTTCTTTATGCAAAAGATGCGATGGACGGCTTATCTTTAGCCAATGAATTAAAAGCGAATCCTCTTCAGTTTCAAACAAAGTCCGGAGAAGAGCCTGTGGCTCCTTTTAAAGAGAAAGAAGCAAAGCAGCCACAAGCTGTCATTGAATTACTAGAAAAACGTGCGGCACTCCCGCAGGCACCTATTTTTACGCCAGAGACTATGGCACGTCATTATGTGCGGGACATCGATTTGCATCACATTATGCCTTATGTGAATGAACAAATGCTCATTGGTCACCACCTTGGATTAAAAGGAAAGGTCAAAACATTGTTAGCTAACCAGCATCCAAAAGCATTGGAATTAAAGCAGCTTGTCACAGACCTTCTAAACGAAGGCAGAGAGAAAAACTGGTTTGCGCCGGCATTTGTGTATCAATTTTTCCCTGCCAGTTCAAACGGAAATGATCTGCGTATTTATGATCCCGCAGCGCCTGACCGCATCATTGAAACGTTCCAATTCCCAAGACAGGAGAAGCTTCCGTACCGCTCTATTTCTGATTATGTGCGGAAAAGCGGCGAAAACGAGAAAGATTATATTGCCTTATTTGCCGTCACAGCTGGTGCGCGTATACGTGAAGTTGCGCAGCAATTTAAGCAAGAAGGAGATTATTTAAAAATGCATGCGGTCCAAGCTCTGGCGCTTGAGCTTGCAGAAGGATTAGCCGAAAGAACCCACCAAGTGATTCGTGACAAATGGGGCTTCCCTGACCCAGTCGATTTCACAATGGAAAAACGATTTCAGGCAAAATATCAAGGGCAGCGCTATTCCTTTGGTTATCCCGCTTGTCCAAATCTTGAAGACCAAGAAAAGCTGTTCAAGCTGCTTCAGCCTGAAAAAATTGGCATCCATCTGACAGAAGGGTTCATGATGGAACCTGAAGCATCTGTTTCAGCAATCGTCGTTTCTCATCCTGAAGCTCGATATTTTAATGTTCATTAATGCAGGGCCTCCGGAATTGGAGGTTCTTTTTTGATTGTAAACACCAATTTTTACACTATGCTTCTTATGGTACGATACATATAAATGAATTCAGCTAAGAAGGAGTTGCGTGTCATGACAAACGTTGTTCAACGAGCATTAACAATTGATGACATACCAGATCTCATCGCATTGTCTAAAGAGGTAGAATGGCCTGATTACAATGCGGAAGAACTCACATCTCTTTTAACAAATGGATATTTCACAGGTTTTTCAACAACGGACGGAAAAATCATCTCATGTGCGGGACTTTTCCAATATGATCAATTGGCGTCAATTGGGGCAGTCATTGTATCTGAGACACATCGTGGATTAGGTCTTGCACGGAAAATGATTGACACCCTGATAGGTCAAAGTGATCAAAGCATTCCTGTCGTTTTAACCGCTACTGTCCAAGGGCGGCCTGTTTACGAAAAAATCGGGTTTCACACGGCTGGTTACATTCATACTTACAAAGCGCAAAAACCGAACCCAGAGGCGCTTCGTGTGTCAGATGACATTCACCTGTCTCCTGCCGATGAAACGCACCTTCCGTCCATTGAAGCACTTGATGAAAAAGGCGCAGGTACAAATCGATCAAGCTTTTTAAAAAACCGGATGAACCGGGCAGCACGGCGTATCATTGCAAAGAATGAACATCACGAAACAACTGGCTTTGCATTTGGCGTTGAAACGCCTGCCAATTTAATGATTGGACCGCTTGCAGCAATTGATGAACTTACAGCTCTTTCGCTCATCCATTCGCTCATCTCGTCTTATTCGGGTGCGATTCGTTTAGATATGCAGGAGGAAACAGCTGAGCGCCTGCACGCAACACTTGTTGAAGCAGGTTTTACGAAAACAAACAAAGCGCATTTTATGATGATTCGCGGAAAAGAAAAGCAGAATGATCCCGCACTTCTTTATTTCCTTGCCTCTCAAGCATTTTCGTAAAAAATAAAAGCTGTAGACAGTTGATGTCTACAGCTTTTCTATTAATTCTCACAGGCGGACGAAAGAACATGAGCGAGTGCATTTTTGACCTTCCCATGCTCTGACGCATGCGGGCGGTCATCTCCATCTCCGTACCCATAATCAATCATTCGATTACGATTTAAGCACAGCTTTGTCAGCTTCGGCTGGAATAGATCAAATAGTTCAAAACGGTCCTTCAGCTGCGGGAATTGTTTTTGATAATGCTGAATTTCTTCTGCAAGCAAGCGCCAAAGAGTCGTTTCATCTAACAATTGATGATTGTCTAACACATTTGATACGTAACGCAGGTTACAAATAAACAGTCCTGTAAAGATAAACTGCACTAACCCTTCCGGCGGCTCACTCCGCAGCACTTCTTTTAAATCTTCTTCTAGTGAAGCCAATTCAGGCAGCGGCTGATCACTAATATTCACATCATCAACGAAATCTTTGATCGCCAAACGATGCGGCTGATGATCTTTTAACACAAGAATCGTATTTTGTCCGTGCGGTGAAAAGACGGTGCCGTATTGATACATAAAGTGCAGCAGCGGCGGCATCACCACATGGAAAAATTTCGCCATCCATTCCTTTGCTGAGAGACCAGATTTTTCAATCAGCTGTTTCACATATGGCTCACCTTCATGATCCTCATAAGTGAGTGCTGCAAGTGTAACAGGGCTCTCTCCTTCATCTAAATACGTATAAATGCTTTCTCTAAAAATCACACCGAGCATCTCAAGATATTGATACGGCGCACCAGGCAGTTTGCTGTAGTAAGGATGATCGACATTGATACTTGCGTTCTCACCAGGTAAAATCACGCGGCAGACATCCGATAAAAATGAGTCTTGATCCGCAATCCCTTTAATATGCGCTGTAATACGAGGGGCAATGACTGTCCGTTCTGACGGAAGTCCCCGGTACACGAGTGTATTTAAAATACTCATTGGCAGTTTAATATGATGCTTGCCTTTATTTGAGATGTTTGTAAAGGTTCTGATGGACTGCTGCGGGATATATTGATCCAGTCCCTCTCCTACATACACAATCCGGCGCAAGGCCAAATCTTCCGGGAAATGCTGAATAATCATATGCGTCCACTGCCACTTATGAACAGGCATCAAATAATAATCAGCTACATTCAATCCTTCATCCTTTAACACGCGGTGAAATTGACGGATCGTGACTTCATCTAATTCTTTGGCGATCACCTGCTCATAATTTTCATGATCGACCGCATGGAATGTCGCAAGGTCCCGGTGAACAGCAATCCAAGACAGCTGCACACTTTCTTGCCTTTCAGGTGCATAGGCTAGGTAGTCATCGTAACTGAACCCAATTCGTCCTTTGTTATACACAATCCAAGGATGGCCTGTCATCTCTCCTTCAATCCAAGCGTAATCTGTATCTGTCAGTTCATCCGCACGAAGTGCTTTTTTCGACAGCAAATGTACATCTGCTAACAGGGTATGATGAAGCTCTTTGATAAGATGGCCTGTTGTATCAGAAGACATTGGAATGAGCGGCTGAATGTCTAGTAAAAACACAATCGCACTGACATCCTTTGACCATTTTCCGTCTTGACAGCACTCGATTGATTCAGCGATTGTATCAAAACTATCAAACAAACGAGGTTTTGCGAGATAGCGATATTTCTTATGTTCGTGAATGATTAATTCATACTGAGCGATGCCATCCTTACGATCTAGCTGCACTGGATGAAGCATGTCCTCATACATGTATTCAGACAGCATTTTTGCCACCATTCGCTGATTTGCCTTTTTCCAAGCAGCAGGATTCACCGCTTTTTTCAATTCATCTTGTACACTCATCGCTTCATCCTCCTTAACCTTTGATTTCTTCAAATGTGTTAACGTTCTTGTGTGTACCAAATGTCTGGAAGACGTGCTTTTGATAAAGTGGATACACGGTTTGACGAGCAAGTTCATTGATAATTACACTGTTTCGGTAAGCGCCAAGCCCTAAATCCGGAGCGCCAACCCCATGTGTATGAAGCTCAGCATTTTGCACAAAAATATCATTTTCACCCATTGTATTTGTTTTTAAACGATATTCACGTTCGACCTGGAATCGTCCTTGATCGTCCCATTGAATATGATGAGAAATTGGGTTGATAAACGGCGGCAGTACCGATTGATAGCCAGTCGCCAGCACAACAATATCGGTCTCATGGGTAAAGGTGTCCTCTTTGACCCATTGCATGCATGAAAGGGACAAGCCGTCCGCTGTTTCCTCAATCAAGTTGACCTCTGTCATTGCTTGAAGCACTGTGTTCAACTGCTCTCCGCAGGCAGAACGTTCATAAAGCAAATGGTAAATATCACGGATCATTGCAGAGCTGATGCCTTTATACAGCAAGTCTTGCTGCTTTAACAAAGCATCCTTTTTTGTTTGGGGAAGCTCATAAAAGAAATCAATATAATCTGGAGAGAAATATTCAAGACCAAGGTTTGAATATTCCATTGGGAAAAATCCTTTAGAGCGTGTGAACCAGTGAATATCCTTTGCCTCATCATCTGATAAAATATCATAAAACACTTCTGCCGCACTTTGGCCAGAGCCGATAACTGTCACAGATTTCCCTTTAAAACAGCCTTCTTTCTTTCGTTTTAAATAGTCAGCAGAGTGAAAAACTTTCTCTCCTAAAGCTGGCTGGAGCGATGCTGGTATCGCCGGCTGTGTACCAATTCCTAAGACGAGATGCTTACTTTCAAATACCTCTACGGTTTGATCATTCACATGACGGACATGCACTTCATATCGCTTTTCTCCTGCTTTCTCAATCAATGAGACAGATTCGACGTTCATGCCAAATCGGCAAGAGTCTAACTGATCTGCGACCCAGCGGCAATAATGACTATATTCCTTGCGCGGGATATGAAAATCCTCTAGAAAGTAAAATGAATACAAACGGTTTTGCTCCTGCAAATAGTTAAGAAAGCTATATTTGTTTTTCACATCTGCCATGCTGACAAGGTCCGCTAAAAAGGGGACTTGCAGTGTCGTCCCTTCAATGAGCATACCTGGGTGCCAATGAAAGGCTTCACTTCTTTCAAAAAACAAAGCGTCGATTTCATTTACCTCTTCAGATAATGCGGCCAGTCCCAGGTTAAACGGACCAATGCCGATTCCAATTACATCCACTACATTATTTTGCTTGTTGAACCGCGTCATGGTTATACTTCCTTTCGAATCGTTCTCGATCACAAAACATCAAAAGACCTGTTTTATCGGGTAAATTGACTGGTTTTACACGTTCAAATCCGCATTTTTCAAATACATGGATCATTTTTTCATTGCGAATATCCGGCTCAGCGACGATTTTTTCTGTTCGTTTGTTCTGCTCAAATTGAAAGGCTGTCATTGCCTGAAGCAGCGGGGCCGCAAATCCTTTTCCCACATAATCCGGCTCCCCTATTAATAGATGGATTCCTTGATCATGCGGAGAAGGCTGATAGTAGGATTCAATGACGTCACCTTTGACGTTGTATGCCTCAAAATAACTCATTGGCGTCCCATCAATTGTTCCTAAATAAAGAGTTTGATGCGGATCATGAATCGCCTGATAAAAATGCTTTTCAAAAGCAGGAAACGGAATATTCAAATGCCAAAATGGGTGAACATACTCTTCTTGCATCCACTTGTGGACAAGCCGGACATCCCTTTCATATTCAGCGCGAATAAACCTAATACGATGCCTCATCCAATCAGCGCCTCCTTATGTAAAAAGAGCGGATTCAAGACAGCTGTGTAACGAGACTGTGTTTCCAGAGATCCTGTCAGCTCATCCATATCTTCAAACCGTGTCAGCAAATTCGCTTTTGAAGGCAGCTCCTTTGAGCGGAGAAGGCTGTTTGTCAGTTCAGATGCCCCGTATGTTTCCTCATGAGCGAGCAATGTGTCTCTCACGAGTGCCAGCAAGTCTTCTTCCTTTGCCAGTCCTTCTGTGCCAAAGCCGTTAATGAGACCAAATAAATGATTAAAGAAGAAATAATAACGCAGTCTCTCAACGGCTACATCATCTGCACAAATGGTTTCACTTCTCACGCTCAAGTTTTGGACAAGGTTTGCGAGTTTATCCTTTTTCGATTCACTATAATAGTAGCCTTGGTTGTCACGATAATAGAAGGTGTCCGGGTAACCAGCCTTCATTTGCACAACAGCATTTTGCTGATGGGCTTCCAGTGCAAGACCATATGTTTCAAACAGCCAGAGCATCGGTTCTAACGAAATGGTTAAATATTGCTTAAACCAATCTTGGCTCACAGCATCTGTTGATCGGCCTTCTGCGTCTGCAAGGTCATGAATGATCCCTGCTAATCGCGATTTTCCACCAAACGCATGATCCTGACATAATCCAGCAATTAAGCTTGCCCCTTTTTCACGATGCAAAAATGGGTTTTGACGAATGACTACTTCAAAGCCAGATTCCGCCTCTTCTCCTTGAATGGATAAATAGGCAGGATCTTCAATGACCCGGAATCCAGAGAATTTATCGTATAAAGAAATGCCTAATTCTGTTTTTAAAATGCGAGACATCTCAACTCCGCGATCCAGTTCCTTTTGTTTATTGACACGTAAGGAGTTTGTAATTTTCACAGGAACAGAGAATTTGAGCATGTAAGCAGAATCTTTTTGATAGACAGTTCTAAAGGATGAGGTCGCTGTGTATTCAGACCCCAGCGGTCCTAAATAAGTCAGTTTCCCTTCCTCTATATAACGCTGGACGAACGCTTTCTCCATGACCACTTTGACTTGCAGCGGGTGAATCGGAATGAGCACATATTCTCCGCTTTCTGTTAACGTATTCAGTCTCTCTGTTTCTTCTGGTACCTGGCGCAAGAGCTCTTCTAACATGAGGCTTGCCGCAGACTGTGCAATAGACGAATCCTGAAGCACAATCGAATGGTGCGCTTTAAAGTAATGAAGCTGGAAAGCCCCTTTCAGCTCAGGAGAATAGACCGCCTCTTCCTCCTCCGTCATCCCTTGTCTGCTTTTTGGAGTGGGATGCGTTAAATGTCCAAGAAGAAGTGACTGCTCAGCCTCGATATACTCAAAATCGGCTTCAGAAAGAGCTGCTCGATCACTTTCTCGCTCCTTTAAGAATCGTTCAATATTTCGGCAGCTTAAAATGATGCGAAGCATGAATTCATCCTCTGCATCTGTGCGGCCATATTCAATGAGAAGCTCCTTTGAACATAGAGCAACAAGTGTCGTGTAATCGGCGATTGCGCCCTCTTGTTCACTGCCTTGCGGACGGAAGCGAATCGGAAAATCAAAGAGATGGCGGCCAACAGATGAAACATATCGGATCGGAATCACAAGCTCTAGATCTTGCTTTGCTAGTTTTGCGATGAATACAAGCGAGCCATCTGCTCTCGTCTCTTTTTTTGCAGATCGATCGATTCCTGTTTCGCGTAAAAAACAGTTTAAAAAGCTTTGCATAGTTGCATTTTCAGCCATTTGTTTATATTGACTCAACGTAGTACCCTCCCGGATTGAATATGAGCGATCCCGATATCAACGATGTCAGAAAGGATTTCCTCAATATGTGTGATTGTCGTTCTCGGATTTAACAAAGTGAATTTTAAGCATGTTCGGCCATCAACCACTGTTTTCGCAATGACAGCAGTTCCCGTTTTGAACAATGTCCGATGAATGATTTTATTGATGTCATCTGTTCGGTGCTCATCCTTAAATCGGAACACAATCGCATTGATTTCCGGCTCAGGATTGATTACTTCAAGGTGATCATTTCTCTCAATAAGCGCGGCCACATCCTTCGCAAAATGAATGGTATGGTCAATGATGTCACCAAATCCTTCTTCTCCAATTAGACGAAGAGAGAGAAGTAACTTCAGAGCATCAAACCGGCGCGTCGTTTGGATAGATTTATTGACGAGATGTAGAATACCATCTAGTTCATCTTCCTTTGGATTAAGATAATCTGCATGATAATCGATCAAACCAAAATGTCTTTTATCCTTCAGCAAAAATGCCCCGCAAGAAATCGGCTGATAAAATTGCTTATGAAAGTCGATCGTGATTGAATCAGCAAGCTCCATACCGGCTAATTTACTTCGGTAGGTTTCGCTTAATACAAGTGCTCCGCCGTAGGCAGCATCTGCGTGAATCCACAGACCGTCTGGTTTGACGATGTCATACACATCTCGAACCGGGTCAATACTTCCAAAATCAGTTGTCCCGCAAGTCGCTACTACCGCAAAAGGAAGCAGGTTCTGATCCTTTAATTCAACCATCTTCTTTTTCAAATCATTGAGGTCCATTCGGTGATGCTCATCCGTCTCGACCAGTACAACAGCCTGCTCCCCTAAACCGAGCTGGGATGCAGATTTTTTCACCGTAAAATGAGCATTTTTAGAGCAAAGAATTCTCATGCGGTGAGCTTCACTTGGTAAGCCTTTCTGCTGAACATTCCACTGCCATGTGTTTTCACAAAAGGCATCTCTCGCCAGAAGCAGCCCCATATAGTTAGATTGGGTTCCACCGCTTGTAAATGTCCCATCTGCTAAGCCGCCATAAGAAAACTTTGCACATAGCCACTTGAGGATTTCCTCCTCAACCAAAGAAGCAATACCGCTTTGATCAAAGGAATCCATTGATTGGTTAAAGGAACTCACCATCACCTCTGCGGCAAGTGCAGGAATGAGCGGCGGACAATGCAGATGTGCCAAGCATTTAGGATGCGATACATCAATCAAATGCGGCAAAAGATGTTCTTTTATATCTTGAAAGACAGATTCAATTGATTCTCCAGACGGTTGAAATCGGAATAACGATTCGACACTAGCCGCTAATTTCCCAGGCAATATTCCGCTGTATGGTCCTGTGTCTTTTTGCCATTGCTCCAGTAAGCTGTCGATAGATGTATGAAGAGCCGCTTGGAAGGACTCTCTTCCAAGCTGGCTTTGATTCATAAATAATGAATCCACAGAAGCTTTAGTTGATTGCATCGTACACGGCCTCTTTAAAAATAGCGATGACTTTTTCAAGCTGTTCTTCTGTCATAATGAGTGGCGGCAGGAATCGAATCACACTTCCGAAACGGCCTCCTGTCTCCACAATTAAGCCTTTATCGAAGCAATTCTTTTGAATAAGACTGGCCAGCTCTGGATTCGCTGGATAGCTTCCGTCCACATCCTGTTTCTCATTTGGATTGACTACTTCAACGCCAATCATTAAACCTCTTCCTCGAACATCACCGAGAGCAGGTACTTGTTTTTGGATGTCTTTTAGGTGAGCCTGCATACGATTTCCTAACTGTTCTACATGATCAAGCAGGTTGGTTTCTTTTATAAATTTAAGCGTAGCGGTTCCTGCAGCCATCGCCATTTGATTCCCTCTAAATGTCCCGATGTGTGCACCTGGATTCCATTGATCTAAATCTTTATCATAAATCACAACTGAAAGCGGCAGGCTTCCACCAATGGCTTTTGACAGCACAATGACGTCAGGTACAATTCCTGCATGTTCAAAGGCAAACATCTTACCTGTTCGGCCGATGCCTGATTGAACCTCATCAATAATGAGCGGAATCCCTTTTTCTTTTGTGATTCTTCTCATTTCCTTCATCCATTCAATAGATGCTGGAATGGAGCCTCCCTCGCCCTGCACTGCTTCAAAGATCATACCTGCTGGCGGAAGAATACCACTTTCAGGATCATTTAATACGCGCTCAATATACGAACTTGAAATGCGGTGCGAATCCTTCCCTCCAATTCCAAATGGGCAGCGATATTCATATGGGTAAGGCATAAAATGAACATCAGGTATTAACCCTTGCACTCTTTCCTTTGGAGATAAATTCCCGCTTAATGACATCGTGCCATGTGTCGCACCGTGATACGCACCGTGGAATGAAAGAATGGAACGATTACCTGTCGCTGTCTTGACTAATTTAATAGCTGCTTCTATGGCGTCACCACCAGTTGGCCCACAAAATTGAATTTTGGCTCTTTTTGCAAACTCTTCTGGCAAGTGAGAAAAGATTTCATTCACAAATTCTTCTTTAATTTCTGAGGTTATGTCCAGCGTATGCAACGGTCTTTTTTCATGAAGCATACGTTCAATAGCTTCTATAACAACTGGATGATTGTGACCAAGTGCAAGTGTTCCTGCGCCTGCCAGGCAGTCATAAAACTCTCTGCCATCCGCATCTGTCACGATCATACCCTCGGCTTTTTGCATGGCTAATGGGAACCGTCTCGGGTAAGACCTTGCATTAGATTCTCTTTGACTTTGCTGCTCTAAAAATTGCTGATTTTTAGAAACGGTTTTGATGGACATAATAAAACACTCCTCCAATTGATAAAGATTATCATTTTCATTTACTAGCCTAGAGGATGTGAGATATGAAAGTCAATTGTATTCAAAAAGATGATTCGAAAAGCATATGAATGCTATATTCTCTTTTTAGCGAGTATTTTCGTGTAATTTTTACAAACCTCTACTGCCATAAGGAGATCAAACGGATGAGACGGAATGATGTAGAAAAAAATTACAAATCATTCTTCCTGGTTCTTTTGTTCTACTCATGACGAAGCTCTTATTTTATACAGGAAACTGGATGAAAATGATGTAGAAAAAGAAAGAAATAAACGCCTATCTATATTGATATAAATGGTTATAATGGTATAATTTCTCTGAAACAAAAGGGAATGGAGAGGGATCTGATGATTTTAACGAAGCACGATCTTCACCACTACTTGGCACAGGATAAGAAAGCATTAGCCATTAAGCGCAAAAGACCTAAGTGGTTTGGGGATGATATATGGAAATATCAAAGGATTTTACGAAAATATGAATACTATTCTAATAGCGGCGCTACACTTCGCAAATGGTTTTATCGCTATTTACATAAAAAGAAAGGCATGCAGCTTGGCTTTGATATTCCGATTGGTGTCTTCGGCCCTGGCCTTAGAATCAATCATACGGGTCTCTTAATTGTGAACAAGCATGCAAAAATTGGGGCATTTTGTGATATTCATCAAGGGGTGAATATTGGTCAGAACCATCATGAAAAGGATGTGCCAACCATTGGGGATCATGTATGGATTGGCCCTGGCGCTAAGCTGTTTGGGGACATCTATATTGCAAATCATATTTCAATCGGAGCAAATGCTGTGGTAAACCGTTCTTTTCACGAGGAGAAGATTGTTATTGCAGGTGTGCCTGCGCAAAAGGTAAAAGAAAAAAGCCCTTCTTCATGAAGGACTCACCTGATAAAAAAGAATGATACCGATCAAAACAGAGATGAGCAGCATGAGATAAAACAAGATCGTTAAAATGAGAATGGTCCAGCCAAGTCCCTTCCTCTCTGTCTTGATCAAATAAATACCGAGAACGATGGTACTAAATAGGACACCTAAAATGGCCCACAGCCATTTGTCTTTATCATGCTTTGGCGCATCAAACCATAAATAAATGGCAACAGCAAGTGAAACGAATAACCCCGTAATTCTCACGTTCAAACTCCTCCTTATGTAAATTACATGTTCTCTATTATGCTTTTTAGCCCCCCTTCTTCTTCAGTTTATTCAAACATTCGATCCTTTTGTCCTAAAATGATTCATCATTGTTAAGTAGCATGTCGCGGGAGGCTTTTCCATTCCTCTCTCAGCATCCCATAGCGCATCGAATCATAATATTCTCCTTGATAGTAACGGACCTTTCGCAGTCTCCCCTCAAGGACAAATCCGCATTTCTCTGCGCACCGCATCATCCGTTCATTTCCCGACCATGTGGTAAGACCAATTCGAGGGATATCAATGTGTGTAAATAACTCATCAGTCCATAGGCTTAACGCCTTTGTCCCAACGCCACCGCTCCAAAAACGCGAGTCATAAATGAGAATGCCGCATTCAAGCCACCGTGTACGTTCATTCTCCCAATAATATGACACGGTGCCTTTGATTTCGCCGTCTATTTCAATGCCATATAGCTTTGGCGGAATGGATGTGTCCTGTAAGTATCGTTTTTTAAATGCAGCAAGCGGGATTTCGTGTTCATAAAAATATGGGGCATTCCACTTTCGATAGGACTGATCTGGTGCTTTGAATTTTAAATGCCATACCATCTCTAAATCGGCTTCGTTTAATGCTTGTATGCTCACATGCTCTTCCTTTTCCCTTTTCATCTGTTCACGTTCCTTTACTTTGTCGTTCTTTTTGCTAGATGACGGTACTCGATAGGCGTCATGCCTTCGTTTTGCCGAAACAGTTTAGAAAAATAAGTAGGGTCGTCAATGCCTACGTGATCAGCAATAGCTGCGATTTTATCATTCGTTGAGGCAAGCATGCTTTTGGCTTTTTCGACCTTGAGACGATTGATGTATTGGTTTGGCGTCAGGCCATATACAGTCTGCATGCACCTTGTCATGTAATCAGGATGATAATGCAGCTTCTCTGCAAGCTCTTCCATTTGTAGTTTCTTCATAAAGTGACGCTCAAGATAATGAACCACTTCTGAGGCGACATTCTCCTTTGCACTTGGAATATGAAATGCTTCTTTTTGTAAATGAATGAGCATTTCCTCAAACTGAAGCTGCTTTTTCAGCGGCAGTTCAGACGCGTCATCATTTAGTGCACGCATTGCTGAAAGATGTTTTTCGAACACATTTCTTCCTTTCACTTTTCCTATACGAGGCAGGCTAAATTCATATGTTGCCGGCTTTTCAAAGGTGGCTTGATTTTGTTTCATATCAAACCAGTGTTCTCTCAGCCGATTCGTCAACTCAAATGGATCAATTGAAAAATGCAGCCACTCATAGTGAGTTTCTTCTTCGCATGGCAGGTGTCCCCCATGAGACAAGCCAGGTGAGAGAATGATATATTCTCCTTCTTTTACGTGATGAGCCTCTCTGTCTTCTGTGATCCATAGTTCCCCCTTTGTGACATAAAGAAGATCAAACACAGTGAAGGTTCTAGAGATATGTCTTTCTCCTTGATGAAATACACCTTTGCCTGAAGCAATATAAACCGGGAACGGCGGTACAGTAAATGTAATAAATCGATTCATATTCATCCCCTTATGAAGTCGGATTTCTCCAATAAGTTTCGGTTTCATCTCTTCTTATTATAGTCGATGCAAGGTACACTATAAATCGGATTTATACGAAAGGAGGTTGATTGATGAAACCTCAATCACTGCCAATTCAAAAGGTTCAAGCTAGGGGTAAGAAAACCCATCCTTCATTATTTGCATTAACTTGGCCTATTTTTATTGAAATCTCTTTATATATGCTCATGGGAAGCGCGGATACCCTCATGCTCAGTCAATATTCCGATAATAGTGTTGCCGCAGTTGGTGTAAGCAACCAGCTCCTGAATTTATTGATTGTCATGTTCAGTTTCATTACAACTGGAACGACGATTGTGATTGCGCAGCTTTTAGGAGCTAGCCGCAGGCAGGAAGCGACTCAAGTCGCCTATGTCTCACTAGGAACCAACTTCTTGATTAGCTTTGTCATTAGTCTTCTCATGTTTGTATTAGCTGTTCCCATTTTACACCTGATGGGCCTATCAAGTGAGCTCATGCCGGATGCGGCGGTATTTTTACAAATTGTCGGACTGCTTTCTTTTATTCAAGCGCTCATTATGACGTATAGTGCTATTTTAAAAAGCTATGGATATACAAGAGATACGATGTATGTCACCATCGGAATGAACTTGCTAAACGTTGCCGGTAACTATCTGGTCATTTTCGGTCCGTTTGGCTTCCCCGTATTAGGTGTGATGGGGGTCGCTTTTTCTACCTCACTTGCTCGGTTGATCGGATTAATGGCAATGATCCTCATTGTACGCCGCCGAATTGGATTACGCTTTTCACTGAAGAAGATGTTTCACATCCAGCGGACACATTTAAAAAAGCTTCTGAAAATCGGGATTCCTTCTGCTGGAGAGCAGCTTTCTTATAACGGCTCTCAAATGATCATTACACTGTTTATTACGTTTATGGGGACGCAGGCATTAGCAGCAAAGGTCTATACTCAAAATTTAATGATGTTCATTATGCTATTTGGTGCAGCCATTAGCCAAGGGACACAAATTTTAATCGGGCGCCATATTGGGGCGAAGGAATTCGATGCTGCCTATCACAGATGCATGAAAAGCTTATACTGGGCCATTGGCATCTCCCTTCTTTCTTCCACTGCTTTATCTTTATCATCGACGCATTTGCTTGCTTTCTTCACTAGCAACAGCGAGATCATTCAAATCGCCGCCACACTCCTCCTATTGACAATTATTTTGGAGCCGGGCCGTTCTTTTAATATGGTCATTATTAATTCCTTGCGGGCTGCTGGTGACGCGAAGTTTCCAGTGTATATGGCGATGATTTCAATGTGGGGCATTGGGCTTCCGATCGCTTACTTTTTAGGCATTCAGCTTGAGATGGGTCTCATTGGAGTTTGGATTTCTTTTATCGTGGATGAATGGGTAAGAGGCATCTTTATGTATAGGCGGTGGCGTTCAAGGGTATGGACAGAGTATCGCTTTTCTTCCACATAAAAAGGACTGCGGGTGCAGTCCTTTTTTACGTAATATCTTCTAAAATAAGTTCTTTTTCCTGCTTTGAAATAAATGATCGCTGTGTAAACACGCGGTATTCATTTTCTCTTGTTTTATCTAAAATGGCTTTATAAAAATGAGCAGCTGCTTTCACTGATATACGTGAATAAAGCGGGAATTCATGAAGATGGTCAAAAAACTCCTCGTAGTATGCCTCTGCCTCAAAGGCAATGTACTCCCATACGTGCTGAAATGCTTGATTGACAATGCCTTCTTGCAATTCTTGCTCTGTATATCCGAATTGATCCATGACTTGCTTTGGCAAATAAATGCGGTCTCTTTCAGCCTTATCCTCGCCGATGTCACGAAGGATGTTGGTCAGCTGCAAGCCAATCCCTAATGAAATGGCTGCTTCTTTCAGCTGTTCTTTTTTACGCGGTGCAATAATGGGAAGCAGCATAAGCCCAACGGTACTAGCCACATGGTAGGAATAGATGAGCAGTTCATCTAACGTTTCATACCGATGCTGCTCTAAATCCATCTCTTGACCTTGGAGCAAGTCACGGAACGGGGCTTCATCCATACGAAACTCTTGAAATGTATGTTCTAGCGCCACCCACATCGGATCATTCCGATCTACCTCACCATGTAAAAATCGATCAAACGTCTCTCGAAAGGATGCAAGCTCCTCTTTTGGCGAGGGGGACTCATCTACAATATCATCTGCTCTCCGGCAAAAGGAATACACAGCCCAGACGGCCTGTCTTTTCTTTTTAGGCAGCATGGAAAAGGCACGGTAAAACGTTTTAGAATGGGTTTGAATCGTCTCCTCACATAATTTCAATGCTGTTTGTACATCAACCACTTAGCTTCACTTCCTTTCTGTCATTCAAATCTTTTAACAGCACAGAAGCCATCAGCTTCGCACTTTGCATCACGATCGGCACTCCGCCCCCAGGATGGATGGAAGCACCTACTGCATAAAGATTGCCCGTCTCAGCTACCTTCACTTGCGGGCGGAACACACCTGATTGAAACAAGTTAGGCGCAAGTCCAAAGCTGCCGCCTTCAAACAATCCTTCTCGCAAGGAATCATTTGGTGTTCTGATTTTTTCCCAGACAATCGACTCTCGCAATCTTGGAAAGCCTCTTTTCTCAAGACGATCCACCATTTTCTCTACAAAATCTGTCTCCTCTTCCCAGTTGATATGATCTCCTGTGGGAACGGGAATCAGCATATATAAAACACTACAGCCTTCCGGGGCAAGAGATGGATCAATGATCGATGGATTAAACGTATAAAACGACGGATCTTGAGGGATCGTCTTCGTTTGAAAAACCTCTTTCATATGCTGATCAAAGTGTTCTCCCATAAAAAATTGGTGAACAGGCGCATCATGGTACATCTTGTTTAACCCTAGATACACCATCACACAGCCAGAAGACGGCACGTATTTACGCCGATCTTGTTCGTCTAAACCAAGCTGTTTTAACGCAGCTGGATAATCTCCGTTGATCACAAATGCATCAGCTGCTATACGGTCGTCACTGACTTTTGCTCTAACCACGCGTTTCCCCTCAAACTCTAGCTCCGTGACTTCTTCATTTTTTCTTACATGCACACCCATTTTTATGAGCTGCCTCTCCAGTATATCTACTAAGCTCGCATAGCCGCCTTTTAAATAGTAGATTCCATGTGCGTGCTCACTATATGAAACGAGCGAATAAATAGCAGATGCTTCATACGGGTTCCCTCCGACATAGAGGGTTTGCAGTGCGTATGCATCTCGCAGGCGTTCGTCTGAGAAATACTTTTTCAGAGCACTTTGAACCGTTCGATACGCCTTTAATTTCATTAAAATCTTCATGTTTGCTTTTGTAAAAAATGTACGTTTTTCATGAAATGATTTCTCTAGAAAGGCTTGCTGCCCTTCTTGAAAACGGTCTGTCATTTCTTCCATAAACCTTAGAAATCCTTGATCTTCCTCTGGAAATACACGTCTGATTTCCTCTAGCTGACGAAATGCATCAGAGTACTTCGTGTAGGAGGTTCCATCTTGATATTGAATCGTATACAGCGGATCAAGCTGCAAAAGATCAAGAGATGCTTCGTCCATTCCAACCTCATGTAAAATACCTTTTAACATATCAGGAAGTAGGACAATGGTCGGACCTTCATCTACTTTATATCCTTTCTCACGTACAAAAGCAAGTCTTCCGCCAAGTCGCTCATTTTTTTCGACAAGCGTGACATCATGTCCAGCTTTTTTTAAATAAAGTGCTGAGATCATCCCGCCAATCCCGCCACCTGCAATCAATATATGTTTTTTCATGAGGCACTCCCCTTTTCTTGGTGCGGCAATGTTTTGTGCGTATGTTTCTCTTTTGAAAGAATCGCATTTGTCGTGATACGTGCTGATTCTAAAATGGTCGGCAGCCCGCTTCCCGGGTGCGTCCCTCCTCCTACAAGCCAGCAATGGTCCAATTCATCAAATTCATTGTGCGGCCTTAGGACCATCATCTGCGTCAGCTGGTGGCCAAGGTTAAATGTAGCTCCTTCGTATACGTAAAGATCTTCCTCCCATTGCTTCGGTGTGATCATCCGTTCGACTTCTATATGCTGTCTCACATTCTTAAAACCGGTTTTTCGCTCAAGTGTGTCCAGCACAAGTTCTCTAAATTCATCTTGATGCACTTCCCAGTCAATACCGCTTTGATTGTTGGCAACAGGTGCCAGCACATAAAGAGCTGACTTTCCTTTTGGCGCAAGCGAGTCATCTGTGACACTTGCATTTTGAATATAAATAGATGGATCATCTGGCAGCTCATATGTTTTCGTAATGCCTTTGACGAATTGAGCATAATCATCGGAAAATACGATGGTATGATGCGGCTCCTCATACATGGTATCTAATCCTAAATAAAGCATAAAGGTGGAGCATGAGAATTTTTTCTTTTTTAATTTTTTCTCGCTATATTTCTTTAAAAGTCCTGGCTCTACAAGCTTTGTCATCACATGTGCAAAGTCTCCATTTACGACAACCTCATCTGCCTGTATTTCTTCCCCAGATTCTAAGCGAATGCCTTTTACTTTCCTGCCTTCCGTCAGCAATTTTTCGACGCCAGCTGACAGATGAATCGTCGCTCCAGCTTCAACCGCTGCTTTTGCCATCGCTTCTGACAGCTGATTGACCCCGCCCTTCGGATGGAAAACACCTGTGTCATGTTCCATAAACGATAGAATGGAGAAAGCACCAGGGCACTCCCACGGTGACATGCCTAAATACTTTGATTGAAATGTAAACGCATATTTCACTGATTCATTTGAGAAATAATCTGACAGCACATCATATAAACTCTTATTCAATGAAAGCTGCGGAAGTGCTTTGAGCACCTTTGGACGCAAATAGTGATGAAAACGATCCATTTTACTTTGTAAAATAGGTGTAAGCTGATCCATTTTGCGCTTTGTATCGTTCATAAATCGTAAATACCCTTCGCCCTCACCAGGTGCAAAGGCTTCTAACCGTCTATACATTTCATCACGATCTCGAATCATATCTAGCTGATCGTCTTGAAAAATCAATCTATACATTTCTTTTAATTCGATCACATCAATATAGTCATAAAGATTTTTACCAGCAAAGGTGAACAGCTCCTCTGCTATATGAATCATGCTGAGAAAGGTAGGACCCGTATCAAACGTGAAATCACCGAGTTGAAACTTAGAGTTACGTCCGCCAACAAAGGGCTGTTTTTCGTATACCTGAACATCATGTCCTTTGCTTTGAAGCATCATAGCTGCCGCAAGTCCCCCTGGTCCTGCTCCGATCACAATGATTTTCATTATCCTTTTTCCTCCAAATTAATTCACTTTAAGTTAATTATACAAATTAGAAAGATTAGATCAACTTTTGATGTGCTCTATTCGTCTCATGCTATGTATTAAAAAAGCCGACTTCCCTTCAACAAATGTAAGAAAGCCGACCCTTTATTACGCTTCTATATCAATTCGATACGTTTCAAACCAATGATGAATCTGCGCCAGATGAGCGATTAACTGCGGGCCCTTCATGAGCTGGCCATACCAAGGCACTTGAAAGGAGGCTCCTTCCGTTTCAATCAGCTGGTTTAATTGATGTGGATCTAGAAATTCGTGAAGGACAGAATCTTTTTGCGCAAGGCAATCTGTTAACATCTCTTTCACAGCCTGGGTATAGGCTGGATGATGTGTTTTCGGATAAGGACTCTTCTTGCGATAAAGCACTTCATTCGGTAAAATTCCCTCTAACGCTTTTCGTAAAACCCCTTTTTCACGATTTCCATGCATTTTCATTTCCCAAGGAATATTCCATACATATTCGACAAGGCGATGATCTGCAAATGGCACACGTACCTCAAGACTTGCCCCCATACTCATTCGGTCTTTTCGATCAAGCAGCGTTGTCATAAACCAGACCATATTTAAGTAAAAAAGTTCTCTCCGGGCTTTATCCACTCCAGTTTCTCCATCTAAAAGAGGCGTTTCAGCCACGGTTTCTTCATATTTGCTTTGTGCATATTCTCTTAGTGACAGCTTCTTTTGCCACGAATCTTGTAAGAGCTGCGTTCTGGCTTCCGTCGATCTCATCCAAGGAAAACCATTCGTTTCATTTGCCGCATGGAACCAAGGATAACCTCCAAAAATTTCATCCGCACATTCACCTGACAAACCGACAACAAAGTCCTTTTTAATTTCTCGACAGAACCAAAGCAAAGAAGAATCAATATCTGCCATACCCGGTAAGTCTCGGACCTCAACCGCTTCCTTCAAATAAGCAGCCAGCTCCTTTTGTCCAATGACGCAGCTGTGATGATTCGTTTGAAACGCCTTGGTCATGCGGTCAATCCATGGACCGTCAGCATTCGGCTGGAATTGACTTGCCTCAAAGAATTGATCATTTCCTTCGTAGTCAACCGAATACGTATGAAGCGGTGCTTTCCCTATTTTCTCAAAGTGCTTAGCGGCAATGGCGGTAATGGCACTCGAATCGACGCCACCCGATAAAAATGTACAAACAGGCACATCAGAAACGAGCTGTCTTGTGACGGCATCTGTAAAGAGATGCTTGACGTGCTGGGCGGTGTCATCAAGTGAGTCCGTATGCGCCTTGCTTTTGACATTCCAGTATCTCCACACACGCAGTCCGTCTTTTGAAAAAGTCAAAGCATGAGCAGGTCTCAGCTCTTTTACCCCTTTAAACACTCCTTGCCCTGGTGTTCTAGACGGTCCTAAACCAAAGATCTCCGATAATCCTTCATGATCGACTTTTGCTTTCATATCAGGGTGAGCAAGTAGCGCTTTGATTTCCGAACCAAATAAAAAGGAATGATGACGTTCTGTATAGAAAAATGGCTTGACGCCGAGCCGGTCTCTCCCTGCAAATAATAATTCACGCTCACTATCCCAGATCACAAATGCAAAAATACCATTAAAATGGGTCACACACTCTTCCTTCCATTCTGTGTAGGCGTGAAGAAGAACCTCTGTATCAGAATGCCCAAGAAAGCGGTGGCCCCTTTTTAACAATTCTTTTCTTATATCTTCTGTGTTATAGAGCTCTCCATTGTATACAACGGTATAAGCATGGTTTTGATGTGTATATGTCATCGGCTGTTTTCCGCCTTCTACATCTACAACCGCTAACCTTTTATGCCCAAATAGAACGTGCTCACTTTTCCACGTATTTGTATCGTCTGGCCCTCTTTTAGATAATGTATCTGTCATTTGATTGATTACATGATCCTGTTGGATGAGCTGCTTTTTAAAGTCTGCCCAGCCTGTTATTCCACACATCATCATCAGCTCCCATCCGTTTTTCCTCAAGTGTTCTCATTCAGCCTTTCTTAGTTTATGCATCGTCTCCTTGATAGTTGATTTGTCCTTTTTTTCTCGGGCGTATAGGACAAGCATGATTTGGTAAGAAAAGAAAGAGGAAAGGAGCTTTTGCAAATGGAAAAACGAATGAAGCAGCTTGAACGCTGCAGTCGAAGATGGTGCAGCGGGTATTTACTGATTGAAAACGGGTATTGTCTGATTGAAGATGAAGAAGGAGACATCATGCTGCCAGAAAGTCTTCAAAGCACGATGATCTGTTTGAAGGAAAATGGCAGGTGGACAAAAGGGGAACTGCTCGGGTCCATGATACTTCATGAAAGTGGGCAGCTAGTAGAAGTACAAGGCGGTGAAGTGATTCAATATACGGCATCACTTGCCAAAGGATGGCTTGACCTCCTGATGTTCGTTCCTGAAAACGTTTTTTATGAAATCATTGCACAGGTAGAGCAGCTTGGTTTTTCCGTCTACGATTGTGTTTTCTCCTCCTTTCATTCTTTTCAACGAGTTTCTTTCTTTCAGTTTTCGACAGATTCACAATCACTTGCCCTTCAATGTCACCATGACTCCGCCGCAGGTCAAATTCGTTTTGAATGGACCACTTCTGACGGTCACCGGTCGGTTTCACAGTTTGATGGCATATAAAAAGGACACTGCTTCGTATAAGCAATGCCCTTTTTATGTTAAAAGATATGGAAACCGATCGGCAGACGTAAACCGAGAAGAATGGTCACAATGGCGAATACGATAAAACCAATCAATACACCAGTCACCGATTTTCCTTTTTTCTTGCGTACAAGAACCATTTCCATGAAGCCGATCACAAGGATACCGAGAATCATTTTACCGATATACTCGCCACCGAAACCTGGAATTTTCATTCCTGTGCGAACATACAGCTCTACGCCTGTTGCGATAATGATCAAGTACAATAGTCTGACAATCATGTGCACAATTTTAGCACCTTTGTCATTTTTACCTGCTAGAGCAAAGGCAACGAAGAATAAAATAATCCCTAGCACCCATGCTGTAATATGTAAATGCGTTCCCATCTGTTATTTCCCCCTTTATCAGAACAATTACCTTCTCATCGTACCACGAAATAAGTCGAACACAAAGCGACAATCCTGTGTCATCGCACTCTTTATTTGACGCGATTCGATAGCGTTCCAATCGGCTCAATCGTGATGTCAATTCGATCCCCTGAAGCTAAGAACTTAGGCGGTTCAAAGCCTTTGCCAACCCCAGAAGGTGTTCCCGTTGCAATGATGTCACCAGCTTCTAGTGTCATCCCTTTTGAAAGAGTAGAAACAATATTCTCGATGGAGAAAATCATTAATTCTGTACTGGCAGACTGGCGAACCTCTCCGTTTACCTTTGTTTCCACATGGAGCGCACCATGATCCTCGACCACTGACTTATGCACAATATAAGGTCCTATCGGGCAGGTTGTATCTAAGCTTTTACCTATGAAAAATTGTTTGTGTTTTTTCTGCAAATCTCTTGCCGTTACGTCATTTAAAATGGTGTAACCGAATAGATAATCACGGACCTCTTCAGGTGCAATATTCTTCCCTGATTTGCCCATCACGATCGCAAGCTCCCCTTCATAGTCCAGCTCACTGGTCACATCTTCATGAAGGAGAATATCCGCTTCATGTCCAACGACTGAAGTAGGTGCCTTTGTAAAGATCATCACATCTTTAGGAATATCCGCTGCACTTCCCATCTCCATGACATGATCTTGATAATTCTTTCCAACACACATGATGTTTTTAACTGGCTTTGGAATCGGCGCATGGAGTTTCACTTCCGAAAGCGGATATACATAAGAACCGCGGTCTTCTTCTTTTTTCTCAGCCCAGTCAAGGAGCTGTTTGACATGCTCAACAAACTTGTCCCCCATATTAATACATTCAGCTAAAGAGTTTGGCAGTGTCTCAAGCTCAAATAATTTGGCTTCTGCCTTTTTGACGTCCATGACCCATTCATCATCAATCACTACCCCAATAAACATTCTGCTATGTATCTCACCTGTAAAAAACTTCATGTCTTCCCCTCACAATCTTCATTTCGCTAAGTGATGATGTCTCATTTTATTTCTCTATGAAATAAAAAAAACCCTTTTTTATCATACTCTCTTTTAAAAAGGGTTTCAAAAAAGATGATCTGATGTTTAGCGGTAGCGGCGATACTCCCACATGTTCCCTTGGTCCCATTTGCGATCAACATTTCCTCTGCTGTGGGAATGATGCTTTTTCTTTCCACATCTTTTGCAAGAGCGGCTGCGTTTATGGTGATGAGATCGTTTAGATCGATGGCTGCGATGTGACTTGCGGCAGCTTTTCTTATGATGGGATCTGTGTTTGCTGCGGCATGATTTTTTCGGTTCACTCTTTTTACTTCTGCAAGATTTCTTGCTTTTGCACGATTTTTTGCTTTTGCATGGTTTCTCACTTTTCACGCTTTTCTTTGAACAGCGACTTTTTTTCGAACGATAGCTCTTGTAGCTTTTTTTACTGCGGTGTGATTTACGGCATCCGCCTCCACCAAAGAACCAATGACGGCGTTTTGAATGGCGAGAACGTGCTGACTTGTGCGATCGTTTCGATTCTGGTTCACGATCTAAGTGATGATCACGTCCTTCACTTCGAAGTGAATCCACTGCATGTTCAATATGTGAATGATCAAATGTGCTCACGAACGATTCCCCTCCCAGTCTATACTTTGACAAAACAAACAGATCAAGCTGTTTATCTTCTCTGCTTTATGTTACGAGACTTGGTAGACAAGTGTTCTTGGCGGATGCCCCTTTCTTTTAAAACTCCATGAATACCTAACAAACGGGTACAGGACATTCCTTCATTTTCATATCGTAAAGAAGAGCATAGGAGGATGATGAACGCATGACCACAGAACCTTTAAAGCAAATGGATATTTGGATTCATCCAAAGGACTTGATTGAATTAAGAAAAGACATATGGAACGACGAACCTGTTGAGGCCATTTTGAAAACCGGCCAGATCAAATCACATATTTATGCTTCATACCGCGGGTCTCACATTAGAAAGCTGAAAAAAAAGTCCTATCAAATTGAATATCGTAAGCCAAAGCAAAGACAAGGCGAATCTATCTTTCATTTAAATGCAGAGTACAATGACCCTTCGTTTATCCGAAACAGGCTGTCCTTTTATTTCTTCGAGCAGATAGGGGTGCTAAGCCCTGCTGCTTCTCATGTGTTTCTCACTATAAATGGTAGAAAAGAAGGCATTTATTTAAAAATAGAATCCGTCGATGAGCACTTTTTTCAGAAAAGGCAGCTTTCAGGAGGCGGCATTTATTATGCAGTCGATGACGATGCCAACTTCTCCCTTTTGAGTTCGTTTGATAAAAAGCCCAAAAAACACCTTCTCCTCGGGTACGAGAAAAAAACGGGGACTTCTCAACACGATCAGCAGCTGAGTGAATTTATTTACTTTCTCAACACAGCGAAAGATGACATATTTGCAGAAAAAATTGAGCAATACCTAGATGTAACACAGTATTTCCGCTGGCTCATTGGTGTCGTGTGCACACAAAACTTTGACGGCTTTGTCCATAACTACGCTCTTTATGTGAATGAACAAGGAAAATTTCAAGTACTTCCTTGGGATTATGATGCGACATGGGGCCGTGACATTCATGGAGAAGAAATGGCATTTGATTATATTCCAGTAAACGGCTTTAATACTTTAACTGCTAGGTTACTAGATATCCCTTCATTTAAGAGAGCCTATTACACGCTTTTTCAGCATGTACTCGATACACATTTTTTAGAAGACCGGCTTTGTCCAATCATCGAGAAATGGCATGCCTCTATCGAGAACCGAATTGGAGATGATCCTTATACGAGAGATCGAAAAGACATCCTACAATCAGAACGAGAGGTCATCCGGCAGTATATCAACAAAAGACGACGTTATTTACAGGCTGAAATAAGAAAAGAGATATATGGCACGTAAGGACGCTTTCGAATTTTGTCACTTTATTACTCATATTGACGAAACAGCTTTTTTTATAGAAAAATAGGGTATACTAACCATATCCTTCTATTATATAAAAAATGTGAGAGTTGGCGTCCGTTATGATCAATTATGAAATTGAACAAAAAAGATTACATTTAATTGAGACAGCAAAAAAATTCGGGATGAATGCCGAAGAAACCATCAGGTGCAGTCAAGAGCTTGATACACTCTTAAATAAAGGCATCAAATACACCTCGAATGAATGCTCTAAAAAAGGGTAAACCATACACCTAATTCCTCTCATCAAAAGCTTTCAAAAAGACAATCACACATTAAAAGACCCATCATAAGCTATGGTGAAACGCCCAAAAACAAAGTGCCTTATTTTTATAAAGGATGTGCACCGCTATGCCGGCTATTGTTGGAGCCTTTAAAGTAAATGCCGTCGGAACGAGCGGAGTCGTTCATGTTGGAGACTGCATCACCATTTCTCCAAATAGTCAGGTTAAAACGTTTGCTGGCGCAGGCAGTTTTAACACTGGTGATCAATTGCGCATTAGCAACTATAAAAGTGTGACAAATACGTACGACAGTGATGTCATTGATCAACCGCTTGTTGGTAACTTGTAAGGAGTGAGAATCCGTTGAACTTCTATATTAATCAAGCGATACAAATTAATTATTTGCGTGTAGAGTCTGTCAGTAACTCCTCTGTGCTGCAAATTGGGAGCGCTGGTTCAATTAAAGCTCTTTCTAATCTGTATAACACGGGCAGCTACGTAGAAGCAGCACCTGCCGCAGCAGGTACACAAGGAATTGAAGAATCCCAAGGCGCAATCACAACACCTTTTGTACCGCTTCAGTCACCAACAACTTAAGTTCATCTGCTATCCCCGGAGGTGTATGTCAATGTATGATTATCAAAGCAACGCTTCACAGGTGCATGGCATCATTCAAAAGCAAACACAACAAATTATGATGCTTGAAAAAAGGCTTAACGAACTTCAGCAGGAAATGCAAATGATCAAAGATAAACCGACAACGACGATTGAACGGATTGATTATCAATTTGATCAACTGAAAATCGAGCGGCTTGAAGGCACACTGAACATCGGCCTCAATCCATCTGATCCAAACAGTGTTCAAAACTTTGAAGTGGGCCAAACAACAACCCCGGGTATTGGAATGATGCAGCAAGAAATGGCTGATCAATTTTTCAATCAAACACGCCAGCTTGTCGACGCATTCTTAAATGAAGAAGCGCCAGAACTTCTTGAAGAGCTAGAGCAGCGATATGAAGGGTCTCTTGATGAGAGCAACAAACACCACATCATTGAGGACATTCGCAAGCAAATTGACAGCAGAATCAAATACTATGCAGGACAGCTCCCGCACCGGGAAGATATGACCCCGCTGCAGCGTTCAGAGCAAATTGCTGAATATGTGAAGCATGATGTCAAACGAGCGATTGAGCATTTCTTAGCCCATATTCCAAATGAAACGAAAGGAGAGGAAAACGGATGAATTTCACAGTCGTCAACCGCAACATCGAGACCGGATGCATTAAAGTAGTTGGGGTTTCGTCCTCTTCCCTATTTATCATCGGGGACACAGATCATGTACAATTATCCTCCATTTTTGATACACCGCCAGAATCTCTTATCATTGGCCCGTTTGTTCCTCTGGCACCTCGATAATGATAAAGCGCACATCTCAAGTGAGTTTCACGAAGGTGAATTCTGTGGGGATTTCAAGTGTTGTTCAAATCGGTGATACTCAGGAGCTATGCCCGAAGGTTAAGGTGTTAGCTGTTCAACGAACCATTAGTTTGTTTTATGGCAATGAAGCAGAAAACTTAAATGCGAAAGAATTTGAAGTGTATTATGAGCCTATTCCATTGATGCTGCCGGAACGATCCGTCAGAACAGCATTTTACCATGAAAAGCCTGTGATTAAAGTGTCTTCAATACATGTAGAAGGGGTGTCTTCCTCCTCTGTGTTTCAAATTGGCTCTACGTGTGGAGTGAATGGCGTTGCAAGAGTGAAGCATATTCGAGAGTTATTTAACAACGACGAAAGTCCGCCAAACTCACAAATGGATCTACCTACGCATATGATGGTGATATGACTTCGAATAAAGGATGTCGATTATGCCAGCAATTGTCGGACCCATTTACATTAACTCTATTTCTGGAGGCGTCGTAAACGTCGGTGACTCATTCTACCTGTCGCCTAAAAGTTCGTCAAAATCTGCTTTAGGCTCTGGAGCGGGAAATACCGGAGATTTCTTGATATTAAATAATGGCATTAGCGCCACCAACTATGTGGATCCTGACTTAAATGATCAGAATATGGTAGGCAATGCATAAAGCAGCTCCTCTACAGTCATTTCATTTAGAGGAGCGCTTTTTATGCTTATTTTTTTCTGCGTTGTCTCGATTTTTTTGTTTTAACCAGCTTGCTTGCCGGCTGTTTTCGAATCCATTTGATGTACGAAGCAAGCTTTTCATCCTGCCTTAGTGCATCAAGTGTGTTCAAGCGTGCGGCAAGCTCCTGGTTTGTAAAGAGTGCATGCACTTGTTTATGGCAGGGGATACACAGGAAGGCAGTCGCTAAAAAAGCCCCACCTTCTTCTCTTGGTGTTAAGTGGTGTTCTGTGAGCAGGACATTTTGTCTTCCGCACAGCTCACATAATCCAATGGTTTGCTTTGCCACCCTGTCATCACCTCAACAATTACATTAATTCCATTGAGACCGTTGTCCCTTTCCCGCTTGGATCTGCTGGATGGACAATCAGTTTCTTCGGCAGTCTCATTTTCAATTCTTCCACGTGGCTAATCACACCAACTGCTAAATTGTGAGACTGCAGTTTCTCTAATGCGGTAATGACCGTATCAAGCAAGTCTTGATCGAGCGTACCGAATCCTTCATCAAGGAAAAAGAATTGCAGCGGGAATTCACCTCTCAGCTGAATTTGTGCAGAAAGAGCAAGGGCAAGCGCCAGCGATGTCAGGAAGGTTTCCCCGCCGGACAAGCTGGACACAGGACGCCTGACACCACCATTTGCATCATCACGCATAACAAAGCCGCCTTCTGAGTCGACCTCAATCGCATATCTTTGTCTCGTCAACATACCCAAGCGGGCGGATGCATCACGACTGACACTTTCCAGCTGTTCTTCTGCTAAAAATTCAACAAACGTATTCCCTTTAAAAACGGTTTGCAGTTTATCGAGGCGATCAATTTCTTGCTGCAGTGCTTCCAAGCGTTCGTGAATACTTGCAAAGCGCTGATGATTTTCTTCAATCACACGCAGGTGTTCATGTGCGGACCCACTCATTGCTGTCGCTTCTTCCAATGCTTTTTCAGCTGCATCTTTTCTGTGCTGAATGTCAGTCCACTGCTTTTCATCCAGTGACTCTTCTTTCAGTAATTCAGAAATTCGCTTTAAGTTTGCGGCACATTCCTTTCTTCTATCCTCAAATTCCTCCATTTCCTGTTTGACCGATTGACGTACTGCCTGTTCCATTGAAGCAGACTCAATTTCCTGCGGCATATGAAAAGGAGAGGATTCTGTTTCTTTTTCCCATGCTGCTTCTGCTTCTTGTTTTCGCCGGTTCGCCTCTTGAAGCTGACGCTCACTGCTTGAAAAATGGCTTTGCGCCTCACTAAACAACTGCTGCGCGTGCTGCAATTGCTTGTACGATTGCTGTTCTTTTTCATTAAGAAGAGCAAGAGATTGTTCAACCTCAATAAGTTCATCAGAAATAGAGGCAGCTTTTAATGGATATCGGCCTAAATCTGTTTCATATTGATGGATAAGCTGATGCTGACTTTCTAGCTGATGCGCTAGTTTATCAAGTTCTTTCTCGACATTGTATATCGCTGTCTGCAGCTGCTCTTTTGCTAGCTGTTTTTCTTCCAAAAACGAAATGCTTTTCTCAATACGTTCTTTATAGCCTTCCGCTTGTTGGTCCTTTTCATCGATTTGCTTTTGCAGCTCTTGTACTTGATTCAATGTAAAATGAGGGAAGGCCTGTTCAAATTGAGTCGTTTGCTCTGAAAGCTCAGATTGAAGCTCTTTGATCAGCACCTCTAATTCTTCGATGCGCTGCTGTTCAAAAGTCATTTGCTCTTTCATCTTGCTCATCTCTGCTGCTTGATTATGCGTTTCATCCATTAAACGAGCTCGTTTACGTTCAACTTCTTGAATATCCTGCTTTATGCCTCTCCATTCTTGCATCAGATCCTGCAAAGACTGCGGATTTTGTACGGTTTCTACTGCTGCAGCTACTTCTGCTCCCGGGGCTTTCTGAGATAAGAAAGCGAATTGTTTCACTAATTGATTGGCATTCGTTTCGAGGAGCTGCTTTGCGGCATACATGTCTCTCGCATACTCCTCTGCCTGCTTGAGCTCTTTGTCCATCCGTTGAATGACTTCATCGACTTGTGCCACGGTTTCTTCATGGTCATTGGATTCCAAAGCCTTTGGATCATGATGAATTGATCCACAAACCGGACATGGCTCACCATCTACTAGCTCTGCCGCTAATTCTTTTCTTAATTCAGCCGCCCTTACAACATCACGCTGTTTTAATTTTTCGAGCTTCTGATGTTGTTCTTTTTTACTCCATTCTGTTAGAGCTCGTTCGAATTCACATACATAAAAATAGAGGTGTTCAATTGCTTGAAACGATTGGTCTATTTTTTCATGATGGTCGTTTTGCTGTTTTTGAAGCTTTTCATATGCTTCTGAAGTCTGTGAGGCTCGCTTTTTGAGCTCCTCCAGCTTTTGCTTTTCTTTTTGAATGCTGCGGTTTATTCTTTCAACATTTTCACTTAAACGTAAAGCATCCTGTACACTTTTCCGTTCTTTTACTGAGACTTGTAACTGCTCCAGCTCATGCTTCAGCTGTGTTTGTTTCGTCAGTGCACGCTCTAATAGAGATTGAAGATTGTCCGCTTCTTTTTTCTTTTGTATGAATTGCTGCGTTTTTTCATTTTTTTGTTGTTCTATTCCTGTCTTTTCCTGAAAAGCTGTCTCTTTTTTTCGTTCAATTTCCTTTAGATGAATCAGCTGCTCTTTCTTTTGGAGAAGTTCTGGCTCAGTCTCTATTTTCTTTTGCCGGGCTTGCTCATACTCATGCGTCATTTGATCATAGATCGTTCGTTGATGCAGCAGCTGCTTTTCTGCTTCCTGCTTCTCCTTTGATGCTTGAGAAAGCTGTTTTTCAGCCTTTGTTAATGCATCCGCATAGGGCTTTAGCGCCTCTGCCTGCTCTGCGATATTGAGCTTGGCCTTTTTCTCTTCCATTAATGGTGCCAGTAGATTCAGTTTGTTTTGTTCAGTCTCATAAGCTTCTTGTTCCTTTTGATACTGCCAGATCGCTTGCGCCTTTGTAAAAGCAGTGAACGCTTCGTCCCGCGCTTGTTTTTTCTCATGAAAAATGGCTTTTGCCTGCTCTGCTGCTTCCTTTGCTTTTGCCAGCGCCTCTGGGCCAGCTTCCCCTAAACCATTCAGTTCAGCCAGCAGTTCATTTTTTTGCCCATATTGATTCTGAGCTTTTGCACGCAAACGCTTGACGAGCTGATCCCCATACTTTTCCAAGTTAAACAACCGCTGAAGCATTTGACGTCTGTCTGCCCCTTTTAGGGAGAGAAATTCTGCAAATTTCCCTTGAGGTAAGACAACCGCTCGCGTAAAATCATCAATGGTTAATCCGAGTAATTCTTCTACTTTACGATTGACCTCACTCGCTTTATCTGCGAGAACGGTCTGCGTATCACCGATTTCAATCAGGCGGCATAATGTCGTTCTGACTTTCATTTCATCCGCTCGTTTGAAAGCACGTTCAACTTTATAAGAAATATGGTGTTCCTTTTGCAAAGCAAATGTAAAGGAAACCGACAGCTTTTCTTCCGCTTGGTTCAAAATACCATGTGTATTATTTAACGCGCGTTCCACTTTGCCATAGAGTGCCAGGGTCATGGCGTCTAATATGGACGACTTTCCACTTCCTGTCGGTCCAAATATGCCAAACACACCTGCATCACATAATGAGCTAAAGTCAATTGTTTGTTCTTCTCTGAAGCTATGAAGTCCTTTAATGGTCAGCGTAATCGGCTTCAAGTCGCTTCCTCCTCTTGCATTTCATTGGCTAGCTCTAAAAACAGTTTGACTGTTTTTTCATCGGGTAGACCGCCACCTGTCTGGCGCTCATAAAATTTCACGAACCGCTCTTCGATCGAGAGCTTTTCCACTTGCTTTTGCTCTTCTATTTGCTGTAGTTCTTTGAACTTTGGTCGAATGTGAACAAACCCACTATGCTGCTTACGGAGCTGATGAATCTCTTCAATAGAGAGCTGGTCTGTTAAATGAATCTCTAAATCAATCCACGCCTGAAGATCACGTTTTTCATCCAGCCACTCGTGCACTTGACTCAGTCCCTCAGTCGCCTTCCATTTCACAAGTGGTTTTCCGCTTGATAAAAACACTTCTTTCCAGCTTGCCTTTTCATTAGGTTTTGCCTCTACAATTGTGACTGATTTGGCATAGCCTGATTCAGAAAAGCTATAAGCAAGAGGTGATCCAGAATACCGGGCAATCGTTTTGGCACGTTTGATCGTTTGCGGGCGGTGCAAATGCCCAAGTGCAACATAGCAAGCTGCTTCTGGCAGGCTTTCAGCCGCAACGGTATATGCGCCGCCTACTTCAATCGGTCTTTCTGAATCTGTTTGACTTCCTCCTGCCACATAAATGTGGCTTGTTGCAATATTAACTGTATCCGGCTGGAATTGAGTACTTAAATGTTGAAACGCTTGTTGAATTTTTAAATTGTAATGATCACGAAGCACTTTCTCTTCAAATGTTTCAGCCAGCACCTCATTTAGTCTAGCCTCAGACGGATAAGCGAGTGCTGCAATGGATAAACGTTCACTCGAAGAAGGAACATCGACACGGATGATGTCATTTGTCGGATATCCAATTAAATGAATACCCTGATCATTTGTTAAAGGAGATGCGGCTGATAAGCGATCCGGATTATCGTGATTGCCTGAGATGACCACTACCTGCCGTTTTCCTTTATCAGATAAGGCAGATAGACTTTCATAAAAAAGCTGCTCTGCTCTAGCAGGCGGATTCACTGTATCAAAGGCATCACCGGCCATCACAATGACATCAATGTGTTCGTCTTTCACGATTTGATACAGTTCATCTAAAAACTGTGCTTGCTCATCAAGCCGGCTTCGACCTTCAAGGGTTTTCCCTAAATGCCAATCCGCTGTATGCAGAATCCTCATGTGATTCACCTCTCATTCCGATACATTTATAAAGAGATTTCTAAATTCCCATCGAAGAAATAGAGAATTTTCTCCTCTAATGTTCTGTTTGTCAAACGCTCTACTGCTTTTGCATATAACGCTATTTGGGTTTCATAGCGCTTTTTCAAGATAGGTTCAGCAGCGTCAAGTCCACCTGTATATCTGCCTTGCACTCTATCCGTTTTATAATCTAGTAAAAATAGCTTTCCATCTGTTTCAAATAAACAGTCAATCATTCCTTGAATCAGAACAGGCTCTCCCTCAGTATCAATATGACTGTATACCTCTTTAACAGGTAACACCATACTAAATGATACCTCTCGTTTTACCCAGTCCGCTTTCAGCAGTTTTTGACCAATTGAAGTAGAGAAGAAAGCAGCAATTCCTTCTTGATCAATTGACTGGACTTGCTCATCTGTTAGCAAGTCTCGCTGCTGTAAGGATTCGAGCAGGTGCCTTATACGTGATTCATCATAGGGCTCCTCAGAAGGAAGCGTGATATGCTGCATGACTGTATGCATTGCGGTGCCTTGTTCTGCGGCAGTGAGTGTTTTTTTCTTCATGAAAGCCGGCCGGTCATACAATGTTGCACGAGCTTTTCGAATAGAAGAAGGAACACTGTACTCATCCTGTATTTCTTTCATCCTTTTTATCTCGGAAACAGACTGCTTTGTGCCGACTTGCGAGGCCGCTAGATATGGATATTTCCATGAAAGTCTCTCTGCCACCTTCTCATCAGCATCACCATATCCTTCAACAGGCAGACCATCCATCAATGCTTGTACTACCTCGTCTTGCTGCTTCTTTTCAAGTGACATATCTTCCTTTAGAAGATCAGAAGCTTGCGTAAATGAGATAGTGAATGTAGACGGATGCGAAAGAACAACATCGCCTGTTTCTTCTAAAACAGATGACATCGCTTGATGACGGATAAGGGCAGGGCCAATAAAATCTAAGTATGTTTTCGATTGATAACGTTCAAAATCAGGGAGCAGCCACTCTTCTCCAGTCGCGGCATTTTGCCATTTGCTTAATGCTTTCACCTGATTTTTGACAGAGCCGACCAGAAATAATTTTTCCTTAGCCCTTGTGAGCGCCACATATAAGACCCTCAGCTCTTCAGATAATAACTCTTTTCTCATCTTTTTTTTCATCGCCACAAGCGGTAATGTCGCATAACTAATTCTCAGCTCTGGATGGATATACTTGCTTCCAAAGCCTAGCTCTTTATCAAGTAAGTAGGACTGGTTTAAGTCCATCATATTAAAGTTCCTGCCGAGTCCTGCAGTAAAGACGACTGGAAATTCTAATCCTTTACTGCTGTGGATCGTCATCATGCGCACAACGTCCTCTGTTTCACTGAACGTTTTTGCCGCACCAAGATCATCTCCACGCTCCTGCATTCTTTCAATAAAACGAAGGAATCGAAATAGCCCTCTAAAGGCAGCTTTTTCATATTGCTTGGCTCGATCATAAAGGGCACGAAGATTCGCCTGCCGCTGCTTACCTCCAGGCATCCCGCCAACATAATCAAGATACTGCGTATCTCGGTATACTTCCCAAATTAATTCTGCCACCGAATGATTGATGGAGAAATCACGCCACTTACGCAGCAATTGGAAAAATCGCTCTAATTTTTTGCATGTAGGGTGATCAGAATGCGTCACACTCATGAATGCCTTTACAGCATCATAATAAGTGCCTTTTTTATCACTCGTTCGAATAAGTGCCATTTCATTTTCATCTAAATGAACAATAGGTGATCTTAAAACAGCTGCAAGCGGAATATCCTGATACGGATTATCGATGACTTTTAACAAAGAAAGAATGACAGACACCTCTGTTGCTTCAAAATAACCAGAGGAAAGATTCGCATATACTGGGATTCCCTGCTTCTTTAATTCTTCCATCATTTGCGGGGCCCACGGCATAGACCGAAGCAAAATGACAATGTCACGATACTGCAAGTTACGGGTCATTTGCTGTTTTGCATCGTACACTTGAAATGGCTGCTCCACCAATTCTCTTATTTTTTTAGCAATGATTCTCGCTTCAAATTGGACGGTCTCAAGTTCTTCTCGCTCTTCGCCGGTTTCCGCTTCCTGCTGATCTAAGTGGACAAGGAGCATTTCTGTCGTTGTATCTTTGCTTTCTGGATAACTCGCTCCAAGCTTTAATTCAGCTTGTTCATCATATTCAATTTCTCCAACTGTTTCCCCCATCAGCTGCTTGAACAAAAAGTTCGTACTATCTAAAACATCTGAACGGCTTCGGAAGTTTTTATTTAAATCAATTCTCTTCCCTGTTTCTTTGCCGTCTGGTTGAAAGTGTTTATATTTGTTTAAAAAGAGCATGGGCTCAGCCAGTCTAAAACGATAAATGGACTGCTTTACATCACCAACCATAAACAGATTGCCCTCTGCAGAATGTTCCCCTTTAGACACAAGCTTTAAAATCGTTTCTTGTACGAGGTTTGTATCCTGGTATTCATCAACGAGCACTTCTTCAAACTGCTGTTGATAGTACTTGGCAGCTTCTGTTTCGATCAAATGTCCTTCTGCATCCTGCTCCGCTAAAATGCGTAAGCAATAGTGCTCTAAATCCGAAAAGTCGACAATTGACTTTTCCTGCTTCGCTCTCTCGAAACGCTCACCAAATTGGATCACAAGCTCTACAAGCGTCTCCACAACTGGCTTCATTTCAGCTAAGCTTTTTAAATGCTGGGCAGGACTGCGCATGAAGTATTCATCTTTTAGTTTTTCTAATTGTTTTTTTGCTTGATTACGTGCATCAGTGGCTTTTTCTAATAAAGCAGGGTCATATTCGTCACCTTTGCACGTTTTGAGCCTTTTAAAATTGACGTTCGGCAAAAGCTCATAAAGCTTCTCAAAATCATCTTGATGACGGATTAATTCATTGACTTGCTCTAAATCATCTATAAAATTCTCTGCTCTCGGTGCTGGGCCGCCCGGCTCTTTTGATAGCGAAAGAGCTCGTTCAAGCAGCTCCTGGCAGCTCCGGAGAACGAGAGAAAGATCTTCTTTGATATATGGATAAAACGGTAATTCTTCTACTTTTGTTAGTGCATCTACATCATAAAGTGAAAGGAATGCCCTCATCCATTGCTCAGGTAAAGGATGAGACCTAGAAAACTCATAAATTCTCTTCACAAGCCATTGCAAATCTAAGTCATGGCGGTCAGAAGTGTAACGATCAACCAGTTCAAAGAATGATGGCTTTCCAGCCTTATATTCATCCTCGAACAGTTCATCTAACACTTCATCTCCTAATAATTCTCCTTCTGTTTGATCTGCCAAACGAAAGCCTGGGTCAAGATCAATTTCATAGTAAAAGGTGCGCAAAACCTGCAAGCAAAAGGAGTGCAAGGTAGAAATATTGGCACGATTCATGAGGGACAGCTGCCTTCTCATATGAAGGGACCCAGGGTTTTTGGCTAATTCTTTTTCAAGTGCTTCTGTAATCCGATGCTTCATCTCTGCCGCAGATGCATTTGTGAAAGTCACAACGAGCAGACGGTCCACATCAACTGGATGTTCAGGCCGGGTCATTTTTCGAATCAGCCGTTCAACCAAAACAGCTGTTTTTCCTGACCCTGCCGCCGCCGCAACCAAGATATCTTGTCCTTCTGAAACGATGGCTTCCCATTGGTCATCCGTCCACGTACTGTTATTCGGTTTTGGTATTTGCATACTGATCCCCTTCTTTTTTGATCCGGTCTATCACAACATCATCTTTCTCAGAGGTGAGCACCCTAAAATCATTATCCTCTATTGATTCATCGAATTGGCAAATAGACTTGAATGAACAAAAGCGGCAAGGTGTTTGATCCTTCAATTTATATGGATTAATTGCGACCTCTCCATTTGTAATTCTTTCGCCTGCTTCTTCAAATGTGCGCCGAACGTGTTGTGTGAGTATATGGAAATGATCTTCACTTAAAACTGCAGAGTCAGAACGGAAAGACCCATCCTTTTTCAAGCCGGCTTGAATGACTTGTGATCTACCTGAATCAAGCGTTTGATCCATGAGCTTTACTGCTTCTACATCTTCAAGCAATAAACCCTTCATTTTAAATTTCTTGAATATTTCCTGCTCAATGTCATCCTCTGCAAGCGGAATAGGTGCTTGAATAAGCGGATCATGGATATGGAAATATAAAATGCCAGCAGGCGTCGCTTCAACCCCGAGCCACTCTTTCGAATACGTAATGGTCAGGTCTAAGTAAGTGAGCATTTGCAAGGCCAGCCCATAGTATACTTCTGCTAAGTCAAGACCTTTCTCACTGGATTTGTAGTCGACTATTCTCAAGAGCAGCCCTTTTGAACCTTCTGCTTTATCTACCCGGTCAATTCTTCCGACAAGCTCCATCGTGCAGCCATTCTTTAATTGAAAAGTAAACGGCGGCAATGGCCCTTGCCCCCCAAAACCTAACTCTAGCCCTACTGGAGAAAATCCACTCACTTTGGCATGTTCACTTAATATAGAAGAGACTCGAATCAAGATTTTCTGGAGCTTTTCTTTAATATAAGCATGCCGATTAGAGCTTAATAGAATTTCCTTTTGAAGACGCGGAGCAAGCTGTTCAATCGCATGTTTTGAATAAGTGACACAATCTTCCTTCGTTAGGTTTTTCCAATCCTTTTTTTGTTCAACAAGCGTATCTGAAATATGTTTTAAAGCCGAGTGAAACAACTGGCCGATATCAGGTGCTTCCAATTTGTAAAATTGTCGATCCTTTAGTTTTAACCCATGGGAAGCAAAGTGAGAAAATGCACACGCATTGAATTTCTCCATTCTTGAAACACTGCCCTGAATATGATCACCATAAAGCTCTTTTGTGACATTAGGCTTTAATGGCTTCGCTCGATTTGTAAAAAACAAACTTGACATGATGTTTTTTGATACATCCCGATGAGGAGATGTCATTAAGTAGTTATAGACACTCCACCATACACCACTAATGGGATATTGATTGAGCCATTGCTGCAGCTGTGAGACGGTATACGATAACGAAACATGCTCATTCGCTACAAATTTTAATTGCTCCTCGTCATCCAGTTGTTCTGGATCTAACACATAAAGAGCCTGCTGGTGATTTGGCATAAGCTCTTGGCAATACTTGATAAGTGTCGAAGGCAAAAGAGAACGTCCTTCTGCATCAGCAGCCGAATAGGATAGATACAAATGACGTGATGGACTCGATAACGCTTGGTAAATTAAAAATTGCTCATCTAGCAGCCGTTCCTTTCCTGTCTCTGCCAGCTCTGCTCCTGCTCGTTTTAACCATTCACGGTCATCCTCAGACAATACACTCTCATCAGAGGGGCGTGCGGGAATAACGCCATCATTTACACCAACGATAAACGTACACTTCACTTGATACATTCTCGATAAATCCATACTTCCAATAAATACTTGGTCGAGTGAAGGCGGAATCAAAGCGAATTTTAGAGAAGCTAATCCTGTATCCATCATTTGTTGGAATAAAGGAAATGAGAGCTCTTCTTCACCTAGCATTTCAACAAATTCATCCATTAATTGAATAACCGCATCCCATACTTGTCCGTGCTGCATTGCTTCAGCTAATCTCCCTGCTTCTTCAGCCTCAAGCCTCGCTTTTTCAAGCTTATCTGGTACTTGTATCTCTTCTAAAAAGACATAGACAGCCTCTACCATGTCTCTTACCTTTTGCGCTTTTTTGAGCCTTTTCTGCAACTGGTAAAGCGGGGGCACGATCCATTCTTTGACGTCATTTAGCATTTGTTCCATTTCAATTTCTTGATCTGTTTGTCCAAAATCCTCATCTAATGATTGGAAGCGCCTGTAATGAAACCGGGAACCGTTTGTCCAGCGTTCTCCTTTTACACCATAAGCAATACAATAGTTTTCGAGCTGATCTGCCTGCTCTCTCGCTTTGTTCTTAGCGAGTTCAAGCGGAAATAAGAACTCTGTTTTCACGCAGCGAAATACCGCTTCATACCGCCAGTTTCCCTTTATGACATCCAAGCTCGAACGAATCAATTCAATGAGCGGATGATACTGCATCGATTCATTTCCATCAATAAAAAAAGGAATATCGTAATCTCGAAAAACCTCTTTTAATGTATCTTTATAGTCGTCTACATGTCGTGCAACAATCGAGATATCTCTCAATCTAAGTCCTTTTTCTCTCACTAAATCAAGTATATCTCTGGCTACACCCTCAATTTCAGCTCGTTTATTTGCACTTTTAGACACTGTGAGATGAGGGGTGTTTTCCTGATATGGCTGCACTGGTCTCTGCTCATATTGGTGTTCTAAATAAGCAAGATCTGGTGTATAAATGTGCCGTTTATTTCTTTCCAAAACGTTTTCAGAAATGTCAGCTCCGCACTCTCTAGCAAGCTGATAGAGCTGGAAATACGTTTTCCCTGTCATACGAAATAAATCAAGTTCATTTGGCTGCCTATCATGATAGGAGCGATCCACTGTGAAAGCAGCAGTTATTTTTGCTGCATGCAGCAAGAGCTGTTCAATGACAAGAAGTTGCTGCGGTGTAAATTGATAAAAACCATCTATATAAATGTGTGCTCCTTTTATTTCTTCAGATGAAGGAATTTGCTGCGTGAGAAGTGTCAAATAGTCTTCTGAGTGCACATATTCATCTTGTAAATGCTGCTCCATCTGCTGATAAAGAACATGCAGATCATGCAATTTTTCGGCTGCCCGTCTTTCTTCTGTATACTCTGAATACATGCTCGACATTGAAATTTTTTCAATATCCTCCGGCAACATACAATACCTTTTGAATTCAGCCATCGTCTTTTCAATTTGCTCCACAAATCCCGGCTTATCACTCGCTTTTTTGAACACTTTAAACTTTTCTTTCTGCTCTTCAATCACTTTTCTTAAAAGCATTTGAATTCCTGTGCTTGTCACAAATTGCCGGTTCGCTCCGCCAGTCTGCTGTAAAATAGACCAAGCAAGACGTGTGAAACTAAATACTTTGGCCCTGATCATTCCGCCAGCTTCAGACGTTTTTGCAAGCTCATATTCCATTAAAAATGTCATTTGATCCGGGACTAAAAAAATGATTGGCGGACCCAACGGATCAAGCCGAAGCTGTTCTTTGATTTCCTCTAAGATTGCAGTCGTTTTTCCACTCCCCGATCTGCCTGCTAAAAACTGAATCTCCACGTTCCACAACACCTTTCTTATGTACTCATATTCTAGCGAAAATAAAGGGAAATAGCTATTTTCCTATCACGTTCCCGTTCTCCTATCTGATTGAAATAACATAGGCACCTTTCCTCACTCTTTTCATATCATAAACCATCATGAACAAAAAGGAGGCTGGCAATATCATGTATTACGATTACTATGACTACTCGCCATATGACATGCGCCAAAACACAAGGATCATTTCAGACCTTGAGAAGGCGATCAATGGTGAATATTCTGCGATCCAATGCTACGAAAAACTTGCCCAAAAAGCAAAAAACCCTGAGGCGAAAAAGGTCATTCAAGAAATACGTCAGGATGAAGTCAGACACTATCAACTATTTTCAAAGCTATATTATTCTTTAACAGGTAGAAACCACAAACCAAGCGTAACAGAAGCTTGTCCAGAACAATTCAGAGAAGGACTTATGTTTGCCTTTAAAGATGAACAAAAAACGGTCGATTTTTACTTAAGCGTATCAGACTATGTCCGTGACCAAGGAACAAAAGAGCTAATGAAACGTATCGCTCAAGATGAACAGCAGCATGCTGTATGGTTTTTATACCTTTTAACGCACCATGTGTCTTAGATAGTCCTATTTTAATAGGAGATCGTATGTTCCGTCAAAAAATGAAATCGATTTTTCGTTCCTTCAATATGTCAAAGTTAGCGCTAAATGTAGCAAAGTCTCACATCCCTTCCTCATTTTCAAACGAGAAAATGAGAATTTGACCATTAAAAAAACTCCTCTGCCACAAATAGCAGAAGGAGTTTTTTCATGATCTTTTAATGAAATTTTGCTTCATTGCTTTGCTGCTGATGCTTGAGAACCCCATCGATTGACAGCAGCTTACTGCCGCTAAGTGTTAAATAAAGCGCCATGACGAGCAGCGAAAGTTCAAATTCATAACCGCCAACAAATCCTTTAGAAAAACCAACAGTAATAATCGCTACAGCCATAATTGGTACAAATAATGCTGCGAAAATACGTGTTCCTAGACCTAAAATCAAAGCGATACCCCCGACTAGCTCAATTGTCTTGACAATATAGGCCATAAATTCGGGTAAACCGATTTGCCCAAAGAATGCTGCTGTTCCTCCCAGTCCTCCTTGATATGCCTGAAGTCCATGTAAAAAGAAAATAATACCTAAAATAACGCGTACAAAAAGTGTTCCTATTTCTTGATTCGTTTTCATATAGTGAATTCCTCCTGTTTTTACACTACATAATGTAATGTTAATAAGTAAAAAAAATTAGTAATTTAAGTTGAGCATAATCATTAAGACCACCATCAGAATGGCTGATGTGACAATTGGAAAAATTGGTACATTAAAAGGAATATTGTAAGTTGGATTTAAGATTTTTTGTATTCTTAAATTCAATGCCCGATCTCCAAAGGACACCGCAAACTTTGTTTGTTTTTGAAACTGGGTTTTCTTTTTAATCAGTTTCAAAAGGGCCTGCCCTACTCCAAGCTCAGTACCTGTCTGCTGAATGGCATAGTCATCTGCAATCACTTCGCGAAAAACAGAGTAGCTTTGTCTCATATGCTTTAACACTGGAATGTACCAAATGACTTTTGTGAGCATTGAGAACATGAAAGCTTTTAAGGGATCATAGCTGTATTTGTGATGCAATTCATGATGAACAACAGCGTCAATCTCCTCTTTATCCAGCATGTCCATGAGGGCTGTTGATAAATAAACCTTTGGGTGAAGCATCCCCATTGCAAAGGCAAGCGGTTCTTGACAGTGAAACACAATGATATCGTTTTGATATTTCTCTGACAGAAATTCGGTTGACTGTTGTTCGAATGCCAACATCATATGTCGTTTGAATTGAATGTACTTGCTGATTTGCTTTGCCATATAGAAAATTGCAAATCCCAATGTGTAGAGGACTAAGGCATCTAGAAAATACTTTAAAGGAGTGAATCCATAAAATTCGAGCACGGACTGGCATACATGGATCAGGTTATATGCTTGGTTCCAGCCAAAAAAGCTTGAAAGCACGTAATACCCCATCTGATAAAAAATGGCTAAACCAATCAATATACCGCCTAAAAACAGCAGACTCGACTTCATTTTATTCATTTTGCTGCTCCTCTTTTTTAGATGCTAGCCTTGCTTCTAGAACTTTGAGTAATTCAGGATCAGCACTTTCAATCGCATCCACCATATGATTCACTGCCAATGGACCGAAATCGTCCATCAATCCTTGCGTAATCCATTTTGTTTGCTCATTTAGAAATTCTTCTTTTGTTAAAATGGGATTATAAATAGATGAGCGCCCTTTTGTTTTTTTCTCCACAATTCCTTTTTCGGTTAAGCGGTTCAGCACAGTCATCACCGTGTTGAAATTAATCGGCTTTTCATCTGACAGCTTCTGCTGCACCTCTTTAATCGGCATATCCTCACCTTGATAAAGGATCTCCATAATTCTTCCCTCTAAAGGACCAAAAAAACGATTCAATCCCTTTTCATTATATTTAAAAGAAGGAATTTTCATGTTATCACCCCACACTAAGCATTGTAGTGTAATTGAAAATGATAGTCAACTGATAAGATAAATAGGGGAAAATCGTTGTATATTGACTTTGCTTTTGGTAAAAATTATTTCTTTCTTTATAAGAATTTGCTAACCATTTATTGATAAGATAATCTTATGAAAATGGTAAAAAAAATCGTATTATATTTATAGAGACTTTTGTATTATAGTGAAGATAACAACATTTCACTTACTGAACAAACATATAGGAAGAAGGTTTACATGTGATGAAACAAGGAAACAGCCTTCGAACCGATCTCATTCTGATTGCGATAAGCGGTTTAGGTGGATTTCTTTTGTCTTTAACAGGAATGTCTATTGGCTGGATGGTTGGTACATTAATCACAGCAGCTTTTATTGCCATGCGCCGCCCCACCCTGTTTCAGCGTAAAGGAACCAGCACCTTACGTATTCACAGCAGATGGCTGCTCCTTGGTCAATTCATTCTCGGAATCGAACTCGGACAGAAAATGAATATGAAGGTCCTTCACATTTTCGCTGAAAATTGGCTCCCTGTGAGTTTCATGCTCGTCTTTTCTATTCTACTGGCGATGCTCTCAGGCTTTGTCTTATGGAAGCTGAGCAAAACAGATATGCTGACAAGCTTTGTCGGAACTGCCCCCGGCGGTTTATCCGCTATGCCGGGGATTGCCCAAGAGGTGGGAGCAAATACAGCTGTTGTGAGTCTCGTGCAAACGATACGTGTATTAATGGTTGTACTCACTATCCCTTTTACAGTGTTTTATTTAAATACAAAAAACGAAGCGGATGCGGTTGTAGCTACGCAAGGAAGTGCCTTCTCTTCGGGCGTTTTCACCCTGTCAAACATCTCTTGGACCGCTGCACTTATTTTAGGTGCCTGGCTCATGTCACGCCTGGCAGTTCGTCTTCATTTCCCTGCCCCTTGGCTGATCGGCAGCATGCTAGGCGTCGCAGCTCTTCAAGTTGGTGCGGGCGCACTCATAGGTTATGATTTGATTCCTTATTGGCCGGCACAAGCGAACATTGCGTCTCAAGTATTTCTAGGTGCAACCATCGGATCAAAAATGAATAAACAGATGTTTGTTGGACTAAAAAACACTCTCATTGTGGCTGTCGTCAGCTCAGCCGGGCTAATTGCTGCGACTGTCCTCAGCTCTATTGCCATTGCTGAGATCACAGGCATTTCTGTCATTACAGCCATTCTTGCCTTTTCGCCTGGCGGTATTGCAGAGATGGCAACAACAGCGGTCACACTTCACGAGGATTCTACCTTTGTTGTGGCTGTACAAGTCGTCAGAATTATTCTCGTCATTGCAATGCTGCCACCGTTTTTCCGGTTCTTACATCATGTCTGGGCAAAAAGGCAGCCTGATTATAAAGCCGCAAAATAAAAAAGAGACGCTTTGCATATGCAGAGCGCCTTTTTTATTCGCTGGTATTCCTTTTGACACCGACGACTTGATCCTTTGAAATGGTGCCAAAATGCCGGCTGTCAAAGCTATGTATTCGGTTATCTCCAACCACAAAGTAATGATTGTTTTTGATTTTATCGTCTCCTGTGATGGCTTTCAGCTGAAAATCTCCTGTCAGGACGTTCCCCATTTTATGTTTTTTCTGCTCTTTTAAATAAGGTTCCTTCTTTTTTTCACCATCGACAAATAACTGATCATCTTCATACTTGATCGTTTCTCCTGGGAGTCCAATGACCCGTTTGATCAAGATTTGATTTTTAGGTCCGTGAAATAACACATAATCAAACCGGCTAATTTTCGTGAGTTTTGGCGAGAACTTATTGATTAATAATTCTGTTCCATCTGTAAAAGTTGGGTCCATACTAACCCCTTCTACTTTGTACGTGACAAACATGAAATTCTTTACTTGGAACAATAAGACGATGCCTGTAATAATCATCAACCATAGCAATGGCTTCTTTTTCATTAAGAGCCTCCTTTGTCCTCACGCTTGCTCATTCGAATGTTCAACCTATTTTCTACTCTCTTTCCAACATACCATAATAACGCGATAACTAGAACCGCAAAAACACTTCTTAACGGATTCTTAACTAAAGCAGAAAGATCATAGCCAATAAAACTAATGATAAAAAGCATGACACACTTGCCAGATAAAGCAGCTAATGAGAATTGCCAAAAGCTAATTCTTGATAAACCCGCTACAACATTGACAGCAGCAGAGGGCGTGAAAGGAAAGCAAAGTAAAATAAATAACGGACCAAACCCTCGCTTCTCCACCCAAAGCATCAATTTTTTAATGGAAGGATGCCTACTGATAAAGTTGAGCATTCTCATCTGTCCAAATTTTCTGATCAGCAAAAAGACAAGAATAGACCCTGCACTTGCGCCAATCCAGGTCAATAAAAAGCCTTCCCAAAGGCCAAATGCATTTGCATTCGCTACAGCAAACGCAACGAGTGGTAAAAACGGAAGAAATGCTTCTATTAAGGGTAGCAATATCGCCACAATCGGTCCAAAGGCCTTGTAGCTTTCAAAAAATGATGTGATATTTTCATGAGTAAATAGGGAAAGAAATGATGTCAACTTCTTTGACTCCTTCAAGGTTTGTCTACTTTTCATTTTACATGGAAAACATAAAAATATACAAATGAATCCCCCCTGCCCCCTTGAGATTGGTTGACTCATCCGATATAATAAATAAGAACAGATGTTCCATAAATAAAGAAAGCAGGCTTGGACATGACGAGACTATCAAGAATACAGCTTCAGATGATGGAACAGGCCATCTTTCTTCCAATGGTCATCTCCATCCTCAATCGTGATTTGACTCACTTAAAGCAACATCAAACATTTAAACTAAATGAACCATACATTCAGCTTGTGACCTCTGCCTTAAAGGAAGCACAGAAAGCACTTTATGAACTGAAGCAGCATTTACGTAAAGAAAAAATGAAGGTACAGCAAATTGAACACGATGAAGGATTTACAACTTATCTATTTATCATGGATGGCTATGAAGAAAAGCATAAATACTTTAATCCACGTATACGCCACCGGGTAGAGGAACTGCTGACTCAGTATTTTCTTCATCAAGCGAACTGAATTTGCTTCATTGTCGCGCTTACCCATTCAAAGCAAAAAGCCTGCCACAGCGGCAGGCTCCTACTTATTTATGATAATTCAAGCTGTTCTCTCAGCTCTGTTCTCACTTCGTCTAATCCAGCGCCATCTAACTCAAAGTAATACACATTCCCAGGCTGATAATCATGGCCCTTCAGCTGAATGGTATCCACTGATTTCAATGAGCTCAATAACGGGAAAAGACCGATAAACTGCTTCATGGACAGATTGGTTGAAACATTATCACCAAGTGTATCAATGATGTTGTCATATGACGGGATCGAAGAAATAGATTTAGATTTTTCAAAGATGGCTTGAAGTGCTTCCATTTGGCGCTTCCCGCGCATGAGGTCACTGTCTGCCTTTCTCGTTCTCACAAAGGCTAATGCTTCTTCACCATTTAATGTATGGGCGCCTGTCTGCACATGAACTTTTCCCTTTGAATCCTTTTCCATTTGTTTTGCGATACCTTCATCTTCAATCGTGACGTCAATTCCATTTAACTCATCCACAATGTCTTGAAACGCCTTAAAATTCCCTGAAATCACATAATCTACAGGAATGTTCAGCAAGTTTTCGACCGTTTTGACTGACAAATCTGCACTCCCAAACGCATGGGCGTGGGCGATTTTATCATATCCTCTTCCAGGTATATCAACATAAGAATCACGAGGAATACTGAGGAGCTTGATGGTTTTCTCTGTTCGGTTCACCGCCGCCAGTAAGACCGCATCACTTCTTGCTTCGTCTACCGTTTCACCTGGACGGCTGTCAATTCCAAGCAGCAGCACCGAGAAGCTGTCTTTTCCTGGATCAAAAGCTTTCACACGCTTTTGCGAGGTGTCTCCTCTTTCTAATGACACTTGCGCCTTATCCGACGCTTTTGAAATTTTATAGTAAGCATATCCTGTCACGGACACTGCCATCACCATGACAAAAGCCATGATAAACAGCACGGCTTTCACCCAAGGTCTCAGCCTTCTTTTTGATCTTGTTTTTTCCTTCATCCTTTCCGAACCCTCACTCTATCTTAGTCTATCAATGTAGGTTCCACTATAACATATTTTGATGAAAGTTTCCTGCATGCAACATATTTTTATGAATCCACAATAAAAAAAGCCGCTCAGTATGAGCAGCTTTTCTTCCATTATTTTTGGTCAATTCCTTGTTTTACTTCATCAATCATGGCAGTCAATGATTCAAGGCCGCCGCCAGATAAATACCACATGTCAGAGTTCAAATACACCACATGGTTGTTTTTGACCGCTTTGACTGATTTCACATAATCATTTTCAACAAGCTGTTTCGCAGAAGTTTCTTCTCCGATCGCTGCGCCTCGATCAATGACAAATAAGTAATCCGGATTCGTTTTGACCATGTACTCATATGAAATGCTTTGTCCGTGTTTGTCAGATGGCTCAAGCTTTTGATCTGCCGGCGTGATACCAAACACATCATGGATGAGTCCGTATCTTGACTTAGCACCAAAGGCTGTCATTTTACTGTCGTTGGCCATGATCATTAAACCATTCTGTTTCAACTCTTTTGCCTGTTTCTTTAATGCATCTACTTTTTGATCAATGGCTGCTAATTCTTTTTTGACTTCGTCTTCCTGATCAAAAATTTCCCCTAACGTCGTGGCATTCTTTTTAAATGATTCCATATAGTTGGCAGTGTCTACATCCATCAAAATCGTAGGAGCAATTTTAGAAAATTCATCGAATGCATCTGCTTGACGGTTCTGGATAATGATCAAATCAGGATCTAACTCTGCAATTTTTTCAAAGTTCGGCTCTTTTAAACCGCCGACATTCTCATATTTGTCACCTTCATATTTGGATAAATATTTAGGCACGACTTGTTTTGGTAAAGCTGTCACATCCACACCTAGTTTGTCCAGCGTATCAAGACTTCCCATATCAAACACGACGACTTTTTTCGGGTTTTTCTTGATCTTTACGCCATCTTTATTCAGCATGTCTTTTACCGTGACGGTTTCCTCTTTTGTTCCTTCTGTTTTTCCTTGGTTCCCGCAGGCAGCGAGTACAACAATCGCTGTTAATACAGTCATCATCCAAATCCATTTTTTCATACTTGATCACCTCTTCATTTTTTTAAGAAAAATATAAGCAAATACGCTCACCGTGAATGACTTCAATCGGTATGCGCATGTCATAAATTTGTTCAAGTGCATCTGTTTGAATCACTTCTTCTACTCCGCCTTCTTTGATCACCTGTCCATCTTTTAAAGCGACGATATGATCGGAATACACAGATGCAAAGTTAATATCATGGAGAACCACAACAATTGTTTTCCCAAGATCTTTGACGAGCTGCTTAAATAGCTTCATCATCTCAACAGAATGATTCATATCCAAGTTGTTTAAAGGCTCATCTAAGAAAATATAATCCGTATTCTGAGCCAGCACCATCGCAATAAAGGCTCTTTGCCTTTGTCCGCCGCTCAGTTCATCTACATATTGATGCTGGATATCGGCAAGCCTCATGTATTGAAGAGACACATCGATCATCTTCTCATCTTCTTTTGTCAGCTGGCCCTGTGAGTAAGGAAAACGGCCAAAGCTGACAAGCTCCCGTACGGTCAGGCGCACACTCATGTGATTGGCCTGCTTTAAAATGCTCATCTTTTTCGCTAGCTCCTGCGGAGGATACGCGCTATATGGTTTGTCCTGTAAATAAGCTGCACCTGTGTCTGGCTGAATCAAGCGGCTCATGATGGACAAAAGAGTGCTCTTACCCGCACCATTTGGACCAATGAGAGAGGTCAGCTGTCCTTTTTTCACACTGACAGTTGTTTTGTGAAGCACTGTTTTTCCGTTATATGTCTTACTGACTCCCTTCATTACGACCATGAACGACTCTCCTTTAAAAGTAAGTAAATAAAATACAATCCGCCTACTAAATCAATCAGGACACTCAGCGGCGTTTGAAAAGTAAATACCTTTTCGACAAGAAACTCCCCGCCCACAAGGGCAATCACACTGATGAAAAAAGAGCCTAGCAGCAAGTACGTATGCCGGTATGTACGAAATAGCTCTCTTGCCACGTTCACGACGAGTAAGCCGAGGAACGTAATCGGTCCGACAAGTGCTGTTGCGATGGACACAAGAACGGCTATCACGATCAGCATCTTTTTTGTGATGCTGTCATAGTCAATTCCCAGATTCACCGCATGCTCCTTCCCAAGTGACATGACATCTAATTTGGAGCGGAATGTCCAAATGTAAAGGCACAGCGCCGCAAATAAAACAGAAGCAATGAGTAAGATATCTGTGTTCATGTGATTAAAGCTTGCAAAGGATTTATCTTGTACGACCTGGTATTCATTTGGATCAATCAGCATTTCCATAAAAGAAGAAAGGCTTTTGAACAATGTCCCAAAGACAATACCAACAAGCAGAAGCAAGAAAATGTGTTTATTTTTGCGTTTGAACATCACCGTATATAACAGCACAGAAAATAGAATCATCAGCCCAACGCAAAGGAAAAAATTCAGGTTTTTATTGACGATCATAAAATTGGTCGAGCCAAACAGATAAATAATCGCTGTTTGCAAAAACAAGTACAGTGCGTCTAAACCCAGTATGCTCGGCGTTAAGATTCGATTGTTGGTCAAGGTTTGGAAGACAACAGATGAAAAGGCAATCGCGCCTCCCGTCAATGTCATCGCCAGCACTTTCTTTAAACGACTTGGCACTGTGTACGGCCAGTACCCCATTTGAAAGGTAATGAAAATCACGATCAGCACGGCTGCAATGGCTGCAATCAGGCATAATGTACGTTTCTTATGCATAGCGTTTCCTCCTTAATAACATGTACAGGAAGATCGCACTTCCGACGATGCCTACCATGAGCCCAACTGAAATTTCATATGGATAAATGATCACCCTTCCGAGCACATCACAAATCAGAACAAAAATGGCTCCTAGTAAGGCTGTATGCGGAAGGCTCTTTTTCAAGTGATCGCCGCGGTAGATCGATACAATATTCGGAATGATTAAGCCTAGGAATGGCAACATTCCGACAGTTAATATGGTGACAGATGTAATCATCGAAACGATCACCAAACCAACCGCCATCACACGTTTATACGTTAAACCTAAGTTGATGGCAAAGCTCTCACCCATACCCGCCACTGTAAAGCGGTCAGCATATAAATACGCGATGATCAATAGTGGAACACTCACATAGAGCAGTTCATAACGCCCCTGAACAATAAGAGAAAAATCCCCTTGAAGCCATGCAGATACGTTTTGGATCAGATCATATTTATAGGCTATAAACGTAGATATTGAACTGACAATCCCGCCAAACATTAAGCCGACTAACGGTACATAGATCGTATCGTTCACCTTAATATGCCGCAGGATTTTTAAGAAAAGAAGATTCCCAGCTAAAGTAAATAGAAACGCGATTCCCATTTTCATGAGCGGGCTCGCATGTGTAAAAACAAGCATTGCTGCTAAAATACCAAGCTTCGCCCAATCCATCGTTCCTGCAGTGGTTGGTGAAACAAATTTATTCCTCGTCATGCTTTGCATAATAAAGCCGCATAAACTAAGGCTCATGCCAGCAAGCACAATACTCATGAGACGCGGGATGCGACTTGAAACTAACGTATGTAATTGTTCATCTGTTAAATGAAACATCTGTAAAATGGACAGATCCTGTACACCGACAAACAGTGATACACATGCCAAACATACAAATAATAAACTTAATTGATACAACTTCATACTGGTTTCTCTCTTTCTATCAAGCTCTTTCCGCTAAAAATGATTATCATTATCAATTAAGCGACAGTTCATATATTATCATATCTAGTAAAATATTCAATAGCAGATTGAGAAAGACGGAAACTCATGAAAAAACAGCCTGCGGCAGCGGCTGCTTTTTCACCATTATTGAATGCTCACTTGAAATTGTCCTTTCAATTCCTCTTCTGCTTCTTGAAATAACTGCCTTACGCTTTCTGCATACTCGCCAAGAGCGTCTTTGCTCGTTTCAAAATTTACCCATGTCAGCTCTATTGGAAGATTTACTTCTCCTGTCAAACAGTCCCATAGGGCATCAAGATTTTTCCCGTAATAGTCAGGAAGGTGTAAAACTGTTTTTAGTTGGTCATGAAGCTCTTCTTTCGACCTGCACGATGTGCCGTCCAGCTGCACTTTTTTCATGTCATCTTCCCCTCTCATGCCTTTATTTTAAACGAACAGAAGGAAAAAGAGAAAGCGGGACTCCTCACTTTTGTTTCTGTCTGACACTTGAGATCAAAAGGATGAGACAAGCAGCCAAAACGACCAAGAAAAAGACGGTTAACACCATCTGGGTCCCGTACAGATCAGCAAAAAGACCGATAAAAACACTCGGAATACCCAGGCCTAAATAGGCAAACAAGTAAAACCCTGCAACGGCTCTAGCTGCCTCCTTTTTCCCCCGTTCGACAATAAGCTGAAGACCACCTAAATAAGTAAATCCATAGCAGGCAGTACCCGCAAGCATCGTTCCGGCAAGCACAAGAAAGATGGACCCGCTATTTGCTCCAAATAGCAAAAGGCCGTATCCGCATGGAAGACAGATAAACCCGGCAAAGAGCGCTACTGTGCTATTCATCTTGCGAACAAAAGGCTGCATCAGGACACCTGCCATATTAATCAAAAAGAGTGCCGGCCCTACCCATAATTCATATCCATTCAATTTAAGCTGTGCTGGCAAAACCGAAATGACGAGGCCGCACTCCGACCACGCGATGGCAATCGCTGCATTCGCCGGCATTGTTCCTTTTGGAAATGTTGGCATGTTCATCATCGGTTTACCTGAATCTCCTTGTACAGGCGGAACGAAAAAGAAGACACCCACGATGGTTAGGATTAAAAGGCCCAGCACAATCCAATAGCTAAGAGGCGCAAGCGACATACGCTGAAAAGAAAGCAGTGCCGTAAAAAGAGCACCGCCCCCAAAGCCAACCGAACTGCATAACGCAATAAAAGTTGGAATCCAGCTTGATTTTTCTGGATATAAAGCAATCAAATAAGCGGTGCATGTGCCAACACTCAGACCAAGCCCCACCCCTTGCAGCAGCCGGGCTGCAAAGAGCATTTGTATGGTAGGGTGCACGATCATCAATAGGGTAGCACATAACGAAAAGCTTAGCGCGACCAATAAAACCGGTTTGCGTCCAGCCCGATCAGATATGCCGCCAAGAAAAAGCAAGACTGGAATCAGTCCGAAGACATATGCAGCAAATACAAGTGCTGTAGCCGCCTTTCCGTACCCTGCTTGTTCCGCATACAACGTATAAAGGGGCACTTGCAGATTCACTGCGGTCGTAATCATAAAAAGACCAAATAAAACGAATATAAATGGAATGATGGATAGGTGTGCTGTTTCTTCTTTAGATGCAGGGATCATTTGACTCTCTCCTCTATGTCATAAGCATATGAGAACAGTGTACACACCTTTTGGCTTACTTCCTATATCCAAAAATGATGCTATTGACCACTCCATAATTCCGTGTCATCATCAAGTTATATGTGACAATGAGAGAAGGTGTCCGATGTATATTTATTTAGACCGCTCAAGTACAACCCCGCTCTGGCAGCAAATCGTGACTGGGATCATTCAACAAATTCATTCACAAAAACTGAATCCTGACGATCAGTTAACACCAACACGGGTATTAGCACAGGAGCTTAATGTATCAAGATCAACTATACAGCTTGCCTATGACGAACTGCTGGCAAGAGGATATGTCAGCACATCTAGAAGAGGCGGTACAAAGGTCATTTCGAGTGACCACTATGCAGCCTCCACTCCCCATCAAAGTGAGCCGCCTTTCCCTCTTCCGGTAAGACCACACTTTCAAGAGGCGGAGAAACAAATGGACCACTGGCTGTCGGCCAATCAATTTCATGAGAAACTCGATATTGATTTTCGACATCAGGAGCCAGCCATCGATGAACATTTTCAAAATATATGGAAACGGTCGCTCACGAAAGCATTACAGCGATTAGATATGAAAGATTGGGGCTATTCCTCCCCGCACGGATTATGGGAAGTACGTTCAGAAATACGCCAATACTTATCTGTAGAACGCGGAATCGATGTAGAAGAAGATCAAATGGTGTTAACAGGTGGCACGCAGCAAGCCATTGATTTGATTTCACAGGTATTGCTTAAAAAAGGCGATACAGTAGCTGTTGAAGATCCAGGCTTTCCTGGGGCAAGGCTTTCATTTATGCATCGTGAAATGAACATTTATCCCGCACCCGTCGATGAAGAAGGAATCATGGTGAATACAGTGCCACGGCAAACAAAGCTGATTGCGGTGACGCCCTCCCATCAGCGTCCAACCGGTGTATGTATGAGTGTCAACAGAAGGCAGCAGCTGCTGAAATTTGCTGTCAGCCATCAGTCTTATATACTAGAGGATGATTTTGATGGAGATTATCGTTATCATGGCGGACCGCTTCCTTCATTATTTTCAGAAGCACCCGACCATGTGATTTACATCTTAAGCTTCTCCAAGGTGCTGACACCCGGCATCCGCCTTGCTGCCATTATCGGCTCCAAAGCGGTCATAAAAGAAATCGCTTCCCTGCAATCACTCATTCAAAGACAGCTGCCCATTATGGAACAGATCACACTCGCTTCTTTTTTCAGAGAAGGAGAATTCACGCGATATGTCAGGCGAATGAGACAGCTGTATAAAAAAAGACAGGCTGCTATGATGGATGCCCTTTTGACACAACACTTTGACAAGCACTTTCATATCTATGGAACCGATACGGGTCTTCATGTCTTTTTAGAAGGAGCGCCAGACTTTGACGAAAAAGGCAGTATTGAAGCAGCCAAAGCAGCGGGCGTTGGCATTTATCCATTAAGTCCTTATTGTTTTGAGAGCAATCGAAAGGGATTACTGCTAGGCTTCGCCTGTACGGACGAAAACATGATTCAAGAGGGTGTCCGCCGCTTAAAGCAAATACTTTATATGTAAAAAAAGCCTGGAAGTCCGCCTTCCAAGCTTTTTTACGTTGATTGCTGAATGCGGCCTACTTCTTCAATAAATGCAGCTGTCTGCTGCAATCCATCTTGCAGATGATGGGTAGCGGAAATAAACAGCTTTTCTTGACCTGGGTGCTTTAATAGCTGCTCCACCTGACCGATTCCTTTTTCAAATGAATGAAGACCTGTCTTTAATTGTTGATCCGCCTTTTGATAAGCGGCTGGAACTTCTTGATGAGCAAGCCCCTTTTGAATCACACGATCAAAGGCTTTCGTCGCTTTTTTCAATTTTTTATTTACTTGGATCTTTCCATGTCCATCTGAAATAAATTGGTCGGTCATGTTTTCATAAGCTTCATTTAACTCATCCATATAACGCTGAACCCATTGTTCATACGCAGCTTCTTTTGTGTCTTGTTTTGAAGGCGATTGACCTGCTTGCTGACAGGCTGCTAGTAATATCACTGTCAAGGTGAATAGCAGCATCAAATGCGATTGTTTTTTCATACAGAGCCTCCATTTCTTATTCCCATTCGTTCATATCGGTCAAAATAGGAGTATCCTTTACCACATACGAACACTTTGCAAGAAATGATTTCTTTTATTGTAACAGACGGCTCGTGTCACTTCTGCGATTTATGAGTAAATGGATGAAAATACGTCTAAGGATCCACATTTTCCTGTCATTTGATTGACAGTCTACCGATACACTTAATAGACGACTGGATATATGGATTTGGTTTCAATAAGTTCATGGTGGATGTTTTCTAATGAAAAGAAATACTTCGTTCGTGTCATCATGATGATGCCAAACGAAGTCGCCTTGTATTTTCCAAGTCTTAAATTATACATCCTGTTGATTTATTGAAGTTTACCTTTACAAGCAATCTCAAGCTCTTTGACTACTTCACCATCTTGAATGAGATATGCTTTTTCATGGAGATTGACAGCGGGACAAATATGATTTGGAATGATTTGCACCTTCTCACCGATCTGGACAGTCTGACGGAAGCCTTCGTGATAGATGATGGCATGCTCATCAAATACACTTGAAACAAATACATCATCATAGTCTTTTACTTTGCCTAGTCCTTTTGTTTTCGTCAGCCCTTTTGTACGGGTTTGAGCCGTGAGCCCTTTGGCTCCAACATCTGTAATGACACGGGCCTTTGTTGGCTTACTGATCACCGTCGTCAGCACAGCTGCCGCACAATGTGAAAAAGTGCCGATCACATTGGATTGAGAGGCATCCATGAAGATGTAAGTGCCTGGTCTGATTTCGGTGACTCCCTTTGGAATATCAAATTGAAATAAGAACGGCGGTGTTGATCCTATGCTCACTACCTCTAGCAGCATGCCTGTTTCTTTCGCAATCTGTGCAAACTGAAGCGTGCGATTCACAGCGTCTTCGTATAATGTGTGACAATGCGCTTTACTTTCCGCCTTATATGTATGTCCATCATGAGAAAAAATCCCCTTTAAATGAACGAAGTCACATGTTTGAATCGCCTGCAAGATTTGACGGAAATCACTCTCTTCAATGACACCAGATCTTTCTTCTCCAACTTCTATCTCAATTAGAACCTCCGCTTTTTTCTCTGCTCCACGAAAGACATGTTCAATTTGATGCACATGCTCTACACAATCTATTCCAAATGAAATTTGTATCGACTCTGCCAGCTTTCGAATTCGCTTGAGCTTTGTCTCGCCTACAATTTGATTGGCGATAAAGATATCTGTCAGCCCATGCGCCGCCATTACTTCCGCTTCTCCTACTTTCGCTACAGTTAAGCCAGATGCGCCCATCTCCTCCTGCACCTTCGCAAGACTAGGTGTTTTATGTGTTTTCGTATGAGGACGCAGTTTGACTTGCTGACGGTCCACATACTGCTGCATAGCAGCTAGATTCTCCATCATTACCCGTTTATCAATTAATAGCGCCGGTGTATCTAGTTCATCATAAGTCATTATCATATCCCCTTTCACTGCTGCTCGTTATATAAATTTTTATACGTTATAGTTGAATTATATAATTTTTTATATAATTATCAATGTTTTTTTCTTCGAGAAAGAAAGACGATATGCTAAACCCTCGCTTCATAAGGAGTCCAGCGGCTGTCCTGCCGCTGGTTTTAGTTAATATCTGTTCCGAAGCTCCCTTAATATAAAATCGTATACAAGGTTGAGCTGTTGTTCCTTTGGATACAGCATAAATTCTTGTTTTTTAGGAAGACCTCCATCAAGGCGATCTTGAAATTTCGTTCGGAGATACGCTGTTCTGTGCACCTGACTCTCAAATGATTTATATGAGACATCGAGTTCGACGGTTTGCTCATTTGTAAAGATGACCACCGTGTCTCCGAGGGATGATTCCTGGAAGGTATGAATGTATTTGTGGGAGATCCAGCCGCACTGAGGACGGTTGGATGAATAGGTTGGGAAGAAATACAAATGATTGGATGAGTCAATCACAATTGGAGGCTTGTGAGATATTCCTGTTACTTCATATGTTCCCGCTTTTCTGCCCGCATAGCTTGAGCCGAAGAATCTGCAACTGCGTTCAATAATTTGCAGGGGCTTTAATTCAACGTAAAAGCTTGTCTCTCTTTCTATGACTTTTGAATATACTCTTTTTCCTTCTTCAACCGGAAGGACCGCCATTGTTGTTTGATTAATGACGTATGAATCTAAAGGTGTTTCACTAATTCCTGACACTTCATTTCCTCCTGTGTTAATTTTTGGTTATTTTAGATACTATTAATCTATCACCAACATATAAGAAACGACAGGATTTTTTCAAAATTTATTAAAAATCATCTTTTTATCGTATTTTTTAGTCCATTCGATCTATCGAAAAGCCTTTTTTAATGATATATCACATCCTGTCGATCGGACAAGAGATGTCGATTTCGCTCAAAAATAAATTGTCTAAAAATTATAAATTCTTGTTGATTTTTTCTCCGCCAATCCATATACTATAAAAAAGGCATCGGGGGGATTCTTTATGAAAGAGAAAAAAACGTATGCTGAGCTCATGAAGTCCCGCAACACCCAAAAAACCGAAGAAAACGGCGTCACTATTTTAGACATCTATATTCAAATGGTTTTAGATGAGGCGCTTTATAAACAGCGCTTAACCTTCCTTAGAGAAGAGATTGATAAGGCACTGGATCAGCGTGATGAAAAGCGATTCAACGACCTGTCAGCTCAATATGCAGAACACTGCTTACATCAATCATGATGATTTTACTTGCGGCAAAGAGACAGCAACTCGTCTCTTTACCGCAAGTTTTTTGTTTATCCATTTAAAATGGTTCCGCCATTTACATGCAGGATTTGTCCATTCATATAAGAGGAGTCTTCGCTCGCTAAAAACAAATAGCTCGGCGCAAGCTCTACTGGCTCACCAGGACGTTCCATTGGAACATCTCCGCCAAATTCTGAGACTTCCTTTTCCGTAAAGGTCGATGGAATGAGCGGTGTCCAAATAGGCCCTGGGGCTACCCCATTCACTCTGATCCCCTGTTTAATGAGCGATAAAGATAATGATCTCGTAAATGTCACGACTGCCCCTTTTGTAGATGAATAGTCGATCAAGGTTTCATGCCCTTTATAGGCTGTAACAGATGTGGTATTAATGATACTGCTTCCTTTCTTTAAATGAGGAAGAACCGCTTTTGTTAAATAAAACATGGCAAAAATATTCGTTTGAAATGTTCGAAGAAGCTGATGCGAGGTAATCTGTTCAATGCTTTTTTGCGGATGCTGTTCCCCGGCGTTGTTCACCAAAATATCGATGGAACCGAAAGCATCTTTCGTTTTTTTGACGACCTCGTTTGAAAACGCCTCATCTCCTAAATCACCTGCAATTAAAATGGCGCGGCCTCCCGCCTTTTCAATATAGTCCTTCGTTTCCTCTGCATCGCGGTGTTCACTCAAGTAAACAATGGCGACATTGGCTCCTTCCTTCGCAAACAAGACCGAGACTGCTCTTCCGATCCCGCTGTCTCCACCTGTCACAATGGCTGTTTTCCCTGCTAACTTTTTATCCGGCACCTCTCGATCAAAAACAGGTCTAGGGTTCATTTTATATTCCAGACCTGGACGTTCATTTTGATGCTGAGGCGGCAATGTTTTCTTCGGCTGCTTTGTTGACACGTCTGTCCACTCCTTCCTTTTATCTTGTTTATTTTTATGTGTTGGCTATTTTTTTATGTATGTCAAACTAGTTTCCTTACGAATGTATGATTTTCATTATTGTGGAAAAATTATACACAACAAGTCACTAACTGGAGGCGACAATATGGAGCAAGAACATAAAGGATCGGAACAGGCAAAATCGTTATGGATATCAGAAAGTCAGAAGCATTCTTTTCCTGCTGTACATGAGGATCTCACAGCAGATGTCATCATTGTTGGCGGCGGCATTACCGGTATCGCTACTGCGTTTGAAATGACAGAGCGCGGGCTGGATGTCATCATCATTGATGCCGATCAACTGCTGCAAGGTACGACCGGACATACGACAGCTAAGATTACCTCACAGCACGATGTGTACTACCATGAGCTGATTCAGCAAATTGGCATGCCCAAAGCTCGATTGTATGTAGAAGCAAACGAGAAAGCAAAAGAGCTGATTCAAGCTCGTGTCAAAGAGTACGACATCGATTGTCAGCTAGAGATAAAAGATGCTTACCTTTATACTAAGGAAGAAAGCGGTGTAAAAAAGTTAAAGAAGGAATTAGATGCCTACAAACAGCTTGGGATTGACCGAGAATGGAAAACAGCGCTTCCTTTTGATGCTGACATCAAAGCTGCCCTAGCAATGACGCAGCAGGCACAGTTTCATCCCCTTCATTATCTAAATGCACTAATCGACCAGCTCCTAGAGCGAGGTGTAGGTATTTATGAACAGACAACTGCTGTTGACGTGAAAGAAGGAAACCGGCCTGCTGTCGTCACACAAGACGGCCATCACCTGACAGGACGCTATATCATTTCCTGTTCGCACTTCCCTTTTTATGACGGGAAAGGACTTTATTTCACACGAATTCACCCAGAACAATCTTATGTGGTAGCAGCCAAAACAACGAAGCCGCTTCCAGACGGGATGTATTTAGGAATCGACCAGCCTGCTCATTCTTTAAGAACCGCAGAATGGCATGGTGAGGAAGTGGTTCTCATCGGAGGAGAAGGCCATAAAACTGGACAAGGCGGGGTTGAATCTGCTCACTATGAAGGATTAGAAAGGTTTGGAGACGCCACCCTTGGAATTGAAGAGGTGCTGTATCGCTGGTCGACACACGATATGGTCACAATGGATCAAATCCCTTACATTGGCCGCCTGACCAAACACCACCAAAATATCTTCGTTGCGACCGGTTTTAGAAAATGGGGCATGACGACAAGCCATGTCGCAGCCACTCTTATCGGTGATTTGATTGAGGGAAAATCGAATCCATACGAATCGATTTTTACGCCATCAAGACCTGTTTCTGACTCTTTCGTCAAAGATTTTATTAAAGAAAACAGCAATGTCGCTGCCAAGCTGATCAGTGGTAAATTAAAACGAACCGATCAAACAATTGATGATTTAAAGCCAGGTGAAGGCGGTATTGTATCTTACGAACATAAAAAATGCGGCGCCTTTAAATCAGAGGACGGGAATATCTTTCTTGTGGATACAACGTGTACTCACCTAGGCTGTGAAGTCGCTTGGAATAATAGCGACCGCACTTGGGATTGCCCGTGTCACGGCTCACGTTTTTCCATTACTGGAGAGGTAGTAGAAGGCCCAGCAAAGAAACCACTAAAAAGGTCTTATAAAGAACAGTAAAATTTTACTGATTCCCTTTAAAAAATCCAATATTATCCGATAAATAATATAAAGTCTGATAATTTGTGATGATTATGGGGGGACCAAAACATTGTTATTTAAAAAAGAGACGAAAAGAAAAAACACTGCTTTTTTCACACAGCAGGATGATGGAATAAAACGAATCAACTTTTTAAACAATACGGATATCGCGAAACAAATCAAAATGATAGACCTGACGCAGCATGACCTCTTTATTCTAAAACAGCTCAATCCAATTGTTCAGGAGAATATTGCACATATCGTTGATAAATTTTATAAAAATTTAGAAGTCGAATCTTCCTTGATGCATATCATTCAAGATAATAGTTCTGTCGAACGTTTGAAAAAAACACTCCGCATTCATATTAGTGAAATGTTTGCAGGTGTGGTTGATGAAGCCTATGTGGCAAAACGAATTAAAATTGCGCAAGTTCATTTACGGATTGGCCTCCAGCCTAAATGGTATATGGCAGCATTCCAGGATCTTCTGCTATCGATTATGGATTTATTTGCTCAGCATATCCAAGATTTCAAAGAATATCAGACAGCAGTCAAAGCGACGACGAAAATCTTAAATTTAGAGCAGCAGCTTGTCCTGGATACATTCCAAAATGAATATTCTAAAATTCGTGATGAAGCAGAACAGCAGCAGCAGGAGCTTCATACAAAAATCACAGAAACATCAAATTCGCTTGCTTCTCTCTTCTCAAACACAACAAATGCAGTGGACAAGCTTGTATCAAAATCTGATGAGATGGCGGACATGTCGCAAGCTGGAACGCAAATTTCAGCACAGGTCGAGGAAAAATCGATCGGCGGTAAAAAAGAATTAGAAATTCAACAAACACAAATGAACCAAATTGATGGCAACATGACAAAGATTGAAACAGAAATTAAGCGTTTAGAAGAAATCGCCAAACAGATTGAACAAATCTTTGGGATTGTCACAGGCATTGCAGAGCAGACGAATTTGTTATCTTTAAATGCCTCAATCGAATCTGCACGAGCTGGTGAACATGGTAAAGGCTTTGCTGTCGTCGCAAACGAGGTTCGTAAATTGTCAGAGGACACAAAGAAAACGGTTTCAACCGTGTCTGAACTCGTCAACAATACCAATTCACAAATCTCCATTGTGTCTCAGCACATTGGGGACGTGAATTTACTCGTGACAGACAGTAAAGAAAAAATGACTCAAATCAATTCGCTCTTCGATGATATCGTCAGCAGCATGAACTTAAGTAAAAACCAAAATGGAAAAATTGAAATCGACCTTCAAACCTTCCTTAACGAATTGAAGGAAGTCAAACAAACGGTGTCCCAAGTTGCCAGCTCAGTCGAATCCTTAACAAGTCTCACAAATCGCTGATCCAGTCTTTTTTTTTCTGCTTTAGTATAATAGAAGAAAAGATAGAAAAGGCGGGATTTGCTTGACAACAATTTGCCTAGTCAGACACGGGGAAACAGATTGGAATGCAGCGAAACGAATTCAAGGACGAACAGATATCCCTTTAAACGACACTGGTAAATGGCAGGCTGAACAAACGGGACTTTACTTAAAGAATGTCCATTGGGATGTTGTCATTTCCAGTCCACTCACAAGGGCAAAAGAAACGGCTCACTTGATTTTAAAACATGTAGATGCGCCTCTTGTCATCATGGATGATTTCATTGAACGTGATTATGGTGACGCTGAAGGCATGTCGTTTGAGGAGCGCCAAAAGCTGTTTCCAGATAAACAGTATCCAAACATGGAGCCGCTTGAGGCGATTCAAGATCGAATGGTAGAAGGCATTGAGAAAGTCAGAGCAGCCTATCCAAATCAACATGTCCTGATCGTGGCACACGGCGCTGCTATCCATGCTTTACTTACCACCTTAGCGGATGAACATCTGGGTCTAGAGAACACGAGACTTGTCAATGCTTGCTTAAATTATGTGGAATGGAAAGATGGTGAATGGAAGGTCCTTGATTACAACGTGGTCAGCCATTTAACTCAATCCTCCCCTTCTTAAAGAACCTGTTATTGTAACAGGTTCTTTTTAAACGACAAAAACAAAATAAAATAATATTTTTTTATATCGAAATTCGAAATAGATGTTAGACGTTTCTACCTATTTTAAGGCTTTTCGGGTATCGAATATTTGTCCGAAAATGGATCATAAGAAAAAAAGCACACTTCCTTTTTAATAGATAACCGCTGAAACAGTAGAACAAACATATTTTCCCAACGTTTCCAAGTGACTTAATTCCCCAATTTCCGCTAGGACTTTCACAAAAATTCGGGTCTACTCTTATTTGCCTACTTCCCTTAAACTGAATATACAGAATAATCAAACGAATCATTCTTATAGACTACGAATGATTATTCTGAAATAAGAAAAAAGGGATGTGGATTGTGCGTGAAAAAGAAAAATGTAATGACAAGTGTTTTATTGGCTGTCCCTCTTCTGTTTTCAGCAGGGTTTGGAGGCTCCATGGCAAATGCCGAGACGGTCTCAAAGTCAGATAGTGAAAAGAGCTATATTGTTGGCTTTAAAGCCTCTGCCACCACAAACAGCTCTAAGAAACAAGCCGTCACTCAAAATGGCGGAAAACTAGAAAAGCAATATCGTCTTATTAATGCCGCACAAGTAAAGATGTCCGAACAAGCCGCAAAAAAACTTGAACATGACCCTAGCATTGCTTACGTAGAAGAAGACCACAAAGCAGAAGCATATGCACAAACCGTCCCTTATGGAATCCCTCAAATCAAAGCTCCAGCTGTACACGCTCAAGGTTATAAAGGTGCTAATGTCAAAGTAGCTGTCCTTGATACTGGAATCCACGCTGCACATCCTGACTTAAATGTTGCAGGCGGTGCCAGCTTCGTCCCTTCAGAGCCAAATGCCACCCAAGACTTTCAATCACATGGAACTCACGTAGCCGGAACCATTGCTGCCCTTGATAACACAATTGGTGTTCTTGGGGTCGCTCCAAGTGCTTCCCTATATGCTGTTAAAGTATTAGACCGCAATGGCGACGGACAATACAGCTGGATCATTAGCGGTATTGAATGGGCTGTAGCCAATAACATGGATGTCATCAATATGAGCTTAGGTGGACCAAACGGTTCAACAGCGCTTAAAAATGCCGTTGATACAGCAAATAACCGCGGAGTCGTTGTTGTGACGGCCGCAGGTAATTCAGGTTCCACTGGCTCTACAAGTACAGTTGGCTATCCAGCAAAATATGATTCTACAATTGCCGTTGCCAATGTAAACAGCAGCAATGTCAGAAACTCGTCTTCCAGCGCAGGTCCTGAATTAGATGTTTCTGCACCTGGTACTTCTATTTTAAGTACAGTACCAAGCAGTGGATACACATCTTATACCGGAACTTCTATGGCGTCTCCTCATGTAGCAGGAGCAGCAGCGCTTATTCTTTCTAAAAATCCGAACCTATCAAATTCACAGGTTCGCCAGCGCTTAGAAAACACGGCAACACCGCTTGGTAACTCCTTCTATTATGGCAAAGGGTTAATCAACGCTCAAGCGGCTTCTAACTAAACAAGCGCGAAAAAAATCCGGCTGATCCAGCCGGTTTTTTTATTTATTGCTTCCTCGACGTTTCCTCTTTTTCCGCTGCATTTTCCATCTCCATGATTCTCTCCATCATGGTTGGGTGTCCATAGCGGAAGACCTTCACTAAAAGCGGTGGATTCACCTGAGACAGCCCTGATTTTGCAAGCTTTTGAAAAGACGTCACCCCTGCCTCTCCGTCTTTTGTCAGGTTTACCGCATATTCGTCAGCTGCTCGTTCTTGATGTCTTGAAACTGCATTTGTAAAAGGTGAAGTTGCAAATGACAGCATCGATACGATAATGAGAAGAAGCGGAAGAGCAGCGATGTCGTTTGACACCCTCAGCCGAAATGGAACTGCTCCCTTTTGATAAAAATAAAAATAGAGACGGTCAATCGCAAAAAATCCGGCAAGTGACAGCACTAGATATCCTGCTAATCCTATATAGACATGCTTCATGACGTAATGTCCCATTTCATGTGCCATAATAAATAAAATTTCGCGATCTTTCAGCTTTTGCAGTGTCGTATCCCATAACACAATACGCTTATTTTCACCAATCCCTGTGACATAAGCATTCATTGTATTCGTTTTCTCAGACATATTGACCTCATATACATGATCTGCCGGGATATGTGCTTTGTCTGCAAGCGTTAAGATCTTGTTCTCAAGAGCTTGATCCTTTAGTGGATAAAAATTGTTATATAACGGATCAATGACGACCGGCTGTATAAAGAAGAGAAATAGCGTGAAGGGGACTGTCAAACACCAAGCATACAGCCACCAACGCTTTCTTCTTTTTTGAATGAGCCAAAAGAATACAATAGCACATAGGGCAAGAAGTGGATATTGAATCCAGAAATCCAGTATTTGATCTTTAAACCAGCTTGCCGTACTTTGAGCAGATACTCCGTAGTGCAAAGACAGCTGATAGCCAATCCACTTAATGGGCAATGAAATCAGCATTGTCAAAAGCGACAACACAAACACATATACAAGTTTGCTTAAAAATGTGAAACGAGCTGCTGCCAGGCTCCAGTCTGCTATTTTTCGTGAAAACCCTGAAATGAGCAGAAGAAAAAAAACATACCAATCTAATGGAATTGTCATGAAATACAGCAGATTACGTATGTTCGAGAAATTCTCGCTGATGACAAGTTCATGGCTTGTCATAAAGGTATGCGGATCTGCACTTGTTCCTTTTACACTTTCAGGAACCGATGAATCCCCAAATAGAAACAAATAAGAATAAATAAAAAGACCGTACAATATGTAAGCTACCGTTGCAAGAGCTACCCATTTACGTACTCGCACTGGTCAGCCTCCTTTCCATCCCTCTCTCTATTCTAATCAACCATTTTTTTGTTTAGAACCTGTCTCATGTGGCTCCATCATAGCATGCCCCATCTGAAAAAGCTTTCGCGAAAAAAATGATTATGCTACTCGAAAATCGGAGATGCTACATATAAAACAGAGAGTTGGAGGATTAAAATGAAGAAAATCCTTGCAGGAGTTGTGATCTTTGGACTTTTACTCATTACCTTCTTTTATGTGTTCAGCCGGACGAGCGAAATCTTTGATGAGAATCGAGCAGAAAAATTGCTGCTTTCACCTGCAAACGAGTCCACTTCTTATGAAATAGATGATAAGGACACAGCAGAAGATTTAATAGAAGAATTAAACAAAGGCAAACAAACAAGCAATCATCTTAAGAAAAATTTAAAGGAACCAGATTATATCGCCAAGGTGATGTACGGCCGAACAAACGGCACCACCTTTCAGCTCTGGACGAGCCGATCACAGGTCGTTTTTTTAGTAGATGGGACTTATTATGAACTGAATCAAAAACAGTCTAATTCTTTTCAGAAACAGCTAAAAGAAGCGATTCAAAAGAGTTAAAATTTTATTTTAGCCCTTTGTCTTCTTTTCAGCGTGATAGAAAACCTTTTCAGACCTGAATGCGAGGGTTTGTCTACACGCTGAGGGAGCCTCCTCATAAGAGACTCCCTTTTTTTATTTACTTTCCTCTGCTTGATACTTTTCCTTTAGTACTCTTCTTAAAATTTTACCTGTTGTGTTCTTTGGAATATCATCTATGAAATGGATCGTTTGGGGCTGCTTATATTTCGCTAAAAAGCGTGAACAATGTGTGATGATGTCTTCTTGATTGATGTGAGCAAGTTTCTTAGGGGAAATGTAACAGACGACAGCTTCTCCGGTGTTCGGATCTGGAACACCGATGACGACGGCTTCTGCTACAGCTTCATGTTGATAAAGCACTTCTTCTACTTCTCTTGGATAAACATTATACCCGCCAACGAGAATCATATCCTTTTTCCGGTCGACAATATAAATGTATCCTTCTTCATCTCTTCTCGCTAAATCACCGGTATACAGCCAGCCGCCTCTTAGTGCAGCTTCAGTATCTTCTGGCATTTGATAATAGCCTTTCATAATGTTTGGTCCTTTTGCTATCAGCTCTCCGACTTCATTTGGACCGACTTCTTCTCCCAGTTCATTCACGATCTTATTCTTCACATTCATAATGTCGGTCCCAACTGAACCGGGTTTTCTTTTTCCATCAAGAGGATTGAATGCAGTTACTGGAGAAGCCTCTGATAATCCGTAACCCTCCAGCACCGTGACACCAAATTTTTTCTCAAAACCGTGAAGTAAGGCAACAGGCATTGAGGCACCGCCAGATATACAAATCCTCACTGAGGACATCGCTTCCTCGTGCCCTTCCTGGCGGTACAAATAGTTATACATAGTCGGAACACCAACAAATAACGTTGGCTTCTCTTTTTCCATCATACGCAAAAGCTCCGATGGGCTGAAATGCGGCATGACATAAATGGTCGCGCCATGAATCAATGGTGCATTCATACAAACCGTTAAACAAAATACGTGGAACATCGGCAAAGCGGCGATGACCTTGTCCTTTTCATCAATGGATAGGTACTCAGCGACGTCTCTGGCATTTGAATAAAGGTTGAAATGAGTCAGCATCGCACCCTTTGGTTTTCCTGTCGTGCCAGATGTAAATAGAATAACTGCCGTATCGTCCTGATGAATAGAAGGATGCACGTTCTCTTTCGCATGACCAGACACAAGCTTTCCAAAGAAGACAAGACGATCAGATACTTCCTTAAAACTTGATCTGCATGCAGATTCATTTTCTGCACAAATAATCACTCGTTCAATAGACGGAAGCTGTTCGTACACCTGCTCGTACACTGGCAGTAGCTGTTCAGGGGCAACAATGCCCTTTACATCACCTGTAATCAGCATATAGCCAATTTCACTAGGCGTGTATGTTGGATTGACTGGTACTACGACAAGTCCTGCCTTTAAGGCACCAAAAAAAGAAATGACAAAATGCGGTGAATTTCCTAAAATAAGCGCGATATGGTCCCCAGCTTGAAACCCTTCGTTGACTAATCCATCTGCAAATCGCTCGATACTTGTCATCAGCTCTCGATAGGTCCACTTATTTCCTTCAAAGATCAGTGCGATATTTTCTCCTTTCGTCATCGCCGTCTGCTCTAGATTTTTGATCAAATCCATTCTCCCACCCCTTACATGTCATCAATGAATGAATAGCCATTCATTTTATGGCCAAACATTCCTCCTTTCTATTATAATAGACAATCGAAAAAATCCACAAGATCAAATGTGAATCGCTTTCATTTCTTTCAATCAAAAAAGCACCGCTATCTCTAGCCGTGCTTGTCCCTTTTAATAAATCAAATCAAGAAAATCCTCTTTTGATACGTTGCCGAAGTAGTGGCGCATATCCATATCTTCTAATACGTCGCTGATCGTTTTGCGATCATATTGCTGCCCAATGAGTCTTTTTTCAATATCAGCAATATCCCCTACACCAAAGAAATCACCAAAGATTTTGCAGTCTTGGATGATGCCTTTTTTCACTTCTAATCGAAGATCAATGGAGCCTGCTGGGAATCTTTTAGAATGCTGTAAATTAAATTTCGGTGAACGGCCGTAGTTCCATTCCCATTTTTGATATCGATCCCGAGAAATCTCGTGAATCTTTTCCCAATCCTTCTCAGTCAACTGATATTGAGGGACATCCCCATTCGTATCGAAAATGTAGCTTAAAAGAATTTTTCTAAATTCTTCTGTTGTCATCTTTTGAACCATCAATTCACTAATATTGGCAACCCTGCTTCTAATGGATTTAATGCCTTTTGATTCAATCTTTTCTTTTTTCACATTTAAAGCCGAAACGACATGTTCGATTTCTGAATCAAATAGCAGCGTGCCATGGCTGAAAATACGTCCTCTTGTAGCGAACTGGGCATTTCCAGAAATTTTTCGTCCATCTGCCATAATGTCATTTCTCCCGCTTAATTCCGCTTTGACACCAAGCTTTTCAAGCGCTTTGATGACTGGCTCGGTGAACTTTTTGAAGTTATGGAAGCTGTCCCCATCATCTTTTGTGATAAAACTGAAGTTTAAGTTTCCTTTGTCATGGTAAACTGCACCACCACCGGACAGGCGGCGGACAACTTTGATGCCGTTGTCTTCCACATACTTCGTATTGATTTCTTCTATTGTATTTTGGTTCTTTCCAATAATAATCGACGGCTGATTGATGTAAAACAGCAAATACGTTTCATCAGGATCTAAATATTTTAAGCAATACTCTTCTATTGCCAAATTAATCATTGGATCATAATGTTGTTCGTTATCGATAAACAGCATCTCTATCTTCCTTCCTTGTTCCATCTAAGCCCTGAATGGGCAAGCTGTATATTGCCAGTATATAACGCCTGTGCTTCATTGACTAGGTCTTTATGACGACCAAAATGGGGCAGATGCGTGATGATGAGTTCCCCAACATTTGCTTCCCTTGCAAGCTTGCCCGCCTCTGTACTGTTCATATGTCCTGCACCCGATCCGTCCTGTCCAGCATAAAAATTGCTTTCAGCAATCAGTAGATCTGCATCCTTGCTAAATGGGATAAATGCGTCCTGATAACTTGAGTCTGCTGTATACACCACCACAGCATCCCCTGCCTGAATTCTCATAGCATAGCATTCTGCCGGATGAACCGTTTTCAAAAAATCAATTTGAAATGGACCAATTTGAATACCCTCTTCTGGCTGATAAGCCTCTGCCTTAGTATGTACATCATCCGCAAGTCGCCCAAATGCTTTTTGATCACCCGTATGTCCATAGATCGGAAGCGGACCGCTGCTTTTTCCTAAATGATATCCCACTAGCTTCGCATATTGGAGTGGTCCGATATCCGCAATATGATCGTGGTGATAATGAGAAAGGAGAACAGCATCTAGTTCTTCTATATCCATGTATTGCTGCAGTATGGAAAGAACACCGCTCCCGCAGTCTACAAGCAGACGAAATCCATCTGATTCAAAAAGGTACCCTGACGTCGCTTCACCAGCGGCCGGAAACCCTCCGTAGCATCCAATGACAGTTAATTTCATCGTCATTTTTCCCTCCTTTTCTAAAAATCCCCTTCTTACAATATACCCATTTTTCATGAAAAAAGCATTCTTCTTGCCTATTGTTGCAAAACAGATTGACAATTATCAATCTGTTATAATACAATAATAGCAACAAAATGTATTGGAGGATGACAAATGCTAGGAAAAATCACTGAGTTTTTTAGAAATTTGCCCTCAAAGAAATGCACAAAATGTGGAAATGATTTAATGGAACAACACGAGTGTTACGGTAATGAATGTGAGGAATGCTCACAAGTAAGTTATCTTAAATAAGGTAAAAAATTGAATTAAAAAGCACTTTTTTCCTCCATCGTCAGTTGGAGTCAAAAGTGCTTTTTATTTTTTCTGAAAAATAGGTAAAAAGGTAAAACCCTTGTCCTAAAAGGGTTTTTTAGTATTTTTATATGATGAGTTTTAGTTCTGAAGACACTTTTTATTGACTTGAATCAATAAAGGAGGTTCTAAATGTTCATTTTTTCAAACAATTTTGTATTTTCTTAATATAATTTAATCGTGGACGAGCCTCTTTAATTTTAGTTATACTTTAATTCATATATTAAAACTTAATATGATGGGAATATTCCTTTAATGAATATGTTAGGGAGGAAATCTATGAAAAAATTAAAATTTGGATTAGCTACACAAATCCTAATCGGTCTTATTCTCGGTGTCGTTGTTGGGGCAATCTTTTTCGGTAACCCAGGCGTTGAGACTTATTTAAAACCAATTGGAGACTTCTTCTTAAGACTCATTAAGATGATTGTTATACCAATTGTTGTATCTAGCTTAATTTTAGGTGTTGCAGGTGCCGGTGATGGTAAAAAAGTAGGGAAACTTGGTTTTAGAACTATTCTTTATTTTGAAATTATCACAACATTTGCGATTATTCTTGGTCTTGCGCTTGCAAACTTTGTTCAACCTGGTGCAGGCGTTGACTTTGGAAATACGGAAAAACAAGATATTAGCCAGTATGTTGAAACGGAAAAAGAGCAAAGCAGCAAATCAGTTGCTGATACGTTCCTTCATATCGTTCCAACGAACTTCTTCCAATCATTGGCGGAAGGTGATTTGCTTGCGATTATTTTCTTCACTGTGTTATTTGCTCTTGGCGTTTCAGCCATTGGTGAACGCGGCAAACCAGTGCTCGCCTTCTTCGAAGGTGTATCACACGCCATGTTCCATGTCGTCAATGTTGTGATGAAAGCTGCACCATTTGGTGTCTTCGCACTCATTGGTGTGACTGTATCAAAATTTGGTCTTGAATCTCTTATTTCATTAGGTAAGCTTGTAGGTCTTGTTTATTTTGCGCTCGCTCTCTTCCTTATCGTTGTATTCGGAATTATTGGAAAGATGATTGGCGTCAATATTTTCAGATTTCTTGCTTACATGAAAGACGAAATGCTTCTTGCCTTTAGTACATCCAGCTCTGAAACAGTTTTACCAAGAGTCATGGATAAAATGGAGCGCATTGGATGTCCGAAGGGAATTGTTTCTTTCGTTATCCCAATCGGTTATACGTTTAACCTAGACGGCTCCGTACTGTATCAAGCTATTGCGGCGCTTTTCCTTGCACAGGTATATGGCATTGACCTCACGATCGTCCAGCAGCTCACACTTGTTCTTGTACTGATGGTGACATCTAAAGGAATGGCTGCCGTTCCTGGCACTTCCTTTGTTGTATTACTCGCAACATTAGGAACGATCGGTGTACCTGCTGAAGGTCTTGCATTTATTGCAGGTGTGGATCGTATCATGGATATGGCGCGAACAGTTGTTAACTTAACAGGAAATGCACTTGCAGCTGTTGTGATGTCTAAATGGGAAGGTCAATATGACCCTGAAAAAGGACATCGCGTGATGACTGGACAAGAAGTACCTGAACCGACACAGCTTTCAAGCTAACGAAAAAGAACCCCATCTATCGGGGTTCTTTTTTTATGCCGTGATTAATTCTGATTGAACATAGTGATAAAGGAGATTCGCTGTATGGACGAGAGAATCTTCATGTGTTCGTTCAAATGCATGCGAGGAATCTATGCCAGGACCAATCAGTCCATGAATGATATCATACCCTGCTCTAATGGCTGCTGATGCATCAGAGCCGTAATAAGGGTAAATATCTAGACGGTAATCAATATTGTTCTCCTCTGCTAATGCGGCTAAATGCTTGCGTAATCCATAATGATAAGGACCGCTTGAGTCCTTCACACAAATAGACACACTGTATTCATCTGTTGATTGACCATCGCCGATAGCTCCCATATCGACAGCGAGGTATTCCACCGTTTCTTCTGGAATATTGGAATTTCCACCGTAGCCAATCTCTTCATTATTGGAAATTAAGAAGTGCGTCGTATGCGGCAATGTGATGTTTTCCTTTTGAATGCGGTGGATGAGTCGCAGCAAGAGCGCCACACTTGCCTTGTCATCAAGGTGTCTTGATTTAATAAAACCTGAAGACGTCACTTCCACTCTAGGATCAAATGAGATAAAGTCCCCTACTTGAATGCCAAGTGCTTTGACATCGTCTGCATTTTGCACCTTTTCATCGAGTCGGATCTCCATATTCTCTTGGTTTCGTTTTGCTTTTCCCGCATCCGCATAGACATGAACTGACGTTTGATGCATGAGAATGGTTCCTGTGTATGTATGGCCTGAAGCGGTTTCAATTTCACAGTATTCACCTTCGATTGAGTTATACTGAAAGCCTCCAATGAGTGCAAGACGAAGCCGTCCATTTGATTTAATCTCCTTTACCATCGCACCAAGCGTATCGACATGTGCTGTCAGCATGCGGTGTTCCTTATCATCGGTTCCTTTAATAGTGGCAATTAAGCCGCCCTTTCGATTTCGTTTTGTCTCAATATTTACATCCTGTAAAAAGCGTTCAACAAAGCCAATCACCTTTTCTGTATTCCCTGACGGACTTGGGATCGATACGAGCTTTTGAATCAGCTGAACGGTTTCGTTTACTTCAGTTGTCATTCGGCATTTCCTCCTTTGTCTGAAAGCAATTCCTTCCATGTATGCCTTTTATAGCATCTCTTCTTAAAATATATCGCTTCGGGTTCAAGATGTCTAATTTCAAATCAAAAATCCTTCCTCTATCAAGAGAAAGGATTTCTTGATTAAGCTTCGTCTTGTTTCATTTTTCTTACGTTCCAAGCAAAGTAAGCTGTTGTTGCCGCCATCATGATGATCGCAACTGTTCCAAGAATCGCTGCTTGGTGCCATAAATAGCTGTCATCACCGCTTGCAATGATCGTTCTAAATCCATTGATTGTATACGTCATTGGAAGCAGACTATGAATGACTTGGAAGAATTTAGGGACAAGCTCAAGCGGGAATGTACCAGCACTTGCTGCGAGCTGAAGAACTAAGATAATGACGGCAATGAAGCGTCCTGGGTTCCCCATTGTTGTCGCTAGCAGCTGAATGATCGCTAAGAATGTCAGACTGACGATGATTGCAAAGAGATAGAAGCGCCAGAGGCTTTCCACCTCAAGACCAAGCCCAAAGATGAGCATCGTACTTGCAATGACTGCTTGCAGGATACCGACAAGCAGAAGCACGCTATATTTGCTGACAAACCATTCAAACGCATTTCTAGGGCGTCCAGCAGGGTCTTTCATTGGGAATACAACGGTGAGCATCAGAGCCCCAACAAAGAGTCCCATGGATAAAATATAAGGCGTGAGCCCTGTTCCATAATTATCAATCTTTTTCGCTGTATCATTCTCTGTTTTAACAGGGCTTGCAATCATATTGTAATTGTCTTGATTTGCATCAATTTCCCCTGTTTCATCAGCGGCGCTTTTCAATTTATTGGACAGCTTACCTGTACCGCTCTTTAAATCTCCCAATCCTTTATCAAGCGATTTTGAGCCTTCGGCAAGCTTAGATGTATTGCTTTGGATATTTGTTGAACCACTTTCCAGCTTATTTAACGCTGCGCTAAGCTGGCTTGATCCATTTGCAAGCTTATCCGCTCCGCTTTTCGCCGTATCAAGCTTTCCATTTGCTGTTTGCAGGCCATCTTGTAATTGGCCTTGACCTGTTTGAAGCTTCAATGCACCTTGATATAATTTATTCGTACCAGATGTCATTTGGTCGATCGCATTTTGTATCGCGACTGTAGACGTGTACAGCTGTTCTGTTTTCTTTGGCAGCTGTTTGACTTGCTGCAGCTGAGCTTTTGCAGATGCAACCGCAGACTGTACCTCACTTGCATCAGGCAGTTCCTGCAAGGCCGCTAAGCTTTGTTCGAGTCCAGACAGATCAGGCAGTTCGATTTTAGGCAGACTGTTCAGCTGATCCATTGCCGCCTTTTTCTCTTCATCTGTCATGGAGCTGTTTTGGATAATGCTTTTTACTTTAGCATCTCGATTTGATAATGCTTCTTTTAATGAAGCAAGTTTTGTACTGAACGTTTTTGCGTCTTTTTTCACCTGATCGAGTTTAGGCGCCATCTTTTCAAGATTCGCTAATTCTGGTGACGATAAGACTTTTTCTACTGCTGCAATTTTTTCTGAAAAGGATTGTGCTTTATTGTTTAGCTGCTCAATGCCCGCTGTGAATTGCGGCATTTTAGAAGCGAGCTGCTGATGTCCTTCACGGCTTGTGTTTAATCCTTCGGTTAATGTATCAATTCCTGTACCAAGATCTCCAAATTTCTGATCAATGGTTTGATAGCCTGTTAAGAGCTGACCGAGCCCACTGTCTAGAGACTGTATGCCTGTGTTCAGTTCACCCATTTTCCCTGCGAACTGATGAACACCTTCGCTATAGGTTAACGTACCTTCAGCCAATTTGGCTAAGTTGTCTTTTAACTTTGTACTGCCATCTTTTGCGCTTTTTGTTCCGTCATCAATTTTCTTCGCGCCATCGCTTGCTTGATCTAATCCTTTTGCAATCGTTTTGAAGTTATCAAAGATGACCTCGGCGTAATTTTTTGTGACTTCCTTTGAAACCGAATCTTTTAATTTGATAATGGCATTATTCGCAATTTGTGACGCCGCATAGTTTGCGCCTGGATTCGTATAATATTTCAGATTCGATTTTTTCGGATGTTTATCTAACACTGTACTTGCATTTTTCGAGAAGTCTTTTGGTATTTCCACAACGAGATAATAATCCTCGTTATTTAATCCCTTTACGGCCTTCTCTTCACTATCGACAAAATTCCATTTGAAATTATCGTTTTTCTTTAATTCCTTCACTAAATCATCGCCGACATGAAGGGTTTTCCCGTCATAATGACTGCCTTCATCCAAGTTAACAACCGCTACAGGCAGTTGATCAACTGTACCATATGGATCCCAATATGCTTTTAAAAATACACCACTGTAAATCAGCGGAATAAATAAGACAGCTAAAATCGGGATCAGTAGTTTTTTGCTCGTTACAATGTCTTTCCATTGATTCCGAATTAAATTCATTGCTGTTTTCCTCCCATAGATGAATGACTAAATATAAAATTTGGTCATATGAACTCAAAAAAAATTATGTTGTTGCAGATAGTCCTTTTAAGACATAAAGCTCCAGCGATTCGGCTACCTCTTCTTTTGTTAAAGGCTCGTATCGCTTTTCCCAATCAAAAATCAGTGCAATATATAGTTTCACCATCACAAATGCAGTCAATTCAGGATCACAAGGCTTAATGTCGCCTTTATCCATCGCTTCTTGTACTTTCATTTTGATATAGCGAATGATCATCTGCTCCATCTTTTCGATCATTTCCTTGACCGCTGACGTGCCAAGCTCCGCATTTTCCTGAAAAATCTTAATTGTGAGCTGGTGGTTTTTTCGAAATTCTAAAATTGCAAAGAGTGCTAAGTGAAGGTTTTCAGAGAAACTATTCTTCTCATCAATCGCCTCATCCGCAATTTTCCTCATCTCTAGTAAAAGGGATGTGAAAATTTCATCGAACAACTCTTCTTTGTTTTTGAAAAATGTATAAATGGTACCTTTCCCGACGTTGGCAAGCTTCGCCACGAGGTCCATTGTGGTCGCTTTATACCCGAATTGAGTAAATGCCTTCGTCGCACCATCTAAAATCATTTGTCTCCTATCAACACTCATGATCTCACTCCCGAAATGACTATTTGAACGTTTTGGTCATTAAGTACAGAAAGTAATATACCATATCCCTTTCCCCGGATGCAACAACTTTGTTCACATTTATGATTCCCAACTCTTTTCGAATGATTCGAACATGAAAAACTCCCTTTCCATGACAGAAAAGGGAGTTGTTTTTTATGAAAATAGATACGATACAGCTTCTGAGATGGCGGCTTTTCCTTGATCAATACAATCAGGGATTCCAACACCTTCAAAAGCAGCACCTGTGATATAAACACCAGGATATGATTGCTTAAACGTTTCTCGCATGTTCGAAATAGCTTTTTGATGACCGACGTGATATTGCGGCATACTGGTCTTCCAGCGAGTCACTGTCGTCAATTCTGGATCTGCTTTAATATCCATGATTCTCTTTAAATCTTCAAGCACGATGCTGACGATTTGACTGTCTGACTGCTCGACAATCGATTCGTCGCCAGCTTTTCCGACATACGCACGCAATAGCGTTTTTCCTTTCGGAGCTGTATGCGGCCATTTTTTGTTTGTCCATGTACAGGCCGTAATAGAGAAATCACTGTTTCTTGAGATGACAAAACCAGTGCCGTCATATTCATTATGAACATCCTCTTCTTTAAAACCGAGTGCTACCGTTGCAACAGAAGTAGAGGTCATGTCATGCAAATACTCAAGCCCTGCTTCTTTAGGAAACATGGAATAGATCGATTGATGCGGAGTCGTGACAATGGTTGAATCGGCAAAAAGCGTTTGACCGCTGTCTAATTGCACACCATAGCCTCCCTCTGTTTTTTCAATCTGATTCACTTTTGTCCCTTTATACACCGTTGTCAGCTTGAGCTTACTTTCTACTGCTTCCACAAGCGACTGCAGTCCTTGATTGATCGTTTGGAACTGTCCTTGTTTTTTCGCAGTCACTTGCTGTGCTTTCGCATGCTGCTGTGATTTTTTCATCCCAAGAATCAAACTGCGATGCTGCTGTTCTGTTTGATAAAATTGCGGGAAGGTGGACATTAAGCTCAGGCGGTCAATATCCCCTGCGTAAATGCCTGATAGAAGCGGCTCGATTAAATTCTCAACGACCTCATCACCCACACGTCTTCTAAAAAATTCACCAAGCGACTGATCTTCGGTCTGCTTGCTTTTTGGCAACACGAAATCCATCGCCGCTCTCGCTTTTCCCGCAACTGAAAAAAGACCAGTTGTAATAAATGGGCTGATTTGAGTTGGAATACCCATCACAGCACCCTTTGGCATCGGATGAAGGGTTTCGTTGACTAGTACATACGCTTGCCCAGTTTCATTATTGACGAGCTGATCGGACAAACCAACATCCTTAGCCAGCTGCGGTCCACTGACCTTTCTTTCTAAAAATGAATCAGGTCCACGTTCGATGATGTAGCCGTCTTTATATAATGTTTGTATTTTTCCACCTAGCCTAGGGCTCGCTTCAATAAGAGATATTTGAATCGGAAGACCTTTTTCTTCGACTTCCTTTTCCAAATAGAAGGCGGCGGCTAAACCAGTGATGCCACCGCCAATGATGACAAGGTGTTTTTGATTGTCATGCATAGGATCGCCTTCTTTTATATGATTACTTGCTTTCGTCAAGCTTCTTTAATACGACTGTTGCCAGAGCATCAATAAATGCTGGTTTCGCATTTGGCATTTCTGGACGATAGTAGGCTGCACCAATTTCATCTGTCACGACTTTACATTCATAATCGTTGTCGTATAACACTTCAAGATGATCAGCGACAAAACCAACAGGCACATACACGAATGTTTGATAGCCTTTTTGTTCAAATAAATCCCGCGTTAAGTCTTGCACGTCTGGTCCAAGCCATGGATCCGGCGTGTTGCCTTCACTTTGCCAGCCAATTTCATAGTGTTCAATTCCCGCACCTTCCGCAATCATTTTGGCCGATTGTGCGAGCTGATCAGGATATGGATCTCCTGCTGCAATAATTTTTTCAGGCAGACTGTGTGCAGACACAATAAGTACCGCGGAATCTCGTTCCTCTTGACTCATTGATGCATACGTATCCTTCACTTGTTTCACCCAATAGTCCACAAACTTCGGCTCATCGTACCAGCTTTCAACAGACGTAATCTGTAAATTGCCCAGCTTGTCTGCCTCATCTTGTGCACGTTTGTTATACGATTTCACACTAAAGGTTGAGAAATGCGGCGCAAGAACGATACTCACAGCTTCTGTAATGCCGTCCTTGTGCATTTCAGCAACTGCATCCTCAATGAAAGGCTCGATATGTTTTAAGCCAATGTAGACATGAAATTCAATGTCGTCTTGAATGTCATTCAAGTGCTCACACAAACCATTTGCCTGCTGCTCTGTAATTTTTGATAAAGGAGAAATACCGCCGATTGCCTTGTAGCGATCCTTTAAATCTTGCAGCATTTCTGGCTCCGGCTTTCTGCCTCTACGAATATGTGTATAATAACGCTCAATGTCTTCTTCTTTATATGGGGTGCCATATGCCATGACAAGAAGCCCCATTTTCTTTTTCTCCACAACCAACACTCCTTCAGATCATTTGAAATAGTTTAGATGGATGTTTTTTTATGTTTAGCTGAATAGTCGTGAATAAAATCGGTCAGCTTCTTTAACGTATCTGGTGAAACATCTGGAAATACCCCATGACCTAAGTTAAAGATGAAGTGATCTGATTTCATCCCTTGATCTAAAATATCTTTTGCTCTCTCTTCAATGACTTCCCAAGGAGAAAGTAAGATCGTTGGATCAAGATTCCCTTGTAACGTTTTTACGAGCCCTTCTTTTCGAGCTTCGTCTACACTCATACGCCAATCCAGTCCAACGACATCTAGCGGCAGGTCATGCCAATCTTTCACCAGATGGCTTGCCCCAACTCCGTACATGATCATTGGTACATTTTCACTCTTCAACTCTGTGAAAATTCGCTGCATGACAGGTTTAATGAATGTCCGGTAATCTGCTGCATTTAAAGCACCAACCCATGAGTCAAAGATTTGAAACGCACTGATCCCTGCTTCTACCTGCGCACGTATGTACGTGATCGTCATCTCAGCTAATTTGTTCATGAGCAGCATCCATGTCTCAGGCTCACTGTACATCAGCGCTTTTGTTTTATGATAGTTTTTAGATGGGCCGCCTTCAATCATATAGCTTGCCATCGTAAATGGTGCACCGGCAAAACCAATGAGCGGTACATTCAGCTGCTCCTTCGTTAAAAGCTGAATGGTATCAAGCACATATGGCAGGTCTTCTTCAGGATGAAGCTCCCCAAGACGTTCAATATCTGCTTTTGTCCGAATCGGTGAATCAATCACAGGTCCAATTCCATTTTTAATTTCAACGTCCACTCCAATAGCCGGAAGCGGGGTCATAATATCTTTATATAAAATAGCGGCATCTACACCATATTGTTCTACAGGAAGTCTTGTTACATAAGCACATAACTCTGGCTGATGCGTAATTTCAAATAGCCCATATTTTTCTTTAAGGGCACGATATTCAGGCTGTGAGCGTCCTGCCTGTCTCATATACCAAACTGGTACATGGTCTGTTTTTTCCCCTTTGCACGCCTTTAAGAACGTGTCATTAAAAGCCTTCGTTTTTCCCATTACCTTTCATTCCACCTTTCGCCTTACACGCTCTTTGTATAAGGCTCAAACACTGCTTTTACTATACCGCTTTTTCAAGGCACGGTATACTAAAGCGGCTCAATGTTCAAAAATTCGCCGAATATTAACGTCCAAAAGCCTCTGGCTTGACATACGGACTGCCTTCTCCTTCTTCTTGCGTTTGGGTATTATATGGAACAACCTTATACTCCGCATCTGAAAACACGTTGGCATACGGCATTGTGTAGCTGCCCACGCCTGTCACTGAATCGATCAGCGTCTCGTTTCCATTTCTCTTCTCATAAATACGGTATTCAACCCGTTTATCCTCCTGCTTGTCCCAAGAAAGCTCTAATGTAAACAATCCTTTGATTTTAAACGCATAGCGGGCTTCAAATCCTGAAAGTCCCTCTAAATGGATTGGCGATTGAAGTTCTTTAATTCCCTCTGGTTTTTCAAACGTTTCATTGGTGATTTGGGCTGTCGTTAAAATATCTTTAAACAGCTGCACTGGGTATTGACTGCCGCCAGTTAAATAGTGACTGTTATCGGTTTTGTCATACCCCATCCAGATCGCACCCGTTGTACTAGGCGTATAGCCGGCAAACCAAGCATCTTTTGTTGCACCTTTCACACCTGAATATGTGGTCGTGCCTGTTTTACCTGCTAAATCTCCAGCATATGAACCGCTCTGGGCTGTTCCGCCTTTGACGACTTGCTGCAGCATTCTTGTCATATTCCAAGCATTCTGCACGCTAAACACTCGTTCTGGCTTACTGCGATTCTTCTCTACCGTTTCTCCTTCATCATTGGTGATTTTTTGAATGAAGAAAGGCTTTTTATATACGCCTTCATTTGCAAATGTGTGGAAAGCTCCAGCGATTTGAAGTGGAGAAACCCCTTTTTCTAAGCCGCCAAGTGCCATGGCAAGTCCTTTATCCGAAATCTCCATTCCCATTTTCTCGAGATATGATTTCGAGGTATCAATACCAAGCTCGCTTAATGTCCACACCGCAGCTGTATTCTTACTTTTCATGAGCGCATCCACCATTGTGACCTTGCCTTCATACTGCCCATCGTAATTCTTTGGTGAATAGCCGTCATAGCTTTTTTCTTTGTCTTCAAGCAGGGAATAAGGTCGGAATTTTTTCTCCTGCATTGCCGGACCATATACCGCGATCGGCTTGAAAACAGATCCAGGCTGTCTAACAGCGGTCACCCTGTTATAGCCCCTCGCTTGATATTCTCGTCCTCCGATTGCTGCTTTTACTCCGCCAGACTCGTTATCAATAAAGACGGCGCTGCTTTCAGGAGAACCGCTTTTTCCCGGGAAATAACGGTTGTTTTTCATCGCATCGTAAGCGACCTTTTGCAGATTCATATCGATCGGAACTGTAATGGTATAACCACCTTGAAGCAATTGCTCATGTGAAATGGCATACTCTGATTCTGCCTCCTTAATGATGAGATCGACATAGCTGTCGACCCAAGGCGTTTCTGATTTCTTTTTCAAATGAATGCCTAGTGTTCTCCCTTTTGCTTCTACTGTTTCTGTTGATGATAAATATCCTTGCTCATTCATTAAATTAAGGATGGTGTCCCGCCTTTGTTTATTTTTATCAGGGTGTAAAACAGGCGAGTAAGTAGACGGCGCTTTTGGCATCGCAGCGAGTGTAGCCCCTTCGCTGACAGTTAAATCTTTCACATCTTTACTAAAGTAATAATTGGCTGCTGCCTGAATACCGTAGACGCCATGACCGAAATAAAGCTGATTCAGATACATCTCGAGCAGTTTATCCTTTGAATAATCTCTTTCTAAATTAATGGCAATAATGACTTCTTTTGTTTTTCGAAGAAAGGTTTTGTCATTTGTGAGAAAAATATTTTTTGCGAGCTGCTGAGTGATTGTACTGCCGCCCTCTACCTTTCCTCCTGCTAATATATCTCGATAAACCGCCCTTGAAATTGACTGTGCATCAATACCATGATGCTCATAAAATCGTTTGTCCTCGACAGCCACAAAAGCTTTCGCTACTTTATCAGGTACCTCCTTTAATGAGACAGGGTCCCGATTTTCTGAATACATACTTGTAAGTTCTTTTCCATTCTGATCAATGATTTGGGATGAAGCGTGAAAAACAAGCTTCTTTTCATCTATGACATAATGTCCTAAAAATAAAATGGTCAGATAGCCAATAAATGAAAGTACGATGGTACTTCCTGCAATGACTAATGGAATGATTATCTTCTTTTTCTTCAAATTAGGTCACCTCATTCCTTTATACGGATAGTATGGGATGTATTGCTTCATAATATGTTTTATGGATTGACTACCAAAGAATTATATATCATTCTTTTGTTATACTATCAAGCAGGAGGCGGTTTAGATGAATGTCTATATCACATATGGAACAGCAGAATTCTTGCATAAAATCGCAAAGAAACACGATCAGGAAAATCTGCTTTATATGGTCGGAAAAGAACAAGCAGCTCTTTTCCATGAGACGGAGGGCGAGACTGTTTTTAAAGCCCCTCATGCCTATGATGTGATTTATGCGAAAGGTGAGCTATTCCAATCTGGCTTCGTCACCTTGAATCATATCCCTGTGAAGCTTGAAAGCAGAGCACTTTTTGAATCTACTTTTCAGAAGAAGACGAACATCTCAGAACATCAGCGGGGCTTCCAGGCTCTTCGAGTGTTAAGACCGAAAAAAGATGAAGAAGTGTATTTGATTATGACACTTTGGGAATCAGAGGACTTATTTAAAGACTTTCAAGAATCAGAAGCGTTCTTTCAGCCAAACGAGGATACTGGCTCCATCTTCTCTCGTCCTGCTTTTCTCACATCCTATCATGCCGTTACAGACAATTAAGGAAGTGCTGAAAGCAGCACTTCTTTTTTTCATGAAAAAAAGCCCAATAGCTGGGCTTTTCATTTTATCGTCGTGATGTCAGCTCGTACCGATGAATGATCGGCTGAAGCACATAGAAATTCAATAGTATCCATCCTAATAAGATCGGCCACTTCAACATAGGTGAAGCACCTTTCAATTGAATGAGCATCACCAATAGCGGAATCAAGCAGATCATGAAAAAACTCATCTTGGAGACAAAGGTTTCTTTGACTTGATGACGACAGCTTGGACACATCATCATTTTCGTATGTGATAATTGAAACTTTTCAACGAAAGAAAATGCTTTTGAACAATTTGGACAGCTTCCCAACACGATTCCTCCCTTTCCCCGCTTCATATCAACTTCGACTTTTATGTAAATTGACCTTTTGATGCAGCATGCGAAATCCTCTTCTGTTGAAAGATTCTAACAATTACCATACAATCAGTAAAAGAGCATGAAGGAGGTTTTCGACTCAATGACAATATCCACTTTACAAAAAAGCATTAATGAACGTCTTGATGAACATTATGAGGAAATGGTTGAAATTAGACGCCATCTCCACATGAATCCTGAACTTTCTTTCCAGGAAGAAGAAACAGCCGCTTTCATCGCCAACTACTATGACACATTACATATACCAACACGTACACAGGTGGGCGGCCATGGTGTACTCGCCTTTATCGAAGGAGCTTCTCCGGGGCCGACGATTGCCCTCAGGGCTGATTTTGATGCACTTCCCATCCATGATGAAAAGGAAGTGCCTTACAAATCAACAAAGCCAGGTGTGATGCATGCATGCGGGCACGATGGGCACACAGCGACACTACTTGTCTTAGCGAAAATCTTGAATGAGCACCGCGATCAATTAAAAGGGAAAATCGTCCTCATTCATCAGCACGCAGAAGAATATGCGCCAGGCGGTGCAAAACCAATGATTGAAGACGGCTGCTTAGACGGTGTCGATGTCATATTCGGTACGCACCTTTGGTCTCCAGAGCCTTGTGGCACCGTTCTTTATAAAAGCGGGAACTTTATGGCAGCCGCCGACCGCTTCTCTATTCGAGTTCAGGGGAAAGGCGGACACGGCGCACAGCCTCACTTAACGAAAGATGCCGTACTCATCGGTTCACAAATCGTCGCAAACCTGCAGCAAGTCGTTGCCCGTAAAGTCAATCCAGTTGATTCTGCTGTTGTATCTGTTGGAGGTTTTGTGGCAGAGAATGCTTTTAACGTCATTGCAGATTCAGCTGTTTTAACTGGTACTGCACGATCCTTTGAAGAAAGTGCACGACACACCATCGAACGAGAAATTGAACAGGTCGTGAAAGGGGTGTGCGACATGCATGATGCCGACTACACATATGAATATGTGAGAGGATATCCTGCTGTTAAAAATCATCCAAAGCCGACTGAATATATTGCTGACATCGCAAAACAGACAGAAGGTGTCACAGAAGTAAAAGAAGCGGAAACCCAAATGGGTGGAGAAGATTTTGCTTACTACCTTCAGCATGTCCCTGGTACCTTCTTTTACACAGGCGCCATGCCTGAAAACAGCCAAGACGTGTATCCCCATCATCACCCAAAATTTGATATCAACGAAAAAGCAATGCCTGTCGCAGCAAAGGTACTCGCCCGTGCCGTCCTTTCCTACGATGAATGAAAAAAAAGCCGCTGTCGCCAGCGGCTTTAGATTATTGACAAAGGGCTAAAATGATTTTTATTTTAGCCCTTTGTCTTCTTTTCAGTGTGATAGAAAACCTTTGAAGTCTAGGAAGGACGAGTACCGGAGCGGAGCGAATTGAACATTCGTGAGCACCGGAACGCAGCCCTGACAACGAATGCGAGGGTTTGTCTACACGCTGATGCCGCTGTCGCCAGCGGCTTTTCTATTTCATTTCTTTCAACACTCGTAAGTGAAACACATGACGAGCGACATCTCCGAGCTGTCCTGTCAGCTGATGATTTGCCACACCGCCAACAGCGGCTCCGACGATCGGCATTAATTGAAATAGCTTCACTAGGTCAATGTAATCTCGATACTCCTGCTGAAAGCTGTACCAATCCATTTCCTCGCAGCTCGTTTCCCAATCATCTATGATGTTCATCATTTTTTGACGATGTGCACTGCCGGAAAAGGCGAGTTGAAATATACAGAGCAAAAAGAGTCTTTCTTCTTTTTGAGACAAATCAAAGCCATAAATACATGCCAGCTCATAAAGACATTTCATCTTAATGCTAAGCAGCAGCGGAAAGTCTGCCATACCGAGCAATATACCACCTGCACCTGTTCCAATTCCTTCGATCGCAGCTGCCTTTTGATAGTACTTCACTTTCTCCTTTGCCAGTTCATTTCGCTCGATGATAGATAATTGCTCATCAATCACCGAAAATGAAGTGAAGTGCGATCCTGATACGGTGGATTCAACCATTGTTTTGACCGCACTTGTGATGACTTGATGAAATCGAGCAGGGATTCGGCGGTTCACCTGCTGCTGAACTCCTTTTGAAAACCGTTCGATCTTCGAAGGTTTTCTTAAAAAACGCGTTTGAAAAAAAATGGCTTCTTCATACAACTCCCGTTCAGCTGCATTCATCCGGACCCCTCCTTGATGTCATCATACGCTTGCTGTCAGAAACATATCTCCGCTTATCTCATCTTTTTTAATCGACTGAGTACGTAAGGCTTGAAGAGGACAAGTACAAATGCCAGCGAAATCAGAAGGGCAAGTCCACTTCCCTGCCATCCTCCTGCCGGGAGTACTGCACAGCTCAGCAATATCGATTGAATAATAAGCACATTACGAACGAGAACAAAAAAGCTCCGATCCTTTTCTTGCTGAGCAACTGGATAAAGTGCCTGTAATGAAAGATGGGAAAAGTGCTTCGTTAACGGCACAAGCTGTACACCTGTGATAAACACGGTGAACAAGACAAGCAGCGCACCCACCCAGCCTGCTGCACCTGTATACAAAATAATCAGCACAAACACGGCGGTTAGCCTAAACACGAGACCAAAATAGTCATTTGAACGTAAAAACGCCCTCACATACATGTAAGAAAAAGTTTTACGCTGGTCATACGGAACAAACTGCAAGAGCCAGTCCATGTATGCTCTTCTTTTCACCTGTTTCTTTAAATGAGGCACATCTGTAAATAAGTTTGCCAGACGATAAAAGCGCTGTTTTCGTTTTAATTCGTCAGAAATATGCAATTCCCATTGAAAAGGCTGTTTTTTTACTGCATTGGTTAAGTAAACGAGATAGACACCATAGATCAGATAAAAAACGATTGCGATTGCATAGGATGCCTGTAAAACGGTATATACCAAAATCATATTCAATAGAAAACGAAGGACTGCATCAAGCCATCTGATCTGTTTTCCTTGAAAATAAGTGATCCTCCATTGAATTGCTGTATTCACACCCTTGATCAAAATCATTTGCGCCAATATCAGCACATACATCTTGAGGCCGCCTGAAGACACCGCAGAATAAAGCGGAAGTGCAACAATGGATACGGCAATAAGAGGAAACAGCTGGGAAATGAAGCTAAAATTAAAAGCTTGTTTTAAATAAGGCTCCATCTTCCCTTCCAAGGGAAGCAAAAACACGAGATCTGCTTCTTTGATCAACGTACGCACGTAAGAGCTTGTCAGCACCAATGAAAAAACAACTGCCATGACCCAGTAGGATGGGAAGTGAGCCGGAATCTGTTTGAGCCAGTTACTATACCAGCTCGCTCCGCCTGCAAGGAAAAAAATGAGCACAATGACAAGATGATCATTGAACATGTATTTTAAATATTTTCTTGTATCTTGCATGTGTTCCTCTAATCGGGATTTCCAAATGGTTTGCGTCATTTTACTCATAGCTTTCTTCCTTTGTTAATTCCAAATAAAGATCATCGAGTGTCGCATCTCTCATATTGAACTGTTCTCTCAGCTCTGTCAGTGTTCCTTTCGCTCTGATTTCCCCTTCGTGCAAAATAATAAAGGAATCACAATAGCGCTCAGCTGTCGCCAAAATATGCGTCGACATCAGGACACTTGCGCCGTTTTTCTTCGCAGCATTCATCCGTTCAAGAAGTGCATTAATCGCAAGAGGATCAAGCCCTAAAAACGGTTCATCGATGATATACAGTTCTGGTTCAACAAGGAATGCACACATAATCATGACCTTCTGTTTCATTCCTTTTGAAAAATGAGCAGGGAACCATTTCAAACGTTTCTCCATTCGAAATTCTTTCAGCAATGACGGCAGACGTTCATCTAATTGTTCCTTTGACAGACCGTAAGCCATCGCTGTCAGCTCTAAATGCTCTTTTAAGGTTAATTCTTCATATAATACAGGTGTTTCTGGAATAAACGTAAATTGCGAACGATACGCCTCTTGATCGTCTTGAAGAGTTCGTCCATTCAATTCAATGACACCTTTATGCGGTTTCATGAGCCCGATGATATGGCGAATGGTTGTGCTTTTCCCCGCCCCGTTTAAGCCGATGAGACCGACGATTTGATTTCTTTCTAATTCAAATGAGATATTTTTTAGAACGGGATTCTTCGTATATCCACCCGTTACATCTTTTACAGTGAGAAGGGACATGAATTCGTTCCTTTCTTTCTTTTTTCTTTATAGTAACAAAAACGAAAGGTAATTTGAAATGTTTACCTTAATCGCGGCATGAATAAAAAATAGGCACTTTGGTCATCATAATGTATGTAGAAGAAATGAACTTGATGACCAATAAGTAAATGAGGTGTTTGTTAAAGGCAAAGAACCGCATGACAAGTTGGTTTTTCATCTAAAAACCTTAGCTTCTGTTTTGCTTCACTGATTCTTGATTTTTGTGTCCTATACAATATGTATACGACAAACCAAAACGTCAAATGAGGTGTTTACGGCAGAAATAGCAGGCATACGAATTCTTTATTTCAGTAAATAGAGAATTCAAAAGGCATATCGAATGAAAGCATCAGCATTTCTTCTGCAGGAGCAGGATGAGCGACCAAAGGAGTTCGCTTGTCCTGTTTTCTTTTTTGCTTCTTTTTGTGATACGATGAAGGAAAATGAATGAGGAGTGACATGACGTGAGCGATTGTATTTTTTGCAAGATCATTGATGGAGACATTCCATGTGCAAAAGTATATGAAGACGAGCATGTATTGGCTTTTCTAGATATTAGCCAAGTAACAAAAGGACATACCCTTGTAATCCCGAAAATACATAAAGAAAATATCTACGAGATGACACCAGAAGTGTCTAATCACTACTTCCAAGCGATTCCGAAAATTGCAAGAGCAATCAAACAGGAATTTGAACCAATTGGGTTAAACCTTCTAAACAACAACGGCGAAAAAGCCGGACAATCTGTGTTCCATTACCATATGCATATCATTCCGCGCTACGGAAAAGGCGATGGCTTTGGTGCTGTATGGAAATCACATCAAGAGCAATACACGTCAGAGGATTTAAAAGATATTTCTTCTGCCATCCACACGCGGCTTACCTCATCTTAATAGATGAGGTTTTTCTTATTTCTGCCCCTTTTTATCGCTTTCAACTCTTAATAGTAAGATATTTAAAACGATTCAAATTTTTCGTCCAATTGCTTCAAATTTGTGATAGGATGGTTTTATCTTTTGATCCATTAACGCGAGAAATAGGGAGAGATTGTGATGAAGCGAACGACGAATTTTAATGCTGGTCCGGCGGCACTGCCGCTAGAAGTGCTTCAAAAAGCACAGGAAGAACTTGTTGATTTTAAACAAACTGGGATGTCTGTGATGGAGCTGTCTCATCGCAGCGGTGAATATGAAGAAGTCCACAATAAGGCAAAAGCACTGTTGGTGGAACTGATGGACATTCCTGAAGATTACGAAGTCCTCTTTTTACAGGGCGGAGCTAGTCTTCAATTTGCGATGATTCCTATGAACTTCTTACATGAAGGCGAAACGGCTCATTTCATTCAAACAGGCGCTTGGTCAGAAAAAGCATTATCAGAAGCACAAGGGTTTGGTGAAACATCTGTGTTTGCTTCAAGTGAAGACGACAACTACTCGTATATTCCAGAAGTAGATGCCTCCGGTTTAACAGATGGCGCTTATTTACACATCACATCAAACAATACGATCTTCGGCACTCAGTGGAAAACGTTCCCTGGTACATCATTACCGCTTATTGCAGATATGTCCAGTGATATTCTCAGCAAAAAAATCGATGTTTCTCAATTTGATTTCATTTATGCTGGGGCACAAAAAAACTTAGGGCCTTCTGGTATCACGATTGTGATCGCGCGCAAACGTTTATTAGAGAAAGAGAAAAGCAGCACACCGAAAATATTAAAATATTCAACACACGCAAAAGCCAACTCTCTTTATCACACACCACCGACTTTTGCGATTTATATGCTGTCTCTTGTCCTTGAGCATGTCAAACAGGCTGGCGGCGTAGAAGCAGCGGAAAAACGCAATGAACAAAAAGCAGGCATTCTCTACGACACAATTGATCAAAGCGGCGGTTTTTACAAAGGACACGCACGCACTGACAGCCGTTCGCATATGAATGTCACGTTTACCCTTCGTGATGATGCGCTCACTGCTTCCTTTGTAGAGAAAGCAAAGCAGGAACAAATGGTTGGACTTGCCGGCCACCGTTCTGTCGGTGGATGCAGAGCATCTATTTACAATGCGGTATCGATTGAAGACTGCCAAAAGCTTGCGGACTTTATGAAAAAGTTCCAGCAAGAAAATGAGTAAAAAAGCTTTTCTATAGAGAAATAAATTTGTTATAATAACGAGAAATATAAAGTGATGACTCTTGCAATAAATGATGAGCCATATTATTGAAGAGTCCTAAGAGCTTAGCAGAGGAGAGCATAGAAATGAAAACAAAAGAATTAGTGATTATGTCATTGCTTGCAGCAATGGGAGCTGTTTTGCATACGATTTTCCCGCCCATCTTTTTCGGAATGAAACCTGATATGATGCTGGTCATGATGTTTTTAAGCATCATCCTTTTCCCAAAGGTACAGCATGTAGTGGTTATTGCCCTAGTGACTGGCGTCATTTCTGCATTAACAACGGGTTTCCCAGGCGGACAAATTCCAAATATGATTGATAAACCAGTGACAGCCTTTATCTTCCTAGCCCTTTTCTTATCTTGCTTGAAGATAAAGAACAAAGTGGTGCTGACCGCTGTGTTAACTGCGATTGGAACCATCGTATCCGGCGTGATTTTCCTATCTGCCGCTTTACTGATTACTGGACTGCCAGCTGCATTACCGGCACTTCTTGTGGGCGTTGTCCTTCCAGCAGCCGTGATTAATACCATTGCCATGGTATTTGTCTTCCCAATTGCTCAGTCCATTCTAAGGCGTGCAAGAATGATAGAAGTTGCTTAACGAATAATCGAACCTCTTCATAATAGATGAAGAGGTTTTTTCATGCTTTTATAAAAGAAAAAGGGTCAGCAGCAAAATGAGGAGCGAAATCCCTGCACCTGCCGCACACACAAGTGCTTTTTGCTTTAATACATGTTTTGGCGGATAAGACCCTGCATACCCCAGCTGTCTTGCATAATGAATAGAACCACCTGTAAAAACGACACCGATACACGTAAAAACGAACAGAAAGACAGACAACCTTCTCCCCTCCCTTTTCTTCAAAAGTATGCTAAAATAAAGCAAGCTATGTATGGAAGTTCAATGAAGCTGATCGTCAGCTCAGAGAGAACATGCGAATGTGTAAAATTTGACTAGAGGTGATTTGAATGGCTAGTGGACGTTCTTTATTAACAGGATTATTTGTAGGCGGTCTCCTCGGAGGTGCGGCAGTGCTCCTGACGACTCCCTCTTCTGGCAGAGATGTGCGCGGAAAGATGAAAGACGGCTATGACAAATTCGAAGATACGCTGACAAGATTAAAAAGAGATGGACAAGCTTTAAAAGAGCAAATTGTTGAAACAGCAAAAGAAAGCGCAGAGGTCATTAAAGAAGTCGGAACTGAATTACAAGCATCGATTCAGCAATGGCGCGAAGAAATCAAACCTCACCAGCAGGACTTGCAAAAGGAAATTCAGGAAATTGAGGAAAAGCTCAAACAACTGGAGAAAACCTTACAAAACTAATATACTCACGAAAAATATTCGTTTACAAAAGTGTGCGGGGTGCGTATCCCGCACTTTTTTTGTTGAAAAAAGGTTATTTTGTCAATGTTTTTCATGAGTTTTAAAAATTCTTGAATTTTCAGCTTTATTAATCTTTATTTTATTGGCATAATAGAATTACAAGAAAAAGAGAAGTAGGTGAAATGGATGAATCATTCGGAACAGCCTTTCGATGTAAAAGAAGCACTTTTATTCAGTCAAAGAATGGCCCAATTGAGCAAAGCTCTTTGGAAATCCATTGAAAAGGACTGGCAGCAGTGGATCAAACCGTATAACCTAAATATCAATGAACATCATATTTTGTGGATTGCGTATCAATTAAAAGGAGCTTCAATATCAGAAATTGCAAAGTTTGGCGTCATGCATGTATCAACGGCGTTTAACTTCTCCAAGAAACTGGAGGAACGAGGATTTTTAAAATTTTCTAAAAAGTTAAACGATAAACGCAATACGTATATTGAGCTAACGCCAAAAGGCGAAGAGACATTCCATAAACTACTTGAAGATTATGACCCGGCACGAACTGGTATTGTCAAAGGCGCACAGCCGCTTCATGACATTTACGGAAAGTTCCCTGAGATTTTAGAAATGATGTGTATTATCCGAAACATCTATGGTGAGGATTTCATGGAGATTTTTGAGAAATCGTTTTCAAACATTGAGAAGGACTTTTTGAATGAGCGAGGAAAAGTCACGAAAAAGCCTGAGGAACTTGAAGACTCAGCTGATGCAGCAGAAAAAGCGGCTAAAGCAAATCAAATTGTTTAATGATCTTTATAAATTCATTCATTAACGGCTGAAACAGCCCTTGATCATGCAATGCAAATATCGTCTCATGCACATCCAGCTTTTCAATTAACTGTCCTGCAAAAAGCGCAAGCATATCGTCAAACATGACGTAGCCTTGTGCTTTTTGCTTGTCCATTTCCTCTGAAAGCTCAGCACAAATACGCTCAATTTCCTTCGCCTCTTCTTTCGATACCCGCTGCCTGATCAATAATGCATAATATGGATAACGGCTCATATCGGTCGCCGTCAGCAAAAGTTCCATATAATATTCGAGCTGGCTCATTCGTTCCTCAATACTCATGTACGTTCCCTCTTTCTCTTAGTCTTTCTATTTTAGCCGAAATTACTCATTGACGAAAGAGACGAACCTCCCTCTTCTGTCTTTTTTTCTTGAAAAACCCAAAGTTTCCTCTCTTTATTCCATATGAAGGCAACATTTTATTTTTTTTCAACAAAACCATTGATTTTTATCCTCAGGAAGAGTAAATTATCTTGAGATATTCAATTAGTTTTTTAAGATTGGAAGGATGAAAAATGAATTGTTGGAAGACCATTAATCTTGAAAAGGATTATGGTTATACGAGACTGCTGATTTCAGCCATAAGTCTTGCTATACTTTTTTTCATTATGGCTTTTTTATGTTTTCAACTGACTCATCCTGAAACGAGACTAAGCAGCCACAACGCACCGCTTTTTGCTGTGCTTTTACTTGTGACATTGCTTGTCCACCGTGTGGTTCACTTGATCCCAGTGATGAAAAACAAGAAAAAAATGACGCTATTTAAACGAAATTGCTGGAAGCGTGTGCCAAAGAAAGTAATGCTTTATTCACTTCTCAGTCCATTTTGTTTGATTTCACTGCTTTACTTTGTGTTAGGCGTGGCGTTTCCAATGTATGCACACTATTTTATCATCATCGCAAGTATTCATGCAGGCTATTGTTTGCCTGACTTTTTATTTGCATGGAAACTGCTCAAAGCACCTAAATCCTGCATCATCGATCAAGCCCAAGACGAGTTTGATATTTTAGTTGACCAAACTTCCTCATCATGAGGTTTTTAAAGCCAACTTCTATCTTTTTCATAAAAAATTTGGTAATGTAGTATGGGAATAGCATAGAGAGGGGGGATCTCCGATAGTTTTATTTTACTTCATCGTCTTTGCCGCGTTTATTGTGTATTCAATAAACAGGCTTACTAATACATTATGCCTTGTCAGAGAGATTCCTGAAGAACGGCAAGATAAGGTGTTTCGCTTTATCAATGTATCGATACTGATCTTACTGATCTCATCATTTGTTGAAATTACCATTTCTATTTAAGATCAAAGCAAAAGCTGCCAGTTTGAGGGCAGCTTTTTGTGTATATTGATTGATTAGCAAATCCAAGATGCACCGATAATGATCAATAAGATGAATAACACGACGACTAGTGCAAAACCGCCAGCAAAGACTTCTCCTCCCATGTAAAACACCTCCTGCCAGTTCTTGCTCTGTTCTAAGCTCAGTGTATGCAAAAAAAATGAAAACGTTTAGGCACCTGTCATCGTTTGAAAAAAGAACCGCCCGCACGCATGGCAGGACGGCTCCTTTCTGTCACAGCGATTTAATTAGTAAAGATATGCTGCACCAACGATGATCAGCAAAATGAATAGCACGACCAATAAAGCAAACCCATTAGAATATCCTGCTCCCATATAATTCAGCCTCCTTTTTGTGATCACTATATGTGTATGTCGCGCGCAAATTTTTGACTAGACGAATGCCCTCCCATTTGCATTTCTTTTTACAGCGTGTCACAATATGTTATGATACAAGCAATGATAAATAAATTGGAAAGATTAGGAGTGTTTTTTGAATGAAAAAAATGGCTTTAGCAGCTGTAACAGCAGTTAGTGTTTTAACTCTTGGCGCATGCAGTAGCGGTGATAAAGATGTCATCGCAACAACAAAATCAGGAGATGTCACAAAAGAAGAGCTTTATACAACTCTTAAGAAACAAGCAGGTGGAGATGCTTTAAATCTACTTGTTCAACAAAAGGTTCTTGCTGACAAATACAAAGTATCTGATAAAGAAATTGATAAGAAAATGGAAGAATATAAAAAGACACTTGGTGAAGATCGTTTAAAACAACTTCAAGATGAATTCGGAAAAGATTACATCAAAGATCAAGTGAAATATGAGCTGCTGACTCAAAAGGCTGCCAAAGCTAACATCAAAATCACTGATAAAGAAGTAAAAGCGTATTACGATGACCTAAAAGGGAAAATCCGCGCAAGCCACATTTTAGTAGCTGATAAGAAAACAGCTGACGAAGTGGAAAAGAAATTAGATAAAGGTGAAAAATGGGATGCCGTTGTGTCTGAATATTCAACTGATACCGCTTCAGCAGCACAAGGCGGCGATGTAGGCTGGTTCGCAAAAGAAGGCCAAATGGACGAGAACTTCAGTAAAGCAGCTTTCAAACTAAAAGTGAATGAAATCAGCAAACCAGTGAAATCACAATTCGGCTACCATATCATTAAAAAGACCGAAGAACGCGGTAAATACGATGACATGAAAGCAGACTTGAAAAAAGAACTGCTTAATCAAAAACAAGCAGACACAAATGAAATCCAAACGATCTTAAACAAATTGGTGAAAGATGCCGATGTGAAAGTAAAAGATAAAGAACTTGAAAACACATTCAAAGAAAAGTCTCAACAACCCGCACAAAATCAACAACCTCAACAAAACCAGTAATCACAAAAAACCCCTCTGCCGTGCTCGTGCAGAGGGGTTTTTATATGACCTGATTAAGCAATCGAGTCTTCATGTGCCGCCGTATCATGTGATCTTTTCACTTGCTGATCCTGACGTCTACGCTCTCTTTCTTGTTCCATTCGCTCGATAAAAATTTCTCCTTCCTTTTCAATAAAGGATTGATCAATCTCTTGCTCCTCTTTGGCCGTTGTCATTAATTTATACGCACAGAAAATAATGCCAATGATACATGCATACACCCACCATGGAAAAAACAACATTTTTTCATCGCCTCCTTTTTTCAGAACAGCTCTCTCTTCCTTTGTGTTACATGCTTATGCGAAAAGAAGACAAGTTATGAAAAAAACGCCCGCAATAAACGGACGTTTTGACATGGTTATTCGTGATGAAAGGTTGGTTTATAAAATGAACGATTCTCTAGCGCAAAAATACGTTCTGTATATTCTCCTGGCTTCACATGCTCAAGCGCACGATCCATCATATTCATCTTCGCATCTAAATTATCAATATAGTGGAGTATTTCGGCTTCCTTCACCATTGGTGGTTTCGGGCTGCCCCACTCTCCTTTTCCGTGATGACTCAGTACTAAGTGCTGTAAAATCAGAATTTCTTCTGAATCAATGCCAAGCTCTTCTGCAGCTTTCGCAATTTCTGTCACCATAATCGAAATATGACCAATTAAATTCCCTTCCACCGTATAGGTGGTTGAGACTGGGCCCGAAAGCTCTTTGACTTTCCCTAAATCATGAAGAATGATGCCTGAATATAAAAGATCTCGATCTAATGATGGATATAGGTCAACAATTGATTTAGCCAAATGCAGCATGGACACCACGTGATAAGCAAGACCAGAGACAAATTCGTGATGGTTTTTTGTCGCTGCTGGATAGTCAGCGAATTCCTGTCCATATTTTTTCAGCAAATGCCTTGTAACACGCTGTATATTAGGGTTTTTCATATCAAAGATATATTGCATAATCGTATCCATCATATCATGTTTTGGAATAGGAGCTGTTTCGAGAAAATCATCAATTCGAATTTGCTCATTTTCAGCAACAGGGCGTATATTCCTAAGTTTCAGCTGATTCCTCCCGCGATAATGATGAATATCGCCTACTACCTTCACAATGGTTTGCGCGGCATAGGTTTGTTCATCATTCTGCTTTGCATCCCATAGTTTCGCCTCAATATCTCCACTTTGATCTTGAAGAATTAACGTTAAAAATGGTTTGCCATTACTCGCAATCCCTTTAGTAGATGATTTAATTAATAAATGCAGGTCAACTTGTTCGCCGACATCATAGGTCATGATCCCTTTAGCCATTCAATAAAAGCTCCTTCCATGTTTCTGCTCATATAAGTATAACATAAGTCATTATTTGTCAATCATTCAACTGCTAAACTCGTAATCTGTCCATCTTCTGCTGCTTGCTTCATATGCTCATGACAGGTGAAATAAAACAGCTGTGTTTCAAAACGTGTGAGCTCGTTCATCATCTCCAGCACTCTTCCTAGACGAACGTGATCGAAATGAACGAAGCTGTCATCCATCATAAACGGAAGCTGACAATCTTGCTGATGAGACAAAGCGAGCGCAAAACGAATCGCCAGATAGATCTGTTCACACGTTGCCTGTGAAAGCTCCTCTGGACGGAATATTCGTCCATCCATTCTTTTCACCATCAGCAAGTCATCTTCAGGTGAAAATAAAATCGCTTCATAACGATCATTTGTTAACGGCTGAATAAAACTTGAGGCTGTTTGAAGCAATGCAGGCAGCCTTGTTTCTTTATGCTCATTCAATTTTTCTCGTATGACGGAGCGGACAAGCTGAATTGCCGCCCATTTTTTTGCGAGGTGCTTCGCATGCTCCTGCTCTGCGGCAAGCTGATGAGTCAAATCAGACACCGTTCCAGAAGCTTCTATTTGCCGGATTTCCACCGCTAGTTCTGCTAAACGTTTTTCCATATTCTCCGCATTCAATTGAACGTCATGAAGGTGCTGCTTTGCTTCTGCACACTCCTCTTCAAGGAGAGGTAATCCTTTGCGAACAATCCATTCCTCCTCATCAAAACAACCGCTTCTATGAAGCTCTTGATTCAGCTGCTGCAAATGGGAAAGCCGTTCCCGGTATTCTTTAGATAGATGAGAAAGCACTTGGTAATCTTCTTTGGACTCTGCTTCTACTTGACGAAAAAGCTCGTCAGTTTGTTTTTCGTAATATTGAATTTCCCCTTCTAGTGTCGTGAGCTGCTGGATCGCATGTTGAATGGATACGTACAATGTCTGGCGTTCTTTTTCTCTTCTCGCCTCATCTTTCAATATCTCTTGAAAAGCTGAGATATTCTCCTGAATGGTTCCTTCCTTTTTTTGAAGGATACTCCTTAACGCTGAAACCCTGCGCTCATAAATCGATTGCTGATCGGAAAGCACGCCTATTTCACGATGAAGCTCCTCATATGCCGCTGTATTCATTTTTAATTGTTTTAGGATATGGAAGGCCTCTACTAGGAAAGTAAGCTCAGACGACAAGCCAAGCTGTCTCTTCTTTTCCTCTACTTGCTGCTGGACAGGTTCCAGCTCTAGCTCCCAGTCTTCATATTGCCGGATGATTCTTTCGTACAGAAGCTCCTTCTGCCTCATAAGTGTTTCAGCTGAAGCTGCCTGCACTTGAAATGAATCAAAGGCCCCTTCGCCGCTTCTTTGTTTCATCGGGCTCATTTGACTGAATGGGTAAATGAGAAAGAAGAGAAAAACAGAAAATCCCGCAAACAAGAGCGTGATCCACCACTCTGTTAAAAAGAATAGAACAAGCAGAAGCACCACATCAAATGCGATCAAGCCTCGGAATAACAACGCCCGGGAATGAATCGGTTTCTTTTTCGATCTTGTCCCCTTCGCATCGTCTTCTGCTCCGTGCTGTCTGACTTGCTGTTCCTTTAATCCTTTTAGAGCGGCTTCTGCTTCGTCCAGCTCATGTCTTGCGTGATCAAATCGTTCATCTAACTGCGCTTTTCTATCCATGAGACGAACGTATTGAGTGACAGTCTCCTTTAATTCCCACTCAAATTCAAGCGAATCGTCGATTTGTTCGAACTTTATCGGGTACTCCCACTTTAGCTTTGCTACCGCTTCGTCTATTTTTTGTTTCAATGAATCACGGTTTGCTCGACACTCTGCTATGCGCTTTTTCACAAGCTCAGCATCAGATGCTTCATCTACGACTCGTTTCATCTCCATTATGGTATCCTTGTCATAGAGCGGTTGAACTTGTACAAGTGAGGTTTGCAAATGGTCTAACTTCTGCTTCAGTGCAGTCAATTGAGCCTTTTTCGGGTGAAGGTGTGATTCTAGTTTATCCAGCTCATGCTCTGTTTCTGCTCTAAAACGTTTGACTCGGTCTGGATAGCGGGCTAATCCCTTTTTTAATTCCACTTTTCTCTCGATCATGGGATAAACTTGAATGGATTCAGCCAGTTTCTGAATGTGTTCCTCAGCTTGCTTCATTTCATTTTGAAGCATTTCGATCGTCTCCGTTAATTCAGATTGCTCCCGTTTCTTTTCGGTATAACGGCCTTCTACCAATTTGGCTTGTTTCAGCTGACCTGTCAGCTCTTTTAAACGATCAAGCTGCTGATTTAATTCCGGCTTGCGTCCATTTGGTTTAAACAGCTGCTCCTGCTGCTTTAGCAGCCTGCTATCCATCTTGGTGGCTGCATCCGAGCCAAATAAACTTGAGAAAAGTAGAAATTCGCCTATTTGGTCCTGGTTTAAGGCTTGGACATTTTGCAGTCCAAACACATCAAATGAATAGATTGATTGATATAACCTGCGATCCGTTCCCTTTAAAAGTGTCTGTAGAAAAACTTCGTCTTTCACTTCACCATTCGGTAAAAACACCTGCGCTTGACCACCTCGATCGGACGTTCTTTCAATATGAATAACGCCTAACTCGTCATCTTGGCAAGTGAGGGAACCACCATAAAAAGAACCCTGTTTCGTCTTGTACATCTTGTTTTTCGGAAAACCAAATAACATCGATTCAATAAACGTTTTCAATGTCGTTTTCCCCGATTCATTCAGGCCGTAAACTAGCTGAAAACCGTCATCAGAAAAGTGAAAGGTCCGATTTGAAAATTTCCCGAAATGGGCGATATGGAGTGAACGTATTTTCATTGTGCCTCTCCTTTTCTCATAATTGCTTTAGCTGTTCTGTCAGCAGCCTTTGTGCTTCTTCTTTTATATCCACTTCATCCTCTTTTGTGAGAGCTTTTCCTGATTTTCTATAGGTTGGGTGACGCTTGATCGGTGATAACAGCTCTTCATATGCCTCAAACTGTGAAATTTCAGCAGTGAGTTCCTTCAAAAAAGAATCTTCTAAATAGATCACATCCTCGTTTGTTCGGCAGTCAATCGATATCACCCAAACGAATACCTCTTCATCTTCTTCCTGTTCATGAAGAACGGTCAACAGCTCCTCAAGAACCTCAAGCTGAGTACGCTCAAAGTAAGGAGGAGCATCACCCGTCAATTCAATTTTCACAAAATGAGGGACGCCCTCCTCTTTCAGCTCACTGATTTTGCTATCCACAAGTGTCACAAGATCCGTCATATGAACCGTTTCTGTCATGTCTATTGCAAGTGTCTCAAACATCACATCCGCACAGCTAATAAATTCCGCTGTCTCAGAATCCTCGGAGAGTTGAATAACGTAACAGCCTTTCTCTCCTGTTTCTTTTATATGTCTGCCCTGCATGTTACCAGGGTAAATAATCAACGGGTCTTCATGCAGAAGGGCTCTCTTATGTATATGTCCAAGCGCCCAATAATCGAAATCCCGTGAAAGAAGCTGCTCAAGCAGAAATGGTGCATACGCATCATGCCCTTCTTGTCCGGCTAATGTACCGTGAAGCATCGCAATGTGATAGGCAGCATCTGTCGTTTTGACATAATGAGATGTCATATTTTCATAGACAGCCCGCTCTTTGTAGCTAAACCCATAAATACTTGCAACAAGCTGCCCCCCTCTATAGTAGGATTGCTCACTTGGTGTACTGCTTGAAAAAACGTGCACATTCTCAGGCCACTCAATCGGTGTCCATTCACCGCCTAAATGATCATGATTACCATAAATAATAAAGACGTCAATCCCTTGAGTTTGCAGTCTTAGAAACTGATTTCTTAAAAACAGCTGTGCTTTCAGACTGCGATTTGATTCGTCAAATAAATCTCCGCTCAGCAGCACAAAGTCTACTGATCGAGCAATGGCGAGATCAAACATATTCTTCGCACTTTGAAATGTACTTTCTTTGAGCCGCTTAAATGGTAAGCTAGGGATATTCGACATTCCTGCAAATGGACTGTCTAAATGTAAATCTGCGGCATGAATAAAGGTAAGCTTAGTCAAACGTCTATCTCCTTGTCCGATACTGTCATTGTCCATATTTTATCATGCCATTTTTACGAATGCACGTTCTATCGCTTTCATTCTAAAAAACACATTTTTAACAGTTAAAAAAGAGGTTTTGTCTTATTCATTGTTTAATTACATAGAAAAGCAGAGGAAAGGGAGATGAGGAATGGAGAAGACATACTTTTTAACTGTATTTGACCGGTCGGGTGAGACCTTATTAAATGAAAAAATCACAACGGATAGTGATGAAAAGGCAAAGGAATTAGGGCACCATCGCTTAATCGAACAGCAATACACGAAGCATTCCCACCGGCTCGTTGATGATGCAGGCAAGCTTCTTTTATTTGAACGTTAAAAAAACCGGCATTCGCCGGTCTCACATTCGTTTATACGTTCTGAAACACAGGTCGTCTTTTTTCTAAAAAGGCCTGAATGCCTTCCTTATGATCATGACTTTGCCTCAGTCTTGCCTGTGCTGCCCTCTCCTTTTGAAGAACGGCTAGCAGCTCAGGTTCTGACTGCTGAAAATAGATCAGCTTTGTTTCGACAAATGCTTGAAGCGGCATGTTCATAAACGGCTTCACACATACTTTTTGATACGCATCGACTTCATCCTGAAACACCCCGTCTGCAAGGCGCAGTTTTAACGCTTCTTCAGCCGGCAGCTTTTGTCCGCTCCAAATCAATTGTTTCGCGGTTTGTTCACTGACTCTTTTTGTGAGAAAAAAATGCCCTCCGCCATCTGGAATTAATCCTACTCCATTAAAATTCATGGCGAGCTGTGCATCCTGATGCATAAACAAGTAGTCACAGCTTAAAGCAAAGCTAAAAGCAAGGCCTGCCGCTGACCCGTGGACAAGGGCAATCGTCACTTTTTTCATACCGGCTAGAGAAAGTGTAATTCCCTCGATCAAATCCATCACACGATGGAAATCTTCTTCACTTTCCTGCTTAAGCATCATGCCAATATCTCCGCCTGCAGAAAACCCTTTCCCCGCTCCCTTGATCACAACGACTTTTGCACTGCTTTCTTCCGCTGCATCACATGCCTCTTTGAATTCAGCAAACATGTCCACATGAAATGAATTATAAGCATCAGGCCTGTTGAAAACGATTTCAAAAATATCCCCGTTTAACTGACAATTGATATATGTCATCATCCATCCCCCTTTTCTTTTAAACTCATGACTTAATTCCATTTCAACCCGAATAATTCCTTTTCCTCTGCATGAAAAATTTCAAGATCAATTGATACTAAAATAAGCATAATTGTTGAAACAAGAAATATATTTTTATATAGTAAATGAAGAAAGAAATGATTTTGAAAGGGGGAGGATGATTGATAAGGTGTTCCATATTCATATTGGTTAGTTTCATCGTCATGTTTTCTCCTTTTTCAAATGTCGTTTTTGCTCCACAGGCAGAAGCGAGTGCACCTAGTCTTATTTCTCCATCCATCTACGATGAAGAAATTCAAGCTGTGAAGACACCTCCATTTTCAAAAAAACATGCCTTCTCTATTCTGTTAAAGAACAGATTATCACTGGCTGATTCAAAGGTTTTTCTACTCAAGCCTGCTCCATCAGCTGCGTTATCCATTGATCTATGTTTTTTGGAAATGAAGTGTGCGATCCCCATTATGTGTCAATCAAATTACCTCTACTGATTCATTTTATTTCATCCGTATTACTATATGAAAAACACAACCTATCATATTCGGAGGGATAAAATGAATATTAAAGAAAATGATCTTCCTGGGATCGGAAAGAAATTTGAAATTGAAACGAGAAATAGAGAAAAAATGACGATAGTGATTCATGATGATGGCAGACGGGAGATTTATCGTTTTGACGATGATGATCCAGATGAAGTGCTGTCCACCATTTCTCTCGATGATACTGAATCAAGGCAAATCGCTGCGATTATCGGCGGCATGGTGTATAAACCGCAGGCACTTGAAACCATTGAAATGGCCTTCAATGACTTGATGATTGAATGGTTTAAGGTGGAAAAAGGCGCAAAAGCGGTTGGACATACACTCGGTGATTTAGATGTGCGACAAAACTATGAAGTCACCGTCATTGCGATCATTAAACATACAAATGAAAAATTACTGAACCCTGGTGCCGATTCGATTATTGAAGCAAATGATACGATGGTCATTTCAGGCGAAAGAAAACACTTAAAGCGATTGATACGTGATTTTCTTTCTAGAGGGGGAGAGTGATGAATGGATCATTTAGTCTTTGAAGTTGGGACGGCGCTGATTCTCATCGCCATCGCCAGCTTAATCGCCAATAAAATGAAATTCTCTATCATCCCTTTTCTCATTGTCCTCGGTATGATCGTTGGGCCGCATGCTCCAACCATCGGGATCATTGATCTAAAATTTATCGAAAGCACCGAAATTATTTCGTTTTTTGGCAGAATGGGCGTCTTGTTCCTTCTTTTCTATCTTGGACTTGAGTTCTCTGTCGGAAAGCTTATTAAATCGGGCAAATCCATTGCTGTCGGCGGATCTATTTATATTTTGATTAACTTCAGCTTAGGACTGCTTTACGGTTTTATCACAGGGTTTGGGTTCCTTGAGGTTCTCATTATGGCAGGAGTTATCACGATTTCATCCAGTGCCATTGTGGCCAAAGTCCTTGTTGATTTGAAACGGACTGCGAACCCTGAAACTGAGTTAATTCTTGGGATCATTATGTTTGAGGATATTTTCCTCGCTGTTTATTTATCCGTCGTATCTGGTCTTGTCCTTGGAGATGCCACAACGGTTAGCGGTGCCTTATTATCCATTTTCATTGCTTTTGGTTATATGATGCTTTTCTTTATCATCGCACGTAAGCTGCCAAAACGATTAAACAAGTTGTTCGATATCCGTTCGAACGAAGTGTTCATCATTGTGATTTTTGCGGCTTTATTCTTTGTCGCTGGTTTCTCAGAGACAATCCATGTAGCAGAGGCCATTGGGGCACTCTTACTTGGTCTTGTTTTCTCAGAAACAGAGCACTCTGACCGCATCGAACATCTTGTGGTTCCATTTAGAGATTTCTTCGGGGCCATGTTCTTCTTCAGCTTCGGTCTCAGCATTGATCCATTTACATTAGGTGATGCCTTCTGGCTTGCGATCGGCGCTGTGATTCTCACCTTCATTGGGAACTTCACTGCTGGAATGTTCGCTGGAAGAAGAGCTGGATTTTCTCATAAAGCCTCTTCTAATATTGGATTAACCATCGTATCACGAGGAGAGTTTTCAATCATTGTAGCCGAGCTCGGTATTGCGGGCGGACTTGCCGCTACCTTGAAGCCATTTGCTGCATTGTACGTCTTAATCCTTGCGATTTTAGGACCGCTTGTGACGAAGGAATCTAAGCGAATTTATCAAATTCTGAACAAAATGTTCAAATGGCAAACAGAAAAACCAAAAGTGAAAAAAGAAACGACAATCTAATGAAAAAGGGCCCTATACTTGGGCCCTTTTTATCTCTTATTCAAATTGCTGAAAGGCTGTTTCTTGCTTGACTGGCGCTTCTTTGACCCCGCGAATGGTTTGAATCACTTTCTGATTGCGGTAGATGGATAGTTTTAAATTGGTCGCCGCTGTTCCATGAGAGTGATCTAAGTTCGTAAATGTAAAGAAATGATGCGGACGCTTGTCTTTGAACACAAGCCTGAAGTCTTCTGTCACTTTAAAATGCTCTTCACTTTCCCATTCAATTAAAGGTTCATACGCACTAAACCACGCCGGGATATTCGGAGTGTACCCTGTAGCCAATAGAGCACGATCAGCTGTTATGCTCTTTTCTTTCTTTAGCTGCCACTGCTTTAGGTGCAGCTTCAGGGACTGATTCTCCTCCACCTGAATCGCTTCAAGCTCGGTCATTGGCTGAATCACCACAGATGGCTCTTCACCTGTAACAGACCGATGATACAATTCCTGATAAATACGCGAGAGCGTCGATGCATCTATACCATTTCTTAATCCAGTCAGCCTAGGCAATGTGTTCATTCGTTCTTCATAAGGAAGCGAATGGAAATATTCGACGTACTTCGGTGTAAATAGCTCCTGGCCAAGCTCTGCCGTCTCCAGCTCTCTAAATTCACTAGATCGCGTAAACCACGAAAGCTGCTGTCCTTTCTTTTGATGCTGAAGCAGGTCTAAGAAGATTTCGGCTGCACTCTGCCCAGAGCCAATCACCGTCACCGACTCAGCTTCATGAAGTTCTTCCTGCTGGTCTAAATAACGGCTGCTATGTGTCACATATGGCAGTGCAGCATCAGGCACATCGACAGGAATCATCGGTTTGCTCCCTGTTCCAAGCACGACATGCTTTGCCCGATACTCAGAGAGCGATCCATCCTTCAATCGCCGGACTTTCACAAGATAACCACCTTGGCAGTCCGTCACTTCCTCTACCTTCATCCCAAATTGACAGCTATCTAATTCACCTGCGACCCATGATAAATACTCATTGAATTCTCTTCGCGGAATGTCAAACTGTTCAAATGTATAGAACCGGTGAAGTCTATTTGATTCATGTAAATAATTTAAAAATGTATACCTGCTCCTTGGATTCGCCATCGTCACAAGATCAGCTAAAAAGGAGACTTGTAAATCCGTTCCTTTGATCAGCATACCAGGATGCCACGCAAACTCGGACTCCTGTTCAAAAAAACAGCATGAAACATCTTCATACTCCTCTAACAAAGCCGCCAAACCTAAATTGGCGGGCCCAATCCCAATTCCGATCACATCAATCATATGTACACCTGCTTTAACTTTTTATCACTTATATACCCTTTTACAAATGAAAAAAACACTGCGTCACCGCAGTGTTTAAACGTGAGGAACAAATAATGACTCAAGAAATTCAATTTTCTCTTCGGTATAGTGTTCATAGCGGTCATTATACGATTTTGGATCTTTTGGATTGGCGTACTGCGTAATTTTTCCTGAACGCGGATCAATGAATTTACTAGCAGCACCGCATCCAATCCCTATAATTGTCTGCACTTCTTCCATAATAATGATATTATACAAACTTTCCTGCCCATCCAATGAATACCCGACATTTTCAAGGTTCCCTAAGATGTTTTTTTGTCTATATAAATAATAGGGATGATAGTCATGTGCTTTCGTCCAAGCGACCGCTTCATCCATCATACGTGTGATTTCTTCTCGGTCTGCTACTTGATATTTGTCCTTATTGCGCGTCATCTCAGAAGCTCTTTTAAAGGAGAGCGTATGCACGGTTAAAGATTCAGGCTTAAGTTCTTCAGTCTGCTGCAAGGAATGCTGGAATTCCTTTAGCCCTTCTCCCGGCAAACCAATAATTAAGTCCATATTAATATTATTCATGCCATACTGTCTTGATAAGTGATACTTTTCAATCGTTTCTTCTACACTATGGTGCCGGCCAATGGCTTTCAGTGTTTCATTCTCATACGATTGTGGATTGATGCTAATCCGGTCAATATGATATTGGTTTAGCACTTCTAGCTTATCAGGCGAAATCGTATCAGGACGCCCTGCTTCGACAGTCACTTCCCGTATATGTTTCACATCAGGGAACGAGCGATACATTTCTTCATACAGCAAATCCATTTCTTCCGCAGTGATACTCGTCGGCGTACCCCCGCCAAAATAAACAGTCGTCACTTTGATCCCATGTTCTTTTAGCCAAGTACCGATTTTTTGCATCTCATAATGCAGACCAAACAAAAATGTTCCCACTCTTCCAGCTTGTCCTTTAATCGCATAAGCAGGGAACGTGCAATAAGCGCATTTTGTTGGGCAGAAAGGAATACCAATATAAATACTTACTTCCTGCTGAAGATCATACAGGTCAGGAATCGCTTGAAGCTGACGGTCGACAATCTCCTGCATCAAATCGATTTTTTCATCATGAATCAAATAATCACGCTTTAGTGCGGCATGCGCACCTTCCTTTGTCATTCCTTCTCTCAGCATCTTATGGAGTAATTTTGTAGGACGTATCCCTGTGAGAATCCCCCACTTTTGCGTCATTCCTGTGTGCTCCTGAAGCAGATGTAAATAAACAGACAGCACTGTGTTTTTGATTTGTTTCCAGCGCTCCTTGTCATTCAAGCCCTCTGGGACGTCTCGCGAAAAACGACTAGTGATGTCTGATCCAGCGATATGGCCAGATGCTTCCACCGTTCCATTTTCTTCTTTCCAGCTAAACACCATGGTTAAGCCATCTTCCAATTCACCTGTATCAAACAGCACTTCACTATCTTCTTCAAATAAATTGGCTATATTGACAAGCGGGCGATGAAATCGTTCATCTGACAGCCCTTTAATTAAAATTCGCATCGTATCACCTTTATCTTCAAACTTGTTTCATTTTACAAAATCTATGTAGGAAAAGCAATGACTGGAACAGTTGAAGGCCCTGCCATTTCTTGATTGACAGGGCCTTCGTCTATATTATCGTTTAATATCGAATTGATGTAAAAATCCTTCTCTTTGCTGCATTCTAAAGTATTCTTTGATCATATAAGCGACTCCCTGTTCATCTTGCGAACGTGTCACCCAATCGGCTTTACGCTTAACAGAATGAGGGGCATTTCCCATTGCAACGCCTAAGCCAGCCAATTCGAGCATTGGGATGTCATCTGTCCCCTGTCCAATGACCACAGTATCTTCTAAAGTCAAACCTAATGCTGAGGTCAAAAGAGAAAGCCCCGCTTCTTTCGATACGCCTTTGCATACAATATTCATTTTCTCATCACTGATCCGAATGAGATCGACAGATGGAAAAGCTTGTTGAATGGTTCGGTGAATTTCAGGCTGAAGCTCTGCGGTTGAATATACTTCAATCACCGGTGTACTGACCGGTTCATCCATCAGCATATCACTTAGCGATTCAACAAATTGCACAGGATAGAAAATTGGATCAGACGGATGAATCAACGTCTTTCCCATCAGCTGTGACTGCGTTTTTTTCCGGTTGCCAATTGAGAATTTTTCATGCAGTAAGCGAACATTACAATCAAAGCTTTCAAGAATTTGCACAAGATTAAATGTTTTTTCTTCCGTTAATTTCTTCACATGAAGCGGCTCATCGAGTTTATTCGCGATAAATGCACCACTATGCGTCACAAGGGTTGAAGTTGGAATCTTCAACGCCTTGGCAATTTTTTGTGCGGAACGAAAATGCCGGTTGGTGACAAGCGTCACGTAAACCCCTTTTTTCTTCACGTATTCCACAGCTTCTTTTGTAGCGGAATGGATTTTTCCATTGGAACGAAGTAACGTTCCATCTATATTGAGTGCAAGTAGTTTTTTTGACACTGAGGCATCCCCCTTCTTGATGACTGTACTTACGATGAGGATATGCCCTAGCTTGGTGCTTTAGAACATGCAGTTGAAAGAGCTCTGTGTTATGAATCTTTTGTAAATAAAAAAAGCCTACCCCTAGGCTTTTTTTTTATGTATGGTTTGGATGCGTCACAATGAGGTGATGAAGCTCCCCATGATCCCCTTATCTTTCACACACCAAAGCATTGCTTATATCAGATCCCCTTATGCTTTGCGTTTCTCCCAGAAGCGCTTCTCTCTCGTTTGGCTAATCGCCGTAAATCCCAAGTGAAACGCACCCAATTGTCCCATGAGAGCGCTCATTTGAAAGCACTTTCAATATAAGTATTATCGCAGAATTTATGAGCTTCGACAACCTTTTTTTGAAAAGTTGGACAGGGAACATGTGAAATAAAAAAAGGGCGAATATCATCGCCCTTTTCATTCATTTTCTTCTGGATTCCCATAAAGCTCTTCAAGAGGCTTCATGATCACTTTATTTAATTCTCCGATGAGAACACTCACACGTTGTTCTGCTTCCATCAACTGAGAGATTTTATCGTGCTGTTGAACAAGTGCCACTGTTTTTTGAGCTTGCTCCACTTCTTCTTGTGTGATCTCTTGACCAGTCATTTGTTTTTGTTGAAGGTTTACTTGAATGTCTCGGAAGTTCTCGAACATTCTTTTAGAGGACTCATCCGCGTTTACCTCATCATAAAGATTTTTTAAAGTTGAATATTCTTCGCTATGACGCAGAGCTTTTTCAAGGTCATATGCAACATCATAAACATTTACAGACATGTTATGTCTCCTTTCTATCCGTTATCACCGATATGATCGGCGGACACCACTCCACTATAACAAACTATGGCTTTCGTTTCACATATATACAATGAATTCATCAAAATTTCTCTAGCTTGTCTTAAAATAGCGTGACAAAGATTGCTTGAATTGCGCCGATTAATCCGCCTAAAAAACCGCCTAAAAACGTGATCATTTTAAGTTCATTGTTGGAAATGCTAACCACAAGCTCCTCCATTTTTTTAAGCGGAAAATGTTCAATCTGCTCACGAATGATATCTTCAAATTTGAGCTTTGCGAGCAGTCCCTCTAAAGCATTCGATGCTGCTTTAATCCCCTTGTCGACAAGCACTGGTGCAAAGTGTGTTTTGAGATCAAGCGCTACTGCACTGACATAATATCCAACTGGCTTGTCTAATATCAGCTTTGTAGAGAAGTGTGAAAGCAATTGCTTTTTCACACTATAAGCAAGCTCCTTCACATTCCATTTTTCATCTAGCTCCTGAAGAGAAAACTGCTTCACCTTGTCCCATTCTTGAACAAGCAAATCTGATAAAAATCTTTTTGTTTCTGCGTTTCTTAAAAATTTGATGATTTCAGGATGTACCCGATCAATTAAGCTTGAATTCCCTAGAAACATTTGAACCATACTGCCAAGCATGCCTCGTTCCTTTAAGAAATCATCAATCATATTACCAAGCCTTGCTTTACCTTCCTCGCTTTCAAAATAATGAATGCCCCTCTTTAAAATATAATCAGCTGCATCTGGAATTTTTGAAGATATTTTGTTTTCCACATCTAGCGGAAGCAATTCAGATAAAGTTTGCTCATTATATTTTTCAAGCAGTGAATTGAGCTTCTGATCAGACCACTGATGGATCCATTCATCTGCTTTGACGTCAGCCTGTGATACGCCGACTCTTTCAAGCAAAGATAGCACTGTTATCTCCATTTCAGCGCCTTTGTCAATATATCGATGGACTGTATGCAAGATCTCTTGCTTTGCCTCCGATGATTCAAATCGCTTTTGAATTCCTTCTGGCGTGAGCAAATGCTCCATAACCATGACACCAACCTGCTTGGCTACTTCGTCTCTTCTTTTAGGAATGAGCCCTGGTGTAAAAGGAAGCTGTTTCCCGAATAAGTAATACGGCTTATAAGGGCGAAAAAGCATTTTAATTGCAAGATGGTTTGTCGCTGCTCCTATGACTGCGCCTATAACAATCATAAAGATAAACGTTGTGAATATATTCAAAGTCGTCATCTACCTTTCAAACAACACCCGATGTTTATTGGTTTAATCTATACGTATTATAGTTGTTGTCAAGTCCCCAAGCAAATGAAGCATGTTGCTAGACATATGATCAATCGATCTGTCGTAATGATAAAGGAGCGCAATCTTTATGTAAAATCATGAAAAAGTGTTTTTGTGCTGGTAAAAAAAGAAGTTGAAAAGAAGGTGTTTTTTAATGACATCAACATTAGGTATTGTGAGCCTTTCTTCAAAGTATGAAGAGGCATTCACTCGTGGGTTAGCCAAAGCTGCCCCTTCTTATGGTTTAAAGGTTGTTCGTTTTACACCATTTGATTTAAAGCCGGCTTCAAATTTGATACAAGGTCAAACTTATACGAATGGTCAAGGATTTGCCGCAGCAGAATTTGAGATTCCTGACTTGATTTACGATCGATGCCTTTACAAGCATGACGCACAATCTAAAAAAGCAAAACCAATCATGGAATGGCTGAAAAAGTATCCGAAAACAGATTTTTTGAATACAGGTATTTCAAATAAAATGATGCTATTTGAGCAGCTCCGTCTTCTCCCTTCTTTACAGCCATATTTACCTGTCTGCTCATTATTAAAAGAGCCATCAGAACTTCTCAACATGGTAAGGAAAGACGGTTATTGTAAAATGCAGCCGCTCTCTCAACAGCATGCAGCATCTACTTACTTCATTTTCTTAAAAGACAACACTTTCACTGTTCAGCTAAGTCCCGAGCAAGTCATCACATTTTCGCGTCCATCAGATATAGAGCGCTGGTGCAAAAAGTACGTAGGCCGATATTTCCTTCAATTTTTTCAGACGAGTGATCAAAAAGACTTTTTATTCAATGAAATAAGGATTTTCCTTATGAAAGATTCACAAAATCAATGGAGTCGCATAGGGATTCACACAAAATCACCTACAGAAAATAGTCATTTAAACATTACACAAAAATCAGCTCCCATGATAGGCTTTGATCACTATCTAAACACATTGCAGCCGCACATCAAAGAGCTTCTTTTAGATGATATTGCATCCATTCAAGCATCTCTCCCAGCATATATAGATAAAACCTTCTCCCCTTGCTTTGAATTCGCTGTAGACTTACTCCATACAAGTGAAGGCAGGCTTTTCATATCAAATATAAGATCAAAGCCAGGGCGATCCGCTTTTTTAAAAGCTTATCCTGACAAGGAAGATCAATTGATTCGTACCATTCTTGCACATGCTCAATCGATGACGTCTCAACCGAAGGAGGTTTCTTATGAACAAAAATCGCTTCTTCATCGCCCCTCATCTCACAAGTGAAAAAACAGTTCATCTTCCCGCCCATTTTAAACAGCAGGATGCGATCTATTCTCTTGCTTTAGGATCCCGTTTAGTAGATGACTTCACCGTTTCCTATCATCAACATCCAAATAAAATTTTATTATCAGAAAATCTATATAGAAATTTACTAATTCCTTATCAATCAAAAGCTGATGTAATCGCCGTTGATCATACACTGTTTATAGGGCCGCTGCTTGGCATTTTCACAGCAGGTTTTGGGCAAAGCACGCAGCCACTAGGAACGAGATCAGACTTTTTTATCAAACTGCTGCACTCTTTCAGGCAGCATGCTGGATTTGCCTACCTTTTTGGTACACATTCTATTGATTGGGATAAAGGAATAGTAGAAGGATTGTTGTACCAACAGCAAACATGGGTTAAAAAACAGATGCCCCTGCCGTCAGTCATTTACGACCGTCTTCCAAATAGAAAGGCTGCTCAGTCGGCATTCATTCAAGAAACAAAGCGTAAACTCACACAAGACTATGATATTCCTTGGTTCAACCCTTATTTTTTCAATAAATGGGATATTCATGAACAACTGTTAACAGATGAAAAAACATGTCCTTTTCTTCCACATTCCATACAATTGGATCCGGTGGACGCTCTAAATAAAATAGAAACACTCCTCCATCTACATCAGGTCATATACGTAAAACCATCGAACGGAAGTCACGGCGACGGTATTTATCAATTAAAGAAGACGGCTCATGGAATCACTGTATGCTCAAATCACGGAAGCGCTGTTCCATATGACTCAATAGAGCATTTCGTGACCAAGCTCCGGAAAGATCACGCAATTCAAGACTTTATGGCTCAACAAGGCATTGCACTTCTTCAAATAGACAATCAACCAATGGATTTCAGAGTTCATACGAATAAAAATAAGTACGGCCATTGGACAGTCACGGCAGCAGCAGCAAAAGTCTCTGGCAATCACACAGTAACGACTCACCATTTACATGGTGGCTTAGTAAAAACACTTTATGATGTTTTTCCAGAAAAGAAGAAGCGTTTGAAAACTTTAGAGCAGCTTTCTTATACTGCCATCACGCTTAGTCAGGTGATAGATGAAAAAATGTCCGGCCATATTGGTGAAATCGGTTTTGATTTAGGCATTGATCAGACAGGAGCTATCTGGATGTTTGAAGCCAATTCTCGCCCTGGCCGCGAGATTTTCCAGCATGTTTCATTGCGAAACTCAGAAAGGCTGATTGGGAAAAGAATCATGGATTATGCATCTTATCTTTCACGAACGACCTCAACAACTACAGACCACACGAACGTCTACTAACTGTTTTTCGTTTTAAATTGATGGTGTTATGAAATCTATGCTTTTCCTATGCTCTTTTCATCAGATGAGATACAATAAAATCAAGTTCAAGGTTGTTTCCGTATTGTCGTGTTTATTTATTGTTTCATCAATAAAAGCAAGGAGGCAATGATGATATGATTTCTCATTTTCAATGGAAACCTCTCTTTAAGAAAGCACAGTTGCCAGGCTGGAAAATATCCTTTTTTCACAATGGTGCGCACTACGAAGGCATCTACCACAAAACAGGTGATATTGAATGGGGCTCTCAGCTTCCACCTCATGAAGTCGAACCAACCTTAAAAGAAGAAATCCACGAATTAATGCTATTCCATGTCTATGATTAAACTGTTTAAGGAGCTTCGCCATGTTAGAAAAATTAAAGCTTGTTTACGGAGAGCATATCATCAGCTCACCTACAAATGATCATCAAATTCTTTGGTATCAAACAGACGAAGGCGAATTATTTGGAGTAGACAAATCAGAGCTTACAGCGAGAGAAACACTTCTTCTCAATACTTTCCTTACACCAATTGATCTTTCTCATACAAAGCAGACTGAGGATGAACAAAAATGGTACAGCTATCTTTTTGATAACAAACCACTAACCGTTCAGCACCCCGTCCGTGTATATTATTTTAAAATGTCCCATCAAGCAGAACAAAGGCAGCAAATAAAAGAGGCTGTGGTTCACAGCCTCGAACATACTCATTTCATTTGGACAGGCGCTGATACAGCGATGCTGATTCAAACAAACGCTACATCAGAAAATGGTCAATTAGATCTGCTAAACGATTTGTCTCTAGCCATTACAAGTGACTTTTTAACAGACTCAGTCTTTTTACAAGGACAGCTCCATTTGCCAAATGAACATTTACAGAAGAAATTGTTAAATGAACAGCAGCTTTTCTTGGACCATGTGCAGCGAGGCAAGCTTAGATCAGGGATTTCCACATTTTATGAATGTCTGCCATCACTCATACGTTATGATGAATCCGCGCTCTCTCATGCTATTTCAGATGCTTTTAAAGAGGCGGTCTTTGATCGGGACGTTTACCGCACCCTCATGACCTATATGCAATGTAACTTAAATGCATCCAAGGCAGCAAAAGCTTTATATGTTCACAGAAACAGCCTTCAATATCGAATCGATAAATTTATTGAGCGCACAGGAATCGATATACGGCATTTTCCAGAAGCATCTGCTGTTTATTTTATGATGAATCTTCTCGACCTTTCATAACAATCAATGACATGAGCATCCTGCCCAAAAGTGAAAATGAGATGTTGTGCACGTTGTCCATTTACAGACGCTTCCCCATTTTATACACTTTATTTACAAGTAAAGCGCTTTCAATAAGAGGATGGGGAGGTTATCATCTATGGCTGAAATGATGCTCAATCAAATTTATAAAGTGTATGATAACAAGGTAACAGCAGTAGACAACTTTAATCTACATATAGAAGATAAAGAATTTATTGTGTTTGTTGGTCCATCTGGGTGCGGAAAATCAACAACCCTTCGCATGATTGCAGGACTTGAAGAGATTTCACAAGGGGATTTTCTGTTAGACGGAAAACGGATGAATGATGTAGCACCAAAAGACCGGGATATCGCAATGGTTTTCCAAAACTATGCTTTGTACCCTCACATGAATGTATACGATAATATGGCTTTTGGATTAAAGCTGCGGAAGTTCCCGAAATCAGAAATTGATGATCGGGTTCGAAATGCTGCGAAAATATTGGGGCTTGAGCAATATTTAGACAGAAAACCAAAAGCTCTGTCTGGCGGTCAAAGACAACGCGTTGCACTTGGGAGAGCAATTGTGCGTGATGCAAAGGTCTTTCTTTTGGATGAGCCGCTTTCTAATTTAGATGCAAAGCTTCGCGTTCAGATGCGTGCTGAAATATCTAAGCTTCATCAGCGTCTGCAAACGACATTTATCTATGTCACACATGATCAGACTGAAGCTATGACAATGGCTACTCGCCTTGTTGTGATGAAAGATGGCTTTATTCAGCAGGTTGGAGCGCCGAAGGATGTATATGAAAATCCAGAGAATGTATTTGTAGGCGGATTCATTGGCTCTCCTGCGATGAATTTTTTCACAGGAAAACTCTCTGACGGTGCTATTGCAGTTGGAAAAACGCATATTCGTGTACCAGAAGGAAAGATGAAGGTATTACGCAGCCAAGGTTATATCGGAAAAGATATCATCCTTGGTATCAGACCAGAAGATTTTCATGATGAACCCGTGTTTATAGAGGCATCTGAGGGCACAAAGATCGATGCCAGTGTAGAAGTTGCTGAATTAATGGGAGCAGAAACGATGCTTTACTCTTCTCTCGATGGTCAGTCTTTTATTGCACGTGTTGATTCTCGTACTGATGTTCAGGCTGGACAGTCTATCCCTCTTGCTATTGATATGAACAAGGCCCACTTCTTTGATTCGGATACAGAACTTCGCATTCGCTCTGCTGATTAAAGAGATCTAAGCAGCACCATCACTCATGATTGAGTGATGGTTTTTTTGCATGTTGAACAACATTTACCATGTTCTTTTCTCGTATGTTTTTTTCAGAAATCACCATAATACTTAGTACAAAGCAGTTACTGCATTGGGTTTCGCCAAGTGGCAAATGACTTGCTCATTTCGCTGGTGCGATTCCAGCAAACCCAACCAAAAACCAAATCATATACAAAAAGGAGATTCACATCATGGCAAATTCTAATAGTTCAAATCAATTACTAGTTCCTGGAGCAGAGCAAGCAATCGACCAAATGAAGTACGAAATCGCTTCTGAATTCGGTGTAAACCTTGGTGCAGAAACAACATCTCGCGCTAACGGATCAGTTGGTGGAGAAATCACTAAGCGTCTTGTATCTTACGCTCAACAACACATGGGTGGAACACAAGCTTAATTTCATATTTGGATCATAGAAGGCACCTCTTAAGGTGTCTTCTTTTTTTATTTTTATCCCTCACCAATCTCCTTTCCAGCTCATATCATGTAGTAGAAAGGAGCGGATCTTCATGGACATTATTTCCGGTATGAACTTTGAACTTCTACAATTTGTAGGGATCTCTCTATTATGTGAATATGCTCATAGTATTCGGTCCTTTCACCTTTATAAAAAAAGCATCACATAAAAGTTGTACCATTTTGGGTTCTTTTCACTTATAGTATGTAGTGGAGGGATCGAACAGATGAAAATAGCTCTTTTCGGTGCTCATGGACGTGTAGGACAAGCATTTCTTCGTTTCGTTCAAGTAGATGATCGTTACATAGTTCGTTCATTGATTCGGACAAACCGAGAAGAAATGCTTGCGGGTATGTTTCAAGTCACCGGCAATTCAAGAAATCGAGAAGATGTGCTTGAGACGATCAAAGGAGCAGATATTGTTGTGAGCTGTCTATCAACAGATGGTGATGATACATTATCTGTTTCAATGGAGCATATCGTACAAGCCATGAAGCAATCAAATACTTCAAGAATTATTACAATTGGTACGGCAGGTATTTTAAAGGCAAGGCAGCAGCCGGAGCTTTACCGTTTTGAAACAAATGAATCAAGGCGGACTACTTCCCGAGCAGCTAAAGAGCATGCCAAAGCGTTTGAAATCCTTCAATCGACTGATCTAGATTGGACCATTATTTGTCCAACCTATTTACCAGATGGAGAAGTGACACGGTCATATCGCTATGAGAAAGATTTTCTCCCTATAGATGGAAAGAAAATTTCAGTTGAAGATACCGCACACTTTTTATATCAGCAGTTAAATTCGAAGGAATTTGTACATCAACGCGTCGGCATTGCCTACTGATGATGCAGCTCGTGTAAACGATATAACTAGTAAAGGTCGAGGTCAAAAACGAATCCTCGACTTTTTATGCAAATAAAAAGAGCCTCATTCAAAGTGAATAGGCTCTTTTTTGTTATTCATCAGCTGTTTGCAACAGCACCCTTTTGCAGTTCGTACATTTGCGCATACAGCCCTTCTTGCTGCATGAGTTGATCATGACTGCCTCGCTCGACAATTTCACCTTTTTCTAATACCAAAATCATATCGGCTTTCTTAATGGTGGATAATCGGTGAGCAATGACAAAAGTCGTTCGTCCTTCTTTGACGACATCAAGCGCCCGCTGAATGATCGCTTCTGTTTCTGTATCAATGTTTGCGGTGGCTTCATCTAAAATTAAGATCGCTGGATCGTACGCTAATGCACGGGCAAATGAGATTAACTGACGTTCTCCTGAGGAAAGAGTACTTCCCTTTTCAACGACTGGTTCATCAAATCCTTTTGGCAGGTGCTTCAATAACTCTACTGCGCCTACTTGCTTTAATGATGATTCAATCGTTTCTCTTTTAATGTCTTCATTTCCTAAGCTGACATTGGATGCAATCGTTCCGGAAAATAAATACGGGTCTTGAAGCACAATGCCCATTTGTTTACGCAACGTTTGGCGTGACTGGTGATAAATGCTTTCCCCATCTATGAGAATGTCTCCTTGCTGAATGTCATAAAAACGCAGCAGCAAGTTCATGATCGAGCTTTTCCCAGAACCGGTATGCCCCACAAGTGCAACTGTTTGGCCTTTTTTGGCCTCGAACGTAATGTTCTTTAATACATTATTTCCTTCATTATAAGCAAAGGTGACATCTTGGAACTGAACGTGTCCCTCCATTTTCTTTTGAACAGGTTCTTCCACTGTTGTTCCTGGCTCATCCAATAATCGGAAAACCCTTTCCGATGAAACCCTTGCTAATTCCAATCTCGAGAACTGGTTCACAATGCCTGTAATCGGCTGAAATAATCGATTTAAATAATCGACAAACGCATAGAGCACACCAATTGACACAATGCCCGTCGCACTTAAGGACGCACCGCCAAAATACCAAATGAGTGCCACATATGCTAAATTCCGAAGCAGGTTAACCAAGTTATGCGACAGAAGTGAATTTAAATGCAGCATCTTTCGCTGATATCGAAAGTGATTGTTGTTCAGTTCATCAAATTCCTCTTTCGTCACTTTTTCATGACGAAACGCTTGAATAATGGTCATCCCTTGAATGGCTTCATTTAGCTTGGCATTGATGTCACTAATGATCGAACGAATGCGGTGGTTGTACACTGATGCAAACTTTCTGTAGGTCATTGACCATAGGAAAATAATCGGTACCGCCACCAAACAAATGAGTGCCAGCTTCACATTTAATAAAAACATGGCAATATAAATTCCAATCATGTAAATAGCACTCGTCACGAAATTAGCGAGGACTGTCACATATAAATCACGAATGGTTTCTGTGTCATTGGTAATCCTCGCTACGACCTTTCCAGCCGGTAAATTATCAAAATACCGGATAGGCAACGTTTGAATATGCTCAAATACATCAACCCTCATTTTTTGAATAATTCGATTGGCTATCCGCTGTAGCAGATAATGCTGCGCATACTGAAAGAAAATCGCAATGACGAGAAGCCCTAGATAAAATAGAACAAGCTGCACCAAACCACTGATTTCCGGCTCATAAAAAGAGAAAATTTCCTCTTTTGATAAACGCTGTACTTGATATGTCTCGCGCTCGTTCCCATTTTCAATGGTAAGCTGATCTCCGGATATCTTTCGGTTTCCATCAAAACGAATCGGCTCATTTACAAAATAGTAACCGAATCCGACTTGCACCACATTGATTTGTTTTCCGGATTTCATATCACTGTCTAATCGATCGCTTCGTATATAGTTATTTCCCTGGTAATAAACGGTTTTGTCTGTTTTTTCATTGACCTCGACATATGGTTTTTCTACACCTAAAATATGATCATCAATCATTTTCTTCCCAATAAATGGTCCTGTCAGTTCAGCACCTACTGCAATGATGAGAAAGATCAAGGCAACAGACAGTACTTTCTTATAAAGGAGTGCGTAGGCAAGGAGTCTTCTTCCTGTTGTCATGCCTCATCCCCTCCTTCCAGCTGGTTTGTCAGCTGCTGACGCAGAAATTGTTCTTTGTACCACCCATCTTGCTGAATGAGCTCTTCGTGGGTGCCCTTTTGGACAATGCGTCCTTCTTCCATGACAAGTATGAGATCCGCATGCTCAACAGCTGATAGACGATGAGTCGTAATAAACGTCGTTTTCCCATGACGATTTTGCCTTAAATTTTCTAAAATAGCGGTTTCTGTTTTTGCATCTACCGCAGAAAGCGAGTCATCCAGTATCAAAATGTCGGGGTCTATTAATAAAGCGCGTGCAATGGAAATTCGCTGCTTTTGTCCACCTGACAGTGCCACACCTTTTTCCCCCACCATGGTTTCGAGACCCTCTGGCAAAAGACGTAAATCTTTTTCAAAGTAAGCATCTTTGATCGCTTGTGCTAATTCATTTTGTTTTGCGTCCCGATGACCAAAGCGCATATTCTCTTCTACACTTTTTGAAAAAAGGATATGATCCTGCGGTACGTATCCGATCCATTGAAATAGCTGATCCAATTCGATCTCTTGGATTGGGACTCCTGATAGCAGGATTTGACCATCACCTGTTGGATACTGGCGCAGAAGCTGTTTTACGATAGTCGTTTTACCGCTTCCTGTTTTGCCTGTAATTCCGATTGTCTGCCCTTTTCGAACCGTAAAGGACACATCAATTAAATTATCTTTAGGGGAAGTTGGATACCTGAATGTCACGCGGTCAAACTGAATATCGCCAGGCTCTTGTAACGTTTTTGGCTGAGAAGCGTCTGTGACATCCGGCTTGTAGCTGAGTGTATGATTCAACCGGTCTAACGACGCATTTCCCCTTTGCATAATATTAATCAATTCGCCTATCGCAAACATTGGCCAGATCATCATTCCAAGATAGACGTTAAATGCGACAAGCTCACCAATGGTTAAATCACTTTGGAACACAAGATAGGCTCCGTAGCCGATTCCAATTAAGTAGCTGACACCGACAAGTAATTTCACTGTCGGCTCAAACAATGAATCAATGATCGCCACTCTCATATTTTTTTGAAATACATCATCTGTCATTTGGCGAAAGCGTTCGACATCTTGTTTCTCCTGTACAAAAGACCGAATAACCCGGACACCTGCGACTGATTCAAGGACGCGATCGTTCATATCACCAAATGCATCTTGAGCAACTGTAAAGCGATCATGAATCTTGCTGCCATAATACGCAATCAAGAGCGCCATCAGCGGCATAGGGATGATCGCCATTAAGGTTAATTTCCAGCTAATCGTCAGCCCCATCGTAAAGAAGATCATCAGCATATAAGCAGTGGAATCAACCAATGTCAGAACGCCAAAACCTGTCGTTAAAGCCACAGCATTTAAATCGTTTGTACCTAATGCCATTAAATTACCGGTTTTTTTCTTTTCATAAAAGGTGGGTGTCATCTTAAGTAAGTGACGCATGAGCTTCCCGCGCATCACACGCTCCATGACATTTGCGCCGCCAAATAACTGATACATCCAAAAATATGTCAGCGTATAGACGACGACACCTAGCAAGCAAAAAATGGTTACATAAAACACAATACTGGATGTTGTAAATTGACCAGAACGAATGTCATCAACTGCCTGCCCAAGATATCTTGGCGGCAGCATTTCAAGCACATTCACAATGAGCAGAAGCGTAATGGCGATCGTATAACGCCTCCACTCTTGTTTGAAGAACCAGCCTAATTTCGCAAATACTGAAAACATGTTTGTCTCTCCTTTTAAAGCTAGCCGCTTTCTAGATTTTCCTGGCTGTCACCTTGTTTCGTTTTTTTGGTTTTTGTCATTTGTCTTGCTTTTGGCATGTTCACATGCTTTCACTCCTCTTCATTTACTTGTTGATCTCCATCCCTTTATTTCGAAATGCGAAATGAATACAACAAAAAAAGAGGCAACCAGCTGTCTGGTACGCCTCTTTTAGTCATGTAAAAAGGCGCATGTTGACAAATACGCAACATACGCCTTGATTCATCCGATCAATTGGAACATACGAGTCCCTTTTCAATGACCAATGAAGGTGTAATTGTCACGTGAATCAACCCATTCATGCAGTTTGATTTCATTCTTCCAATGTTGCACATGACATTTCCTCCTTTTGGCTCTTGAATCTTTTTTTATCTTATAGTGGCTGTCACCATTTTGTCAATAAATATTTTTCAATAAATGAAATTTTCTAACAAAAAGTTCACCGCCTTCATGTGTATCTTTTTCAGATAACGGGTATACCATGAGTGTAAAGACTCCTTTTGAAAGGAATGAGGACATTGTTTCAAGCTGATCGGATGGTCGTTGCGTTTGATGGACATGAAGACAGTAAGAAAGCATTAAAAAAGGCAATCGCTCTAGCCAAAACCTTGAATGCCAAGCTGACTGTTGCCTATGCACATGATGGCAAATCAAGCAGACAGGTGTTTGATGCACCACGCCCAATGACTGGCGGAGCTTATATCGGCGGCGGCATGGCAGACCTTCAAACACCCCCTGTGTATGTACCTCATGATGAACAGCAAAGTCCCTTGATTTTTGAAGATCATACAGAAGAAGTCGTTGCAGAAGCAAGAATGCTTTTAAATGAGGAGCAGTTTGAAGCTGCCATTGAAATTGTTGAGGGGGAACCAGCGGAAGCGATTATCGAATATGCTGAAGACATATCAGCAGACCTCATCGTCATGGGAGCACGTGACCAAAGCAGATTGAAAAAAATGCTCTTTGGCAGTGTAAGTGAAAAGTTATCATCAAAATCAGATATACCTGTGCTTATTGTAAAATAAAAGAATCACAAAAGGCTGTAAACATTGGTTTACAGCCTCTCTTTATTTATGAAGAAATAGATGCTTCACTTTCATGTTTAATTTTTTGCTGGAAGCCTTCCTGTACACGCTTTGTCAACTCTCCTGGAACGCCTTCCCCTACTGGCTGGCCATCAATTTCAACAATCGGAATGACTTCAGCCGTCGTCGAGCTGATGAAGATTTCCTGCGCGCGCAGCAGCTCTTCTTTACTTATACAAGTTTCTTCAACACTGCATCCCTCTTCTTTACATACCTCAAGAAGCTTTCTACGGGTAATACCGTTTAGAATAAGATTGTTTGCTGGATGTGTGCGAATCACGCCATCAATGACGGCATATACATTCGAGGAGGTTCCCTCAGTCACAAAACCATCTCTAATGAGAATGGCTTCAAATGCACCAGCTTCAGATGCCTTCTGCTTTTCCATGACGTTATATAAGAGATTTAAGCTTTTAATATCACATCTTAACCAGCGAAGGTCCTCAGATAATATGGCCTTTGCACCAGCTGTCTGCTCATGAACAGGCTTTTTCACCTGGAACGTATATGCTGTGATTTGAGGAGTGAGAGAATCGCCATATTGATGTTTACGAGGTGCGACGCCCCGCGTGACTTGAATATACACACCTCCATCTGTTAATTGGTTGTGGGCGACGAGCTGTTTTAACTTTTCTTCCATATCTGATACTGCACCTTGAAGATGAATGCCGATTTCTTTTGCACTCTTGAACAGACGCTCTGTATGCTCTTTTAATGTAAACAAAGTCCCATTGTATACACGGATGACCTCATAGACGCCGTCACCAAATTGATAGCCTCTGTCTTCAATATCAACATGTGCATCCTTTTTTTCAATGAAATCGCCATTATACAATACTTTCATACGGAATCTCCCCTTCGCTTCGCATTAATGGTTGAGTCTGATGCTATCTTAGCGGATAAATGAGTACGTTTCAATGATTATTCAGAATTATTTCACATCATGATAAATGGTCAACTTTTTATTGTAACAAACATAGACTCATAACCAAAAAGATTCCAATTTTTTAGCATCTTCTATATTCATAGGCTCTTTTTTCCTGTATACTTAATCGATATGAGCACGACAAAAAACAGCGGAAAAAGACAGAATCTACTACATGATTCGACACAAATTTTTGATTTATTGGAGCGATTGTAATGCAACGGGTTACGAAAAAACAGACACCTTCAAACACGATGCTGCTCTCAAAGGCGATTGGTTTAGTGATTCTGTCACTGATCCTCTTTTTTATTTGGGATATATCTAAAACCAATATGCAGGCAGCAGATCAGCCGGCTAAAATGTCTGCGAGCAGTCAATTCCGAGACACAAGCGCAAGTCTGAAAGCAAAAGATGATTCTACGAAAACATTAGATGCACATTTTAAGATCAACCCAAACAAACATGTAACGGATCAAACGATCTTTTTAACCTTTGATGATGGTCCGTCAGCGACATCAAATCAGCTTTTAGATGTGCTCAAAGCGCATCAAGTAAAGGCCACATTCTTTATGCTTGGGCCGCAGATTAAGGAACACCCGGCAGCTGTGAAAAGACTTCATCAAGAAGGTCATCAGTTAGGGCTTCATGGTATCACACATGATGTGAAACGCTTTTATCAAAAAAGTGATTCTCCCGTCAATGAGATGAAGGAAGATCAGCGCATTTTGGCTTCTGTCACAGGTGAGTATACACATCTTGTGAGAACACCTTATGGCAGCGCCCCAAATTTAACGGATCAGCAAAAGGCACGTTTAAAACAAAAAGGCTTTGTATACTGGGATTGGACAATTGACAGTCTTGACTGGAAATATAAAAGCTCAAAATATGTACCAGAGGTATTAAATCAGCTGCAAGTGCTTGAGACAAAACATCCAAAAGAACCAAAAATCATCTTAATGCACGATCAGCCAGCGACAGCAAAATACTTAAACAGTTTAATCACACAGCTAAAAGCGAAGGGCTATACATTTGAAGTCCTTGATGAATCGATGAAGCCGCTGCAACAATAAAGAAAGACCCCGCACCTTTTTTGGATGCGGGGTCTTTGATGATTTATAAAGCTTTCACGAGATCGCCAATTCGCTCATGAAAGACAAGATCAAACAGTGGATCGTATTCTGTTTCACTCAAATTCATCATCACCTTGAAGATGGAAGGATTTTGAGCGGCATCTTCTGGAATATATCTTGCTGGCGCCACTTCTAGGGAAGTCCCCATGACGAGCAGAAGGTCCGCTCGCTGAAGTGATTTCTCTACTTGATCAAAATGTTTGATCCTGTCTCCAAAAAGGACAACATCTGTTTTCAGCACACGCCCACATGTCCGTCCGTCTGAGGAAACCTTTAGACATACAGGCACTTCTTCTTGTAATAAATAAGGCAGTTCATATGTCGCATGACACGATGGGCAAGTAGCTGTTTGAATGGAGCCGTGGAGTTCATATACATGCTGGCTTCCTGCTTTTTTATGCAAGCCATCAATATTTTGGGTGAAAATATCCACATGTTTTCCTTGTTTCTCAAGGCTGGCTAAAAAGGTATGTCCACTATTGGGCTCGTACTCTCCGCTCATTTTCATCTGAAACAATTCCTTGAATTTCGGCCAGAATTGCTGAGGGTGTGATAAAAAGTAGGACCGGCTCATCGCCTCCATGCGGGCGGTGTCTTCAGTCCATAAGCCGCCCGTTGATCTAAAATCGGGGATACCTGATTCCGTGCTCATACCCGCACCTGAAAGTACCATAATATGTGAAGCCTGCGTTAATTTCTCGCTTAGCGCTGCCACCTTTGTTTGATCCACTCACCATTCCTCCTTTATTCACCCAGCTGTTTTTCGCCTTTTTGTTTCATATAAATGGTCTGTCCAGGGAAGGCAAATTCTACACCTTCTTGATGGAAGATATCCATGATACGGTAGTTAATGTCCTGTTTAATATCAAGGTTTTCAGCCCAGGCCGTCGTGTTTGTGTAAAAGTTGAAAAATAAATTCAAATAACTGTCTGCCAGTACATCGAGATTTACCATGATCGTCTCCTTGTGCACCCCATCATGTTCATAAAGCATTTGTTTGAGACGTTTGATGCATCGGTCAAGATTTTCCTTTGGTGTATTATAGGATACACGTACGGAAAACGTAATTTGGCGTTTATTCATTCTCGTCCAGTTCGTGATAGGTTCCTTTGAAAGCGTAGAATTCGGAACTGTCACAACAGCTTCAGCAGGTGTTCTAAACTTTGTGCTTCGAAATGTAATGTCCTCGACAGTTCCAAGAACACTTGGCGTCTCCACAAAGTCACCCATTGTAAAAGGCTTCTCTGTAATGATGACGATCCCTCCAAAAAAGTTCGCCACCGTATCCTGGGCAGCAAGCGCAAAGGCTAGACCACCTAGACCAAGACCTGCCACAAGTCCATTTACATCATAATTAAATTCTTGTGCAATGACACTAATACTTAGTGCAATGATAATGAAGCGAAGTACCTTTGATAAAAACGGTGCTAAAATATCATCCATTTCCAATTCAAATTTCGAATTTACTTTTTGAAATAAGAAAGAAGAAGCTGCGGTTAAATTACAAAGCCCCCATGTCAGCATCAATATAATGGAGGATCTATATAATTTGACGATGACATCCATATGATGCTCAAAGTATGGTGCCTGTCTTAACGCAAAATATAACCCAAGTGCGACAAAAAACAGTCTGGCTGGCTTTTCGAAAGCCACAACAATTTGGTTAATGACCTCCGTTTTAGACCGATTGGTCAGCCTAAAGAGAAGATGAAATAAGTACTTCGTAAATACTTTCCGAAGCAATAAAAAAAGCAATAAAATACAAAGGCTAATACCGATTTGGATCGCAACATCTACTGTAAAATATGTATCCATCCATTTTTGTGTAATCATGTTTGTCTCTCTCCTTTAAAACAATCCTCTCTAGTTTATAATATAACCTTCGTTTATGTCCTCTCATAAATGTCTGACCTCTATATAAAAAGCCTCGGGACCAGTCCCGAGGCATGATGTTCAATTATGAAATTTTGGCTAGAGACATATCGACGGGCAGCAAACTACTTTTTCTTCTGAGCCTGATCAAGGAGAGTCGCTTTAAACATTTCAGCATCCGTTTCGGCCTTAATACGTTCTTCCACTCTAATTCTCCCTTTACCCAATCATCTCGCCTCCTTTTCATCATTATAAAACATCAGAATTTTCAGTCAACATGACGAAAGCACTAATATTTTGGCGAACGCTGACGATTTGGACAAAATTGATCGAAGAAAAATTGATGTACTTCAGATTTACTCAATCATGGCTTGGGATATTCCTGCAACTTTTCACATTTGAATCATCATACTTTCTTAGCAATGCGATTCACCATTACATACAGCTCTTCTTCCCTCCATATAGTAAAGAAGGAAAAACGGTAAAGCATTTGATATGATAAGACCAGAACTTATGTCAGGGAGCTGGAGCATGTGTATATTATCGCGCATAGAGGGTCATCAAGTGCTGCCCCAGAAAATACAATTGCCGCGTTTGATTTAGCTGTTCAGCAGGGTGCAGATTATATTGAATTAGATGTACAGCTCACATTGGATCAGCACGTCGTCGTGATCCATGATGATACAGTTGACCGAACGACGAACGGAAACGGTTTAGTCAAAAGCTATACACTTGATCAGCTGAAAAAACTGGACGCAGGAAGCTGGTTTGACCAGCAGTACACGAATGAACGAATTCCAACATTACAAGAAGTTCTTGAGAGATACAGTCAGCGGATCGGGATATTGATCGAGATCAAACACCCAAGACGGCAGATAGGAATTGAAAAGGCAGTTGTCGACATCATCAATCGGTTTGCCTATTCTCGTCATATCATGATTCAATCTTTTGATGATCATGCACTTCAAAGAATCAAAGCTTTCGCCCCTTCTCTTCGAACAGCTTTGATTATAAAGCCTACTGCATATAAACTGGCGAAAAGAAAGTTAACTGCATACAGCTCGTTTGCTGATTGTCTTAATATGAAGAAAACGCTGATCAACAGATGGTGGATAGACCGCATCCACTCATTCGGGATGGATGTGTTTATATGGACTGTGAAAGACCAAAAAACAGCCGATCGGATCAAAAAATATCCCGTTGATGGAGTGGTGACGGATCACCCGCCATTTTTTCTAAAGGAGAAATGATGTAAATGAAAGCGTATCTTGCTGTATTTATAGGCGGACTGCTTGGGACACTTTGCAGATATGAACTAAGCCAATCGATTGTCAGCCAAACATTCCCTTATGCAACGCTAATCGAAAACGTAACAGGCAGTCTGCTTCTTGGTTTTTCAACAGGATATTTTATGTTCCAGAAGGGAAAAAAATATCTTGCCGCTTTGATCGGAACAGGATTTTGCGGAGGTTTTACGACAATGTCCACTTTTTCTAAAGAAACGGTTCTTTTATTACAGACTGGGCAATTCACCTCAAGTGTGATCTACATCCTGCTCTCAGTCATTGCCGGAGTAGCCGCTGCCTTATGTGGACTGATGCTTGCTCAGCGGCTCTTTCATCAAAATAAGCAGCAGAGAGGAGGCAGATAAATGATCGTTTTATATACAGCTGTTGCCGGCGGGATTGGCAGCGCCCTTCGTTTTTTCATTAGCCAATTAATACAGAAAACCAAGTCTCATGCTCGTTTCCCGTATAGTATTATTCTCATCAACTTATTAGGTGCTGCCGGTTTAGGTATACTGACAGGTGCCGTGACTGCCAATCATCCGCTGCTTATGATCATTGGAACAGGTTTTTTCGGTGGCTTTACAACATTCTCTACGTTTAGTGTAGAGTCTGCGACCATGCTAGAGCAGCGGCAAATCGGAAAACTTGCTGTCTACTTATTGATGACGATCATCGGGTCTTTCTGTCTCTTTGCTGCGTTCTATCAAATAGGACATCACCTTTTTTAAATATTGGTAATGGCGGCTAAGCTGATGAGCAGTTGATCCATGAGCTGGCGCTTCATTAAAAAGAGTGTTTTTTCACTGTAGCCGATTTCCATCGCACATTTGGCCATCCGCCAATCTCGAAAATATTTGTAATCGATGAGCTGCTGCTCTATTTCATCCAACTCTTTTAATGCTGTTTTAATACATGCAACGATGAGTTCATACTGATTTTTTTGCTCTTCTAACTTCTTCCGTGTCATGTGATCCAGATGATGCGGGCTTCTTTTTTCAAGCTGTCTTTCGATATTTAAAATCGCTGCCTGGTAATTTTTGAAATTCTTCAAATGAAACTCAATACGTTTCATTGAGGTTTTTTTCTCTGTGATACTTGCTGTTTCATACCAAAGCATGTCCATCCCCCTCTATCGAACATTTGTTCTTATTATAACTCGAACAAACATTCGTAAAAAGAGACTAAATACCTAAAAAAACCTTGAGCTTATTTTTCGCTCAAGGTCATTTCATTTACTAACAGCGGCTCTTTTATATCAAGCCCAGTGCGTGCATTTCCTTTTTCTGATGATATGACGCCTTTCTTCAGGTCGATCTTTTTAACATAGCGTCCATCCATCTCCAAGACCTTCATCCGAATATCATCAAGATAAATGGATTGTCCTTCTCGGATATCAATATTCTCTTTTAAGATTAACCCGCCTATTGTATCAATTTCTTCATCATGATATGACATTTCGATCAAATCTTGAACTTCATCTAATCTTACTTTGCCATCTAAAACATAATGATGATCGGCTCTTTTTTGAATAACCGGCTGCTCATCTTCATCGAATTCATCTCGAATATCTCCAACAATCTCTTCTAAAATATCTTCTGTTGTGACAAGTCCAGACGTTCCGCCATATTCGTCGGTTAAAATCGCCAAATGCATTCTATCGCGCTGCATCTTGACGAGAAGCTCCTGAATAGGAATCGTGTCAATGACCTCAATCACTGGATATATATAATCTTGAATCTTCAGTTGATCTTTTTCTCCTTGATACACAAGATCTGCAAAGAGCTGCTTTTTGTTCAGCATGCCGATGACATGGTCTTTATCCCCTGAAAACACGGGAAAGCGTGTATACTTTTCCTGCGTCATGATGGAGAGGATATCATCTAGCGGCATATCTTCTGGAATGGCACAAATTTCTCTCCGCGGTACCATGATCTCTCTGGCAATTCGATTATCAAAGTCGAAAATCTTGTTCATATAATTATATTCTGATGGGTTGATTTCCCCATTTTTTAAGCTCTCAGATAATAAAATCTTCAATTCCTCTTCAGAATGGGAATGTTCTTTTTCAGACCCCATATCGATGCCCATCATTTTGGTTAGAACACGGGCTGACCCGTTTAACACATAAATGAAAGGGAACATCAGGATATAAAATGCATGCAGCGGGCCTGACAGCCAGAGCGTCATTTTTTCCGCCTTTTGAATCGCAAGCGTTTTTGGTGCAAGCTCACCGACGACTACATGCAAAAAGGTAATAATAGAGAACGCAAGTGTTGCTGAGATCAGGCTGATTGCTGAATCAGGAATGTTTGTCAAACCAAAACCTCGAACCAAAAGTTCTTTTACAGCCGGCTTACCAATCCACCCTAAACCAAGGGATGTCACTGTAATACCGAGCTGACAGGCTGACAAATATTCATCTAGCCTTGATGTCACCTTTTTCGCCACGATGGCCTTTTTGGACCCTTCGGCAACAAGCTGATTAATTCTTGAACTTCTCACCTTTACTATGGCAAATTCAGATGCAACAAAGAAAGCTGTTAAAGCAATCAAAACACCAACTATACTCAGATTAACAATATCGTCCATTTAACCTTGCTCTTTCTTAGAAGAACAAGGAGTCACCTCCTGATTGATGATGTTATATTTTGCAAAACGGTTAACTGATTAAATAAGACTACATTGAGGGCCCCACTTAACCACCTCCGGTTCACGTATAAATCCGCCTCTCTACATATATATGAAACGGTATTCATTTTATCTTACCATAAATAATCTGAAAATTCCTGTATCACCATGTTAAATTTGACAGGACAATCTAGACTGAGAAATCCCTCTCTAATGTTCATATCGGCAGGAAATATGAACAATTAACTTGTATTTCAGACTCGAATTATATTAAACTATTTTCATAAACTATAACGTGACGGTTAGGAGGAGATGTTCAGATGGGGCTGAGAAAAAGTATCGTATTGGTGAACTAGCACAGATTGCACAGGTGACGAAACGAACTGTAGATTATTATACAAATCTAGGTTTGCTTGCGCCTGTTAGATCTTGCTCAAATTATCGTTATTACGATGAACATGCTTTAAAACGATTACAATTAATCGTTCTTTGCAAACAGCAGAGATTGGCTCTTTCTGACATCAAATCCAGATTAGATGAACAATTCCCTTCTCAAAAGGAAGATCCTGATGAACTTGTCCATTTAACCTCTGATATCGATCGGATGAACGAGCATATGGACCGCATTTTGGTACGTTGTAAGCAGCTTCAGCCAGAACAACGTGAAAAATTAAAAGAGCAGCTTACACCTGAAAAGATGACGGCTGTCCAATCATTTTTACTGCTGTTAAGTTAAAATTTTTACTAAACAGGAGGTGTTACCTTCGTTCTCAAAGTCAGAACGAAGGCCTTAATTGGACATAGTTAATTTACTTATAGTTGCTTTGCTTATAGCTTTAACCGCATTTTTCGTAGCATCAGAGTTTGCGATCATTCGCTTAAGAAGCTCAAGAATTGATCAGTTAATCGCAGAAGGTAATAAAACAGCAGTTGCTGTCAAGCATGTCACGACTCACCTTGATGAGTATCTGTCGGCCTGTCAGCTCGGTATTACCATTACCGCCCTTGGTATTGGTTGGTTAGGGGAAGAAACAATTGCACACATGCTTGCTCCACTATTTGTAGAGCTGTCCATTCCTCAATCAGCTAGTTCTATTGTCACTTTTATTATTGCGTTTAGTATTATGACGTTTTTACACGTTGTGGTTGGAGAACTTGCACCAAAAACACTCGCCATTCAAAAGGCGGAGCAAGTATCTCTTCTTTTTGCTAGACCGCTTATGATTTTTTACAAAGTGATGTTCCCGTTTATCTGGGTATTAAATGGATCTGCTCGTTTGTTAACAAAAGCGTTCGGTCTTCAGCAAGTTTCTGAGCATGACATGGCGCACTCTGAAGAAGAATTGCGGATTATTTTATCAGAGAGCTATAAAAGCGGCGAAATTAACCAGTCTGAATTCAAATATGTAAATAAAATTTTTGAATTTGATGACCGTCTGGCGAAAGAAATTATGATTCCTCGTACCGAAGTTGTCAGCTTCCCTCATGATATTACCATTGAGGAAATGCTGAAGGTGACCAAGGTAGAAAAATATACACGTTATCCAATTGAAGATGGCGATAAAGATAACATGATTGGTGTTCTGAACATTAAAGAGGTTCTCACTGCCTGCATTAGCGGTGAGTGTTCTACAAGTGATACAATCGAAAAGTTTGTCAACCCGATTATTCATGTGATTGAAACAGTTCCTGTACATGATTTATTGCTCAAAATGCAGCGTGAACGTGTACACATGGCGATTTTATCAGATGAATACGGCGGTACAGCAGGTCTTGTGACTGTAGAAGACATCCTTGAAGAAATCGTCGGTGAAATTCGTGATGAATTCGATATTGATGAAATCAACGAAGTGCGTAAACTTGGAGAAGACCATTACATCTTTGATGGAAAGGTTCTAGTTGACCAAGTCAACCTGCTCTTAGGTACGCAGCTTGATAACGAAGAGGTCGATACGATCGGCGGATGGTTTCTTACACAGAAATATGAAGTTGAGAAAAATGACACCATTCGTGAACAAGGCTATGAATTTATCATTAATGAAGTCGATGGACACCATGTGGTATATATCGAAGTCAAAAAGTTAAATGAACAATTAGCAGAAGCCGCTGAAGAAGGCGCTTCTTAAGAAAAAAACGACCCTTGCCAAAGCAAGCGGTCGTTTTTCTTATGCCTTTTCCATTAATTGAGCTTCAAGTTCTTTAATTCTCGTGTTTAATACTTCCGTCATGGCACCTAACCGTTCTTTTGGCGGCAGATGCTCAAATTCTGACTGCTCAATCGGTTCACCGATAATTAAGCGCATTTTCCCCTTTTTGAAAAGACTTTTCGCATTGGACGGTCCTTTGTACGCTGCTGGAACGATTGGCGCTTTACCGAGCTGGGCAATGGTGACCGCACCTCTTTTTAAAGGTACATCCTCTGTTGTACGTGTTCCGCTTGGAAAAATCCCAACGATCTTCCCCTCTTTTAATAATTTAATGGGCGTTTTAATACTGCTTGGCCCAGGATTCTCTCGATCAACTGGAAAGGCATGAATCTTCTTTAAAAATCCACCGATCCATTTATTTGCAAACAATTCTTTTTTCGACATGTAGTGGATCTCAAACGGAAGAATCCCTGCGCCTAATGCAAGAACATCCACAAAACCCTCATGTGTACATGCAATGACAAACCCCCGATCCGTTGGCAGATTCTCTTTTTGATATACTTTGATTCCGCCTCGGAGAGAAAATAATACTTTGATGGTATAGCCTGAAAATTTATACATAGTGCACTTCCTTTGTTTGAAGAATGAAGGATTTGTTTCTATTATAACAAATTTTTTATTACCTGGTACTAAAAATTTCATGAAACAGCCAAACCATCACATCATTTTTCGTTAAGAATCACCGTTCTTTCTGTATCCAGGTCCATGGTTTTAGGAGAGAATAGAAGAGGAATTGTGTCCAATTTTGTCGTTTTTTAAGGTTTTTTCCTGATTTGTTCTATTGAAAATGCTTTATAAATGGCGTAAATTTCGCTATGATAAGGAGAAATGATTTTGATTCGGCGAAAGAGATGAGTAATGTACGGTATTGAGAAGTTTCGTGCAACTTTATGCCTTTCTTATGCGTGTATAACATAGAGGGGAGAAAAATCAGTGACGATCGATGAAATTTATCAAATGTATATGAACGATGTTTACAGGTTTCTGCTCTCCATGACAAAAGACAAACATTTGGCAGAAGACTTATTGCAGGAAACCTTTATGCGTGCTTATATACATATTCATTCCTACGACCATAGCAAAGTGAAACCTTGGTTATTTCAGGTGGCACGAAATGCTTTTATTGATTATGTCAGGAAACATAAAAAAGAAGTGACCATATCGGATGATCTAATTGGCGGCCTTTTACAAACGTCTGTACAAAGCCCTGCTGAACAGGTTGAAATAAAAGAAGTCCTCAACATGTATTTGGAGCAGCTTCCAGATAACTACAAGGAAGCGTTGACATTGTATTATTTAAAAGAACTGAACTACAAGGAAGCATCCAAGGTCATGAATATTACTGAAGCAAATTTTAAAAGTGTTTTATTTCGTGCAAGGCAGCGCCTAAAAGCACTTTACAACAGAGGTGTTAATGATGAATGAAGAGTTTAACAAGCGATGGGAACAATATAATAATGGTGAGATGAACGAGGAAGAAATGATGGCGTTTGAAGAAGAACTTGAAGAAAACGAAAAACGCTTAAGTCAGGAACTGAACGACTCGGATTGGACAGATTTTTCCATCAGTCCTGAAAAGCAAAAAGCCATCTTACAATACGGAAAAAGAAAGTCTTATTTACGTATTTCCGTGCTTGCTGTCATATCGACACTCATTATTTTACCGCTTTGTACATTAGGAAGTTATCTATACTACGGTGTTGGCGGAGCAGAGAGCAAAGGGAATCACTTCATGGAAACAGCCGCTGTAACAGTCGCTTTGACGAAACCAAACGTGGCGATTGATATGAAGGATTTAAAAGGCCAGGTCAAGCTTTTTGGGATGAACACCGAATTGAAGCTGCAAAAACAAATTGGCAATAAAACAGAAGCCATTGGCAGTGAACAAATTGAGATGTTTTTCGATAAATTAAAGCAGCCTACCATCTCGTATTATGGTGACAGCGCACGCGATACGGAGGATTTCTTTACCCATCCTTCGGCGCAGCCAGATGCATCAAAAAAACAAACACTCACTACTTTAGACAAGCTTCCTGAAGGAACAGTCAGTGAAGTGTATGTATCCTATGACAAAGCTTATACACCAAAGGACGTTTATTCCTTTGCTAAAAAATATGATATGAAAGTGCTCTGGAATGCGATTAAAACAGAGGATTCATTAAGCGGGAATCAGCGGCCAATCGGCTTCCCTGGGAAAGACTCTGAATTCTTAAAAGAGCTTCAGCACACATCAAAAACAGAGGTAGATCAATTTAAAGATGCCCTTGCTTATGTGGATCAGCACCCAACCTGGGCAAAAACGATCTCTGGCAGACCTGAACTGGATCTGTCAAACCGAATACGCTATATCAACCAAAATGGTGTCACGATTTATGGCTCTGTGATCACAGGTCCTTCGAAAGAAATCGAGAAATTTGTGAAGACAAAACGCATTAAAACGGCAAAAGTGAGCGAGGTGGAATTATGGAATTGGTAAGAATTTTTAAAGAGCATAATGTATTTGGCTGGATTTCCGTCGGTACAGCGATATTATCCCTGCTCATGCTGAACCTCGCCATTATCAGCAACGTGACATTTTATTCTTTTCAGATGCTTCCTTTTGCAATGGCCGCAGTTCCATTTGGCATTATTGAACTGTTCATTAAAAAAGGCCGTACAGGCCCAGGGTTCCTCGGTGTCGTACTGAATATCTTTGTTATTGTTTGTGTCTACACCATCGTATCGATCGATGTCGATCTTCAATTAGGTTTTTAAATCTCATTAGATGAATAGCCAGTGTTACTTGACTAACGCCAAGCAGCACTGGCTTTTTGGTATTTTCTTAAATATACCCAACGGTAAGTCTACAGCGCAAATAAAAAGAGACTGCTTCATAAGCAGTCTCTTAGAATAAATTAGTTCACAAATGTTTTCGCTCCAAGGTAAATCGGCTTCCAGTAGCTTGAATTCATATTACTGATCGTCACACCATCAGAAGCAGCATGAATAAACTTGTTGTTCCCAATGTAGACACCCATGTGAGATGGACCCGATTTATATGTTGTAAAGAACACGAAATCGCCAACCTTTGGTGTTGATACGCTTTTCATTGATCCCCAGAAACCTTCAGTTGTTTGTCTTGAAATCTTTTTTTGTTTATTAATGATATACCACATAAACCCGCTGCAATCAAAGCCCTTTGGTGTCGTTCCACCCCATCTATATGGTGTGCCATTGTGCGCTTTAGCATCTGCTACAAGCTTAGACGTGTTTAAAGAAGAAGCAGAAACTGTTTTTTCTTTAACAGGTGTTGTCTTCACTTTTTTAGATGTCTTTTTGACCTTTAGCTTTTGCCCAATTTTGATCAGGTTTGTTCTGAGTTTATTTAACGATTTCAGCTCTTTTACAGTCATGCCGTACTTTTTGCCGATTTTAGATAATGTATCACCTTTAACAACTTTATGAGTAGCTGTCGCTGACGCCGCTTTTACTTTTGTTGTTGTTTTTGATGTTTTCGTAGTTTTTTTTGAGGAAGTACCATTTACTTTTAAAGTTTGTCCAACATAAATCGTGTTAGATTTCAGCTTATTATCTGATTTAATCTTGCTCACACTTGTTTTGTATTTTTTCGCTAGAACAGAAAGAGAGTCACCTTTTTGAACTTTTACTGATTGTGCTGAGGCAGCTCCGGCAAATAATGTCGTCCCAAGTAGAACTGCACTTGCAGCTGTGATCAATTGTTTTTTCATTTGTTCCTCCTGTATGTATCTATCGTGATCCGAATTTTATCTACTTACTATTATAAGGATCAAATACCAGAAGAAATAGTCTTGACTTCCTACGACATTATGCTTATTAATTCGGCAAAATTTATTTTTTTTTAGGGTTCTTTATATTTCATTTTCATTACACAATCATGACAAAATAAACGCAACTTGTCATGGATAAATGATACATTCATTTCTCTTTTTGGTCCATTCTATGTAAAGTGGACCTTTACAATTTTAAAGTGAACTTTACGATCCTGTAAATGGGAATCCACAATTCTGCTCTACCATTGTAAACGTAAGAGCGATACATAAACAATGAGGAGGCAAAATGAATGAGTGTGTTGAAAAGCTCGAAAACGAAAATCGCTGCAGTAGCGGCAGCATCTGTGCTATCGATTGGCATTTTTTCAGGGATTGAATTTGGACAGGCTGACAAAGCAGAGGCTAAAAAGAAGCCAAAAAATGACGTGCAAAATGTGATCGTGCTGATCGGGGATGGCATGGGAACTCCTTATCTTTCAACTTACCGTTCATTTAAACACAACGGAGACCTTTCAAAACAAACAGCGTTTGACCCTTACCACACTGGCATGCACAAAACATACCCTAACGACTCTAAAAGCAATATCACCGATTCTGCCGCAGCTGGTACAGCTATGGCAACTGGTAAAAAGACTTACAACAATGCGATCGGTGTAAATAAAAACGGCAAAAAATTAAAAACAGTTCTAGAAGAAGCAAAACGGAAGGGAAAATCTACAGGTCTTGTCGTGACCTCTGAATTAACAAATGCCACTCCTGCTGCGTATGCGGCTCACGATGTATCGAGAAAAAACACAGCAGCCATCGCTGATGATTTCTTCGATGAAAAAATCGGAAAACAGCATACAGTCGATGTCATGCTTGGCGGAGGTCTTGTCGATTTTGTCCGGAAGGATCGTGATTTGACGAAAGAATTCAAGCAAGCCGGATATGATTATGTCACCAATAAAGATGCCTTACAAAAAAACAAAAATCAAAAGGTGCTAGGCATTTTTGCTGACGGTGGTCTTGATAAAGCGATTGATCGTGATAAAAAGACCCCTTCCCTGCAAGACATGACGTCCTCAGCCATTAAACAGCTGTCTAAAAACAAAAAAGGATTTTTCCTTATGGTTGAAGGCAGCCAAATTGACTGGGCTGGACATGATCATGATATTGTCAGTGCAATGAGTGAAATGAAGGATTTTGAAAAAGCATTTGAAGAAGCCATTCGTTTTGCAAAAAAGGATAAAAATACGTTAGTCATCACCACTGCCGATCATTCAACTGGCGGACTTTCCTTCGGAGCAGACGGCTCGAGCAGCTGGGATTACAAACCGGTAAAAGCAGCGAAAAAGACGCCTGACTTTATTGCAAACAAAATTGTCAGCGGCATGCCTGTTGAATCAGCGCTGAAACAATATATCGATCTTGAATTTACAAAAGAAGAAATAGCCTCCATTCAAAAGGCTTCTGAAACAAAGGATGCTGTTAAAATTGATGATGCGATTGAAGAAGTGATCAACATGAGATCACATACAGGCTGGACAACATCAGGTCATACGGGTGATGAAGTTCCATTCTTTGCATATGGCCCAACAAGCCAAAAGCTAAAAGGTCTGATGGAAAACACCGATCAAGCAAAACACATTTTCAAACTGCTGAAAAACCAATAAAACGGGCAAAAAAGATGTCTGCTAAGAGACATCTTTTTTTGGTCTTTTTTAAGCGAGATATTTCCTATGAACCCCTTTTCCATCATACGAAAACATGACTTCTTTTCCTTCAAGAACTGATTCGATATGCACACTTCTTCCCCATAGCTGATGCAAATAAGGGAGTACTTTTTCTAAGTATTTCAGATCTAGTTCAATGCCTTCATACCAATGTTTAATATAGAGTTCATTGTTTTTTAAATAGTCGCCATCCATCACGGTCAAATAAGGAAAGCCGCCATTGACCCTCATGCTGACTAGCTGATCACGAACAGCCTTCCATTCTTTATCGATGACTTTATAGTCTCTCCCTTGTTTTTGAAACAAGTACAAATCTTCTCTCATCACAAGGTCTTTTGTTAAGTAATTTCGAATAAAGGAAATATCTGATTCAATTTCCCTGACTTCAAACATTTTGCTGCGGCCCGATCCTTCTGTCACCCCTGCTTTTTTTAATTCTTCACATGGGTTGTCATAGCGCTCTTCGATATCTTCAAAAATCTTCAGACCTAAATAGTAAGGATTGATGCCTGTTTTAGATGGCTGCACCACGCCTGCATTTAATTTGGCAAACTCAATCGATTCACTTGAATCTAAATCAAGCTCACGCATAATCCGCTGATGCCAATACGATGCCCAGCCTTCATTCATAATCTTTGTTTCCAGCTGCGGCCAAAAATAGAGCATTTCCTCCCTCAGCATGGTGAGGACGTCCCGCTGCCACGGCTCTAGCTCCCGGGAGTGCGCCTCAATAAAGAGCAAAATATCTTTTTCCGGCTTTGGTGGAAATTGCTTGACGATTTTCTTTTTCTCATGCGTCTTCGGCTCATCCATTCCCCACAAATCATCATACGGCGTCTGACGTTTTGGTTTATCATCTTCACATTCTTCTTCATCGTCCATATTCCAGCTTAGTTTTGAACGAACAAGAGACGGATCAATATGCTCCTGTAGAGCCAATACGGCGTCTAAAAAGGATTCCACTTCTTTTGTTCCATGAAGATGCTCATATTCTTTGATCCGCTCTGCCGCTGCTGACATGCTTTCTACCATGTCTCGTTTTGTGTTTTGGAAACGGCAATTATTTTTGAAGAAATCACAGTGTGCCAGTACATGAGCCACAATTAATTTATTTTGAACAAGCGTGTTGTTATCAAGTAGAAAGGCGTAGCAAGGATTTGAATTGATGACCAGCTCATAAATTTTGCTTAACCCTAAATCATAATGAAGCTTCATTTTATGAAATTGCTTCCCAAAGCTCCAGTGGCTGAATCGTGTTGGCATTCCGTATGCACCGAACGTATAAATAATTTCCGCGGGACAGATTTCATACCTCATCGGATAAAAATCTAGACCAAATCCATCTGCAATTTCTGTAATTTCATCAATGGCTCTTTGTAAAAGACGTTTTTCAGATACGCTCAAGGAAACCATCCCTCCTCATCGGACTTATCCCTACTATATGAGCGCACCTAAAAAAACATGATGTTCCGCCATTCGTTTAGACGACTTCCATTTCTTTCGTGGATTGCCCGCCGAATGACTCGAAATGAATATTCTGTTCTGGAATTCCCAGCTCTTTTAGCATATGAATCATCTCCTGTGTAAACACCGGGGAACCGCATAGATAAAATTGGCCTTTCCCTTCTCCAATCACTGATTGAAGGAATGGACGGTCAATGCGGGAAGCTGCCTTTTCAACAAGCTCACCCTTACCAGGCTGTACAAATTGTTCATTACATAAGATGATGCGACCATGAGAAGCTGCAGCTAGAACGCTTTCAAATTCATTTTCAAAAGCAGTTACATCCTCTAATCGATCTGCATGAATCATTGTAAACGGCTGGCTGTTTTGCGCTGCTGTTTTCATTAAACCGATCATTGGTGTGACACCAGAACCAGCACTAATAAAATAAACAGGCTCTTTAGTGTCTTCTTGCAAACAGAACATTCCCTGCGGCATACTCACTTGAAGAACGTCCCCTTCTTCCATTTCATCATGCAAAAATGTAGACACATGACCATCACGCTTTACTGTAATGCGGTAATAAGAAGGATGATGCTGATCAGATAAGCTATATTGTCTGCTGCACATATAAGCTTCACCCGGCATATCTGCCTGTACCGTAACATATTGGCCTGCTTCATACATTGGCAGCTCTGATTCATCTTCTGGTACTAAGTAAAAGGAGATCAGCGATGGAGATTCCTGTACCTTTTTCTTAATCACAAACGGCTTCACATCTGCCCATCCGCCAGTTTGCTTTACATTCTCCTCCATCATTTCTGCTTCAATCGTGATAAAAATATTTGCAATAATGTCATATGCGGCCTTCCAAGCTAAAAGCGTGTCATCTTTTTCCGTTAAACCAAACACTTCTTTCATCGCTTCAATGAGGTGATATCCGACGATTGGATATTGCTCTTTTTTGACCATCACACTGACATGCTTATGGGCAATCTGTTTGACCGCAGGAAGTAATTCTTCTAATCGATCGATGTGCAGTGCTGCTTGATATAGTGTCGCAGCAAGCGCCTCTGGCTGACTTCCGTTCATGAGGTTTGTTTTATTAAATTGATTGAGTAGTTCTGGGTGCTGCCGAATCATATTTTGATAAAAAACAGTCACAAGTTTGGTTCCCTCAGCTTTTAATAGAGGGGCTGATTGTTTAATGGCATTCATTTGATCTTTAGATAACATCGTCATTCCTTCTTTCAAAAAGGTGTATTTTAAATACATCTTTATCGTAATGGATGACAGCTTATAAAAGCAATATTTATAATACATGTTTTAAATGTTGTCACATTTAACACTTTCTCGAACAGTTTTTGTCTAAAATGTGTTACGATGATACAAAACTCTATCAGGTTTAGAGGTCGTCAAAATGAAACTAACGAATTATACAGATTTCTCATTAAGAGTACTCATTTATTTAGCATCAAGAGAAAACAATGAACTGTCAAATATTCAGCAGATCGCCGATGTTTATGGCATTTCTAAAAATCATCTGACTAAGGTGATTTATCATCTTGGAAAACGCGGGTATGTGGAAACGATCCGTGGAAGAAATGGCGGGATTAGGCTTGGGAAAAGCCCAGAAAGCATTAATATTGGAGAAGTTGTCCGTTATACTGAGGATGATTTAGTCATGGTTGAATGCTTTGATTCAAAGAAAAACAGCTGTATCATCTCTCCGATTTGTTCATTAAAGCATGTACTTCATGAAGCACTTACTGCTTACTTACGCGTTCTTGATCAATACACATTAAAAGATTTAACTCAAAACAAAGATGCTCTTAGAGAGCTCCTCCTTTAGGCGAAAGAATTCTTTTCTTTCGTCTTTTTCTTTACCTTCTTGTAATAATAATTAATTTAAAATTATTATAAATAAATATTGACTATCAGGTTTGATTTAATATAATTAGGGTATATAGATTACTAGAAATCATTTTTTTGTTTACAGGAGGAGAAAAGAATGACAAATTCAAATCATAAAAATTTGACAACGAATCAAGGCGTGCCTGTTGGCGATAACCAAAACTCAAGAACAGCTGGTCACCGCGGACCTACATTTCTTGATGATTACCATTTGATTGAAAAACTTGCACACTTCGATCGTGAACGTATTCCAGAGCGTGTCGTTCATGCAAGAGGCGCCGGCGCTTATGGTGTGTTTGAAGTTGAAAATAGCATGGAGAAACATACAAAAGCTGACTTCTTAAGTGAAGAAGGAAAACAGACAGACGTTTTTGTTCGCTTCTCAACAGTTATTCATCCTAAAGGTTCACCTGAAACATTGCGTGACCCGCGCGGCTTTGCTGTCAAATTTTACACAGAAGAAGGTAACTATGATCTAGTTGGTAACAACTTGCCGATCTTCTTTATACGTGATGCATTGAAATTCCCTGATATGGTTCACTCTCTCAAGCCAGATCCTGTAACCAATATCCAAGATCCTGACCGTTATTGGGATTTTATGACCTTAACACCTGAATCAACTCATATGCTCACATGGCTCTTCTCTGATGAAGGAATCCCTGCGAGTTACGCTGAAATGCGCGGTTCTGGTGTGCATACATTTAGATGGGTCAACAAATATGGAGAAACAAAATATGTGAAATATCACTGGAGACCTTCAGAAGGTATTCGCAATTTATCTATGGAAGAAGCAGCAGAAATCCAAGCGAATGATTTCCAGCATGCGACAAGAGATTTATATGACCGCATTGAAAATGGCCATTACCCAGCATGGGACTTATATGTCCAGCTGATGCCGCTTAGCGATTATGATGACCTTGACTATGATCCATGTGATCCAACAAAGACATGGAGCGAGGAAGATTATCCGCTTCAAAAAGTAGGACGCATGACACTCAACCGCAATCCTGAGAACTTCTTTGCTGAAACAGAGCAATCTGCTTTCACGCCAAGTGCACTTGTTCCAGGAATCGAAGCATCAGAAGATAAACTGCTTCAAGGCCGTCTGTTCTCATATCCTGATACGCAGCGTCATCGTCTTGGTGCAAACTACATGCGCATTCCGGTGAACTGTCCTTATGCACCAGTACACAATAATCAGCAGGATGGCTTTATGACAACGACTCGTCCAAGCGGTCATATTAACTATGAACCAAACCGTTACGATGATCAGCCAAAAGAAAATCCTCACTACAAAGAAAGTGAGCAAGTTCTTCACGGTGACCGTATGGTGAGACAAAAAATTGAAAAACCGAACGATTTCAAACAAGCTGGGGAAAAATATCGAAGCTACTCTGAAGAAGAGAAGCAAGCATTGATCAAAAACCTAACAGCTGACCTGAAAGATGTAAATGACAAAACAAAATTACTTGCGATCTGCAACTTCTATCGTGCAGACGAAGACTACGGACAACGATTAGCCGATTCACTTGGTGTGGATATTCGCTCATACCTTCAAGGAAGCATGAAATAATTGATCCGTAATGAGCACCTCTTTATTAGAGGTGCTTTTTTTATAGCCGGAATACGTTAATACTAATCAAATGACCGGTCACCGGGTGAAAATAGATTTCTGCATGTGCGGCGAAAAGCGTTGAGCCTTCCTTCACGGTGACGCGAAACACATCTTTTGTCTGATCTTCATTTACTTGTGTACGCCCAATATATTGATAATCGTTTAAAGCGGCGCCTTCATATTCCTCTTGCAACGCTGTGTACGCAAGTCTTTCCCAATTTTCAACAGGCTGCATCGCTGCATTTGCTGCAGGATGGATCATGAAAATGCCATACAAAACCATTCCTGCTGCAAAAGGCATCCACCATTTCGGCTGCATAATATCATTGATCTCACTTTCATGTATATTTTGTTTATGTTTTGCTGGTCGATCCTTTTTCATACATGAAGCATTTATTCAGCCTAAAATTCCCGGTACATGATTAATGCGGACACCAACTTTTCCCCTGAAAATGTCGATATGTTCCGAGCAAACTAATGAGGACTTCTCAAGGGAAAGGAGAAGGTTTGATGAATGTGGCGGATTATGATAAAGCACTTTATTATACGCATCGCTCGCAATGGGATAATTTACTTATTCTTATGGTACGTACGCAAGATGACTTGCTCTCGAAACGTATTGAGCATTTCTTACACGCGTATCAATTTAACCGGAACGATGCTGATGTTGAAAAATGTTTATATGGGCTCCTGCAGTACATTGACCATGCTTCAGAGGCTGCTGCTTCTGAAGTTTATTCACAACCGATGTACACATAAAGAAAAAGGCTGATTATCAGCCTTTTTACATACACTTAGCAGTGCGCAGTGATTGGAAGCATAAAGTGGTCTTTTACCCATTCTTTTTTTGTATAAATAAACAGCGCATCCTCGTCATTTGGCGCCATAACCACATGTAAGCCGTCAATTGACGTATCAGGTGTAAAATAGAATATCACTTTTTCCGTCGTTTCATTCACAATATGTGCAACAACTTCCTCTATATTTTGCGGCTGGAGAGAAATGATATCAAAGACATGTATGGTTTCATTTTCTTCATTCATCAGGACAATGGTATCCAACGCTTCAATATAGAAAATGGCATCCGGCCAAACGAATGTAAAATAAAACATCAATAAGCTGCCATGGTCTTCAGCATCTAATTTCATTGATCCCGTTTGACGTTTTTCTGCGAACTGTTCAAGTAATGGCAGGTCATGTTCCAACGTCAGCTGCTTTTTGCGCATGTCCTTTTTCATTTGAATGGCGCTTTTGCCGATATTTAGACTAAATTCGCTTTCGTGGTAACGGGTAAAGCCGAATCTTGGATAAAAATCCAGTACAGTTTCATTGGCAAAAAGAAAAATCATATCATAGTCATTTTCGTACGTATCCATAATATGCTGCATTAACTTTGTCGCTAATCCTTTATGGCGGTAGGCTTGATCCGTCATCACCGTGCCAATTTGAACAGCTCGATACGTTTGGCCATCAATGATCAGGGACATGAGGTAGACGGAAGCGTTTGAGATCACTTTCCCGTGATGGACAAAGGAATAAGGAATATATTTTTCATCCCAGTACCCTCTTTTATACCAGTCACTAAAATCCAAATCAAATGTATTGATCGCTAACGCATTAAAGCTTTCTTTCAATTTGTCATCATGGCGATAACCATTCACTAATTCATATGTCTCCACTTTGTTCCCTCCTTTTTTAAATTCACCTTTAGTCAGCCGGTTCATCACCTCCCTCAAAATAAAAAAAGACTTGATGAGCATATACTCATCAAGCCTTTTATCGTTTCATTATTAGAAATTAGACTGGACATGCTTCTCTTTTTACGCAAAAGGGCACGTCAAATAAACCAACATCTGTGCTCTTTTTTATTCAATTCATTGAATTGAATGTGCGCTTAAAAGTTTTAGCATAACGACTAAATTCCCTTCTGTCATAGCAGCTCTTTCGGCTGATTTTTTTGATAATCCACTGCATACAGAGCCGCTTGTGTACGATCTGCCAGCTCTAGTTTTGATAATACATGAGATACGTGTGTTTTGACAGTCTTTTCAGAAATAAACAGTGATGAGGCAATTTCTTTATTGCTTTTCCCCTTTGCAATTTCGAATAAGACATCTCGCTCTCTATTGGTCAGCTCTTTCATTAACTTCCATTTTTGCTCTTTTGGCTCAGTCAAATGCTGCACAAGAAAGTTGGTGATATGAGCATCTAATTGATAGGTGCCCTTTTGTACGTCAATCATTGTCGTAAGGAGCTTTTCTGGCGCTACATCCTTGAGCTGATAGGCTTTTGCCCCTGCTTGAATAGCGGGAATAACATAATCTTTATCCGCATAGCTTGTCAGAATCACAATGCGGGTATCGGGCATTTCCAGCATCATTTGTTTCGTGGCTTCAATACCATTCATCACAGGCATCGATAGATCCATTAGAACGATGTCAGGCCGCGTTTGTCTGACAACTTCTAATGCTTCTTCTCCATTAGAAGCCTCACCAACGATTTCGACGTCAGGCTGTGTCTGCAAGAAAAACACAAGCCCTTTTCTCACAATATGATGATCATCTGCAATCACGACTCTCATGACGACCCCTTCCTTTCTTGAGAAAATGGCACCTTCACTTGAATGGTGGTTCCTTTACCGAGCTCAGACTCTATACAAAATGTTCCACCAGCTCTTTTGATACGGTCAGACATGCCTTTCAGACCAAGTGAAGGGAGGCTCATTTGCTCGTCATACTGAAACCCTTTTCCGCGGTCGATAATTTTCATCTCAAACGTGTCTTTTGATTGTTCAAGCTGGACCTTGACTTCCTCTACTCCCGCATGTTTTTGACAATTATTCAGCGCTTCTTGGCATACCCGAAACAACGTTTCATGCTGCGAATGATCCATCTCCATACAGCCTAATAACGATAATGTACAGCGTAATCCTAAAAGCTTTGCATACTCTTGAATTCCTGTAGTGAATCCTTTTTCAAGTCCTCTTGGCCTTAGCTGCCAAATGAGTGACCGCATTTCAACCAGTGCATCTTGTGACAAATGCTGAATAAAATCAATCATTTCCCCTAGATTCTGATCATTAGTCATTTGACGGGCAGCTTTAGCAGTCAGACTGACTGAAAATAGCATCTGGTTGACGGAATCATGTAAGTCCTGTGCAAGCCGGTTTCTTTCTTCCAAAAGAGCATGTTGATGTTCGTTTTGCACAAGCTTCATCCGTTGAATGGCGGTACCAATTTGAAGCGCAATGCTTTCAAGCAAGTTCAATTCTTCTTGCGTAAATGTGACTTTTCCTTTTGCCGCCACATTCAATAATCCGAACGTACGCTTACATGCTTTGAGGGGAACCGTCGCATGATGCGTAATTCCTTCAGTATCCCCAAGCTGCTTTTTCATCGCCGTTTCGATGCGTTTACAATTCATAATGTTTGTGGCAGATTGAAGTGAACCTTTTGTGTATCGATTGATGCAATAGCAATCGTTTTGGCACATGAGCTGTTTTTGATGCTTTGCCAGCGCTTCGGGTAAGGAGACCTCTGCCATCAATTCGTACGAACCGTCTTTTTCTATAAAATAAATCCATGCTGAATGAAAGCCTGTGACATCCATCAGCATATGGAGCACTTCATGAAGCGTATCTTTCATTTCCGTGCCTTCATTTAGCTTTTCAGCAATTTCTTTTAACGTTTTTAATGTTTCAACCTTCTCTTGATATTCTCCCATACTGTTTACCCCCGGCATTTGCTGCCTTCTCTTTTCATTACGCTCATTATATCATGAGCATTCTGCCGGTTCTTTCGCTAAAAGGATGATTTTTTCTCATCCTTTTGACTGAGAAAAAGCCATCATGCATTCACACGATGGCCTTGTTTGTTTATTTAGCTGTTTCTTCCACAATCTCATAAACGACTTTCATCACTTCTTCTGACAGATGCTTCAGCTTTTCTTCGCTATCTGTTAAAGATGTACCTTTGACTGCAATATAAAATTTCACTTTAGGCTCAGTGCCGGAAGGTCTTAAGCAGAACCACGAGCCATCCTCAAGGAAATATTTCAGCACGTTTGAAGCTGGCAGGTGAATGGTTTCTTCTTTCTTTTCGGCAACGAGGTGTCTTTGACTTGATTGGTAATCCTCGATGACAGTGATGCGCTGACCCGCGATAGCAGCTGGTGGATTTGTTCTAAAGGTATGAAGGATCGCTGAAATTTGCTCTGCTCCTTCTTTTCCTTTTAAGGTTAACGACTTTAACCCTTCCCGGTAAAATCCAAACTCCTTGAACATATCGACAAGCGCGTCGTACAAGGACTTGCCTTGTTTTTTATAGAAAGCAGCGACTTCGACAGCTAACAGCGCCGCTTGCACCGCATCTTTATCTCGGGCAAAGTCACCGATCAAATAGCCATAGCTTTCTTCGTACCCGAATTGAAACGTGTATTCTCCGCTCTCTTCGAATTGCTTGATTTTTTCTCCAATAAATTTAAAACCAGTAAGCGTGTCAATCGTATGGGCACCAAATGCTGAAGCAACAGCACGCCCAAGCTCACTTGTGACAATCGTTTTCATCACAACGGGACGAGGCGGCAGCTGACCAAGCTTTTGTTTTTCAGACAATAAATAATGGAGCAGCAGGGCTCCTGTTTGGTTGCCTGTTAAGACGGTAAACTCTCCATCATGATCTCTGACCGCAATGCCTAACCTATCCGCATCTGGGTCTGTTGCAATGAGGATATCAGCATTCTGCTTTTCGCCAAGCTTGATGGCATACTCAAATGCTGCATGCTCCTCTGGATTTGGCGATGTCACTGTTGAAAATTGCGGATCTGGTTTTTCCTGTTCAGGCACAACGGTCACATGCTGATAGCCTAAAGCCTGAAGCCCTTTTCGGACAGGCTGGTTGGCCGTACCATGAAGCGGGGTAAAAACGACTTTGACATCGACCTCACCTGCCAGCTCAGGGTGGACACTGATGGTTTTTAATTTTTCAATATACGCATGATCGATTTCTTCTCCGATCATCTTGATCAGCCCTTGTTGTTTTAACGTTTCTTCTGAATCAACTGAAATCGACAGTTCATTTTCTATTGCATCTACTTCTTGAATGACTTGATCTGCTTGAAGTGGAGGCAGCTGTCCGCCGTCTTCTCCATATACTTTATAGCCATTATATTCTGGTGGATTATGACTTGCTGTTACGACAATCCCAGCAAATGCATTCAGCTCTCGAACAGCAAAGGAGAGCTCCGGTGTTGGACGCAGTTCGTCAAATACGTATGTTTGAATGCCCTGTGAAGCAAGAGTTTTGGCTGCTTCCATCGCAAATTCAGGCGATTTATGGCGTGAATCATATGCAATGGCGACGCCTCTTCTTTTTGCATCCTCTCCATGTTTCGCAATATACGCAGCAAGGCCTGCAGATGCTTTACGAACCGTGTACACATTCATTCGGTTCGTGCCGGCACCAATCTCTCCGCGCATTCCTCCAGTGCCGAACTCAAGGTTTTTGTAGAAACAGTCTTCAAGTGCTAATTGATCATCTTGATGTGCCTCCAGCCATTCCCTTAGCTCAGTATCCAGGTGCTTCTCATTGATCCATCGCTCATAATTCGTCTTCCAACTCATGGTCGTCCTCCCAGCTCTTATCATCAATAAAATACATCTACTGTTATTTTATATGGAATCATCCTTTATGTCATGCTATATCATTGGCAGATGAAGAAAATGCTGAACAAATAAAAAAGCCGATACATGATCGGCTTTTCTTTTATTCAGCATCAAGTGGTACAACTGCTTCATGGAATAGTTGATCTAATTCTGTTTGATGTTTCTGTTTTGCTGCTTCATCCCAGCCAAAACGCTCTGCCATATAGTCAACGACAGGCTGTGCATATTTTTTCGCCCAGTTGATATTAAATAATAGGCTTCCTGTTCTTCTTAAGAAGAAATCAACAGGGGTAACAGCTAATTCTTCTTCGATTGCATAGACAAGCTCTGCCAGTACATACGCTGGAATGTTTCGTTTGTCTGCTTCACCTTGAAGCTGCTCTACACGCTTGAAGAGACTGCTGACGTTTGAGCCATATTTTTCAGCGAGTTTTTGAGCAATCGGTTCTGTTAAACCAACAGATACTCCTTCTGCTGTTTTCGCTTGGACAAAGGATGCCATATTTTTAGACCCGCCTACATGACCGCCTGAAATTGGCATATGCTTTGTTTTACATGGCCCGAAGTCTTTGCCCGTTTCTTCTTTCAGTCCATCACGTACGAGATTCACAATGTGCTCAGCCATTTTGCGGTAGCCTGTTAATTTACCGCCAGCAATGGTAATTAAGCCTGAAGATGATGTCCATACTTCATCCTTACGAGAAATTTCTGAAGGGTCTTTGCCCTCTTCATGAATGAGTGGACGAAGACCAGCCCAGTTAGATTCAACATCTTTTTCTGTAATATTGAGATCAGGGAACATGTATTGAATCGCTTTGATGACATAATCACGATCTGCTTTTGTCATACGCGGATGTTCCAGCTGCTTTTTGTACACTGTATCTGTTGTTCCAACGTACGTTTTGCCTTCTCTTGGAATCGCAAAGACCATACGTTTATCAGGTGTGTCAAAGTAGATCGCTTGTTTTAATGGGAAGACTGATTGGTCGAATACTAAGTGAATACCTTTTGTATGCTGTAAGTGCTTCCCTTCTTTTGAGTGATCCTTGTCTCTTAGCTGATCGACCCATGGACCTGTCGCATTGACGATTTTCTTCGCATACACATCGTAGGTTTTCTGCGTCATGACATCTTCAATGACAACACCGACAACTTTGCCTGTATCATAAATAAATTCTTTTACTTTCGCATAGTTGACCGCTTCTGCCCCGAATTTCACAGCTTCTTTCATGACTTCGATTGTCAGGCGTGCATCATCTGTACGGTATTCAACATAGTAGCCGCCGCCTTTTAAGCCGTCCTTTTTCACAAGCGGTTCTTTTGCAAGTGTTTCCTTCGCACTTAGCATGCTTCTGCGTTCGCTATGCTTTACACCAGCTAAAAAGTCATACACTCTAAGCCCAATGGATGTTGAAAACTTACCGAATGTCCCGCCTTTATGCATCGGAAGAAGCATCCATTCTGGTCTTGTCACATGAGGACCGTTTTCGTATACAATGGCACGCTCTTTACCGACCTCTGCGACCATCTTCACTTCGAATTGTTTTAAATAACGAAGTCCACCGTGCACTAGTTTCGTTGAGCGGCTAGACGTACCTGCTGCGAAATCCTGCATTTCTGCAAGGCCAACGCGCATCCCGCGTGAAGCCGCATCAAGTGCTGTACCAGCGCCTGTAATACCCCCGCCAATGATAAACACATCATATGGTTTTTTTGTCATTTCCTGCAGCATTTGTTCCCTTTCTAAGCTAGAAAAAGTCATCTCTTGTTCCTCCCATGTTGTACGGTAAAGAAAAAGAGACCGCAAACACCCAAAGCGTATTTCTACACTTCGGTGCCTGCGGTCTCTCCAGTTCTCCAACCGTTCTATTAACTTACTTGAAGTATACCATACTTTTGGTTTATTTGAAAGCTTGAGCTGCTTTTACAGCCTTTTTCCACCCGCTGTATAACGAGTCACGGCTGTCCTCTTCCATCTTAGGGTCAAAGCGCTTGTCAAGGTTCCATTGTTTTGCAATGTCTGAACGGTCGTTCCAGAAGCCAACTGCTATTCCCGCAAGATAGGCCGCACCGAGTGCCGTCGTTTCATTAATTTCTGGACGCTCTACAGGCACATCCAACAGATCACTTTGGAAGCCCATTAAGAAATCATTCTTCACAGCTCCGCCATCAACGCGCAATGTTTTTAATGAAATGTTTGAATCCTTTTCCATCGCATCTAACACATCTTTCGTTTGATAAGCAAGTGATTCTAACGTTGCTCGGACAAAGTGCTCTTTAGAAGTACCGCGTGTTAACCCGAAAACAGCGCCTCTGACATCACTATCCCAGTATGGTGTGCCTAGACCAACGAATGCCGGAACGACATATACGCCCTCTGTTGACTCAACGCGCTCTGCATATGTTTCGCTGTCTTTCGAGTCTTTAAACATTCTCAGTCCGTCACGCAGCCACTGAATCGCTGAGCCAGCAACGAAAATACTTCCTTCTAAAGCATATTCAACTTTGCCGTCAATGCCCCATGCAATCGTCGTTAATAAACCATGATCCGACTTAATGGCTTTTTCCCCTGTATTCATCAACATGAAACATCCTGTACCATATGTGTTCTTCGCCATTCCTTCTTCAAAGCAAGCCTGACCGAATAAAGCAGCCTGCTGATCTCCCGCCGCTCCTGCAATCGGAATATTTCTGCCGAAGAAGTGATAGTCTGTTGTTTCACCATAAATGTGTGAAGATGGTTTCACCTCCGGAAGCATAGATGCAGGTACGCCAAGGATATCAAGTAATTCTTCATCCCATTTCAGATCGTAAATGTTGAACATTAACGTTCTTGACGCATTGGAATAATCTGTGACGTGTGATTTACCGCCTGTCATCTTCCAAATAAGCCAAGTATCGATTGTGCCAAACAGTAAGTCGCCATTTTCTGCTTTCTCACGGGCACCTTCTACATTGTCTAAAATCCATTTGACCTTTGTACCTGAGAAATAAGCATCGATGAGAAGACCTGTTTTATTTCTAAACGTTTCATTGTGTCCTTGCGCTTTTAAATCTTCACAAATGCCAGACGTTTGTCTTGACTGCCAAACAATTGCATTGTAAATAGGTGCGCCTGTATGTTTATCCCAAACAACAGCTGTCTCACGCTGGTTCGTAATTCCGATACCAGCGATTTGGTCTGCTTCAATTCCTGATTCAATTAAAGCTGTTGAAATGACCGATAGAACAGAGCTCCAAATTTCATTTGCATTGTGTTCTACCCAGCCTGGGTTCGGAAAATATTGATTAAATTCCTTCTGAGCTGTATGTGCAATTTTGCCTTCTTGATCAAATAAGATTGCTCTTGAGCTTGTGGTCCCTTGATCTAATGCAAGAATATATTTTTCTTTTGTCATGATGTTTTCCTCCCCTTACATACTTTCATTTACAGCATTTGTTTGGTTTTTCGTAGAGACATAGAGTCCTAACAATACCACAACTAAAATAACGCTTACAATCCAAAAGGCTGGAGTGACGTTCGCTTTAAAGGCTGCATTGTAGAAAACACCGCCAAATGCGCCGCCTAAAATTGGACCAATAACTGGCACCCAAGCATATTTCCAATTCGATGGGCCTTTCCCTGGAATCGGCAGGATCGCATGTGCAATTCTCGGACCTAAATCACGTGCAGGGTTAATTGCATAACCAGTTGTTCCACCTAAAGAAAGACCAATTGCAACAATTAAGAAACCAACAATCAGCGGATTGACTCCGTCTGCAAATTTATTTGCACCAATCGCTAAGATTCCTAGAACCAATACAAATGTACCGATGACTTCACTAAGTACGTTTGCAAAAGTATGCGGAATCGCAGGACCAGTTGAGAATACACCTAGCTTTGCACCTGGATCATCAGTTGCTTTCCAGTGCGGTAAGTAATGTAAAAAGACGATAATAGCCCCTATTAATGCGCCAAGCATTTGACCAATAATATACATTGGAACATCAGCCCAAGGAAAACTTCCTTCTAGCGCAAGCCCAATTGTTAGTGCGGGATTTAAATGCGCTCCACTGATTCCACCCGTTGCATAAGCTGCAATGGCCACTGCAAATCCCCATCCGAAAGCGATTACAATCCATCCGGATTGATATGCGAGCGATTTCTTTAAATTAACTGCCGCACACACACCGCCTCCAAAAATGATGAGCAGCATTGTACCTACGACTTCTCCCCAAAATGGTGTCATGAAAAATTCCTCCTCTGGTTCAGTTGCCATCCCCTATGAATGTGTAGAAAAGATAAAGAAAAAGATCCACAACAAACATACTTTACATCAGGGTCATTTGTCACCTAGTAAAGCGCTGTTGTGGATCTCCGTTTCTCCATCACATGATATTAACTTAGTGCAATAGTATCAGAGGATGAAAACGTTGTCAATAAATATTCACATTTTATCTTTTTCACTTTTGGAACGCTTTCCAAAGGGTGGTATTCGAGGTCGTCACAGCTGTAGCCCCTGCTTCAAGCGCTCTTTCTACATCTTCTTTTGTACGGATAAATCCGCCTGCAAATATTGGGATCCCAGCTCGCTCGCGCACTTCTGTAATTAAATCTGGTACGACTCCCGGCAACACTTCAATAAAATCTGGACGATGTTTCCCGACGAACTCCATGCTTTTTTCCATGGCACTCGTATCAAGTAAAAACATTCGCTGAATGGCATATACCTTTTTTTGCTTAGCTTTTACTATGACAGAAGACCTAGTAGAAATAATTCCTGCAGGCTTCATTTCCTGACAAATAAATTCCGTTCCATACTCATCATGTTTAATCCCGTGAATGAGATCGACATGGACAAACATTTTTTTGTGATGAGCATTTGCCTCATTCATGATGCCCTTTAGCCGGCCTAAGTGAACATCAAGTAAGACACCATATGTAAATGGACTTTTTAAAAATTCCTCAAATTGCTTCATATTGCGAACAGCAGGTAGAATAGGTTGATCATGAAAACTCATATGCCGTCTCCTTCAAAAGTGTATTGGATCAGTCTTCTCCTAACAGTAATAGAAACTCTTCTATTTTTCAATACACCTAGTATGTCCAATACCGATTTCACCTCACATCATCAATGCTGGAAAGCATGCTTTTATTCCATAGAAAAAAGCAGAGAAGTCTCTCTGCTATAGCTGTGCCATGCTTTCTTTTAAGGTATTGATGATAAATGAGGCGTCATCATCTGTGATATTAAGCGGCGGTGCAAGCTGGGCAACGTTATTATAGCCGGCAACTGTATCACCATTTTTCCCGATGATCAGCCCGCGTTTTTTACATTCTGCGATCAATTGACCGACAACATGTAGCTCAGCTGGTTTTTTGGACTGCTGATCCTGAACAAGCTCAATGCCAAACAGCAAGCCTTTTCCTCTGACATCTCCGACAAATGGGTGCTCTTTTAACTCTTGCAAACGTTCAAGCATATCTCGCCCCAGCGCATCTGACCGTTCCACTAATTGCTCGTTTTCCATAATCTCTAGGTTGGCAAGTGCCACCGCACAGGAAGCAGGGTGACCGCCAAATGTATTCACATGGCGCAGCCGGTCATACGTATCTTCCCCTGCATAAGCTTCATAGATTTCTCGTTTCACGCACGTTGCAGAAAGCGGTAAATAGCCGCTTGTAATCCCTTTTGCCATGGTGATAATATCCGGTTTTACTTCCTCATGCATAAAACCAAACCGCTTCCCTGTCCGGCCAAAGCCGCAGATGACTTCATCTACGATAAGAAGCGCCCCATGAGCTTCACAGATGTCTTTGACCTTCTTCAAATACCCTTTTGGCGGCATTAAGATACCTCCGCCCGTAATGATCGGCTCCATAATGACCCCAGCAATGGTCTCGCTTAGTTCCCACGTCATAGCCTGATCAATCGCCGCAGCACTCGCCAAATTCTCTTGGTCCTCAGGATGACGATACACATCAGGAGGTGCAACGTGGATAAAGCCCTGACCTAATGGTTCATATTTATATTTACGCTGCGCTTGACCGGTTGCGGCAAGAGCAGCTGCTGTATTGCCGTGATACGACCGGTACCGGGAGATGAACTTTGTCCTTGTACTCTCTCCTTTTTGCGCATGATATTGTTTGACAATTTTAAATGCGGCTTCATTGGCTTCAGAACCGCTGTTAGAAAAGAAGATGACATAGTCCCCGCCAAGCCACTCATTTAGCTTTTCAGCCAGCTGAATCGCCGGCACGTGGCTTTGTGTAAGCGGATAGTAAGGCATTGTCTTTAATTGCTTATACGCCGCTTCTGCAAGCTCTTTGCGGCCATATCCGGCATTTACACACCAAAGACCTGACATCCCGTCTAAATAGCGATTTCCATGAATATCTGTCACCCATGCGCCTTCTGCCTCGTGAATAACCATACTTTCATTTTCCTTGTTTGTCCCTTTCATATGATGCCAGATCAACTGATCATCTTTCGCCTGAAGATTTTGCGCCTGCTCATGTATTTTCATCTTCCCGCCCCCATGTATCCGTTTTCATCATTAAAGAAGCTTAGACCAGTTCAAGCAGCACATTGCCTCTCCATTCATTATATGGATGAAACGTGAGGCATATGAAACTGGAACTTGACAGTTTCTTTCATTATAAAAAAGGGGGCAGGCCGATTACATTAGACAGATCGTCAACTGATTGAACACCATCATAAGACACTTTTCTTGATGCCTTGGCAAATTGAACACACTCCGCTAACGTCGATTTCCTTGCAGGAATTCATAAGCAAGAATTGCAAATTCAAGTGCCTGGCGTTTCGGCGCTTGCATCATATCCTCACCAAGTAAGGCATGCAGTTTATCCAGTCTATGATAAAGGGTTTGCCTAACAATATAGAGCTGGCTTGCGGTTTCTTTTTTAGAACCGTTTGTCTGTAAAAAGATATTCAGCGTTTGATAGAGTCTCCCGCTATTTTGATTATCGTATAAAATCACGGGCTCTAAATACTCTTTCACCATGCATTCAAGCAGACCGCTTTCCTTCATCATAGGCATGAGACGAAGCATATGTAGATCTTGGTAAAATGGACTTTCCACCCGCTGAGGCATCACTTTTTTTAAATGCAGCACTTCTTTGGCTGCTTGAAAGCTTTTTCTCATGTGCTGAAACTGTTCACAATATTGACCGATACCAAAATTGATCTCGGCCCCTCGGGGCTGCTCCCGGTCATACAATTGTTTGATGTCGTTTGCAGCCTTTTCTGCACGCTCTTTCCAGTCCTCTTTCTTTCTCGTGTTTAATAAAATAAACAAGGTTTGTCCTTGATGCTCATATGCAATCAGATAGAAACCCGCACGCTGAAAAATGGAGCGGCAAGATACAAGAAAGTAAAGATTCCCTGCGATTTCTTCGATTTGATGATGCTTTTGAAAGAGCAAAACTACGCAGCCAGTTGGCTTTTTCAACCCTTCTGTTTCTTCAAGGTGCTCTATGATCTCTCGTTCTGTATGCTCTTCTTGGAACCATTTTTGCAGCCATTCATTCTCTTTTGTTTTCTTCAGCTCTTCTGTATAAAGCTCTCTTAATGTTTGCTGGGCAAGAGCATTCGCTCCTTTATCCATCACGAGCAGTTCAAATTCAGAGAGCGTGTCCGCTTGATGAATGAGCACAAGATCTGCAAATGTTTGTTTGAGTGCAAGCACTTGTTTTTGCGTCACTTCGTATCCTTTTGGCACGGAAGCAAACTGTAAATAATTCATAACCAGTTCTTCGGTTGGTTTGGAAGAATCACATAAAATAATCGGCTCGCCCTGAACAGGGAGGAGTAAAAGAATCCCCCTTACGTGCTGATACACTTGATCCAAAATATCCATCTGCGGATGCGGGGTCAGTAAAAGCTCATTCAGCTTTGATGATAGTGCTTCTAAATCTGCCATCATTTGATACTGACGCTCGATCATCATCGTATGAAGATGCTGCGTGATGTTGACGAACTTCACTTCTTTTGTAAACAGAATAAGCGGAAAATCTCTTTCTTCTGCATAGGTCAGCAATTCTTCCGGCACATCGAATCTTAGCGGAACAAATTCAATACACAAGCCGGCTGCCCCTGAATCAATCAGCTGCCGTAAAAACGCTTGAAACACATCCAGTTGATCATGGAAGCCTGCGGCTGTCGTTAATATAAGCTCGCCTCCATTTAACAAATCCTCTACATCAGGCACTTCTAACACATGGATCCATTTGACCTGCCGAAACAATCCTTTTTCCCCTGCTAACACTTTTGCATGCGCAAAATGCTTCGTTTTCAACACGTCACTCACTTGGAAATGAACATCTACATTCATTCATATGTCCCCCTTTGTTTGCCGCCTATCCCCTATCCCAGAGGGTGCATGGATAAAATCCATAATAAAACTGGTAATGTCACGATACTTAAGATTGTACTGAGAAATGTCGTGCTTGAGACAAACTCAGGCTTCGTTCGAAATTGTACAGCCATCAGCGTGGTATTTGCTGCTGTCGGCATGGCTGCCACTAAGATCATAATTTGTTTCACCATATCATCTACCGGTAAAATAACCGTAAAGCCAAATGCGATGAGTGGGGAGATAAACAGCTTCAGCAATACAGCATAAGAAATATTTCGATAATCCACTTGCTTAAAAGAGATCACGGCAAGCTGCATACCTAAAATAAGCATAATCGTCGGTATGGCAGCATTCCCTACAAGCTGAATACCCGTCATCAGCTCTTTAGGTAATGAAAGGTCAATCAGCTGAAATAATAGACCGATGAGCGCCCCGTAAGCAACCGGCATACGAAGCACTTTTTTCAGCACGACCTTTCCATCTCCCGCATCCTCTCCGCCCTTTGCTGCATAATACATGCCGATTGTACTCATGACAAGCTGCTGCAGCACCATCAACACGATCGCAATATCCAAACCTGCTGCTCCGAAGACAAGCAGCACAACGGGCGTGCCGTAGTTTCCATTGTTCATAAAGGCTGACGACAGAATCATGGCACAATACGTTTCATTCGAATAACCATAAATACGAGATAATATAAAGACACATAAAATAAGTGCAAGACAAAGCCCGACAACAAAAATGGATAAATACACATAGTCCATCGACACTTTGTTTTGATAAAAGGTTTCAAACGCAAGAAATGGTGACATTAAATATAAAGACATTGATGAGAGCGTATGTATGTCAAAACCAATCGCCTTCTGCCCGATATACCCAATCAGAAATATGCCGAACACTGGCAGTAAGACAAGTAAAAACTCCATGCTGCACCTACTTTTCTCTAGTTGAATTCCAGATTCCTTCTGCTTCCTCATTATCATACCACTGATAAACAATAAAAAAGAAGCACCCTTATGAAAGGCCGCTTCTTTCCTCATCCATATAAAACACTTCCCACAAATGACCATCAAGATCCTGAAAGCTCCATCCATACATGAACTCATGATCCTGCTTCTCCTTAAACGGTGAACCGCCTGCTGCCATTGCCTGCTCGACAAGCTCATCGACCTCTTCTCGTGAATTGACACGAATAGAGATAATCACCTCTGATGCCTCTTTTGCGTCCACTAATTGTTTCTCTGAGATGGATTGAAAATGCCTAAGAGATAACAGCATGACGGTGATCGTGTCATCAATGACCAAACAGGCCGCCTGATCATTCGTGAACTGCTGCTCAAAGTCAAAACCCAGCTGCTCAAAAAAAGCGATAGATTCCTTCACGTGCTTTACCGGCAAATTGATATACAGATGTTTAGATTGTCGCCCCATATTCCTCTCCTTTTTGAACACATGATCTCCTTTCAGTATATTCTGCTTTTGCTCCAGCATCCCTTTGTCAATCGAAAAAATCTTATCCAATCAGATGTCCCTTTTTTAGCAGTGAAAGCGATCGCTCATGGCGCCACATTGTCTCTTTAAAAAATGTCATCAAAAAGAAGCGCCTCAACAATAGGCGCTTCCTTTCATTATTTTTTATATTCAATATGGTACACGTCTCTTCTTCGGTCTTTCAGCTGACGTACGGTCCCGTCTTGCCTTTGTCTTCTTAAAATTTCTAAATCGACATCACCAACGACAACCATCTCAATGTTTGGATTACACTCTCCTACAATCCCATCTCTTGCAAATTCAAAGTCTGATGGGGCAAATATAGCCGATTGTGCATATTGAACATCCATATTTTCGGTTTGCGGAAGGTTGCCAACTGTTCCCGAGATGACGGTATAAATCTGATTTTCAACCGCTCTCGCCTGTGCACAGTAACGTACTCTTAAATAGCCTTGGCGGTCTTCTGTACAGAACGGAGTGAAAATAATTTTCGCTCCTTTGTCAGCCGCGATCCGTGCAAGCTCAGGAAATTCAATATCGTAGCAAATTTGGATCGCAATTTTGCCGCAGTCTGTATCAAATACCCGGACCTGGTCACCAGCTGAAATCCCCCACCATTTTCTTTCATTCGGCGTGATGTGAAGTTTATATTGCTTTTCAATCGTTCCATCACGTCTAAATAAATAGGCGATATTGTAGATTTTCCCTTCCTCTTCTACAAAGTGGGACCCGCCGATGATATTAATGTTATATTTCACAGAAAGGTCTGTGAACAAATTAATGTAGTCCTCGGTATATTCCGTAATCCGCTGTACGGCAAGACTTGGTGAACGCTCTTCTAAATAAGACATGAGCTGCGTCGTAAAAATTTCTGGGAATACGGCAAAGTCAGCTGATGCATCTGATGCGACATCCACATAATACTCCACCTGATTCATAAATTCCTCAAAGGAATGAATTTGTTTCATCGCATATTGAATCACACAAATTCGAACGGGGAACGCCGATTTATAATATCTTTTCGATTGCGGGCGATAGTCGACATTGTTCCATTCCATTAACGTCGCATATGTGCTGGATGCTTTATCATCCGGCAGGTAATTCGGATTGATCCGCATGAGACTAAATTCATTTAACAGCTGAAAAGATAAAACGGGATCATAGATTTGGTGAAGCATCACCTGCTCCACATACTGGCGAGGCGTCATTTCCTCTTGGTATTTATGATAATTCGGAATGCGTCCGCCAATGATGATGCTTTTTAAATTTAATCTTCTCGCTAAGTCTTTTCTTGCTTCATACAAACGATGCCCAATTTTCATGCGGCGGTACTCAGGACCCACCATGACTTCGATTCCGTACATATTCATCCCATCAGGATTATGGTTTGTGATGTACCCATCATCTGTAATGTCCTGCCACGTGTGGCGATCATCGTATTCATCAAAGTTAATTAATAAACTTGAACAAGAGCCAATGATTTCTCCCTCGAATTCAGCACAAAACTGTCCTTCTGGGAAATGCTCAAGGTGGCTTTCAAGATGCTCTCGTTTCCAAGGGTCCATGCCTGGAAAGCATACCTCTTGCAAGGCAATGATTCGGTCAATATCCTCTTCACGGATATTACGGATCACCATTCTTTTTTCAAACCGCGTTAAGTCTAGTTTTTCTGCCATGATGTTTTTGCCCCCTTACTGATCCTCTTTTTCAAGCTGATGGAATAGCTGGAGCAATTCGATTTCAGCCATGGATTCTAATCTGACATCATATTCTTCAAATTGCAGCGTGCTCGTCACTTTGTTTGGGACGATGACACATTTCATACCTGCCCGTTTGGCAGCTACTGATCCATTCACAGAATCCTCAAATGCCACGCAATCTTTTGGCTCTACCCCTAAGCAGCGTGCGGTTTGCAAATAGAGCTCTGGATTTGGTTTGACTTCTTCCACATCATCTGACGTGCGGATACATTCAAAGTAGTCGAAAAGACCAATCTGCTTTAGGTGATCTGACACCCATTTATAGTCTGAGCTGGAAGCAAGTCCAATCTTGATCCCGAGCTCCTTTGCTGCTTCTAAATAAGCTTCTACGCCAGGTCTTGCTGATTCGTCCTTCATTCTTTTTTGAAAACGAGAACGCCGATCTGCTGTGAGTGTCTCATGATCCAGCGTCTTTCCTAGCTGCTTTTCCAAATATTCAAATGGCTTAAAGCCTGCCTGCGTGCCAATGACCTTGCCCCATACGGAAAGAGGCAGATCTGACTCATGCTCCGCAAACATTTCTTGTAAAACCTCATATTCATGTGTTTCTGTATCTAAAATTAATCCGTCAAAATCAAATATAATCGCCTTTACCAACGAGGCCACTCCTTTTTTTTACAAAAGTCTTAAACATATACTCCATGCTATCATATCGTGAATAAAATTGACTTTCAAAGATGAATGTCTGCTAAAATGATTATGTATAAAAGGAGCCTGCACCGTTTTGTCAGGCTCCTACCCGTGTTCTGTTCATTCTGTAAGAGATCCAAGCGCTCCGATTCGTGGAGAAATAGGCAATGTTGAAAAAGAGCGGGTTTGGTATTACAGATCTTAAAGGTTTCTCCGTTCCCTTAAAAATAGTATGTGCGAGGGCCTTGTAAGTTAACAAGGAAGTTCACACCATCTTTTACGCATTTTGAAGGTGACGGCTGACAAAATCATCTAGATCAAACGGAAAAGAAAAGCCGCAGGCATTGACCTGCTCACGGTTCCGCTCGAATAGCTCACGATCACGTTTGGTGATATGACGTTTCGGTTTTACAATTATGGTATGTAATAGCTGAAGTCCCGATAAAATACGAAAAGCATCATCCATCGTCCCGTTATATACGCCATCAATAAAGGTAAGGGAGCGGTCTTTTTGACGCATATCCCGCTGCTGTCCATTGACAGCATGAGAAAGAAGATCTTCAACTTCCTTTGATATTTCTTCAATTGCCTGCTCTTGCAGGTCTGTAGCAGCTTTCATTAATCTCACGTGACATCTACCTCTCTGTCGTTATTTCTCCATTCAGAATAGCACAGAAAAAAAGGCGTTCGCCAAGGTAAGTGTTTCCTATATATACCCATAGAGAGGAACGGATATCATGATCATAAAAGGGCACACGCTCTCACTCAAAGTAGACGAGCAGTATCATCACACATCACTCAGTCATTTTTTAAAGACAGCCGTATCTGCATCAAAACCGATTATTCATTTTTGGATGGAGCATCAAAAAGTCCGTTTAAATCAAAAGCCTGCCCATCACGCGGCTAAAGTCAGTAAAGGCGATCAGATCATCATTGATTTATTTGAAACAGAAGAAAGTGATGTGGCACCAGAATACGGTGAATTAGAGGTGCTCTTCGAGGACGAGCATTTATTAATTGTGCAAAAACCTGCCGGACGGCCAACTCATCCGAATGAACAAGGACAAACGGGCACACTGGCTAACCTTGTGGCCTTCCATTTTCAAGCAAATGGAGAAGAAAAGAGGGTGAGACATATCCACAGGCTGGATCAAGACACAAGCGGCACCGTCATTTTTGCAAAGCATAGATTAGCCCATGCGGCTCTTGATCAAATGCTTTCTAAAAAAACAATCAGCCGAACATACATCGCCATCGCAGAGGGGCTTTTCAAAAAAAAGAAAGGCACCATTGATGCAGCGATCGGCCGTGACAAACACCATGCAGTCAGACGAAGAATCTCCCCTACTGGACAAAAAGCTGTGACTCATTTTCAGGTCATGGACATGAATAAACGTCTGCAAATGACAGCCGTTAAACTGCAATTAGAGACGGGTAGAACGCATCAAATTCGTGTCCACCTTAGCAGTCTCGGGCATCCACTAGCTGGGGACACTTTATATGACGGAGTTCGTGATTACATCAACAGGTGTGCTCTTCACGCCAAGCAAGTTGACATGAAACACCCCTTTACAGGTGAGCATCTGATCATCGAAGCACCTCTACCACCTGATATGGACCAGCTCATGAATAAAATCATCCATTAAAATAAAGAGCCTGCATTTGATTAGCAGGATCTCAGATTGTTGACAAAGGGCTAAAATAATCTTATTTTAGCCCTTTCTTCTTTTCAGCGTGATAGAAAACCTTTGCAGTTCTAGGAAGGACGAGCACCGGAACGTAGATCTGACAACGAATGCAAGGGTTTGTCTACACGCTGGGAGCCTGCATATGATCAGCAGGCTCTTTTTCTTTAGACAGACGCTCTTTTTGCATAAATAATGTACCGCTCTGGTGCATTGCCGACGAAATGAAAAGGATAGCATGTGGTTAATATCAGCTCTTCCTTTTCATTCTGCAACGTAATAATGGATGTATCATACTGATCGACAATTTTCGTATGCGTGATTTCATACACAAACTCACCATACGGCACAGTGATTTTCAGCTGATCTCCAATATCCAGTTCACCTGTCCGGCGAAACACCGTGTCACGGTGGCCAGATAGGACGATTTGTCCATTCTGATCAGGATAATAACTGCCTTTGTAGTGTCCTACTCCCTTTGCAAGGTCATCCGCATCCGTCCCTTCGACAATGGGAAGGTCTGCTTTTAATTTTGGAATCGTCAGGATGCCAGAAGCTTTCCCCACTTCTGGAGCAAACTGCTTTTTGGACATCCCTTGATCGTCCGCCACAGCCTTCTTCGCTTCGTCTAATGATTGGGCTGTTTGAAGATGAGTAGAGGCGATTTGCCAAATCCCCCAGCCGAGCAGAACAATCCCGGCTGTCATCACAGTCAGTGCAAGCCACTTTTTCATGCTTAAACTCCTTTGCCTGTTACATTTCTCTTAGATGATACGCTCTTTAGCTTGCTGCTTTTTCTTCTTGTTTTGCTATTTGAATTCGCCCCTCTTTTTGATACACAATGGAAGCTCCCTCAAAGCTTTTGACAAAAGCGACAGTGGCTTCTAAGTCTTCTGGGCCTGTTTCAGGGTTTTTCCCAAGTCTGCCTATTGGTGCATATTTACTGCCAGTTGCAGTTGCCATGAAGTTATTCACAGTGAGTGTATACGTTTGATCGAAAGCTACGGCTGAACCATCTGGCAGCTTCAAGTCGACTACTTTATATGTTACCGGATCATAGGAATATGAAAAGCCTGAAATGCTATAATCTGGTCCAAATTGTGGAGAAATTTGAGCTTCTATGATCTCAACTAAGTCTTTTCCCTTGATCTCCAGTTTGACTAAAACGTTGCCGAATGGCTGAATATTAAAGAGATCTCCCCACGTTATCGGCCCTTTTTCAAGGTTTTGCCTAATGCCCCCTCCATTCATCATGGCAAAGTCACTTTTCATTGAATATCTCATACCATCTGCAATCAAATTACCGAGCGGCGTGTCTCCATCATTTGAATAGCCGCCTTCCATTTTGACCCCAGCTTCTCCAACAACCTCACTAATAATCGGCTCCACTTCTTTCCCGTAATGAGCCAAGATGTCTGCTGCTTCCTTGTCCTTTTCTATACCAGCTTGATCTACATACTGGATATTTGCACTCTTTTTGACGATATCCTTCGTTTTGCGGTCAAGTGTCACATTGACTTCGCCAATCGCCTTCCCATATTCAAAGGCTTGCACAATTAATTTCCCATTGACCTCTCCATTGACCACTTCGTGATTATGCCCTGCAAAGATGACGTCAATTTCATCATCACCTTCTTTGGCAAGCTTTGCACTCTCTCCAGTGATCGTATCGCCATTTTGAGAGGCTGTCATATGAGCTAAAACTGCAATGGCTTTAACCCCTTTTTGTTTTAGTTCCTTCGTGGCTTCATTCACGGCTTTGACTTCATCTGTAAACTGAATGTCTTTAATCCCTTCTGGCATGACCATTCCTGCGGCTGACTTGGTCACAACACCGATAAATGCGACTGGGATTCCTTCGACATCGATGATTTCATAAGCCGGTAAAAGTGGCTTACCTGTATCCTTGTATTCACAGTTCGCACAAACGAGCGGGAAGTTCTGTCCGTCATACCCCTTTGTGCCTTTAGGATGTTCTCCGCCATTTAAGATACGCAATAGCTCGTCGACCCCTTCATCGAATTCATGGTTGCCGACCGTGCCCACATCAAAGCCAATGTTCTCCATGAGTTCAACGGTTGGTTCATCTTGCAGTAGAGAAGATATAGGAGAGCTCCCACCAATCATATCTCCAGCATGGACCGTAATCGTATTTTTGTGTGCTGCTTGTTTTTGCTTCATATAGGCCGCGACATAATCCATTCGTCCGTACATGCCTTTACTGCCATCACCTTTGAGATCCAGCTCGTATTCTTGATCAATTTTACCGTGTAAATCATTCATACTTAAAATCGTTAATGGTACTTCGCTTGCATCCTTTGCCGGCTGATAGCCAGCCTGCTCTGCTTCTTCTTTGGAAGCAAAAAAGATCCGTTTATCCACATTGATTTCTTTCCATTTGTCAGGGGACACGTAGGTTTTCACAGCTGAGTCACCAACATAGCGTGTCAGTCCTTTTTTCTGTTCTCGTGCTCTAAATTCAAACGGCTGTTCCATCAGAGGATCCGCTTCGTTCCATATGCCCAGTCCTTTTTCTTTTGCTTCTTTTACTGCTTTTTGAAACGTATGATAGTCCTTTTCATCTCCAACTGGCCAGATGAAATAAGTAGGGGCATATCCTTTTTTTACAAGCTCTAGATTTGTATTTAGCCCTTTTTTGGTCTTCACTTGAGCTAAAAGACGTCCATAGCTGTCCTTCGCTTCAGGACCAATCTTTAATGTGACTTGGTCACCGCTTGAAAGAAGTGTTTTTAAATAGTCAGTCGCCTGCTGTCCAAAACGCAATTGGTTTTGGTCTAATTCATTTTTTGGCTTATGATACGTTTCCGGCGTGTCCATATTCACAAAACGCACCTTTGTTGTACCAAGAACAGGCTTCTTTAGATGAATCGTATCTCCATCCACCACACGGTCAACTGTTGCTTTGTATTCCTTCTTCATCTTTGGCGGCTTTGGCTGGCGTTTCAGCAGTTTGATATCATCCTTATGTCTTGGAAGCACCTGCAGCGTATCATACCTGCTTAACACCCCTGTAAACTCGTACCATTTCCCTGTCTTTACTTTATCAATAGCATTTGTATCGACCATCACTCTCAGGATGGTGCTGTGGTATTTTTTATCAATGATCACCACATTGTATCCACCGCCAGCCGGCTGCGCTGGTTTTGCCTCAACATAGCCTTTAATCTTCACTAGTCTTCCTTCATGTTTACCGGCTTGATCCGTTTCTAGTTGTTTAACGGACACTCGCTTCGCCTTTGGCAAAGTTTGATTCACAGCATCTATCTTCAGTCGGCCTTGATCTGGCACAATTTCAATCATTCCTTTATAAGACGTGATCTTACCAGTCACTGTCACCTTCATGCCTGCTTTTAGTTCCGGGAAGTGATTGGGCTGCGCTGAATAAATATTGATTCCAGCTGATTTGTCTTGAATGTATGTGGACAATTTCCCATTGCCTACAGCGGATTGATCTGCTGTCACAATTCCGCTCACCGTCACGGTCTCTCCTATTAGCTGACGGGCTTTTTTGATCTGCACGATCTTTTTTTGCTTCCACACCATTTCCTTCTTTTCAGATGCACTGACCTCGCCTCCTGTGATCATGCCAGGCAGTAAGGATTGCAGACTAAAGATCATCAAAACCAAACAACAAATCATTCGAATAGATAGCATTCGTTTCATTAGACCTCTCCCCTTTGCGCTTCATCTCTCATAGTGTACAAAGTAAATATTGATGTTGAATGGATTTCATGTAAAACTTGTCTTTTTTAACTCATCGGAAAGGTAATAATCACACGTGTTCCCTCAAAGCTTTTACTTTCAAAACGAATGGTGCCGCCATGGCTTTCAATGATTTTAATGGTCATCATTAAACCAAGGCCTGTCCCCTTTTCTTTTGTAGTATAAAAAGGTTCACCGAGCTTCCCTATTTCGTCCTCTGGTATTCCCTTTCCTTGGTCTTCAAATATCAACATCATTTGATGATCTTTCATGAGAGAGGTCACCTTGATGACACCTGTCACACCATCCATCGCTTCAATTCCGTTTTTAAGGATGTTCAGGAAGACTTGTTTTAATTCATTCGGAATGCCTTGAATGTTAGGGAGAGATGGAGACAGATTTTTCTGAATGGACACGCCTTTTAAGACCGCCTGGGATTCAACAACCATGATCACTTCTTCGAGCAGAAGATTGACATGTACCGGTTCAAATTTCACCGATTTGCTTCTAGAAAGAACGAGGAATTCATTAATAATTGACTCGAGCCGATTAAACTCTGACATCATCACATCTGCATAATCTTTCTGATACTTCTTACTTTGAATCATCAGCTGTAAAAATCCTTTTAACGATGTCAGCGGGTTCCGTATCTCATGAGCGATACCTGCTGCAAGCTGCCCTACTGCCGACAGCATCTCTGATTTCATCAGCATCTTCTCTGACTGCTTTTGATTGGTGATATCCTCTGAAATCCGCATCACGGTTGACTGCATTTTGTCAGGATCATCGATTCGATGTAAAGAGACTCTCTCCCATCGTTCGCACCCAGATAAATCTTGAAAGTACAGCTCACCTGTCCAGCTGCCCTCTTTTAAACAAACCTTCCATTGCTTCTCTAAATCATCACATTGACATAGCGAATGGTAGACAGAAAAAATATCTTTGCCGATCAGGTCATATTCATGCTGCTGGACGAACTGACAGAAACGCTGATTCACGCATTGGATGACCCCTTCCTCCGTTGCAACAACAATATGAATGTGGCTGTTATCAAGCGCCGTCACCGCTAGATGAAGCGACTGTTTGATTTTCGTTACTTCGGTCATTTTAATCCAAGTCATCACCGCTCCTTCATGCTCTTGATCAAAGATAGGTGTGATGTGAACGGTGAATTGCTCTCCTTCGTTCGTTTCAATTTCACGTTCGATCGCGCGCCTATCCGAAATGACGGATTGGATATCATGATAGAGCGTTTCCTGCGTAAGCTTTTTAGCCATCGACTGAAAGGATTGCTGATGCCTGGTTTTCGCTGAAGTAAATAAAGAGGCAGCTGTAGGAGTGTAATAGCGAATATTCATGTCCCTGTCCACAAACAACGTCGCAAGCTCCGGCTTGACAGAGGGTCTGTACAGTTTTTCTCTTGTCACCCTTAAGTTGTTTATGATATTAATAAAATGCTCGTGTTTTTTCTCAAACTCCTCTAATTGCGTGTGTTTCGCTTTTAATTGAGCCCTTGCCTCCTGCTCCTTTTGTTTGACTTCATTGAGTTCATTTTCTAAATCGACAATACGCTGTTGATAGACTGAATTCTGATCTGACATTCCTTTGCCCCTGCCGTTATTTTGATTTTTTCCTCTCTCATTCATTCGAATGAGAATGACGTAAACTCCCTTAAAACGGCGGTCAAAACTTTTCACGGTAAAATCTGCATACTGCTTGCTACCTTTTTCCGAAATGAGAACATGTTGAAACACAACCTCTGTCTCGTCTGTCCACACCTTTTGAAAGGTTTGACTCAACATCTCTTTCATATAATCAGGTGTTACATATTCACATGCTTGATCTGACACTTCTGTATGGTCTAAAAAAGAATACGCACCATTTGATAATGCCAGGATTTCGTCACTATCGTTGATAATCATACATGCATCATAATCCTCGCTTACTTCTTGCATATATTGTGCGGCTCGCGCTTTCAACTCGATATCACGAGCATTTAGTGCCCAAGGGACATGTGGTTTAGAAACGTTTGAATGGGTGTAAATGTTCCATTTTTCATTGAACAAATGAAACAAACGAGGGATATTGGGTACAGTTTCATTTGGCCCTAATATCAACATCCCTTGATCTTTTAAAGCATATTGGAATCGGGACAATACTCGTTTTTGCACTTCAGGCTGGAAGTACATCAGAACATTTCGGCAGCTGATAAAATCGAGGTGGATAAAAGGTGAATCGATCAATAAATTGTGAGGTGCAAAGACAATATGTTTTCTAAGCGACTGCTTCACAATAAAAGCGTCACCTTTCCTTTCGAAATATCGCGCCCGCCATTTTTCCGGCATCCTTGCCATAGACTCTACTGAGTAAAGACCTTTACTAGCTGTTTGAATGGCTTTCCGGTTGATATCTGTTGCAAATACTTGAAGTTCGATGGTCACTTGTCTTCGCTTCATTTCTTCTAAAAATAAGATCGTAAAAGAATAGGCCTCCTCTCCTGTCGAACATCCCGCAATCCAAATACGGCATCTAGATTTCCCGTTTTTCACCGCATTTTCAATGATCGACGGAATGATCTGATGTTCACATACACGAAAAGCCTCCATATCCCTAAAAAAAGACGTCATACCGCTTAAAAGCTGCGCGTGCAGGCGATCAAGCTCATCTGGTTCTCTTTCTAATAAGCAGTCGTACTCTGATAATAATGAAATCCGTTTTTTTGCAATCCTCATTCGTTTTTGAATGACAGATAGCAGCCTTTTCTTTTGATAGGTTGAAAAGGCAATGCCTTTATACATTTCAAGACGTTCAATAATTCTCAGTAAAACAGGATCTGCCTCATCGACATGCGGGACGTTGATGATATTGGCGATATATGCCGCAAGGGTTGAAGGATCTTTGAATGTTTGTTGATACAAGGTGTCAAAACCGCTTTCTACCTCACTGCACGATAAAGCTGTACCGCCTTGCTCAACCAACTGAAGCAAGCCACTTCCCACACAATGACCTTTTTGAAAGAAAATCGCAAAAGCCTCTTCCTTTTGAACGCTGGCAAGAGACTGAAAAAGCAAGTCCACAGAGCAAGCCATGCACGCCGGCAGCTGCTCTGATAGGTGCAGCCGCTGATCTTCTGTTAACGTCACAACCGCATGCTGTGGACAAAAATAAATCGTCTTCTTCATGACTTTCTCACCATGTTTAATCGTTTTTGCCCGGTAGCCAATCGGTAAAACAAGTGCTTCCAAATCAGTTATACAATCGTCCGTCACATGATTTTGCACAACAATAAAAGAGGCATTTAATTCATGTGGAAATGATTGAAAAAAAGCCTCAAGATGATGCTGTTCAAACGGCGAAACACCGATGCCAATCACTGGTGCCTGCACATGTTCGTCTTCTATCAAACGATTAATGATTTTGTCCTGCATCTGGTACCCCCATGTTCATTCGTCTGATACTTTTTTTCGACAAAAAGGAAGAAAACCCTCTAATTGTAAATAATGTTTTTGCATGAAAGAAGGAAAACATCCTCACATTAAAACAGATTGTATAAACAGAAGGAGGAATCTCAATGCAAAACGATCAGCAACCAATGTTTCAAGGAAGCGCTCCCCAGCCCGAGCTCAATCATGGCGGACATGAGTTATTCGATTTACATGAAATTTTAGCCGGCACGATTAATATTTTGGATCAGTATATGATCCTGCGGCAGTTTATTCAGGATCCTGCATTATCCGACATCTTGGATCGACAATACCAATTCGTTTTATCTCAGTACAATGTCACTGTAGATTGTTTTTCTACTGGACAAAAGCCTAGTGAAGAAACCGCTACTTATATGATGAAAGAGCACACACAAGTGACGTACGGGATCAAGCCTTCTCAGCCGAAGAAGCCGAATCAGTCATTACAGGATGTAAAAGACTTGGGCATCACAGGGCATATGCTCAGCCTGGTCAAATCACATGCTGGATTACTTTCCATGTCTGCATTAGAAGTAACAAATCCAGTTGTCAGACGTGTGCTTGCTGCGCAAATCCCGAACTTTATTGAAATGGCGTATGAAATTTTCTTGTATCAAAACAAGCATGGCTACTATCAAGTTCCCCAGCTTTCCAGACAAGACATGACAGCCATGACGTCAGCTTTCGCGCCGCTTCAGGGGCAGGTTCAAATGCCGCCAAGCAAAGCCAATCAGCAAAAGCCCCTTCATTAAAAAAACGGCTGACCCCTTTTCTCTGGTCAGCCGTTTTTTCTTTGATACATCTTGTTAAACTGATCTTCAAAATCTGCGAGCCGCTCCCCTGTCGCCTGTTCAAAGCCTTTAGCAAATTGACCTGTTTTCGCCGTTTCCTGCATGATCTCATGTATGATGTCTCGTCCGTAAAGCTGCACCAGCTCATAGACCATATAGTAGCTTTGCAAATAGACATCTGTCTCATACGTCATCCGGGCGTCCTGCCAATCTTGATCGGAATGAAGAGATTGAAAGGGAATGACGTCGAACCGTTCAGACGTGGCATTTAACACGTCATAGGCCGTCCATTCTGCTGTTCCTTCATGGAACCAAAGCGGAAAGATCACTGGAGACACTTCATAAGAATGAGCTTTTTCATAGAAAACAAAGTGAGCATATTCATGAATAAATAACGTGTTGAAAAAGTATAAAGGCAGTGTCTCTTTCTTCAATAATGCTTCCCGTTTATCTGGATATAATCCAATCATTTGATCATGATCGGAGTAAAAACCCGTAATATGCTTGATTCCGGCAAATTGCTCGATCGTCTCTTTATCATCAAAATAAATAATGTCTAAAGGTTTGTCAGTTTCAAACTGAAACACTGACGCTGTCCTCTTCTTTGCCTGATCCATGGCCTCGATTGTCAGGTCAACAAAAGCGTCCTCTTCCTCTGCATAGTATATTCTAATATGTTCATAAACTTGCTTATTGAGTCCCTCCGTTAATATGGTTTTAGGAGAAGACTGCTGCTCTAAATATTGTCCTGTCAGCTGAAACGCAACATAAATCAAGTACGCGGTGAAAGCATAAAAAATGAGACCTGCTGCAATCATTCCGCCTACAAGCTTTTTATGAATCAATGACGGCTTGGCTTTCATTTGCTCCCCACCTGAATTCATCCTGCAGCCTCTTTCTCTTTCTATGAAGAAACAAAGATCAACAAGAGGTGATATATTTTTTACTTTATGCAGTCAGGTGTGCAAGGTGCGGTTCCAAACAAAAAAGCCGCATATGACATACGGCTTTTGTCGTAGCTATTTTGATTCAGGGAAGACACGCCGAACCGTTTCAGTAAATTCATCGAAAAATCCTGAAATTGGCTCTCCGCTTCTAATACGTTTTCCGTATCCTTCCATACGATCGATAAAGTCTGGATTCGCAGATACATACACGTTGTCGATTTGTTGATCCGTTGATTTGACTTTGTCTGAAATTTTCTTTTTCAGATCGTCCGTCACATTACCGCTTTTATCGCCTTCAAGCATAACGGCAACAAATGCATTTTTTCCTGTGACAAGCACGTTCGCTGTTTTCACTTCAGACATGTTGGCTACAAGCTCTGACGCTTTATCTGCCACTTTGACCTTCTGAGGTGTTTGAACATTTGGTTCGTCCTGTCTCATATTGTCATTCTTATATGTGACATTTTCATACTGTCGTTTCATTGTTCCTCTTCGCTCATCGCCCTGGTTGTTCATGCCACATCCAGTGGTGATCAATGTTGGAACGAGTAGTAAAGATAGCATCCATTTCTTATTCATCAATTATTCCCTCCTTTTGCTCATAGGTTTTTCATCCAGCCGGCTTTTTATGCACACATTTCTATTTCATAAAATGAATTCATAATTCAGCCTGCTTTGGTCATCCTAAACATGATGAAGAAGTATCATCATGATCAAATGGAGGGATTCGTTTGTTTAAGAAAAGAAAAGGCATGAGCACTGGCGCAATGATTGCAGTATCAACAGCCATCATTGCATTATTTTCTCCGGTTTTACGAAGAAGGCTGAAAAGCATGACGCAAATGAATATGTCTTCAATGATGAAAGGAAAAAGCCATCAGCACCATGACTCATCTCGTCACGAGTCACACGCACAGAATGAATCAAAGGGAACTGCGGAAATCGGACAAATGATGAAGCAGGCATTCACTGCTGTACAGCCAAATCATACGAATCAGCACCAATCGACATCAAGAAACCATCAGCCAAGAGAGTCTTATGCACAGTCTCTCCATATTGATGAAAGTGTCATGAATGTGATGGATGATGAATCAATCCAGCAAGTAATCAATGACATCGAGCACAAATAAGAAAACAGGAGCCTTCATAAATAGAGGCTCCTGTTTATTCTCCTGAAAAATGTTCTTTCACCATCACAGAGAAGAAAGGTAAAAAGGTGATTTCAACTGTTGTGATAAAATCGTCATAAGCTTCTACTATGATTAAGAGCTCTTTCTCGTTTGGCCTGTCCTTTTTTATCTCTACATGCTGCACGGTTTTAAAATCATATATGCCTAAAACAGATGCCTCTTTTTTTCGAACAGCCTTTAACGTAAATTCTTGACTTCCAAGGTACATCGTGACAACGAAGCGCTCGTCTTGATTTTCAAATCGAAATGTCAGGTTTTGATATTCAATAGGCATACCTCTCTCGAACCTTTCATCAGGCTCCGTTTCAAAAAAAGAAAGCCAGTCCGTTTCATCTGGGAAGCGTTTTCCTCGCATGTGTTTCGATCCCCTCATAAGTGAAATTTTTATTAATTATCCTTTTTCCCCTTTTCTTTTGCAACAAATTTTAGTAATTTTAAAAAGGTGATTTTATTTTGCTAAGAGACCTCTTTATTAATTTAACAATTCTTGTCACTTTCCATTATTTATTTATGCTTGTGTTTAAAGAGAATTTTCTGAAGAAAGAAGATACCCTGCTCAGACAGCTATGCAAAGGCATTCTTTCTGGATTACTCGGTGTCCTTTTAATGTTCTTCTCTATCAAAGCAGGTCCAGCCATCATCGATTTAAGACATATCCCCCTTATTTTAACGGCCTTTTATGGAGGCATCGTCCAAACCATCATTGCAGCCTGTGTTGTGATCATTGGCCGATTATTAATTGATGCCAACGTTGGTTCTTTCATCAATATTTTTTCCATGATGATCATTGCAACAGCCTCTTTTTTAATTGCTGAGCGCCATATGAATCAAGTTGCGAAAATGCTTTTGTCCATTACGATCAGCAATGTGATTGCAACTTTTTTGTTTATTACGATTGCACATGAGACCTCTATTGAAGTCCATTCTGCCTATTGGATGTTCTCATATGTTGCAGGACTGTTTAACTTTTACGTCATTGAGCATCAAACAAAAGCATATCAGCTGTTAAATTTGTATAAATTCCAAGCTCATTATGACTTTTTAACAGGTGTTTTAAATAAACGGAAGTTCGATGAGGTCTTAAGTGATGCTTTTTCTATGAAATTTAAGCAGCCTATCCATCAAATGTCCCTTATTTACTTAGACATCGATTACTTCAAATCCATCAATGACCAATATGGACATCATGAGGGAGATATGGTTTTAAAAGAAATCGGAAAAAGGTTGATGAAAAACACAAGAAGCTCTGATTATATTGGCCGGATCGGCGGTGAGGAATTTGCTGTCCTTCTACCAAATTGTACAGTTGAAAAAACATGGCAGATTGCAGAACGCTTACGGAGAAAAATAGCAGATCAGCCGATATATTTACAAAATGGCATGTCCATTCATATCACAGTATCACTTGGGTGTGCTTATTACCCCGGAACAAGTGCAGACATCAAACAATTACCGATTATGGCTGATCAGGAGCTCTATAAAGCGAAGCAGTCTGGCCGAAATCAAGTGAGCTTCTCAGAGAGAAAAAGAGGCCAATTAATATAGGCTTTTTCCTCAATTTGTTAGCGCTAATTATTTTTAAAAAAGTTTTCGTATAACAGTTGTTTTTTCCCGCAAACACTGGTAAAGTAAAGGTAATTATTTTTGTTCGTATCATCTTTAAGAAGAAAGTTTTGAAAGAGTTTTCGTCTTTGAAGTTTGTGTAAGAGCAAGAATAGTGAATTTAAGCGTTAAGATCGCTTTAGGAGGAAATTTCATGTTAGAAGGTAAAGTAAAATGGTTCAACTCTGAAAAAGGTTTCGGATTCATCGAAGTAGAAGGTCAAGACGATGTATTCGTTCACTTCTCTGCTATCCAAGGCGAAGGCTTCAAAACTTTAGAAGAAGGTCAAGCAGTTTCTTTCGAAATCGTTGAAGGTAACCGTGGACCACAAGCTGCTAACGTTAACAAAGCGTAATTTAAGAGCATCTGCTCTTTAGCACTTTATAGAGTGAAGGAAAACCGTCCGGCTTCTGCCGGCGGTTTTTTTGTGCCATAAAAAAAGAGAACCTGCGAGAGGTTCTCTTTTTTATTTGTCCTTCTGCTTTAGCTTCTGTAAAGCAGAACGATACATATCATCATTCATTTTTGTCTCTGGTTCTTCTTCTTTGACAGGTGGTTCTGGCTGCTTAAACTTTTGAAGCGCCTGTCTATAAAAATCATCGCCAGACACTCGTTCATCCGTTTGAGAAGGCTTTGACGCTTCCTCTTCTTCTTCAGGCTCTACAGGTCTCGCCGCAACTTCTGACTCGCTGTGCGGCACGTCAGGCTGATTGGGCATATCTTCTTTGATCTCTTTCTTCTCGACCGAAGCGTGTCTGACATTGAACGCTACTAATCCGATAATGACTAGAACAGCAGCTACTAACGCTACAATAATCGTCGCCAAAAGAACCCTCTCCTTATCGCTTAAATGACGCAGTGACTGATGCTACACGTCTTCCTAATGCTTTGCCGAGTTCAATGCCTTCTGTAGAAATCACTTCATCAGAATCAATCGGACATGTCACACCTGCTCCATAGTAAGAGCCGTATAAAGCATTCTCTGGCACATTTCCAGGAAGGCCAACGACAAGCATCCCTTGATGGAACATTGGTGTAATCAAATTATGCATCGTCATTTCTAAACCGCCGTGCGTTGTAGCAGTTGTACAGAAAACGGCACCGACTTTATCGATCAGTTTTCCCTCTGCCCATAGGTAGCCAAGACGGTCAATCCATGTCTTTAACCCAGAACTAATGGTACCAAAGTGACCAGGGCAGCCCCAAATGATCGCATCCATTTGATCCAGCTTGCGAATATCCGCATCTTTCACGTGATCGACGAATACTTCAGCTTGCTCTGTTTCACCTGCGCCTGCTGCAATTGCTTCTGCCAGTGCTTTTGTATGGTCACCTTCACTATCGTATACGACATAAATTTTCATGTACGGTCCCTCCACACTTATCTTGCATCTTGGTTTGCTTCCTTAGGTGCTGGAAGCAGTGTCATTTCTTGTTTTTTATGCTGCTGATCTTTTCGCTTTTTATCCTTACGTACATCACGCAGGAACAAGCTGAGAATGACACCAGCGGCACAGAATAACGTTACCCACATGTAAGCATCATTGATGCCCATTACGTTTGAATCGACCTGTGCTTTCGTAAAGAGCTGGGTGGATACATATTTTTGAGCAGCTTCAGCTGTCATGCCCATATGATGCATCACATTCGACACAGCCGCCTGGAATGAATTCATAAAGAACGGGTCCGCTGTATTTGTTTGATCCGCCATATTGGAATAATGGAATGTTGTCCGATTCGTATAAATCGTTGTGATCAAACTCGTACCGATCGAACCGCTAATTTGTCTTAATGTATTAGACATCGCTGTACCATGGCTGTTTAAGTGCTGTGGTAATTGGTTCATCCCAGCTGTCATCACCGGCATCATAAGGAGTGACATACCGAATGCACGAACTGCATACATGAGCACAATGTGACTATACGATGTATCAATGGTCAGCCTTGTAAACTCGAATGTGGTGACAACGGTAATGAGCATCCCCACAATCGCAAGCGGACGAGGTCCAAATTTATCAAACAAAATCCCTGAAATCGGGGACATAATCAGCATCGCAAGTGCCCCTGGAAGCATTAATAGCCCGGATTGCAATGCCGTAAACCCAACGAGGTTCTGCAGATAAATCGGAAGTAAGAACATCCCAGTGTATAAGGCAACTGTAATAATAATATTAATGACACTTGATAATGAGAAGATGCTGTATTTAAACACGCGGAAATCAAGCATCGGATTATCAGCTTTCAGCTGTTGGAAAATAAAGAGAATGATCGCAATCGCACCAACAATAATCGTCGATAAGACGATCGGATCTGTCCAGCCATCACTTCCCGCTTCACTCACTCCGTATAGAAGCGAAGCAAAACCAACGATGGAAAGAATCGCACCAAGGCTGTCCAGCTTGATTTTTTTAGGCTCTACAATATTTCTAAACATAAAGAAAGCCGCGATAATGACAATCGCTCCGATTGGTACAAGTCCATAAAACATAATACGCCAAGAATAATGTTCAATAATATAACCAGATAATGTTGGTCCTACCGCAGGAGCAAACATCATCGCAAGACCGAAAATCCCCATTCCTTTCCCTCTGTTTTCCGGAGGGAAAATAAAAAGGATTGTTGTCATCACGAGCGGCTGCAGGATACCGCCGCCGATTGCCTGAATCAAACGACCGATGAGCATCGTTGAAAAGTTCGGCGCAATCCCGCAAATAAAGGTCCCTAGTGTAAACGAGATCATGGCGACTAGAAATAAGCTGCGCTGTCCAAAGCGTGTGATTAAAAACGCAGATAACGGAATCAGCACACCGTTGACAAGCATATAACCTGTTGTAAGCCACTGAATCGTCGTTGCACTCACATTAAATTCAGTCATTAAATGGGGCATGGCTACGTTCAGAAGCGTTTGGTTCAAAATCGCTACGAACAAGCCGGCCATTAAAATGATCAGTAAAGACAAGGAGCCTGCTCCCTGTTTTGTTGCTGCAGGTTGATTTGCCATCTCAGACAACCTCCTTTCATTTTTTGATATCAAACATCATTAAGATGAAATTTTGACAGAAGCATTCATACCAGGAAGTACTTTGTCTGATGGATTTTTAATTGAAATTTTCACTGCTACTTTTTGTGTGACTTTTGTATAGTTACCACTTGAATTTGTTGCTGGCAGCATATTGAATGTTGAGTTTGTCGCATAACCAATTTGTTCAACTGTTCCTTCAAATGTTGTATCAGGATCACCATCTACCACGATGTCGACTTTGTCGCCTTTTTCAATACTTTTAATATCTGTTTCTTTGATATTCGCTGTGATGTAAAGCTTGCTTAAATCAATGGTTTCACCAAGAACTGTACCAGGCTGCACTTGTTGATTGTTTTGTACTTCTTTTTTGACTAATGTGCCATCAGCCACTGATTTAATGTTTGTTTTTGTTTCTCCTTCAACTTTTGCAACTGTGCTGTCTTTTTGCACTTCGTCACCTTCATTGATATCCCAGCCTTTGATTTGTCCAGCTGCTGGTGCTGTGATTTGATACATGTCACCTGTCACTTTCGCCTCGTCAGTTTTGACAAAATTTGTGCTTTCGTAGTAGTAATAAGCACCTCCGGCAATAATGGCAAGAATCACAATAAGGCCAATAATGTTCGTTAGCAATAAACGCCCTCTGTTCATGTTTTGTTTCTCCTTTCATGTATAAAAATATAGTGTCATCTGCTTTAGCAAACTTAGAATGCCCATCATCTGACAGAATATGAAACAAGCTCATAAAGCTGTTATTTCTCCTTCATCTACTCCGCCTGAAAAATGGTGTGCAGCCCATTTATACTTATTGTTCACTCATGAGCAAAGAGTAGAAAAAGAAGAAAAGACGATCGGCATCTTTTTTGAAAAACTTATATTTAACAAGATTAAATATTAATAAATGAAAATTGAAATGTCAAAGAGAAAGTTTTACTTTTTTTCTGGTGATCCCTTCCTTCTCCATACAAAAAACCCTTCAGCCCTTATGCTGAAAGGTTTTTTCAAATGTGCTATTTACGAAAGAACTTCTTCCTGCTGAAAAAATTTTTTTAGTGCGAGAAAAACATCTGATTTTTGCTTCAAAATATAATGCTTAAATTTCTCATCCTGTATATGCTTATATGCTGACATTAATGTAGAATGCCGGTTGTATTGATTCACTTCACCATAACAGAATAAATTGGCTTTTTTCATAATTTCAGAAACAAGCTTCACGCACCGTGCATTGTCTGAGGTCAAATTGTCTCCATCAGAAAAATGAAAAGGATAAATATTATATTGCGACGGCGGGTATCGTTCGTCTATGAGCTCTAGTGCCTTTCGATAGACAGAAGAGCAAATGGTCCCTCCGCTCTCGCCCCGCGAGAAGAAATGCTCTTCATCTACAACCTTCGCCTCCGTATGGTGGGCAATAAATTCAATATCGACCGTCTCATACTTTGTCCGTAAGAAACGTGTCATCCAAAAGAAAAAACTTCTCGCCATATATTTTTCCCAAAGCCCCATACTTCCGCTCGTATCCATCATCGCCAAAACGACGGCTTTCGACTCTGGTTTGGTCACTTCATTCCACGTCTTATATTTGATATCCTCTGGGTAGATTGGATAAAAGGAAGGACTGCCTGTCATCGCATTTCGTTTAAATGCCGACAGCATCGTTCGTTTTTTATGGATATTGCCTGTTAACCCGGTTTTGCGAATATCGTTAAACTCAATTTGCTCGACAATGATGTCGTCAAGCTCCTTTTGTTTAAGGTTTGGCAGCTTTAGCTCCCGAAACAGCGCTTCCTCAAGATCGATTAATGAGACCTCTGCTTCGTAATAATCCTCACCAGCCTGATCTCCAGCGCCCTGCCCCTTTCCTTGCCCTTGCTTACTGTCTGATCCATCGCGCGCGACAATATCTCCAACCTCGCTGTCTCCATCGCCTTGACCCACATGCTTATTTTTGTCGTAATTATACCGAATTTTATATTCATCTAACGAACGAATCGGAATTTTGACAACATCTTTTCCATTAGACATGATGATGCTTTCTTCTGTGACAAGATCCGGCAAATTATTTTTAATCGCTTCTTTGACTTTTTTCTGATGACGCTGCTGGTCGTCATAGCCTTTTCGATGGAGGGACCAGTCTTCCTGAGATACAATAAACTGACTTTTTTCTTGCCGGGACATCCATCCCCCTCCTCACCTGTTTGCACAATTCTTCTAACTACCGATTCCTTTATCCTATGCTGCTCGTCACCCAAGTTGACGATCATTTCTAAAAAAGACATTACCGGTGCAGGTGCGCCAATAATGCCTCCTTCATTTATTAACGATTGAGAAGACTGCCTACATATTTTAAAAGTTCATTTGCACTTGTTGAATTATAGCCATGTTCATCAATCAATCTAGCCACTACTTCATTGACCTTCTTCAGCTGCTGTTCATCCGGTGTCTTCGTTGACGTCGTAATTTTCACCACATCTTTTAGATCAGCAAACAGCTTCTTCTGAATCGCCTCTCGCAATCTCTCATGAGAATTATAATCAAAGCGTTTGCCCTTTCTCGCATAAGCCGAAATACGAATCAGAATTTCTTCTCTGAATGCCTTTTTGGCATTTTCAGAAATACCGATCTGCTCCTCAATTGAACGCATAAGCTTTTCATCAGGATTCATTTCTTCACCAGTTAACGGATCACGCAGCTTGTTTTTATTACAGTACGCCTCGACATTATCTAAGTAATTATCCATCAATGTTTTCGCAGACTCCTCATAGGAATACACAAATGCCTTTTGAACTTCCTTCTTCGCAATATCGTCGTACTCTTTTCGCGCAACAGAAATAAAATTCAAATAGCGCTCCCGGTCCTCGCTGGAGATAGACGGATGCTGATCGAGTCCTTCTTTTAACGAACGAAGGACATCCAGCGCATTGATCGATTCCATATTCTTTCGAATAATAGTGGAGGAAATTCGGTTAATCACATACCGCGGATCAATTCCGCTCATCCCTTCATCATGAAATTCCTTTTTCATCTCATCAATATCAGCAGATTGGAAGCCTTCGACACTCTCTCCATCATACAGACGCATTTTTTTCACCAAATCAATATCAGAACGCTTCGGCTCTTTGAGTCTTGTCAAAATGGAGAACATCGCTGCCACCTTCAGCGTATGCGGGGCAATATGCACATCAGAAACATCACTTTCTGAAATCATTTTATGATAAATGCGTTCCTCCTCTGTCACCTTCAAGTTATAAGGAATCGGCATCACAATAATTCTTGAGTGCAAGGCCTCGTTCTTTTTATTTGAAATAAACGACCGGTACTCGGTTTCATTCGTATGAGCGACAATCAATTCATCTGCACTAATCAAGGCAAAACGGCCTGCTTTAAAATTTCCTTCCTGCGTTAATGACAGAAGGTGCCATAGAAATTTCTCATCACACTTTAACATCTCCTGAAACTCCATCATCCCTCGGTTTGCTTTATTGAGTTCTCCATCAAAGCGGTAGGCCCTTGGATCTGACTCTGATCCAAATTCAGCAATGGTTGAAAAATCGATGCTTCCTGTTAAATCAGCAATGTCCTGAGATTTCGGATCAGATGGACTAAAGGTACCAATACCAGTTCGTTTATCCTCTGAGAAAAAGATCCGTTCAACCCTTACATCCTCAATTCGTCCGCCATATTCCTCTTCTAGCCTCATCATATTCAGAGGGGACAAATTCCCCTGCACACGAATGCCATATTCTCTATAGAAATCCTCCCGCAGATTTTGCGGAATAAGATGAAGCGGGTCTTCATGCATCGGGCAGCCTTTGATCGCATAGACTGCGCCATGATCTGTCAGTGAATATTCTTCTAGTCCTCTTTTCAGCCTAGTAACAAGCGTAGATTTCCCGCCGCTTACTGGTCCCATCAATAACAAAATACGCTTCCTCACATCGAGCCGCTTGGCAGCAGGGTGAAAATATTCCTCTACTAATCTTTCCAATGATTCCTCTAACCCAAAAAGTTCCTGATCAAAAAATTTGTACGTTCTGACCCCATTCTCCTCTTCAATCCCGCTGTCTTTAATCATATGATAAACGCGAGAATGAGCAGATTGAGCGACAAGTGGATTTTCCTTTATAATGTCTAAATAATCGCTGAATGTGCCTTCCCATTTGAGACGCTGCTCTTCTTCTCTGTGCTGTTCGATTTTCTTTAAAATATCCATATGAACCTCCTCTTTCAAGATTGAAGCAAGTAATCAGATACTGTTTTACAATCTATGCGGAGGCGTCCTATTACATGCTTTCGTTCTTCAAAATGACGAATTGGCAAACTGAATTGACAACCATCCGCAAGACCCTTCATAATAAAGGAAAAACAGGAGAAAAATGATCTCCTTCTCTTGCTTTTCAAGGCGAACTTCACACCATATGAAACAGGCAGCGATAGAAACAAAGGGATAAGGGGGAAGCTTATATGAGAACGGTCATTATGATGGGCGTCATCATTACGTTTTTAGTATCCATTTTCACAGCTGGCTACGAAGGCAAGCCTGGTAAATGAAAAAAAGGATGTTCCATTAGCGGAACATCCTTTTTTCATTTAATTCGTTGTTTTTAGCACCTGCATATTCACTGTATTCCCTGATACATGAATGGACGTAAAGTCTTGCGTATCAATCACAGGTGTGACGGCACGACTGTCTAATGTGATGTCAGTAAAACGAGTAGAGAAGTTTGCCCGAATATCTTTCCGGTAGATATCGTCAGTCACTGCTACTGTCGACAGTAATTTCCACTTAGTCACAGAGCCAATGTTTGAGTTTTGAATTTCTGTGATGATACGCCCGGTATAACCAACATTATTTGTCCCCCAGAACGTCGCTCTTGTATGTCCATTCAAGTTTTTATAAATGGTCATTTGCACAGTACTTCCAGGCTTAAATCCATTTGTATACGTAAAATCATTTTTTCCTTCGATATATGTCTCTTGATTATTTGTTCCTACTTTCATCGTAGGTTTCCACACATTATAGGTTGGACTGTATTGAAGACCGATGTCTGCTTCTTTTAAACCTGTGAATCCAGAATAAATATAAGCTGTCCCATTTGACACACTCATTGCGGGAGGGAGTTGAATCTTTGTGACCAATATTGATCCATTGCTATTGATATAAGTACGCCCGCCGATACCTTTCGATAATTGCGCTGCTTCTATTTCCTGCGTCTGAGAGAGACCTGGGATACTGACTGGAATCGTCCCCATTAAAATAGCAGAGCTAATGGCACTAGTGATCAGTAGCTTTTTCATCTCATTTAATGGATTCATTATTTTTTGAAAACGCGATTACAATCTATCATACTACCTATTTTTTTACATGTGAAAAAAGTATAAAAAAAGTCGTATTTTCCTTCTTTATATTTCTTATCTCATATAAAAAAAGCCAAGATAGGTATCCCGGCTTTCATTATGACCTTAAATCAGATCTCGGTATTGCTGCTGGCGAAGTGCCTCATACACAAGAATTGCTGCCGTATTCGATAGATTCAGAGAACGAACATGCTCTGTCATCGGTAAACGAAGGCAGCGGTCCATATTCTGTTCGATCAAATCTTTCGGCAATCCACTTGTCTCTCTGCCAAAAACGAAGAAGTAGTCTTCATCTAACTGAGAGTAATCAAATGTCGTATGCGGCTTTTGGCCAAATTTTGTGATATAGAAGAATTGTCCCTTCGGATGAGCCTCAAACAATTCATCAAGCGAGTCATGATAGACCACATTGGCATATTTCCAATAATCGAGTCCTGCACGCTTCAGCATTTTGTCATCTGTCGAAAAACCAAGCGGACGAATCAGATGAAGAGTTGTATTTGTTGCTGCACATGTACGCGCAATATTTCCAGTATTAGCTGGAATCTCTGGTTGATATAAAACGACATGAAGTCCCAAAAAAGTTCACCTCTAATTTTCTTTTCCGCTCAACATTATACCATTAACTATCCTTCGCGGCATCGTCCAAAATGTGAAAAAACGTATAACGAATAGCAGGTGTATAGGCGGTCGAATCCTCATACGACCAATAACGCATACGGCTGTCATATGTCTGTGCATTCACAAGAGGCATTCCGCCTTTATCATGATCGACGACAATGGTTGTATGATTATACCTGCCATCTCCCTCAAAATCGTAGCAAATGACATCACCAATTTGAAGCTCCTGCGCTTCTTTGAGTTTCTTTGCTCTTAAACCCGCTTTTGAATTCGCTAAATAATTTTTCATCGAATGAGCCACCGTCCAGCTATAGCTCCACGTATGAGGACGCACCCACCAGCCAGATCCGCGGTTCGGATACCCTCTCGTTGGTGCATTCCCTGCTTTCAAGCATTGTGAAATAAAATTTGTGCAGTTATCTTCAAAATTTTTATAGGCGGGATTTCGTTTATTCCAGTACGTCTCCGCATATTGCACAGCTGCCCGCCGGTCATAGTGAAAGGCTCTCCCAAACTGTTCTTCGGTGTGAAAGCGCTCATCCACCTGCTCTTCCATTTGCCGTTTTTCTAGCATCATCCGATCTTTGACAAGCATGTCGTTGTAAAGGAACGCTTCTCTTTTTTCTACCTGCTCCTCTAAATAAAAAGAGTCGTCTGCATCCTTGCATACATAAGTGAGATGAGCGAGATACTGCACATGCTGAGCCCCGTCATCCTGAATCGATGAATCAAGAAGTTTTGCTTTGGCTTTCGCCTTGACAATCTCCACCTGTCTTCTAGCAAAAAGCTCTTTTTTCCGTTCAACTGCTTCCACATCAGACATGAGCTGCGGCTGTTTAATTGCACTCCCATTTAATAAATAACCAAGCCTGTCTTCTAATGTTTGCTCTAATAATTGTTTCACACAGACACCACCAAACTTTTTTTAAAATCTCTGTTTGGTTCATTCTATGTTCATAGGGATGTTATTTAGTATTTAAAGGTGTCTGTAAAAACTCAATCCCTTTGACAATTTCTTGTTTCGCTTCCTCATCACTTTCCCGCTCAAGAGCTTTTTCCAACTCTGGGAGCAGCTGCTCGTCGCCAATTTTCCCTATTGCCCAAGCAGCCGTGCCTCGAATAACAGGCCGTGGATCCTTGTGCATCAAATCAATCAACACTGGTAAGGCAGATGTATCTTTAAAGTGAGCAAGTGCCAAAATCGCATTTCGCTGAATCGGCTTTTTCCCCCGCCATGAACCTGAAACATGACCGTATTTTTCCTTAAACTCACGATTACTGATCGTAAGAAGCGGCTTTAAGAGCGGCTTCGCAATTTCAGGGTCCGGCTCCATTTCAGGATGCAAATGAAAGTCTTTTCCTTTATTGATCGGGCAGACGATTTGGCACGTATCACACCCATACAATCGATTTCCTATTTTCGAACGAAATTCGTCAGGCAAAAATCCTTTTGTCTGCGTTAAAAATGAAATACATCGTTGAGAATTCAGCTGTCCTGGATTCACAAGTGCACCAGTTGGGCACGAATCTACACATTTATTGCACGTTCCGCACTGGTCTTCAATTTTTTCATCCGGTTCAAATGGGACATTTGTGATCATTTCAGCCAAATACACATAAGATCCAAACTCCGGCGTGATAATCATACAGTTCTTTGCACTAAAACCTATGCCAGCGCGTTCCGCTACTGCACGATCAGACAGTTCCCCTGTATCCACCATTGATTTTGTCCGTATATCGATATGTTTGCTTCGCAAGAATTCCTCGAGCATATCGAGCTTTTTTTTCAGCACAACATGATAGTCCGTTCCCCAAGAAGCCCGGCAAAAGATCCCTCTTCTTGCATCCTTTGTACTTCGAGGAGCATCTTTCATTTTGGAAGGATACGCGAGCGCTATCGCAACAATTGATTTGGCCTTCGGAAGCAGCAAAGAAGGGTTTGTTCGTTTTTCGATGTCAGGCTCTTCAAAGCCTGACAAATACCCTAACGATTCATGTAAGATGAGGCGGTCCTTTAATGAATCAAATGTATCAGCACTTGCAAATCGGATTTTATCGACACCAATTTCTTTCGCATATTGAATCAATTCTTCTTTTAATTCTCCAACATGAATCACCTTGCAAACCTCCTTTCTTTGTTTCTTCTGTTGTTTTCAGTATAATACGAGTGTATCATGACCGATTGGAGTGAGTCACTGTGAAGATACATATGGAAATTTCTCATCCTGACAACCCGTCTATCCATGTTGGACAGATTGAATATTCGCATATTGAAGTTGATACATCCCCTCAAATGTTAAAAGGCCGACTACGCCTGTTTCAAGAATCTTTATTCTTTGAATACGAAGATAAAGTCTTAGAAGAAGTATCAGCAATCAAAGAATGGACGGATCTTTTAAAAGACGTTCCTTTCCTGCCAATTCTTGCTGATATCCAAAAGGAACAATTTATTGACTCGACCAATTCCGTACAGGATTTGTCGATATTTTTCTCTTTAAAATATTTCTTGCCCATCCTGACATTCGATGCTGATCGCATAGAAGAGCCGCTTTCACTAGCAAAACATGAGACTGGCCACATTGAATGGCAGGACGACGCGGGACTTAAGGGATTATTTTCTCATGCAAGTAAAGCACAAATTTCTCAAGACACAAAAAACATTCTGCAAATCATCCTCTTTCCGCCATCTATTTCCCGGGAAAAGAGTGAAGCTCTAATCCAATCCTTGACGAAGATGTTTGTACAAATACATGGTGGAGAAAGTAAATATGAACTTATTGAAAAAGCACTGTAGCTTGACAGTGCTTTTTCACATTATACTGACATAATAAAAAACGCAACACTTCGTTTATCTATGAAACGAAATACTGCGTTATAAACAAAATTATGTATTGGAGCGGGTGATGAGAATCGAACTCACGACATCAGCTTGGAAGGCTGAGGTTTTACCACTAAACTACACCCGCATCAATTTTTAAAAAGCAACGTCATCGCGTTGACTTTTATTATGTTACAACTTTCTTAACAATTCGTCAAGAGAATATGAAGATTTTTCGTCAAAAAACTTCATATTCTCCGTATATATTACGATAGTTATTTATCTAGCTGGATATAAAATAAGTATGCTTGTGACTTATTCTTCAGCGCTTGCTTTGGATTCTTCTCAATCACTTCAAGCATAGGTGAATTCCCGTCTTTCCCCATTGCCGCTGTATACGCAATCAATGCCTTCCCTCCAGAAGAGACTTTGACAGTTTCAGATTGTGCAGAAAAAACATAGTCACTTACTTTGAACGGGAAGCTTGATGTCGCTTTCGTCATCCCATCATTCTTTTTATCTGACCAAATACTAAATTGTGATTCATATGTATCTTTCTCATGCTTTAATTGCAAGAGCACATTCATCGTTTGGTCGCTTCCATCCTGATGTAAAGTAAAGGTTGCAGATGATGCTTCCTGATTAGCTAATCGACCATTTTTGTAATGACTCCCGATAAACGTAATACTCTTATCCTTCTTCGTTAATCCTTTTATTGTCAAAGCCACCATTTCATTAGTGGTTGATGCTTCTAGTAAGTTCTTTTCTTTTTTTGTTAGTTTCATTTGTTCGATGATTACTTGCTTCTTAGTAGCAGACTCCGTGTTTATTGTAGATACCATCTTCTCGGTTGTCGTGGTTTCTTCGGCCTTCTCGCCGCATCCTGCTAATAGAAAAACAGTGAATATAAGAACACTCCATTTTTTTAACATTGAGATCCCCTTTAATGTTGTTTTTCATTTTCTATTATACTAAAATTTGGTTGATTATACAAAAAAAGATTAGGAGGATTCTCCTAATCTTTTGCTTTTTTCTGCTTCATTGCTGATAAGAAAGCCACAATGAGAAAACTCGCGGCAAAAATCACAATCATATAAATAAAAAAGTTTGGCTTGATCTGAAAAGTAAATGCGGATGAACCTTCCATCTCAAAAGCGAGACTGTTAAATAATAAGGCATCATTCGTTTTTGATTGAAATAAATGATAGAACAATACACCAATTGTCAGCATCGGAAAGCCTAAAAATCCTAGAAAGCCACCAACAATAGCGCCTTGTTTCATCGCCTGTACGTTCATGATCGTTGTCCTCCCATTCCCCCAAGCAATAGCTGCTTCATAATGGATTTACCATCCCCCATAAATGGAAGAAGATAGAGTAATTGAATAAAATACGTGATTGAAAAAATAAAGAAACCTGTCGAAATTGGATTTTCTTTCAGAAATAATACGGTCACAATGATCCCTGCTGCCCCGATCACACCCGGGACAAGCGGCCCAAGCAGAGTAATCCATACTTGCTTTTTCTGAAACGGATCTAATACAGGTCTCACAAATTTCACAGACATCATATCACTCGCAAAAAAGCCTTGAGGACCATCCCGTCCCGCAAATTTCCGATGCGCATAGCCGTGTGCTGCCTCATGTAAGGCGGTCCCGGTAATTAATCCAAAATAAATAATAGTAAAATAAATCGCAATGGCTGCAATCGACTGATCAGGAATGAATAAAAAAGCGATCCCTGCCATGACCATAAAAAGCATCCAGAAAAAGATGATTTTACGCGTCACCATGAGCAAAGCCGTCCCCAAAATGTGCAGGAACGAGTGACCAGTGCAATCAAATCGTTCCTTCATTTTCACTTGATACTGTTTGAAAAATTGACAACAGGCTGTCACAATCCGATATGGTGATTGATAATGAATAGACAGCAAGTGATGCTGATTTAACCCCATTATCAGTTGATAAAAGTCACGAGAAATCACAGATTCATCGACCTGAAACAAATCGGCGAGCTCTGCGGTAATACTTGCTTCTGTCCTTTTGCCATCTACTTTCGTTAACATATGATAGGCACTTTCATTAATCGGGAGTGTGCTTCCATACTGCGTATCAGTGAGATGCCTCTTTTGTAAGGTCACATACGGCGCGAGTGCCGGTACCCGCTCAATCTTTAGCTTATTGTTAAGAAGTTGAATCATGTGAATACCTCCATGAAAAACCTTTGTATATGGCAAAGATGAGCAGACCTTCAAATGCAGCTACAAGCAGCCACTGAAGTGTTTGACTCGACTCCCCTATGACATAGTTTCCAATAAAAACAATCGGAATCATGAGTAAAATAAGTGCTCCAAATGAAAAAATACCTGTGTAGGGATTGTTTCGGTCAAGCGGAAGTAAAATACCTACCACATAAAAAAGCGCAGTGGCATTGCATAAAACAGCAGCCCCAATCAATACGTTCCAAATCTGATCAGGAAGCGTCAGCGTTGTCAGCATGAATAACGCAATTTGCAGTATACCAACAAGCAAAAGCCCGATAAACTTATACAGAGCCACTTCCCACGATCTTAGACCAAATGTTTTGTACATCCCCAGCATTCGTTTATCATTGCCAAATGAATTGAAGGCGGTTAATCCAGCAAGAGCGCAGAGAACAAAAAACGCTTCTTCTTCAAAGCGGAATCCAAACTGATAACGGACGAATAAGATCACAATGAGGAGAATGAGAAAGTTTAAAATGTTTTCTTCATTTCGCACCTGTGATTTCATTTCCTTTACAATAAGTGACCATTTTTTTGAAGAAGAGAACGGCAGTTTGTTTAAAAAGGTTAACGCTTTTTTCTCTGCCATAATTGGCATCATCGCAAGAGAAAGAAATGCGCCGCCCGCCGATAAAAGGATGAACAGGATCAAGATTGCATAATTTACCCCTTCAGGAGACATTCCTTGAGCCGCTAAGAAAAACGGTGCTGTAAAATACATCAAATGATAATCAAACTGTATATATGATTGCTGAATTTGACTGATATCAAAATGCGTCATTCCATACGCCACAACCAGTGCTAATAAAACAAAGATCGCTGCAAATTTTTGCAACGGTAATTTTAATTTCAGAACGACCAAATAGGTAATATTATAAATGAGTTGCAGAAGCATTAAGACAAAAAGCGATTGCAAAATCACCATTAAAAAGAACGTAAAGATAAAGAAAATACCTATTCCCTGGGCAATAAAGTTAGGTAAAAGCAGGATACCGATAAAAAATAACACAAGTCCTGCCACCACTGTCACCATCGGAATAAAGTATCCAAGGCTTTTCTGAAAGGTAGAAAGCGGGAACCAGCTGAGCTGCATAGAAAAACGGTCTTGCTCAGGCGTTCTGACCTTGATCAAAATGAATAACAAGCTTGTAAATATGGATGCATTGATCGCCATTGACACAACGAGTAATCCAAGTGAACGTTCATCTCCATTTAAGAAAGCCTTCATAAAGACACCCGTAAAACTGTATCCGATGATGGCGCCCATTGTGACGGCAAACAAAAAGAATAAGATCACAATGATCCGCTTCGTCTGAGTATCAAAGAGCTTATACATCTCCTGCTGCCACATTTTAAGCATCATTCTAGAAATGATTAATGATTTCATCAAAATGTGCACCCCTATCACTTAACATTGAAGCTTTCAGAAACACCTGTTCCAATGTGCTTGATTGATACTTCTCCTTTAAGGCTGAGACCGTTCCTTCATCCATTTTATTTCCCTTAGAAATAATGGCGATTTTGTGGCACAGCTCTTCCGCTGAAAGCATATCATGCGTTGAAAGCAAGATCGCACCATGGTGCTCGGCATAACGCTTCATCAGTTTCTTTGTGTTTATAACCGCTTCAATATCAAGTCCTCTAAAGGGCTCATCCATGATCACCAATTGACTATCAAGCATAAAGGCGGCAATCAGCTGTGTCTTTTTTTTCATACCATGTGAATAGGTTTCGATCGGTCTTGATAAAGCCGAGTCCATATCAAACAGTTCAATTAGTTGATTTCTTCTATGAATTGTTTTACATTCATACATAGAAGAAACAAAATCTAAATATTCAGCACCAGTCAAAGCTTCAGGGAGTAGCAGATCATCTGGAACATAGGCTACTTGTTTTTTAAAGGATGGTTCGTCATTTGTGACGTCCTGCAAGAGAATCGTTCCTTCTGTATGCTTAATGATGCCGAGTATACAGTTAATCATCGTTGTTTTACCGGAACCATTCGGTCCAGCAACAGCAACGATTTGATGAGGGTCGATCTGTAGATGAAAATCATTGACAGCAGTCACGTTATTTTTATACGTCTTAGTTAAATTCTCGATCGTAAACATATAACCTCCAAGTGTCTGCATATTCTTTAAAAACAGATCAGGCTAAACCGCCCGCCACAGACGGTTTAGCCCTGGTGTCATTTCATAGAAGTAAAAAGATGAATCCTAAGTATAGCTACTTACATTCAATTTGGACTTTTAAGCCACTTTCCCACTGAACGGCTCCTGTAAAGCTACCCTTGCCGTTTGCTAAACACCAAACTGCTGCTCCTAGAACAACTGTTGCTCCCAATCCAAGAAGGACAGCAACAAATACTAAGAACCAAGCTTGGTCCATAATAGCAGGTTCCATAGTGGAATAGTCAACTTGCGGCGCTGCATAAGTCATACTTTTCACCTCCCAGCTTATGATGATCGTATCATAGGCGTCACTCTCCAAACATCAACAGAAGATCCCATTTTTGACCGAACATACTTTTGGGTAAAATGTGACTTTTTATTCAATTATTCAATTTTAAGTGTATAACCCCTCTCTTATTAACTAGGTTTTTTCACTCCATAAGAACCACCAAACCCATATAATGGCAATTAAACCCTCTTTTTTCTTCTTTTTTTGAAATAGGCCATTTTTATCATCTCCTTTATATATTCTTTCTTTTTTGTGAGATAGAAAGAATTCCCCCGATATATCAGATATAAAAGTCCTGATTATATGTCGTTATAACTCCATTTATGAAATATTTACTGATAATTCCGACAAAAAAGTGAGCATATTTTCCTTCTTCTCTTGTCACTTAAAATATGTATATACAAGAGAGATCATTGGGAAAAAAGCCCTTGCCTTCTTGAGTAACATCCAACATATGACACGCTCCTTTCTATGAAAAAGCAACCTACAGCATAGGCTTTCCCCATGATTCCACCAGCTGGCATTCTTTGTGCTTCAAATTAGATTAATCGCTTATAGAATTCATCTAAAACGATGGCGAGCATGATCTTTTCAAACAACACTTGAATGATTTGCTGCTTTCTAAAAAAACTGATCCGCACTCTCTAAGGAAACAATCTCTCTTTTCACCAACATATACACCCTTCCAATTGAAATAAAAAAGTTCATCAACTTTATTGATTATTTTTTCAGATTTATCTAAAAAATGATTGACCAGGCATGAAACAAGATTTATAGTCTTATTAAATATTTCTTATCAAAGTAGTTGGTTTTATCTAACAAAAGGAGGATACACACATGTCAGAAGAACGTCCATTCCGTTTAGAAACAAAAGCCATTCACGCAGGTCAGGAGCTTGATTCAGCAACCTATTCAAGAGCCGTGCCTATTTACCAAACAAGCTCTTTCGGTTTTAGAGATAGTGAGCATGCGGCGAATTTATTTGGACTGCAGGAACCCGGAAATATTTATTCTCGCATTATGAACCCTACAAATGACGTCTTTGAAAAACGGATCGCTGAGCTTGAGGGCGGCATTGGTGCACTTGCTGTCTCTTCTGGACAAGCAGCGACAACTTATTCTATTTTAAACATTGCAGGAGCTGGTGACGAAATTGTATCCTCCAGCAGCCTTTATGGAGGCACGTACAATTTATTTGCCCATACACTCAAAAAGCTCGGCATTACAGTGAAATTTGTTGATTCATCCAACTTGGAAGAACTCGAAGCAGCGATTACAGACAAAACGAAGGCAGTGTATGCAGAAAGCATTGGGAATCCTAAAGGCGACATTCTACATATTGAAGCCGTCTCAGCCATTGCACACAAGCACCATATTCCGCTTATTGTGGACAATACGCTCGCAAGCCCCTATTTATTAAGACCGATCGAGTTTGGTGCAGACATTGTCGTCCATTCCGCTACGAAATTCATTGGCGGTCATGGTACATCAATCGGCGGTGTCATTGTCGATAGCGGCCAGTTTCCTTGGGCTGACAGTGATAAGTTCAAAGGGCTGACTGAACCAGATCCAAGTTACCACGGCCTGACGTATACCGAAGCAATTGGAGAAGCCGCTTATATCACAAAAGCACGTGTGCAGCTCTTACGGGATTTAGGAGCAGCCTTGTCACCTTTCAACTCATTTTTACTTCTGCAAGGCCTAGAAACTTTGCATTTGCGTCTCGAGCGTCATAGTGAAAATGCGTTAAAAACAGCGCAATTTTTACAAGATCACCCTCTTGTAGATTGGGTAAGCTACCCAGGTCTTGAAAGCCATGAATCTTATGAGCTTGCTCAAACCTATTTGCCAAAAGGACAAGGCGCCATTCTCACATTCGGTATTAAAGGTGGGCGAGCTGCTGGTAAAAAGCTCATTGATTCCGTTAAGCTTTTCTCACACCTCGCAAATGTCGGCGATTCTAAATCACTGATCATTCATCCTGCCAGCACAACACATCAACAATTAAGTGAAGCAGAACAAAAAGCGACAGGCGTCACACCAGAACTCATTCGTTTATCTGTTGGAACAGAAGCGATTGAAGACATCCTTGCAGATCTTGAACAGGCGATCACAAAAAGCCATGCTGAATGAAATAGAAAAAGCACACCTCTGTGTGCTTTTTTTATGAGTCATTAATCATTGAGAAGTCGAATGTCTTGGAAAGGGTAAAACACAAATGAAGTGGTTCCTTGAATATCACTCTTTGTAAAAAGACCTAAGCCATTGCGGCTGTCCATTGAGTTTTGACGATTGTCACCCATGACAAAATACTTTCCTTTTGGAACAGTAAGAGGACCAAAATCAGGTGTCAGCAAGGTCCCATCTGCGGCTGCTTTCTTTTTGTTTGACGCTAAGTAAGGCTCCGCCACTTTTTGTCCATTGACATATAGCTGGTCATTTTTCATTTCAATTTTATCACCGGGTAAACCAATTAATCGTTTTACATAATGAGTGCTGCGATCTTCCCCATCAAGAACAATGATCTGTCCCCGTTTGTAATCGCCGAAGTAATCAACCGTTTTATTCACAAAAACCCGCTCTGTATTATGCAATGTTGGATCCATAGAGGTCCCTTTTACAATATACGGTGCGAATAAAAAGTTACGAATGATAAAAACAGCGATGAATGCGATTAAGATCGCTTTGAGCCAGCCCCATACTTCTGATTTCTTTTTTTGTGTTTTTGTATTTGTTGTCATAAGCTCCTCCTGAAATCCCCTAGGACGAAATGAGTTCCGCCAGCTGCACGCCAGCATCACGCTTGTATCACCCTAAATATAAACATATTTTGCCAACAAATCAAGCGGTGAGAGAGAAAAAGGCAAGCACCCTTCTGTGCTTGCCCAAAACTCAGTTACTTAGCAGAAGAATCCTCTTCTTTTTCTTTTGATTTACCATAGAAATAATCAGATGGATTCACTGGTTTAAAGTCAGACAGCTTATGGAATCGAAGAAGATCCCTATAAAGCACTTTATCTGAAAGGCTTAACTGATTATCGACACGGGCTTTAATCGCCTCTGTCTTTTTATTTTGTTTCACAACTTTACCTGTTTTTGTATCGTAGACAGTGTTATCTACGAGTGTATATTTTGGTGTCACATAGTTTCCGTTACGGAATGCAACAGTTTGATCATGCTTCTTAGAGAATAGATCTGTTCCAAAATTCACATACTCATTTGAATCAATACCTTGTAAGTGAAGAAGCGTAGGCATCACGTCTACTTCACCACCATACGTATGGTTCACGCCGCCCTGTTTGCCAGGAATACGAATCATGAGTGGTACACGCTGGTTTTGTGCGTTTTGATAAGGTGTAATTTCTTTCCCTTGAATTTCGCTCATTGCACGGTTATGGTTTTCAGAAATACCGTTGTGATCACCATATAATAAAATGACCGAGTCTTTATACATACCTGATTTTTTCAAGTCTTTAAAGAATTGCTCTAATGACTCATCTAGATATCTTGCTGTTTGGAAGTAGTTATCTACTGTTTTGTCACCAGTTGTTGCCTTAGCAATTGTCGCATCTTTTTCATCTAAATTAAATGGATAGTGATTAGTCAATGTCATTAAATGTGCATAAAATGGCTTTTTCATTGATTCTAGCATCGGGATTGATTCTTTGAAGAATGGTTTATCCTTCAGACCCATATTCACAAGATTTTCTTCATCCATGTTGTAATATGAAGCATCGAAGAATTGATCATATCCCATATGCTTATAAATCGTGTCACGGTTCCAGAAAGATTTATAGTCCCCGTGAAGCACTGCGCTCGTATAGCCTGCTTTTTGATCTAGGATGGCAGGGAGTGATTGGTAAGTATTTTCACCTTTTGTCACAAACGCTGCTCCCTCTGGCAAGCCGAACATACTATTATCCATCATTAGCTCAGCATCAGCTGTCTTTCCTTGACCTGTCTGATGGAAGAAGTTGTCGAAATACGTAAAATCCTCTTTACCATGAGCTAGTTTGTTTAAAAACGGCGTCACTTCTTCTCCATTTAGTTTGTAGTCAATTAAGAAAGACTGGAAGCTTTCTAAATGGATTTTAATGATGTTTTTCCCTTTTGCTTTACCAAAATACTCTGCGTTTGGCTTCGCATAGTGAGAAGCCGTATAGTTTACAACATCCGTTAAATCTTCACTGCTCGCATTTGCTACCTGTGTTGCATTTTGTGCTGATTGTACTCCGTCATAAATCGTATAATTATAAACACCTAAGTATTTGACAACATACTTGTGATCAAATGTTCTTGTTAATAATTCTGGACGGTCCTTTTCAGCTAAATGAAGGTTTACAAAAAACAGTCCTACACCTGCAGCCACAATCAGCAGTGCAAATGTCTTTTTCATTTGGAATTTCTTCACTTCTGGTCTCCAAATCACAATCGCAATCAAGATAATGATATCAAGGAAATACAAAAGGTCATGCGGCTTAATACTAGATAATACGCCGCCAGTCATGCCTCCTCCAAGATTGCCTGCTTGCTTCATTGTGGAGAAAGTCAAAAAGTCATCAAAGAAACGGTAGTACGCTACATTCGCATATAAAAGTGCGGTCATAATAAAGTCAATAACAATTAAAACAATGGCAGATTTACGACCCTTCAAAAAGAGAGCCAGTCCCAAAAACACAATGGCTGAACTAAATGGATTTAATAAGAGAAGCCCCTCTTGAAAAGAACCTTTCACTCCTAAATTAAAGTCCATTTTGTAGGCAGCGTACGATTTCGCCCAAAATAAAAGGACAGCCAATACAAAAAAGCTATATTTGTTCGCAAATATTTTTTTCATAAAACCTCTTCTTTCTTAGTTATCGTTCTGATTTAAATGAAATCATAAAAAATTTACATTGATTTTGCAAATGTAAATCTTCTTCACCAAGCATTCCGATGCTCTGTTTCCGCCGGATATATGTGCTCCTTTAATATAACGTATGAGAAGCTTCAAAGGTTTCAAAAAAAATACGAGTAAATAAAAGGAAAAATATCCATTTACACTTCATTTACACACACTTCATGTTTTAGTGGATGAAGAAGGGTTTGTAAATCACTCAGTACTACTTTACTTTTTTCATCTATTCGTGTCAAAGTAATTATAAAGAAAAGGAAGAATCACCTAGGCCTTTCGACTCTTTCACCTAAATTTATACAAAATTCGATACATAATCCATTTGTTTTTTATTGTGACTCACCCTCCAGCAATCCATGTATTTTCTCTCCCTCTGTCAATCTAAAAAAGTTTTAAGCAAAAAAAAGCTTGATTTCTCCTCCTGATGTGCGGTGTGATAAAGATATAGATTTTCAAAAAGCAGGCTGGAGGACATCACATGAAGAATAACAAACAAATAAGCGCATTTAAAGAAAGATTTTCAGAAGAAATAGATCACATCATTGCTGTCACAGGACCTTCAGGAGTAGGCGCAGGAAAAACCGGACAGGAATCTCTTTGGACCGCTTCTATTCCACTGATTGCATGGAAGGAAAAAGACCTCATCACAACCGAAAACATAAGGCTCTGCTGGTTAACAGATGAAGAGGGCTTGCGGGAAAAGCAGGCACAATTACATAAAGAATCAATCGTGACACTTCAGGTCCGAAAAGGTGAAGGTGAGTTCATGCTTGTATCACTCATCGATACAGATACACAGGATCAAGAGCTTCAAGAGATACGAGAAGAAGCTCAAAAACCTGTCTTTTACCATGATGACATGCTGGGCACCTTTGAATTAGTGAAAGGACTAGACTTATTTGAAACAACGATCCAATGGAGCAATCAAGATTGCCTGCTCTACTTCAACCTCGAAGAAGATGAAAAAGTAAACGACTCTCTTCGAACCGCTAGACAACTCATGGAAGAGCAGACCACATGGAACTCTTCCATTAAATCATTTGCAGCAAATCAACTGATTGAACTAGCTAAAGACTGGCAGGCACAAGATGACTCCGCTGAAAAACAAGAAGAGCTCACACTGGATCAATTTATGAGCCGCATCTCACTCGAAAGCCTTCATGCTTACCCAGATGGAGAGTTTGAAGTGTACTGTCATGACGGTGATTTATTTTGGGGACATGTCATCATTGTCTCAGGCAATATCAATGGCACGTTTCAAGATGCCCACATTGCTGGCTAAAGATTGAGGGATAAGTAATGGAGATAAAGGCTTTTCACGAATTAGAACAACTAGGAAAAACACCCATCGTGGCTAAGATTGGCGGTTTTCGTCCTGATCCAGCAGCACACAGCTGGTTTGCCGGTCATTTCTTCATCCACCCCGATCAAGGCTGGCCAGCAGATCAAGATGGTGTCATGATTCCGATCTTACAAATTTATTTACCTGAAGTGCCAGGAGGAATGAACGGATTCAATGAATGTAAGATGATTCAAATCTTTCTTAATCAGAAAGCACTTCCGATTGATATCACCAAAAACGGCGAAGGCTGGAAGCTTATTGAATACGCAACTATGGAAGGATTCGAAGTAGTTGAGACTCCAGAAGAAGTGAGAGGACTCAAACCCTTTCAAATTCAATGGAATGAAAGTGAGCAAAAGGACTTCCCTTGCTGGGAAAAAGCGTGGTCATATGTTGATTTATCAGAAGTAAATGAAAGTGAGGAAGCGACAGAACACTTCTTTAAGCAATACACAAATTATTCATTCACAAAAATCGATGGATATGGCGCATATATTCAATCCCCACCCCGTCATCAACCAGGAGAATTCATGCTGCAAATCGCCCCAGAAGAAAAACCTCGGTTTATGATTGGTGATAACGGCACGATGTATTTCTATTACGACAAAGACAAAAAAGAATGGTTGATGCACTGGGATTGTTTTTAAAGGTTTATTGAATGAAACCTTTCCTTCTTCTAAGCGTAGGAAATAATATGGGGGGAGGAAGCAAAATGGGATTCATTTTCGATATCTTTTCACTTGCTGTGTATATCCCTTTTCTACAGGTAGATGAAGAGGATATCTCTAGAAATGCAGCGCATCTCAAAAAATTCAGCTGGTTTCACACGTTATTAAATGATCCAACTTTCAGGAATCTCATCATTTATCATCCAGATGTCAGACAAGTCATTGGCAGATGTAACACGGATAAACTCCATCACAAGCGATATAACTTAAAATGCGAACGTAAAGTGCTGAAAGCATTACGTCGTGCTATGTAAATGTACAAAAAGAGCTGCACTTTCCTGTGGCTCTTTTCATCGTTCTCTAAGAAAACATTTGACGCCTGGACAACTCTCCCCGTATATTATGTATAAATCCATCTTTTTCATAGAAAAGGGGGCTTTACATGCGCTTGTTTAAGTACTGGAGAAAAAAGCAGCCTAAACAGCAGGTCACTTCAGAAAAGCAAGAAGGCAGCATCCCAATCAACTTCTCCACACTTCCCTTTGGCACAGACACCGTAGACGATTTTTTGTTCAACTTAGACCTAACCTCGAAGCTAACAGATCCCTATAAAGAAACAGATCCGAACAAATGAACCTAGACCTTCATGAATCCTCATCCAATCCTGGATGATTTTTTTATACTCGATGAGAGGTGTGCCCCATGAAAACATATTATATCGTCAGACATTGCCAAGCAAATGGACAATCCGAGGATGCGTCTTTAACGCCTCAAGGCATCGCACAATCTCACGAACTAGCACAGTTCTTTTCCGGTATCCACCTCAATCAGATCATCTCAAGTCCTTATAAACGAGCGATCCAAACCACTGAGCCCCTTGCTCATGTGAAACAGCTCGAGGTACAAATTGATCAGCGTCTTTCTGAACGTGTGTTAAGCAGCAAACCAATGGACGATTGGTATGAGAAACTAAAGCTCAGTTTTTCGGACTTACATATGACCTGTGAAGGCGGAGAATCGAGCCAAGAAGCGATGAACCGTATTGTAGAGGCACTCTATGAACAAATAAAATTAGGAAAAGATCATACCTTATTCGCCACACATGGCAATATTATGAGCCTGCTTCTAAAACACGCCGATCCCACGATTGGATTCAAGGAGTGGGATCAGCTAAGCAATCCAGATGTCTATGTTCTGCAATATTTTAGACCAGATCATGTAGAAATAGAGCGAATATGGCATAAGTAAAAAAACGGCAGAATGAATTCTGCCGTTTCCTCATCTATTGATGATAATAAAATGCCTCTACCCACTCATAGGGCTTCTTACGCTCCGCACACCATTTCATAAAGCCTCTTGTCTCCGTCTGCTGAAATTCCTTCCAATCCGATAAAAGCTGGTTATAGTAGACCGAATGTTTTTCAACATTGGTACGAATCCTCTTATCTTCAATCAGTGTCATGACATCTTCAATGCCCTGAATTCGCTCTTCATCTTTCTCATAGGTGCTTAAATAAAGATCTTCATGTATATGATGAAACGAATACCATAAGGCCGATAGATAGGTTTCACAAATTTGAACTATCACACGCTGCTCCTTGCTGCCTCCAAGCTCTAGTGCCTTCAATAAGTAAGGCAGCCCTTCTCCCTGATGCACGAACAAGCCTTGCCAGCGATATGGTCTCACATCCATTGGATCAACATTCTCCCACTCTTGCAGAACGGGCTGAATCACCTCATTTACCAATGGAAACACAAGCAAATGATGACCATCCTCAAACCGTTCAATCCACTCAAACAGCCAAGCAACAAATACACGCTTTGCTTCAACCTCGTTCTCCTTCATCTCCGCAATAAAGGACTGAAGAACTTTAAGCGCATCTTTACGCAGACCCTGCTCTTTTCTCTCACAGTACTGTCTAAAAAGCGGATAATCTCGTGATCCCTCGTCTTCAATGATGGTCTGTAATATCGTCTTCGTTTGCAAGATAACAACTCCGCCCCTCTAAATTCATTCTATTTATCTCCTATAGCCAATTGTAACGTCCACATGAAACAGTACAAAGATGAGAAGCTCTTATTTATTGAAACAAAACTAGATTCCTTAACGTTGATTCACCCAATCTATATAACGCTTTTGAATCACTTTTTTGATTTTATCGTAGTTCTCCCAACGATCTTCAACATAATACACGCTTTCAGCTGCTGAGAATGTCTCCCCGTAGTCATCTAAACACAAGCCATGTTCAAAATCGAGATAATCCTAGGCGAATTCATTTCCTTCAGCATTTAGCATATTCTATTGGTCCTTCTTATTTCAAGGGAGGCAGCTACACGATCTGCTTGATAAGAGTGGTATAACGCCTAACTGCTGTTGCAAAATTTTCTAATAAGTTTATATTTTCATCTAAATAACTCGTTTTAACCACAAAAAAACGTTTCACCATTGTGGTGAAACGTTAGGTTGACGGTAAAAACCGATCATGAAACTTTTAATAGATACCGGTGGCCGGGGTCGAACCGGCACTCCGTGAGGAACACGATTTTGAGTCGTGCGCGTCTGCCAATTCCGCCACACCGGCATGATCATTAAAGAGCGCAACTTATGATAAAAAATAATGGTGCCGAGGGCCGGACTTGAACCGGCACGGTAGTCACCTACCGCAGGATTTTAAGTCCTGTGTGTCTGCCAATTCCACCACCCCGGCAGTCTTTTCAAAAAAGGCGACACCCGGATTTGAACCGGGGATAAAGGTTTTGCAGACCTCTGCCTTACCACTTGGCTATGCCGCCATTATTGGAGCGGAAGACGGGATTCGAACCCGCGACCCCCACCTTGGCAAGGTGGTGTTCTACCACTGAACTACTTCCGCAAATCAACTGGGCTAGCTGGATTCGAACCAACGCATGACGGAGTCAAAGTCCGTTGCCTTACCGCTTGGCTATAGCCCAATAATAAAATGGGGCGATTGATGGGAATCGAACCCACGAGTGCCAGAGCCACAATCTGGTGCGTTAACCACTTCGCCACAACCGCCATAGATGTTATGAATCATATTAAGAAAATTGGCAGGGGCAGTAGGAATCGAACCCACACCGGAGGTTTTGGAGACCTCTGTTCTACCTTTAAACTATGCCCCTATGAAAACAAAAATGGTGGAGGGGGGCGGATTCGAACCGCCGAACCCGGAGGGAGCGGATTTACAGTCCGCCGCGTTTAGCCACTTCGCTACCCCTCCACATTTGAAAAACAGTGCCGGCAAGAGGACTTGAACCCCCAACCTACTGATTACAAGTCAGTTGCTCTACCAATTGAGCTACACCGGCAAATAGTGGTGGCTCGGGACGGAATCGAACCGCCGACACACGGATTTTCAGTCCGTTGCTCTACCAACTGAGCTACCGAGCCAAGTATTCTTTTTAAAAATGGCGGTCCGGACGGGACTCGAACCCGCGACCTCCTGCGTGACAGGCAGGCATTCTAACCAACTGAACTACCGGACCATTTTGGTTGCGGGGGCAGGATTTGAACCTGCGACCTTCGGGTTATGAGCCCGACGAGCTACCGAACTGCTCCACCCCGCGACGATATAAAAGATATGGTGGAGGATGACGGGCTCGAACCGCCGACCCTCTGCTTGTAAGGCAGATGCTCTCCCAGCTGAGCTAATCCTCCGAATAAAAATACTGGTGTATATTCTATAAAATGGTGACCCGTACGGGATTCGAACCCGTGTTACCGCCGTGAAAGGGCGGTGTCTTAACCGCTTGACCAACGGGCCCTTTATTATGTAAATTGTGGCGGAGAGCAAGGGATTCGAACCCTTGAGACGGGGTTACCGCCTACACGATTTCCAATCGTGCTCCTTCGGCCACTCGGACAGCTCTCCAAATTGGCTCCGCAGGTAGGATTCGAACCTACGACCGATCGGTTAACAGCCGATAGCTCTACCACTGAGCTACTGCGGAATGAAGAAAGCCTGGCGATGTCCTACTCTCACAGGGGGAGACCCCCAACTACAATCGGCGCTGAAGAGCTTAACTTCCGTGTTCGGCATGGGAACGGGTGTGACCTCTTCGCCATCATCACCAGACAATTTAGTGACAAAAGATATTATACTATGTATTGAAAATAAATCAAGAGATATTTTAAAAATGTTCTCTCAAAACTAGATAACAATGTTCATGCTTCACATTAGAATATAGGTTAAGTCCTCGATCTATTAGTATCTGTCAGCTCCACGTGTCACCACGCTTCCACCTCAGACCTATC
>NZ_JAFCUN010000008.1:0-208048 GCF_049896565.1 Bacillus sp. DWP3-1
ACCTAGCGAAGCTAGGCTAGGTGTGTGGGAGGCCTTTTTCATTAAATCCCATCCATCATAATTACGATGAAAATAAAAAAGATTGTAGAAAAACATGAGTTTCTCTACAATCTGAGCAGATCAATGATCTGCTTTTTCTAGTGAAATCCGCCTGCATCTTAGAACCTATAGCATGTATATACAAGGGTGGTCTGAAGCGGTTTGATGACGTTTTACATATATGATAACAAGTGGAATTGTGGTATCATTTTAAAATATATACAGCTGAGGCTGACGTTTATCCAAATGCGGTAGGACAAAAAGGGGTTGTTTACTTGAATTCAAAACAGCAGCCGACGACTAGAAAACGCTTGGAGACAATGGCAGATCATGTTGAAGATAAACGTGAAGAATATAAAGAATTGCTCATTCAAGTCCAATCTATTCTCGGTGAACCTTCTCTAGAGCAGGAAGAATTAAAAGAGAAGCTGTCAGATACGTATAAACAAATGAAAGAATATGCCTTATTTGTTGAATCCATTGAAGCCTTTATTCGAAAAATGGCGAAAGAATCTGATCAGCAAAAGTAGGTATTCCTGTATGGATAAAAGAGTGTACCCAGACGCGGGTATGCTTTTTTTCATGAAATGAAAGGGTGACGTCAATTGAAGATAGAAACGTATATTTATTTGGAGGACAAGAAGAAGTTTGTAACCATTGATGATATTGAAAAGATCAAAACCTTCGTTGCTACAAAAGAAGATTTTATGGAACAAGGGTTTACAAACCTTGAAGGAACAATTACGTTCGATCATGGGAAAAAGGGGAAAATAGAGGATTTCGAAAATCCAGATTCTATTGAAGAGTTGTGGCATTATTATAAAAATGTATTAGTAGATTACATGGAAGAAGGGTACGGAAAGATTTATTATCCAAGTTTACCCCTAGAAATACAGTTGGAGAGAAAATCCGATCGAGAAATTATGTTATCACTTGAAAATCAGATATTGGTGGCCGACTTTAAAGAGTTTGTATATCAACTCATTGAATCAGGTCGTCAATTTATCGAGTTTTTAAAAGTGATTACGGGAAGACCTGATGATAGTGATTTACGTGATGAATTTGAGAGAATAGAGAAGGTATACAAGAGCTTGTAAGTACAAACAAAACCCGATTCGCCCATTAACAAGGCGAATCGGGTTTTTCTATTCTACTTATCAAAACGATGAGCAGAATGCTTCGTTGGTCCGATGTATTCATTTAGCTGGAAAGAGCCTTTGATGGCAGCTGTGATGAATTCTTTTGCTGCATAAATGGCTTCTTTCACGTCTGAGCCGTTTGCTAGTTCAGCTGTGACTGCTGCTGAGAATGTGCAGCCTGCGCCGTGTGTGTATTCTGTGTCGATCTTATCTGTTTCAAGGCGTTCGAAGGTTTGTCCATCATAAAGCAAATCGATCGCTTTATCTTGGCTTAGCTTACCGCCTCCCGTGATGACCACATACTTGGCACCAAGTTCGTGAATGCGTTTTGCTGCTTCTTCCATTTGTTCGATCGTTTTGATCTCACCGATTCCGCTTAATTGACCTGCTTCGAAAAGGTTAGGCGTGATGACGGTTGCCAGTGGCGTAAGCTTTTCGCGTAGTGCTTCAGCGTGCTCCGGATATAGCACTTCGTTCGCACCCTTACAAACCATAACAGGATCAATGACGACATTTTTTAGGTCGTATGTTTTGATAGTGTCAGCTGCAAGTTCGATCACGTCGACCGTTGGGAGCATACCCGTTTTCAGTGCATCTACCCCAATGCCTTCTACAATGGTAGAGAGCTGCGCACGAATCGTCGCCGTATCAATTGGAAACACCTGATGATCCCAATGGTTATGAGGGTCCATTGCAACGACAACGGTTAAAGCTGTCATCCCGTAGACGTTTTTTTCTTGAAACGTTTTTAAATCTGCTTGGATACCTGCACCGCCGCTTGAATCCGACCCTGCGATGGTGAGTGCTTTATTCATAGACATAGTTGCTGAACCTCCAATGTGATGTGTAACAGTTACTGTTCTATCCCTTATTATAATCAGCTTTTCCGTTTATCACAATGAAACGACATAAAAAAGCGTTCCACCCTAGGAGGAACGCCTTTCTCCTTACCTTTTACAAATCACCAATTTTCCTTTTTTCAGTTCGTCTAAAAGTGTTAAGGTTAATTCCTGATCCGCGCCAACCGACATCATTTTGGCCATGAGCTCGTCATCCCGGGTGCGGATGACATTGGCGATTTGATCTAAAATCCCTTGATCGACCGCTGTCATGCTTTTGGCATTTGTATGCTCTGTGACGGTATCAGAGCGTTCTGGATCGTACGCAAAAACGAAAATATCATCCTTTGCTGAATGTATTTGTTCAATGGTCTGTTTGGCTTCTTTGCTATTTTCTACTGTGAAGTATTCCATCGTGATCACTCCTTTTCATCAAAAATTCCCATTTTCCCGTCACATCAAACCGCCTTTTATATCATGAGAAGAACGTCATTTTATGTTTTAATGGAAAAAGACGAATCTATTAAAGGAGTAAGCTGAATATGAAGATTTCCTTATTAATTGTGACACATAACCGGCTCAGCGCACTGTGTGAGCTGCTTGAATCCATTACGAGACAAACTGTACAGCCTTTTGAAATTGTGGTCGTGAATGATGCAGGAGAGCGAGTCGACATCATCCAGGAACTCTACTCTGAACTTCCGATCCGCTTGATCCATTTATATGAGAATGTCCAGCATGTGAATGCTAGAAACGTGGGGGTGCGGGAGCTGACAGGCGATGTCATCATGCTGAGTGACGACGATGATTACTTTACACCTTGTCATATTGAACGTATGAGTAAGGCGCTGGAGGACGCCGATTTTGTCTTTTCTGATGCAGAAATTGTGTCATTTGAAGAAAAAGGCGCGACCCGTTTCCCGGTGTCGAGACGTTTATTTGCTTATACAGCAGCTATTGAGGATATGCGTGTTTTTTCTACCTATGTTCCTTCCGGCAGTATGTACAAACGCTGTATACACGATGAGATTGGCTACTTTGATCCAGCGATGCATCATTATTGGGACTGGGACTTCTTTTTGCGTGTATCACAGCATGCCCGTGTCAAACGAGTGCCAGCTGCCAGCGTGATCTATGCGTTTTTTGACGGCGGTGGGAATCAGTCTAGTGATCTTGGTGAAACAAGGAAGAACTACTTAGATGATCTAAGTGAAAAGCATGGGCTGGGTGACCTGCCGACAGCTAACTTTGCTGTCTTATTAGAAGAACCAGCGATGAAAAAACGAGAATCAGAGAGTGATATTGTGTGGGACGGAAAACCGATGATCTCCAGACTAACGCAGCAAATAGAAGGAGGAGAACCCCAATGAAGCCATTTTTAAATGATAGCTGGTGGGCTGTGATGAAAAGTGAATTTGAACAGCCGTATTATCAGGAATTACGTGAATGGATGAAGGAAGAATATCGCACGCAGACCGTTTTTCCGAAACCGGATGACGTTTATCGTGCGCTTCATTTGACGTCTTATGAAGAGGTCAAAGTGGTGATTTTGGGACAAGACCCTTATCATGGCCCAGGTCAGGCACATGGATTAAGCTTTTCTGTTCAGCCTGGCGTGAAGCATCCGCCCTCATTGAGAAATATTTTTCAGGAGCTAAAGGATGATCTTGGCTGTCCTGTTCCAAATCATGGCTCACTTGTGAGCTGGGCAGAGCAGGGTGTGCTGCTCTTAAACACTGTGCTGACCGTGAGAAAGGGCGAGGCGAACTCGCATAAAGGCAAGGGCTGGGAACGTGTGACAGACCGTGTCATTGATGTGCTGAATGAACGTGATCAGCCCGTCGTTTTTGTGTTATGGGGAAGACATGCTCAAAATAAGAAAGAACGCATTGATCAAAACAAGCATTACATCATTGAGTCACCTCATCCAAGTCCTTTTTCTGCAAGAAACGGCTTTTTTGGCAGTCGTCCGTTTTCAAAGGTAAACGCGTATTTAAAACAAATGGGGATCGAAGAAATCAACTGGTGTATCCAAGGTATTGAGTGAAAAGAGGACGAGGGGAGAGCCCCTTCGTCCTGTTTATTTTAAAAATTTACGAACCAAGTCTAGTCCGTTTTTCGCATTTGGATAACGGAAGGAAAAATCGAAGCGATTGGTTTGGCGCAGGACGCTTTTTTCATGTGTAAAAGTAAAGAAGCTTTCTTTCCCGTGATATCGTCCCATGCCGCTTTCGCCCACGCCTCCGAATGGCAGGTAAGGAGTAGCGACATGCATGAGCGTGTCATTGATACATCCTCCGCCAAATGAGAGATGGTCTAGGATATAGAATTCTGTTTCTTTACTTGTTGTAAATAAGTAAAGAGCAAGCGGCTTCGGCCTTGTTTTGATCATATGCGCTGCCTCATGCAGAGAATCAAAGGTCATGACAGGCAGAATCGGTCCGAAAATTTCCTCCTGCATGACGGGATCTTCCCATGTGATGTGGTCTAAAATGGTCGGAGCGATTTTGAGCTCGTGTTCATTGCGCTGTCCACCCGTGACAATCGTTCCATTTGAGAGGAATTGTGAGAGTCTGTCAAAATGACGCTGGCTGACATTTTTCCCAAAGTGCGGATGTGTTTCAGGGTGTTCACCATAAAAGTCCCGGATACAAGCTGTCATTTCCCGCAAAAGGTCCTCTTTAATGGACTCATGAACGAGCAAATAGTCTGGCGCAATGCATGTTTGCCCTGCATTGGTGAATTTGCCGAAAGTGATTCGCTTCGCCGCTAGTTTGATGTCTGCATCAGGCATGACGATGCAAGGGCTTTTTCCGCCAAGCTCAAGTGTGACAGGGGTCAAATGCTTTGCGGCGGCTTCCATGACGATTTTGCCTACTGCCACACTTCCTGTAAAGAAGATATAATCAAAGGGCAGTTTCAGCAGCTCTGTACTGACATCTACACCGCCTTCTACGACAGCTGCATGGTCTTCTTGAAATACACGTTCCACCATTGCGCTGATTATTTGTGAGACTTGCGGCGTCAGCTCAGACGGTTTTAAGATGACGGCATTACCCGCAGCAATAGCTCCGACTAATGGAGAAAGAGCCAATTGGAAAGGATAGTTCCAAGGGGCAATGATGAGCACACTGCCGTAAGGTTCTTTGATGATCATACTTTTCGATCCGATATGAGTCAGAGGTGTTCGCGCGTGTGTTGGCTTTGCCCATTTGTGAAGATGCTTGATGGTATGATTGATTTCTTCATATACCATCCCAATCTCTGTTGTATAGGCTTCTTGTTCGGATTTATGTAAATCATGGGCTAAGGCTTGTAAAATATCCTTTTCATGCTGTTTGATTTCTGCTTTTAAGTCTTTAAGGAGACGGATGCGTTCTTGAACCGGCGGCTTTTGAAAGACTTTTTGTTTCTGAAAAAGAGCAGTGAGTTTGTCCATTATTCAATCCTTTCATAGACGATTTTGTTCCTTTTATTATGTGTGAAGGGCTTTGACGGGTCAAATAAGAGCAACATGAGCGCACTGCTTTGAAAAAATGAACCCATTTCGTTTGTTCATTTGGTAAAATAATGTTGGAAAACGAATTTTTTAGATTGGAGGGTATGCCCTTGAATATTCATATATCAAGTCTGCTTCAAAAAATGGAGGAAGCGGTTCAAAAGGCGAAACAAAGTGGAAATGATGAAGAGGTGAAACGTCAAGTGGCGGCGATTTCTTCACTGTGTGATGTCATTCTCGATGCACCATCACAGGTGCAAATGCCGCAGTCGCCGGTTATCTCGCCACCTTCTTCGATACAGACACCGTCTGCGCCGCCCGTATCCTCAGATCAAGCCATGCTTGAGAAACTGATGGGTGCGAGTGGGGCGAAGAAATTTCAGCATCAAGAAGAGAGGCAAAAAGAGAAGGATGGGAACGGCGACTCTATTTTTGATTTTTAATGGTCTTGTCACGACAAAGGGAAGGTGATCGGTTTGAAACTATTTTTGGGCGCCATTCAGTGGATGGCATTTTTTATCGCAGCTTCTATTGCCGTACCAATTGCGATTGCACAAGCGTTTGAATTGAACCAAGTGCAGTCAGCGGAGCTGATTCAAAGTACATTCTTTTCACTTGGTCTTGTGGCGATGGTGCAGTGTTTATGCGGCCATATGCTGCCGATCAATGAAAGTCCAGCAGGGCTTTGGTGGGGTGTGTATACCCTTTATGCAGGCATGACAGGAACAATTTTTGCGACGTATCCTGAAACCCTGCAAGCCTTACAAGGAGCTTTAATTTTTAGTGCCGCATTCTTTTTTATTTTTAGTTTATTTAAAATCATTAATTGGCTCGCTTCTTTATTTACGCCAGTCGTCACAGGCATTTACTTGCTGCTGCTAGTTGTGCAGTTAAGTCAGCCGATCATGCAAGGGCTGATGGGCATCGGCTATCGAGGAAATCAGGTGGACGGGCTTGTCTTTTGCTTATCGATCTTGATTATTATCCTTACCTTCATGATCAGCCGCTCAAAATGGCATTACTTAAGGCAGTTTTCTGTGTTATTTGCCCTTGCAGGAGGCTGGTTGTTATTCGCTCTACTCGGGTTGGCAAAGCCGGTTCGAATTCCAGAAAAAATCATCGAGTTTCCGAAGCTGTTCCCATTCGGCATGCCGGTCTTTGACAGTGGACTACTTGTCACGTCCTTTTTTATTACGATCTTACTCATTGTGAACATGCTGGCAAGTATTCGAATTGTGGAAAGTTCAGTGAAGGCATTTGGTGAACTGCGTGAGCGGAAGAGAGCTCGGCCGGCTGGTTTTGTCGCAGCATTTGGTCACTTACTGAGCGGATTGATCGGTGCCATTGCGCCTGTACCTATTTCCGGAGCAGCAGGATTTATACAGACAACGAAAATTCCATCGAGAAAGCCATTTTTCATAGGAAGTCTGCTCATTGTACTCATTAGTTTGTTCCCGCTGCTCATGAGCTTTTTCTCCGCATTGCCATCACCTGTGGGGCTTGCTGTAAACTTTGTGGTGTTCTCCTCGATGATTGGGATTGCGATGTCAGAGTTTGATCAGTATGAGAAAGAAGAAATTCCGCGGATTCGCTTTGTCCTAGGGATTGCCGTTTTAGCAGGTGTAGGGGCGATGTTTGTACCGCAGGGAGCCTTGAAAGGCATGCATCCTGTGCTCATTTCATTATTAAGCAATGGTCTTGTTCTAGGTACACTCATTGCGATTGCGGTCGATCAAGTCCTGTTACGAAAGAAAAAGAAATCCGACAATCTCGTGTCAACGTAAAAGGAAAGTTGAATGTCGTCTGTCACCCGCGCTATGATAAACATAATTGACGAGATAAGGAGAATGACGAATGAAACTATTTTTCATTTTAGGTGCGATTAATGCCATGCTAGCTGTTGGACTCGGAGCCTTCGGTGCGCACGGTCTGGAAGGGAAAATCCCTGAAAAGTATATAGACATATGGAACAAAGGGGTTCAATATCAGATGTTCCATGCGATTGGATTATTTATTGTCGCCTTTCTTGCAGATAAGCTGTCAGGTGTTTCTCTAGTTCCCACCGCTGGCTGGGTGATGCTTGCAGGCATCCTTTTCTTCTCAGGAAGCCTTTACGTGCTGGCATTGACACAGGTGAAGATTCTAGGTGCCATTACCCCAATTGGCGGAGTGGCGTTTATCGCTTCTTGGATCATGCTTGTCATTGCAGCAGCAAAAAATTTATAAGTCAAAAAACCGATGCTCTGAGAGGGGCATCGGTTTTTTTCTTAATTCCAGTAAGGGGCATAATTTGGCGGTGCTTGATAATAAGGGATGTAGTGAGACGGAGGGACAGGATGCGTTTGTGCCTCCTCTTCTCTGTGGCAAAATGGTCCGATAAACACACTTGGCTTCACAGGCTGTGTCGCCTGCTTCCACTGTGTTTCGTTCATGCAATACGTATGTGCCATGATGTGAGCAGGGGTGAGGGTGAGAAGGTCTGAGCCTAGGATCACTTCTGGCGTAGATGCGTTAAAAACGGCTAACAAATGAGTTCTGTCTTGGAGGGCAACTTCATAGTGCCACCAGCCTTGAGGTACGTTTGCCACCTGTCCAGGGGTGATGGTATAGGTGTGCAGTTTTTTTGTGAATGGATTCAGCATCGAGACAGCAGCAGAACCGGCTATACAATAAACAAGCTCTGCGGCATTTTGATGATAATGAGGCTCTACGACTTTGCTTTTACTCAAATATATATCCAGCAGGGATACTTGATCCAACGAGTTTAATTGTTTTTTTCCTAAAACATTAATCAGATTATGCTGATCGTACTTCACAAGGGGGCTTTGACTCAGATCGTATGAATATTTAACATTCGGTGATGTATAATCCAGCTCAACAGTCATTGATGTCACCTCTAGGCGTTTGATAAAAACTACTAGGCATCTTATGACCAGCGCCTTAGAGGTGTGACAAAAACCTAGTCAAAAGAAAAAAGCAAGGGCGCCAGCTCCTTGCTTTTGCTATATGTGGCGTTATCTATCTCGGAGAATACGTGGACATAGAGTATGGATAGTCGTATTGAATTTCCCCATCAAACGTAATGTAATCAAGATAGATCGTTAATAGTAAGTATCGTGTTCCCGTCTTATTATCACTAATGATAATGTGGTCACGTCCTGCAGCTTCAATGACGCCTCTGAAAATCTTCGAGTTCCATTCCTTACTTGCCTCAAACGTCATGTAAATCGTGGCTACCTTGCCACGGTTCAATCGTAAAATATTTTCAATATAGGACTGCTCGATTGGCAGCTGACCAGTGACATTCTGCTGATAAATCGGTCCAGAAGGAATTTGATACGGCTGCCCGCCGCTCTGCGTGCCCTGCCCCCCTTGTGAAGAACCAGTAGACGGCAGTGGTGAAAATCCCTGCTGCATTTGTCCTTGCATTTGACCCTGCATTTGGGGAGGGACTGAATAACCCATCTGCTGCGCAGGATACGGATTTGCTCCATATTGTTGCTGGCGAAAATCTTGACCTTCGAAACCCGAACCTTGCCCAAATTGATTTTTCAATTTCATAACGTTCCTCCTCTTTCCTCATGGTGTTCTAAACAGAAGGCGCTTAAGCACCTGTTGTTTCCATAGCATTCTTTCTCTCTTTCACACTATGAGACAGGAGGATGGAATATGTACATTGAACGAAAAAAAGGAACTGCGGTGCAGTTCCTTAGGCGTGGGCAAACCCTCGCATTCTTTGCCAGATCTGCGCTTCGTTGCTCACGAATATCAAATTCTATCTGATGCTCAACCTTCCTTACATCATCCAATTTACAGCGCGCTGGACACCAAATAAAAGTGTAATGATAAGAAAACATGCCGCAAGCGGTGTGATCACAATGAGAAAGGCTTGCCATAATCTGAGCTTCATCACAGCGGCAATGCCTAAAACAGTCATTCCAAATATCCACGTCTTTGCATAAGCATCAATCAGTGTCAAAAGATCGAGATAATACCAAACTTCATAATGCTGATCTAAATAAGGTGAGATTTTGACAAACGTATACGGACCAAGCATTCCAATAGTGAAAATCCAACTGAGTGAAAATAAAGCGGAAGGGAAAAAGATCGTCAGCGTGCAGGCTTTGAGCACATCTCGATATGCTGTTTGACTGCCAAAAAAAAGATGCCCTAACCACTTTAGGATGAGTACACCGAAAAATAGAACCAGATTGCCTGCAAGAATACCATATCCCGCTCCTTGTAACAGAATAAAAGGGAACGGAATATGATTGCCCATATACTCGCTAAAATAACCTTCGTAGACCCAGCCTGTACCAGCGATACTTGCAAGGAGCATCATCAGCCAAATTGGAATAGAGGAATGTTGATATGAGCGAATAATCGTTTTTGTTGCGACGAAAATTTTAAAAAATCGAAAAAAACCTTTTGCTTCCTCTTCTTGGGAGTGATCATTCTTCATAGCTTCCAATGTTCTTTACTCCTTTAATACACATAAATGATTACTTATATTACCAAAAAGTTCGCGTTTTTCAAAGATAGATCAATAAAAAAATACAATTTTATAAAAATTAGGTCACTCTACAGTCTCTTTAAGAGGAGACACATATGATAAACATAGTTTGAAAGAGACCGAGGTGAAAACTTTGACAAAAGTAACTGTCATTATGACGAGCTACAACAAGGCGGCTTACGTCGGCAGATCGATTGAAGCGGTCTTGCAGCAGACGCTTTCAGACTTTGAACTATTTATCATGGATGATGGTTCAAACGAAAAAACCCTTGCTGCGATTGAGCCCTTTCGCAAAGATCCCCGTGTTCATTTTATCCAAAGCGGTGTCAAATCGCTGGAGGAGAGAACAGTGAAAACCCGATACGCCGTCCTGATTAATCAAGCATTAGAACTGGCAAAGGGCGAGTATATTTCCTATGCCACAGATGACAATGTCTATGCCCCGGACCGTTTAGAGAAGCTCACTCATTATCTAGATGCACGACCAGGTGAGGATATTGTCTATTCTGCATCGAAAGTAATCTATTTAAATAGCAAAAAAGAGCCAGTAAAGGAAACGATTCGACCTGCGCAAACGGTGCAATGGAATGCACCCTGTGCCATAGATCATTGCTCGGTCGTTCATCGTGCATCTATTTTATCAAAGATTCAAGCTGAATTTGGGTCTTACTGGGACGAGAGTCCGCATTTTTATCGAATAGGAGATGCCCGGTTCTTTTTTCGATTAAATCATTTTTATCCGTTCTATCCCTTTGATGAAGTTTTAGATACAAATTACATCACAGAACAGTCGATTCACTATCAGCTGGCAGAAGAAGAGAAAAGTGCCTTTATTCAAGCACTTCCTGAGCAGTCTACCTGCTGGGAGCTCCGCCACATATTAAAACAAAGACATGGGAGGTGACCTGAAGTGTCGCACTATATTCATCATTATTGGCAGGTGTACTTTGAGTATGTGAATCTCATGAAGGATTTGTCCTATAAACAAATTCCTCTTGGGTTGATCAGCAATTTCTATCAATATATCAGTCCTGAAGTGAGGGAACGCATGGAGGAGGAAGCATTCGGTCAAGAATTGACAACCGATTGTCCATTGCCGGAAGAGATTCAGCCATTTTTTGATCAACATAAGCAGCAGATCAAGCGAATTGCTTATCGTCCGGCGAATGGAAAGGTATTGCTTCACTTTGAACATCTGCGTTTTACTGAACAAAATTACACGCGGTTCCATACGAGTCAAACGGTGGTGCTCGCTCGCTGGAAGAAGGCAGATTATTTCGGTTTACCCGTCATCAGCAAGCCGGAATTAGCCGGAGAGGTTAATAAAGAAGCCCATGCTGAATATATTGAAAAAGCAAATGCTCTCCTTAAACCTTACGCAAAGCACCCCGTCTTTGGCAATGTCTTTTTTAGAGAAAAGCTTCGGAAGGACATTGTGCAATTTATTGATGTGATTGACCAGACAGAAGTTCTATTTCAGATGGAGCCAATTGCAGCCGTCATTGTGGGGACGACGGAGGATGCTTACAGCCGCGTACTGGCACTGCAAACAGTGAAACGCCAGCTCACGAGTATCTGTCTTCAGCACGGCGCACTTATGGGAGACGAAGCCTTTTTGCCGATTTTCACGACGTGCCATGGGGTGTTTGGAAAGTATGAAAAGGACTGGTATGTAGACAAAGGCTGTCAGCCGGAACAGGTGGAGATCACAGGTCATCCGAGGTTTGATTTGGTGAAGGATCGAACGCCGCTTCAACAGGAACTCATCTTTCGTAAATTGAACTTCAATCCTGCCAAAAAAACCGTGCTTGTGGCAACGCAGCCGTTCTCAGAAGCCTTCTATGGTGATGTTCTTAAAACGATTGCAAAACGGAAAGACATTCAGTTGATCATGAAGCCGCATCCGTGGGAAATTGCCCGAAACCGATTAAATGAGTATGTGTCCATTGAACGAGCTGGAAATCATGTGAGATTGATTAAAAAAGATATCGACTTATATGACCTGCTGCCATATATGGATATGGTCATTACGCTCACATCAACCGTCGGTCTTGAAGCAATGCTCTTTGAAAAGAGTGTGCTGATCGGGAAAATGACAGAAGGCAGAAGATACCCTTATTACGAGTCGCTTGGCAGCTATCATATGGAAAACCCTGTTGAACTGGCTGAGAAAGCCATTCGTATTTTGTCGGATGATCAAGAGATGAAGCTGGCAAAGCAGCAAGGAGCTCAATTCATTAAACAACATTATCCGCATGCGCGATCGACCGATGTTCTGCTTTCTCTGCTTAAAACAAAAACAGGTGTGGATTTTCAGAGATGAAGATAGGGGTGTGCAAGCGATATGGAAAAAAAGAGAGCGCAATTTCTTCCTTATGCCCTGCCGTTGATTGAGCAGGAAGAAATTGACGAAGTCATTGGAACATTAAAATCCGGCTGGCTGTCAACCGGACCAAAAGTAAGACAGTTTGAAGAAGAGTTTCGGCAGCTGACCGGTGCAAAACATGCGATCGCTGTCAATTCATGTACGGCTGCTTTATTTTTAGCCTTAAAGGCTAGAGGGATTGGGAATGGGGATGAGGTGATTACAACGCCTCTGACATTCTGCGCAACAGCCAATACGATCATTCACACAGGGGCAGCACCTGTATTTGTCGATATTGACCCAGCGACTCTCAATCTCGATGCAGAGAAACTAGAAGCGGCGATTACACCACATACAAAAGCGATTGTCCCTGTTCATTTTGCTGGTCAATCGTGCGATATGGACCGGATTTTAGCCATTGCCAAAAAGTACGATCTATTTGTGCTCGAGGATGCCGCTCATGCTCTGTATACAACGTACCATGGCCAGCCCATTGGAGCGATTGGTGATGCGACTGCCTTTAGTTTTTATGCGACGAAAAACATAGCGACTGGAGAAGGCGGCATGCTGACGACAAACGATGATGCGCTTGCCGCTCGGATCAGAAGACTAGCACTCCATGGGATGAGCAAGGGAGCATGGAATCGTTATGGAGAAAAAGGAACATGGTACTACGAGGTCGAGGAACCTGGCTATAAAATGAACATGTTTGATGTGCAGGCATCGTTAGGGCTTGTCCAGCTAAGCCGTCTGGATGATATGCAGGCGCGGAGAGAACAAATTGCGAAAACATACAATCAGGCTTTTCAAAAAGAAGCAGGGCTGATTCTGCCGCCTGTCCATCATGAGGGAAGACATGCATGGCATTTGTATGTACTGCAAGTGGATCCAAAAGAAGCATTCATCACACGCGATGAGCTGATTGATCAGCTGCAAAAGGACTATAAAATCGGCACGAGTGTTCACTTTATCCCTGTTCATTTGCATCCATACTATCAACAAACCTACCACTATTCACCTGAGGATTTCCCTAAGTCACTCGCTTACTACAAGCGGACTCTCTCACTGCCTCTTTATCCAAGTATGACAGATGAAGATGTGCAGGATGTCATCACCGCGGTGCTGTCTATTTTAAAAGAACAGAAGGCATCTTCATGAAGACCGTTCATGCAATAGACGATCAGGTGCTGTCCGCTTGGCTGGAGAAATACGGCCAACAAGCTGAACAAATGAAAGGCTTCAAGCAGTTTGGTCTTGTCAGTGGCGCCCAGCTCAAAGCGGTGCTGTTATTCGACTGGTCAAAATGGGAAAGCTGCATATTTGATCAGCATATTTTTCATGTGAAGTTTGCGGAAGCTGAGTCATCATCTGCTTTTCAAGAATTGATGGAGCGCTTCATCAATTGGATGAGAACAGAAAAATGCGATTTTTTCTTTTTACGTCTTGAAGCGGCTGATCTTGAAAAAAACCGGATCGTCCAAAGGCTGTCACATGTGTACTATGTGGGCGGTCTCACTCGGCTTGAGGCGCCGCCTGTTCACATGGAGATGCCATCAACAGGTGAAGATGTGGTGATAAGTCTGCCGGATGAAAAGGAATACGATGAGGCGGTTTCACTTGGTCATCAGGCTTTTGTGAAAAGCCGGTATGCACTCGATCCATTTTTAGACCAGAATGTCGTCCAGCATTTCTATCAAGAATGGATGAGAAACAATTTGCTCGGACGTGCAGATATCAATCTCGTGGCAAAGGTGAACGATGAAGTCGTGGGCTTGATACAAGGGATGACCAAGGGCGATGAGATGGCGCTTGAGCTGTTTGCGATTAGACCGGATGTACAAGGAAAAGGGATCGGGAAAAAACTGTTTATCGAGATGATGAAGGTCTCTTATGAGAGAGGGCATCGTTTTATTTCTGCCGGAACACAGCTGCATAACACAACCGCCATTCAGCTGTACGAAAAGACGGGCTTTAGAACAACAAATGCCTTCTTGTATTACCATGTATGGCCGAAAAAAGGAGAGAGATAAGATGGCGCATTTCTATATTGGAGATCGCAAAGTGGGGGATGGTGCGCCTGTTTTTATCATTGCAGAGGCAGGCATTAACCATGATGGAAAGCTGGATCAGGCGCTTGCTTTAATTGATGTGGCAAAAGAAGCAGGTGCCGATGCAGTGAAGTTTCAAATGTTTCAAGCTGATCGGATGTATCAAAAGGAACCGGGTTTATACGAAACAGCCAAGGGAGAAGAGGTATCCATTTTTTCTTTAGTCGAACAAATGGAGCTGCCGCCAGAATGGCTGCCAGCTTTATTGACGCGCTGTGAGGAAAAAGGGCTGATGTTTTTAAGCACAGTGTGTGACGAAGAATCTGCGGATCTATTGAATCAAACCGATCCTCCGGCTTTCAAACTGGCATCCTATGAAATCAATCATTTGCCTCTTTTGCGTCACACGGCTTCTTTTCAAAAGCCCATCATTTTTTCAACAGCCGGAGCCACTATTGCAGATGTTCATGAAGCATATGAGGCAATTACAAGCGAGCAAAACCATCAAGTCGCCATTATGCATTGCGTAGCAAAGTATCCAGCACCTAGAGCTTACACGAATCTTCGTGTGCTTCAAACTTTAGCCTCGGCTTTTCCTGAGGCAGTCATTGGCTTTTCTGATCATAGTGAGCATCCAACTGAAGCCCCTGTTGCCGCTGTGAAGCTTGGGGCAGCCATGATTGAAAAGCATTTCACGGTAGATAAGACGCTGCCTGGGGCCGATCATTCCTTTGCACTTGATCCAGAGGAATTAAAGGAAATGGTTCAGCATATTCGAGCGGCGGAAAAGGACCGAAATCAATCAGAAGAAGACGCTCATCCTCTGTCAGAGGAGATTCTTGGCAGTTCTTATAAAACGACAACAGCCATTGAAGGGCAGATTCGTAAATTTGCGTATCGAGGGATTTTTACAACAAAAGGTATTGCAAAGGGCGAGACTTTGACAGCACAAAACCTAGCCGTATTACGTCCAGGACAAAAAAGCCAAGGTCTGCATCCGCGGTACATGGAGATTTTACTTGGCGCCAAGGCTGTGAGAGACATCCCAGCCCATACAGGCGTTTCGTGGAAAGATGTGCTCATGCAGGAGTCCGAGCATGATCAATGATGTGCTCTTTGTCATACAAGCTAGAATGGGCTCAACAAGACTGCCAAAAAAGGTGATGAAACCGATCGGCGGTATGGCACTGATCGATTTCATTGTTGAACGGGTAAAGCAATCAGATCATTACAATCACAAAACCCAGAACCTCATGATTGCCACAACAGTCGAGGCAGAGGATGATCTGTTGGCTCAATATTGTTTATCAAAGGGCTATAAGGTATTTCGCGGTAGTGAGATAGATGTACTGCAGCGATTTGCGCAGATTGTCCGTCATTTTGAACCGCAAACCATTGTCCGTTTAACGGGAGATAATCCATTTATAGATTCAAGGCTTTTGTCGAAAATGGTTGAAGAACATAGACAGAAGAAGGCTGATTACACGTATACGACTGGAACGCCACTCGGTATTTCCGGGGAAATGATCGACGCATCAATTTTACGTGAAATCGACAATTTTCCCCTTACGCAGCCGGAGCGTGAGCATGTCACGCTGTATATCCGAAAGCATCCTGAGCGATTTCAACTGCAATTATTCACACCGCCCAAAGAACTCGCATATCCTGCTTATCGATTCACGATTGATACAGAAGAAGATTATGTATTTGCCACCCGTTTACTTGAGAAAGCTGGTGGATCTATTGCTGTGCCTACGGCTGAGCTTATCTCCATTTGTGAACAAGATCCTGATATTGTTCGGTTGAATCAATTTGTGAGACAGAAGGATGCTGAATGAATAAAAAAATCATGATTGTTGTGTACGGTGGTTTTTTAAGAGGGATGGGGCATGTCGCCAGAATGAGACGGCTGGCAAAAGAATTGTTTCAAGAAGGAAACGACTTATATTTCTATACAAATGAACAGATTTGTGTAGAAATGCTCTCGCATCCAGCTTGGCACGTTCATTTAGTGCAGGAACCAAACGTATTCCTTCAAATGGAGCAGGACATAAAAGAGCTGAATCCTGATCTTCTGCTGATTGATGTGCTTGATTGTGACCTCCAGTTTCTTCGATCGATCAAAGCGTCCTCCGCCTCTGCAAGGCTGGTCTTATTTGAAGAAGAAAGAGCAGAAGCCTGCCAGCTTGCTGATGCTGTCGTGAACGGCATTTATGGTGGTCTGGACGAAAAGCGTCTGCAAGTAAATGGAACGGACTATTTTTATGGAACACCTTATTTATTGTTAGATCACGAGATCAGCAGATTAAAAGACACATATGAGGTTCGAAAAGAATGCAAAAAGGTGGTTATCAGCCTTGGAGGCAGTGATCCAGGCGGATTGTTATCAAAGGCTGTATCAGCACTCTTCGAAGCTGGCCATTTACACATTCTAGCGGTTACAGGAAAAGCCTCTCGCATCGAAGAACAAATCGAGGCTGCGCATATTCAATTCATTCGCCATACGGATCAATTACCTGCCCGTCTTGCAGAAGCCGATCTGGCGATTGTTGCTGGCGGGATGACGTTATATGAGGCAGTTTGTATCGGGGTGCCCAGCATTGTCCTTTCGCAAGTAGACCACCAAGCAGTGACAGCCACTCGTTTTGCGCAAAAGGGAGCCTGCCACCATCTTGGATTAGGTGACCTTGTGGATGAAAAGGATATATGGCGTGCTGCTCGAAGACTATCCGCCAGTTACTTTCTCCGCAGGAGCATTCATCTCAATGGACGGTCACTCATTGATGGAAAAGGAACCGAACGAGTGAAAAACATTCTTATACACCTCATGAATCATCACCAAAAAGAACATAAGGATGTGTAGATGTGAAGGGAGTTATTTTAGCAGGAGGAAAGGGATCACGACTGGCACCTTTAACGAAGATTTTCAATAAACATTTATTGCCGGTTGGTCCATATCCAATGATTTATTGGTCTTTGTTCAAACTGAAAGAAGCAGGGATTTTAGATGTGATGATCATATCACAAGAAGAACAAATCCCGCTGTTTCAAAAGCTACTTGAAGGCGATCAGGAACTCGGGATGAACATTGTCTATCAGGTACAGCCGGAAGCTTCTGGAATTTCGGACGGTTTATCCTATGCAAAGCCCTTTGTAGAAGAGGAGAAATTTGTGCTGATGCTAGGTGATAATGTATTTGAGGATTCGCTAAGCCCTTTTGTTGAAGCCTTTCAGCAGCAAGAAAGTGGAGCGAAGGTTCTGTTGAAAGAAGTGGCAGATCCAAAGCGGTTTGGCATTGCAGAAATTGATGCCGCTCACCACCGGATATTATCAATTGAGGAAAAACCGGAGCATCCGCGTTCATCTTACTGCGTCACAGGCATCTATTTTTATGATCAAGAAGTCTTTCAATATATAGAGAAAATCTCGCCGTCAGATCGAGGCGAATTAGAGATTACAGATGTAAACAATCTCTATATCTCAAATAGCCAGCTGACCTATGATATGTTAAAAGGGTGGTGGATTGATGCAGGAACACATGAATCTCTCCACCAAGCATCTACGAAAATGTTTGAAACGATGAAGAAAAAAGAGGGATACGAATGACGAAGTCTTATTTAATTACAGGCGGAGCGGGATTTATTGGACTAAATTTTGTGAAGCTGCTGCTTCAGGAAACCGATGTCCGGCTCACTGTTTTTGACAAGTTAACATATGCCAGTCATCCAGAGGAGATGGATGAATTATTAAAGCTGTCTCATTTTCGTTTTATTCAAGGGGATATCACCCTTCAGCATGAGTTGGATCAAGCATTTGATGAAGTCTATGATGCCATCATTCATTTTGCAGCGGAATCCCATGTTGATCGCAGTATTGAATCGGCTGAGCCCTTTATTCAAACCAATGTGCTCGGCACCTATCGTATGCTGGAGGCAGTCTTAAAAGGAAAGGCGAAAAAACTCATTCATATTTCAACAGACGAAGTATATGGAGATTTGGAGCTGGATGATCCTGCTTTCACAGAACTAACACCACTTTCACCGAATAATCCTTATTCAGCAAGCAAGGCGAGTTCAGATCTGCTTGTGAAATCTTATATCCACACTCACCAATTACCCGCGATGATCACACGATGCAGCAACAACTACGGACCGTATCAGCATGAAGAAAAATTAATACCGACTATTATTAGAAAAGCGATCAATGGTGAAAACATCCCGATTTATGGAGACGGCCAGCAGATTCGCGATTGGCTGTATGTAGAGGATCATGCGAGAGCTGTAAAGCAGGTCCTTGAAAGCGGAACAGCTGGGCAGGTGTACAATATTGGCGGCGGCAACGAGAAAACGAATCTCGATTTGACCAAGACCATTCTGACGCAGCTCGGGATCAGTCATGACCGTATTGCGTTTGTTCAAGATCGAAAAGGGCATGACAGACGGTATGCCATTGATGCCAGTAAGCTAAAACGGGAGCTCGGCTGGACGCAGGAGACGTCATTTGAAGCAGGTATTGAAAAAACGATCAATTGGTATTGTGCCAAATTTGATCAGGGCGAAGAAGGGTGACGGATGAAAGTTTTAATCACCGGTGCAGGCGGGCAACTAGGGAAAGAATTGAGCAGACAGCTCAAGGAAAAAGATATCACCGTCATTGCCTTAACGAGGAGTATGCTCAATATCGCAGACCAGCAAGCAGTCAGACACGCAATGAGACACTTTCAGCCTGATATTGTTGTCAGTGCAGCAGCATATACATCTGTTGATCAATGTGAAACAGAAACGGAAAAGGCGTATCTTGTCAATGGCATTGGCGCCTATTATACAGCGCTGGAGGCAAAGAACGTGGGGGCTGATGTGTTACATGTCAGTACAGATTATGTATTTGACGGGCAAGCAGACAGCCCTTACCAAGTCGATGCACAAGCAGATCCTCAAACCATTTATGGAAAAAGTAAAAAGCTTGGTGAGGAATTGATTCATCTCGTGTCAGACGAAGTGAAAATCATCCGTACATCGTGGCTATACGGACATGAGGGACATAACTTTGTGAATACCATTCTTAGGCTCGCAGAAACAAAGGATCATTTGCGCATCGTGAACGATCAAGTAGGATCACCTACTTATACAAAGGATGTCGCAGAGGCAATCATTCATTTGTTTGATCAGAAGGCAGGGATTTACCATGTCAGTAACCGAGACAGCTGTTCCTGGTTTGACTTTGCGTCAGAAATTGTCGCAAAAAGCGGCCTGTCTACGACCATTGAGCCAATTTCCACGGAAGAGTACGGCTTCCAAACGCCTCGTCCAGCCTATTCTGTGTTAGACCTTCAAGCGATTGAAGCCACAGGCTGGCAACCAAGACATTGGAAGGATGCACTTCACGAATATTTGCAGAAAGAAGGGAGATGGCATCAGCATGATTGATGGTGTACAAACGAAAAGACTCATGAAACATTGTGATGATCGCGGCTTTTTTTCAGAGCTCATTCGAGATGATGAGCCGATGCTGAAACGCTTTGGGCAGGCATCGTGGTCGAAAAGCTTTCCAGGAGTGATCAAAGCCTTTCATTATCATGAAAAGCAAGACGATGTTTGGTTTTTCCCAGCAGGTCATGCCCAGGTCGTTTTATACGATTTGCGTGAGGATTCTCCTACAAAGGGTCAAACCGACGTGTATTATATGGGGGAAGACAATCCAATGCTGCTCCTCATCCCAAAGGGTGTCGCACATGGATACCGAGTACTAGGCGAGACGCCGCTGCAAATTGTCTATTTCACGACAGAATCTTATGACCCGAAAAACCCAGATGAAAAGAGAATCGCTTGGAATGACGAGACGATCGGATTTGATTGGGAAACGACATTTAAATAAAGAACAGAGGCCTTTCGCAGGAGAAAGGTCTTTTTTTGTTGAAATACATTCTATATGTGTCATTTTATGTATGTTTACTAAGTTGAGTAGAAAAGGGATGTGGATGAGTTTGTCTAAAAGAATTGCATTTGTCACAGGGGCAAGTACCGGGATTGGAAAGGCAATTGCTATAAAGCTTGCCGCCCAAGACCATGTAAAAGTCATCATCAATTCTAGAAATCAATCCTCACTAGAAGATGCGCAGCAGCACATTGGGCGTGTGGCAGAAACAAAAGAGCCGGTGTCTCTTTTCTGTGGCGATATGTCGCATGAAGGAGTGCGAGCTGAGGCCTTTGCGGCAATAGAAAAAGAGTTTGGCAGACTGGATGTGTTGATTAATAACATTCCAGGAGGGAAGCCAGATACTTTTGATTCATGTGAAAGTGAGCAGATGCTCGCAGCATTTTCTCAGAAAGCCATTGCGTACATTGATACGATGAAACGTGCGGCAGCGATGATGAAAAGACATGAATACGGCCGGATCATTCAAATTGTCGGGAACCTCTGGAAGGAACCTGGTGACCAAATGTTTACGAACAGTATGATGAATGCAGCGATTATCAATGCTAGTAAAAATGCAGCCACACAGCTTGCGCCCTCAGGAATCACAGTAAATTGTTTAAACCCAGGATTTATTGCTACAGATCGGTATGAACAATTTATCGGAAACATGATGCGTCAACAGGGATTATCACGGGAAGAAGCTGTACAGGCTGTTGCGTCAGAAATCCCGATGCAAAGAGTAGGTTCAGCGAGTGAAATGGCTTCATTAGCCGCTTTTATCGCATCAGAGGAAGCCTCCTATGTCACAGGACAGCAAATATCCGTCGATGGTGGTTCAATGAAAAGTATATAACATGAAAAACCCGCTATATGCGGGTTTTTTGATGAAAGCGAATCGGCAGTATATGGAGCCGATCGATAAAAAGGGCAAGCTGTTCAATTGGCGCCACCATTGAGATGCGGACATGACGTCTTCCATGTGCTCCAAATACACCCCCAGGCGTCACGACGACATCTGCATGCTCGAGTAAATAGTCGGCAAAAGCATGAGAATCCTCGAAATCATCAGGGATCGAAGCCCATAAATAAAAGGCGCCGGCTGGACGTTCAATGGTCCAGCCAAGCTGCTTCTCCGCTTGACGGATGAAGAAATTCATTCGTTCAAGGTAGACTTCTTTCAAGGATTGAATATGACAGTCATCACTTTGTAAGGCAATGGTGGCGGCTTGTTGAAATCCGCCATACATACTGACAAACACATGATCTTGGAAGGCGTTTATGGCATGAATGATGTCTTCATTCCCTACAGCAAAAGCGACTCTCCATCCTGCCATATTGAATGTTTTGGATAAAGAATATAATTCCACGCCTACTTTTTTTCCAAGAGGTGCCTTTAGAAAGCTTACTGGTTTTTGCTCATAATGAAATGAACCATAGGCAAAATCATGAATCACATGCAGACCGTGAGCTGAGGCAAATTCCGCAGCCTCTTCAAAAAATGCTTCACTTGCCACAGCACCTGTAGGGTTATTCGGATAATTTAAGAAAAGAACCTTTGCCTTTTTTAACACGTCTGGATCAATTGACGGGAAATTCGGCAAATAGCCATTTTCCTCTTCCAGTCGGATGCAGTATGGCTTTGCGTCCGCCATCAAGATGCCTGAATGATATTCTGGGTATCCAGGATCGGGGACGAGGGCAATGTCCCCTGGATCAAGCAGGCACTGACTCATCACATAAAGGCCTGTTTTCCCTCCATTGAAAAGGGCAATCTCCTTCTGCGGGTCAACCTCAATGCCGAATTCCTTTCTGTAGAAATCTGCAATGGCTTGCTTGAAAAAGTCAAAGCCTCTAAAAGGAGCATATTGCTGAAATTGCAAAGTGCCTGCTGCCTCTTGAAGGGCACTCACAATATGGGCAGGAGTAGGAAGATCGGGATTTCCCTGACCAAGGTTCACAATGTTCGCTCCGTTTTGTGTTTTATGTGCAATTTTCTCAAATACGGTTCCAAATTTTTGTTCTGGCAGCCGTTCAATCATGTTAGATGGTAAGATCTTCACCACGTTACCCTCTCTTTCTATCCCTTCACTAGTTCATCCATTAACTGAATGGTTGCCTGCTTCTGAATGTTACGGATGGATGCGGCAACATCCTGAGAAGACGACCCTTTTAATTCAAGAGACACGATGCCATTAAATGCTTCGAATAAAGATAGATCCACAAAGGTTCCTTTAGGTGGGACGGATTCACTGATGATGACAGTATCTCCAACTAAAGTGTCCTGCGGAATATGAACATGATCAATGGTGATATGTGTGACCTCAGGCGGAATGTGTCCGCTCTCTTTGAAGTGCTGAGGGTATAAATGACAGTCTGCTAAATAATGCGTATGTCCAGAAAGCAGTTCTTTTGGCAAATCAGCCTTTTTTCCATCGACTAATACATCAATCAACAGCTTGGCCATATCTACCCCAAAGACCTTTTTGATATTCGGAATCATATTCCAGCCAGCAAATCTAGCTGCTGATTCGATTAATCCGGTTTCTCGATTTTTCATGAGCTTGATTTCTGTATGAGTGGCACAGTTTTCAAGACCCAGCCCTTCATTTGCCTTCTTTGCTGCCTCAATGATGAGTTGCTGGGCTTCATTGTCTAGGATCGACGGAGTAATATGAGCCGTTTCTGTAAAACCGATTTGAGGGGTCTTATCATGAATGACAAAAGGGATATATTCACCCTCAACGACTAACCCTTCAACACTGACATAATCAGCGTAGCCGTCCTCTTGATACCAATCCTCGTAAGCACCCTCTAAGTATGTTTCAGCGACAAACGGAGCTTCATACGTCACAGCGTTTGGAACGGGAATGGTTTGCAAATAGGATTGTACGTTTAAAAAGAGATCATCACTGCCAGCTCGGTCATGAAAAAGGGTCACGCCAATGGAGCTTGCTAAATATGTAGGCTTTAAAATAAGCGGTGTCCCGATATGTTCAATGGCTTGCTGGAAATCAGCTAAAGTAGTGACAGGCTGAGTTTTTACTGCTTTGACCCCAGCCGCGTTGAATGCAGCCCTCATTTGACTTTTATCACGCGCTAATTCAGCTGCCTTTACCCCAGCGCCGCGCAGTCCAAGACGCTCAGCTGCTTTTGCCATTGGTGCAATGAATAATTCATTATTGGTGGTGATCGCATCCGCTTTGAAAAAGGAAGCCACACGAACTAGGTCGTCCACCACCTCTTCCTCGGATTTCAGATAATCGTCATGTGCCCAGTAAATAGAATTTGGGTGTTCAAAAGAAGGGTTTGTGTCAAAATAATCTCGATCTTTGATGACGGCAATGGAGTATTTTTCGATTAGCTCAGCGTGTCCCTTTGTAATAGCAAAGGGTCTCGGGATATAAGAAACGATATGATACGATGCAGCCACGCTTTCGTAAAACATATGGGGCGGGCATCCTCCCAGATCAGCAATGACAAGTACGGTTTTTTTACTCAATGAAAGCACTCCTTTTTATCTAGCGGTGTAACCGCCATCTGCTGTGACAACACTTCCAGTCATATAACTGGATAGATCAGAGGCGAGAAACAGCATGACGCCCGCAATTTCTTCGGGTTTTCCGAGACGAAGTAATGGGTTCACCTTTGCTTTTTCTTTTTTGACAACCTCAAGACTTTCTGAATGATTGTCTAAAAAGGATTTTTCATTTAATGGCGTATCAATAATGCCCGGGGCGATACAGTTCACCCTGATTTGATGGGCGGCATAGTCGACCGCCATGGATTTGGTTAGCTGGATGACACCGCCCTTTGTTGCGTTATATGCAGGGATGTCAGGCCAGCCGACAAGACCCCCGACAGATCCTGTATTGATAATACTTCCGCTTTTCTTTTCAAGCATATGCGGCAATGCATGCTTACTCATAAGAAATACACCCGTCAGGTTGACCTGTACAATGTGGTTCCAATCCTCCAGCGTCATCTCGTGAACGGGGGAGACAATTTCGATGCCTGCATTGTTAATCAAAACATCAATTGTTCCAAAACGGTTCAGCACGAACTGAACGGTTTTTTGACAGTCAGACTCATTCGTAATATCTGTTTTGAAAAACGCAAGATGCTCGTGCGGCAATGATTCGACGAGTTGTTTGCCGCTCTGTTCATTGATGTCAGCCACTGCTACTTTTGCTCCATGCTTAAGGAAAAGCTTGACTGCGGCAAGCCCAATCCCTGATGCACCTCCTGTAATCAGGACGACTTTTCCGTCGAGGTTCATTTCTTCACCTTAGACGCTTTTGGCTTCAACCGATTATAGCGGGGAGGGAAGAAGAGATTAATAGACTTTGATGCTTCCGGCTTTGGATTTATCGCACCATGATCTTCCTTTGGATCACAGAAATAAGTGGTGCCAAATGCCATTTTCTCTGTAAAGCCTTCAATGGTCATATCATAACCTCCGCTGATGCAAATGCCGATTTGTTCATTGCGGTGTTTATGAAAAGGCATTTCACCGCCATTTCCAGGAATGTTGGCAATCATGAGCTCCATCCAATCCTCAACAAAAAAGGTGACTTCCATGCCAGGGAGTAAATCCCGTGTTTTGAAAATATCTAAGAAATAAGTAGGAGGAGCCGTATATTCCTCGCCATCTTTTAATCTCTTAATATCAATGGCGATCGCTTCCTCATCTGTCAGGTTAGATGCGCCGTGAGGGACAAAAGGTGGTGCGATATAGGCTGATTCTAAAGGGGTGAGCAATTGGGTCGATGGGCCGACCGTCATTTGAAGCTCGCCTTTTAATACGATGCCGATTTGTGCTTCGGGATGCTCGTGAGGTTCTATGATCGTGTGAGGAGGGACGTATGAAATTAACACTTCCGTATCACCTCTGACCGTGGAATATTGTGTGACACCATTCTCCCATTCTACTTTTTTGGCTTGAGGAAAATATCGTTCTTGCGTCTTTTGTTCAGTTTGCATATTATATCTCTCCTTTTCCGAATATGGACCAGCTCATTGGGATGCTTTTAAACGTTCGAATGAAGGTGAGGCCGTATGTGGCTCTGGCTACCTCATTAGTTAAAGCGAAATCAAATTCGCCGTCTCTTACTTTTTTTGCGGCAGTACTTGTCGAATTGACTAGCTCAAATTCAGCATTTTGGTGAATGAAATATTGAATCAAATTGACAGGTGCAGGGTGAGAGACAATTTTTAAATGGTGGAGCATTTGTTCTTGAAATGGGAAATCTGGTCTGACAGCCAAACCATACATGGGTGTGTCACATCTGAAAATTTGTAAAAGCTGCAGGTCAGGTCTCATGTAGAAGTGTTTGATTCCTTCGTATGCGTGTGGAACGAGAGTGTATTGGAGTGCGTTAGAGAGAGTATGTTCAATGCAAGTTTCGAACGTGTCGTAAAGGGATAGTTTCGTATGAGTGCCGAGTGTAGTGGTGGAATGAGAGATGAAATGTTTTGCTGCATATTCACTGCTTGTCCCCTCAGGGCCTAGTGTATTGACTGTAAACATCTTAGGTGAAACGATGGGCTCTTCTTTGAAATGAAAAACATCATTCTTTAAGATCATGTTTACCATCCAATCTTTTTCAAATTTTTACTAGATTATAAAAAATAAAATTGGCAATTGTCAACAAAATTTATAAAAAATGTATTTTATGATGATATTAAAAATTGATCTAAAAAACTGCACATACCGAGATGTGCAGTGAAATGAGCTTACGTTTCAAATGTGTTTTTATGTTTCTGCTGTAAGGTTCGTTCACGTTTATAGCTGGCGAAGCTAATGAGAAAACCAACAAGCGTAATGAGTGCACATACAAGCCCTACCGTATGATAGCCGAAATGGACATAGACAGGTCCCATAAGAGCGGAACCAAGCATAACGGCAAGATTGGACGCAAGGCTGTAAAAAGCCATCACTTTGCCTCGGTGGGTTTGGGAGCAGTCGCTTAGGACAGTGCTCAAAAGCGTGACAGATAAACTTTGCATGGCACCCCAAATAAATAGGGCAAAAATCAGCAATGTCCATGAGAAAGGTGCATAAGGAAGTAAGGCGAGAACGAGCGTAATGCCGCCCAGCACAAAGAAAAGAGTACGTGTTTTGCCAAACCAGTCTGCTAATTTCCCTGTAAATACACTCATGGAAAAGCCGACGCCGTAAGCCATGATCAGAAGTCCCGCGGTCGATTGCCCTCCAGAAAACAGACTTTGCAGATAAGCTCCTAAGAACGAGTACATGCCATAAAATCCCAGCATATTACAAAATGTCACGGTCAAATAGGCGGGGACACGATCAATTTTCAAAGCTCCCCATAAAGAGGCAGTTTTCTCCCTAGCTTGAGGTGTTCCTGTATTCGCTGTGGCGGTTTGTTTGCGTGATTCAAGGATGACGAGCAGCAGGACAACGAGACTCATGATGGCGAAGATCCAAAATGTCCAGCGCCAGTTCAAACTCTGACCGATAAAGGCGCCAATTGGTACACCAAGGACAAGAGAAAGAGACCAGCTCGACACAATGAGTCCCATCACCTTGCCTCGATATTCGTAAGGAACCCGGTCGCCTACAAGAGCATAGGCTGTTGGCACAAATACACCGGTCGCCAGCCCAGAAATGGCACGGCCAGCAAAAAACACTGCCAAATTCGGGGCAGCCGCACACATCACGGTTCCAATCAAAAAGAAAGAAAGCCCGATGATCAAACACAGTTCCCTTGAATACCGGTCCCCTAAAGGAACGAGCAGCGGGGCTCCAACCAGCACAGCTAACCCATAAATGCTGATGGAAAGGGCGAGAATATCAAGAGAGTGCTGAAAGGAGTTTGATAAATCAGGCAGCAGTGGTGAAATCACCAGTTCTTCCGATCCCGCCGCAAAGACGCCAAGTGTGAGCGCGATGGCAAGTGTGATGGGAAACGTTTTAGAAGCCTTGCTGTCTAAAGATTCTTTCATCAGGTGATCCCTCCATACTTGCTTTTTCATTCAATTCCGTTAAAATAAATTCTACCATTATTTAGTTTTATTTTACATTTCGAATCATAAGTATTATCATAAAATACTTTTCAAATGGAACGACTTTCGGATAGGAGAGGTACGAATGAAAATCACCGATGTTGATGTGCATATTTTAAATGAATTGAAAGAAGATGCCCGCTTGTCTATGAGGGAATTGTCCAAACGAGTCAATTTATCCGCACCTGCGGTAGCAGAAAGAGTGCGTAAATTAGAGGATGCAGGGATTATCGAAGGGTATTCGGTTCAGATCAATTATAAAAAATTAGGGCTTATGATTGACTGCCTGCTGGAAGTCACAGTGCTAAACGGGGAGTATCAACGTTTTGTGGCTTTTATGAATCAGCACCCACGCGCTTTTTTTGCTTATCGAGTGGCAGGACAGTCATGCTTTTTCATTAAGCTGTCAGTCGCTTCTCTTGAAGAAATTGAAGCCTTTATTCAGGCAGTGTCTGGGTTTACAAAAACCGTATCTCATATCGTCTTATCCGAGCACTCCTTTTCCCATCCAGTTCAGGAACGTGTGAAACAAATAGAAGAGCCAGAAATGACCGTGATGAAATAAAAAAGGACCTGACAACGAATGCGAGGATTTGTCTGCACGCTAAAAGGACCTAACTCAGGTCCTTTTTGTTCGTCTATCTGACTGATAGCTCATGATCGTGATGATGAGCCCAATGAAGGTTACAGCTGCAGCAAATAACGGAACAAGCTGTAAATGTGTAAGTTCGATGGCGAGACCGCCAAGCGCTGCACCGCCAGCATTCCCAATATTAAAGGCAGAATGACTAAGCGTCGATGCGAGTGTCGGTGCTTCATGTGCCATGTTCATCGTGCGGTATTGCAAGGTAGGAACAAGAATAAATGAAATGATTCCCCAAACAAAAATGGTCAGCACAGCAGGTACTTTGAATTCGGAAGTGATTGTAAACAATAACAGGACAGCCATCAGCAGGATCAGTGTCACCATAATACTCGGCATCAGCTTCCAATCGGCAAGCTTTCCGCCAACTAAATTTCCAATAGTGACCCCAAGCCCGAAGAGAACAAGGATGAGCGTCACCCCATTTTCCTGAAAACCAGTCACTTGCAGCAGGATCGGGCTGATATACGTAAAGGCGGTAAACACACCTGCAAAACCAAAGATCGTCATTGCAAAAGAAACGAGTACCTGTGGCTTTTTCAAAACAGACACTTCATTTCGAATATCCAGTACGTCTTCCTTCGATTGATTGGGTACTAAGCTGATGATACCGATTAAGGAAATGAGACCAATGACGGCAATGACAAGAAACGACATACGCCAGCCAAATTGATTTCCGATGAAGGTACCAAACGGCACACCCAGTACATTGGCGACCGTCAGTCCTGTAAACATGAAGCTGATCGCACTTGCACTTTTCTCCTTAGGCACAAGCCGCGCAGCCATTATGGCTCCGACGCCAAAGAAGGTTCCATGAGCAAATGACGTCAAAATACGTGAGGCCATTAATAGACCGTAAGTGGTCGATACAGCGGCAACAGCATTTCCCGCCACGAACAGGATCATTAATAGAATGAGAAGACGTTTCCTCGACATTTTCCCAGTTGATAATGTTATAATAGGTCCGCCAACTGCGACACCAAGTGCATATCCAGTAATCAGCTGCCCTGAAGCAGAAATAGATACATGGAGATCATTTGCGACGTTTGGCAAAAGTCCCATAATGACAAATTCAGTCATGCCAATCGAAAACGCACCGAGCGTTAAAGCGAAAATAGCGATGGGGAAGTTTTTCATGATGTGATCACCTTTCTAAAAAAAATACATAAAAAGGCTTCGGAAAGATCCGAAGCCTTAAGAGTTTATCATACATGAAAATAAGACGCCAGCTGCTCGTTTGCTAATCGGTTTCCGACAAAGAAGGAACCAAATTCGCCGTAGCGTGCACTGACTTCATCAAAGCGCATTTCATAAACCAATTTTTTAAATTGAAGCACATCGTCAGCGAAAAGAGTGACGCCCCACTCATAATCATCAAAACCGACGGAGCCTGTAATGATCTGCTTTACTTTCCCAGCATAGCTGCGGCCAATTAAGCCGTGGCTTCTCATGAGTGATTTACGCTCATCCATGGAGAGCATGTACCAGTTGTCATTGCCAGAACGTCTTTTATCCATTGGATAGAAGCACACGTATTGAGAAGAAGGGAGCTCTGGGTATAGACGCGCACGTACATGCGGGTTCTCGTAAGGATCTCCGCCATCTCCGCCTCCAGCTAAGTAGTTGCTGAGTTCCACAACTGAAACGTACGAATAAGCTGGGATTGTAAACTCTGCTAGTCGTGTTTTATTGAATTCAAGTTCAATTTCACCCAGTTCTTCCATGGTTGGACGCAAAATCATGAGCATAATATCTGCTTTTTGGCCGACAATACTATAGATTGTTTGGCTTCCCGCCTTATCGTGCTCAGCTGTTTTCCATTTTTCTAATAGACCTGTGAACTCATGAAGAATCGCTTGGCGCTCATCACTTGTCAGCAGCTTCCAAGCTGTCCAGTCAAAGGTTCTAAAATCATGCAGTGCATACCAGCCGTCTAGTGTTTGAGCTGCTTCATTGGTTGTATGTTGTTCGCTCATTTATTTCACTCCTATTTACAGTTTTCCATCTGTTCCAACTATAACATAGTTTGTCCAAATGAAGATGTGATCAAAACTTGAACGACGAAAACAGCTATTATGGAAATTGATTAAATTAGTTTGAAAAATAAGAATTTAATTTGTAAGCGCTATAATGTAAGTTGGTAGTTTGAATTTATGTAGAAGAAGAGTATGCTTAAAAGAGAACGCTTTTTTTGTAAAATCAAGGAGGGTATATAAGTGGCAGATATTTTTTCAACAGTTCAGGAAAAGGTTGCAGGTAAAGGAGTAAAGATCGTTTTTCCTGAGGGAATGGACGAACGCATTCTAACAGCCGTTCAAAAACTAGCAGATGGCAAAGTATTGCAGCCAATTGTTGTAGGTAAAAAACAAGAAGTTGAAGCAAAAGCAAAAGAATTAGGTCTTACACTTGATGGTGTTGACGTGTATGATCCTCATACATATGAAGGTTTTGAAGAGCTTGTACAAGCTTTCGTAGAAAGACGTAAAGGCAAAGCAACAGAAGAGCAGGCAAGAAAAGCATTACTAGATGAAAACTACTTCGGTACAATGCTTGTGTACAAAGGTCTTGCAGACGGACTTGTGAGCGGTGCAGCACACTCAACTGCTGACACAGTGCGCCCAGCACTTCAAATCATTAAAACAAAAGAAGGCGTAAAGAAAACATCTGGCGTCTTCATCATGGCTCGCGGCGAAGAGCAATATGTGTTTGCTGATTGTGCGATCAACATTGCACCAGACAGCCAAGATCTAGCTGAAATTGCGATCGAAAGTGCAAACACAGCCAAAATGTTTGACATCGAACCACGTGTGGCAATGCTTAGCTTCTCTACAAAAGGCTCAGCAAAATCAGACGAAACAGAAAAAGTATCTGAAGCAGTTCGCATTGCAAAAGAAAAGGCACCTGAGCTTGTACTTGATGGAGAATTTCAATTCGATGCAGCTTTCGTTCCTTCAGTAGCAGCGAAAAAAGCGCCAGATTCCGTCATCAAAGGTGATGCGAGCGTATTTGTTTTCCCTAGCCTAGAAGCTGGAAACATCGGCTACAAAATTGCACAGCGCTTAGGTAACTTTGAAGCTGTAGGTCCAATCTTACAAGGCTTAAACCAGCCAGTAAACGATCTTTCAAGAGGCTGTAATGCCGAAGACGTTTACAACCTTGCGCTTATCACAGCAGCTCAAGCACGATAATAGTAACGATCAAAAAAGCTAGTTTCGTTTTCACACGAAGCTAGCTTTTTTTGCGCGTGTGAAATAGGTATAAAAACCCAATACCTACGATTCATTTTTCGTTGAATTCGTTTTCAATCATATGCCTCTTGTGCTAGGAAATGGTAACATAACGGAGGACTATTTGAGGAATAGAGGTGTTTGACGATGTCTGGAGCTGTCATCGGTTATACAACAGCCTTGTATTCGTTAAAGGCAGACATATCCATAAAAAAAGAACAAATCATCGAACTCAACATGTGTCGAAAAGAAATAAAAGAAGCAAAATCGGTTCTGGCAGATGCTAACAAGAAAATCACTCATCCTGATCTGACATCACATACATGGTTTGGCCGTCTTGCAGATACGTTTGATGACATTCGAGACGAGATGGCATCCGCCAGTCAAGAGATAAAAAGTGTACAGCTGACCAATTTAGTGAATCGAATTGATGAGAAAATCAGTGACCTAAAATCGGAGATCCATTCGTTAGAACATGAGATTCATTCTGTTGAAAGAAAAATAGAGAAAGAAAAGCAGAAACAATTGGAAGAAAAAAGAGGGAAGTCACATGAGTAGAGAAATCAAAATAGATGCCAGTGAAATCAATCGAGTTTTACAACAGGCCAAACAATCAGGCGCTCAAATGAATGCAAAACTTCCAACAACCATCAAAGGGAGAAACCAGCTCCTGGCAGCAGACACATTAGAAAAAATCAACCAACAGTTGAACGAATTAAGTACATCCTACATAGGCATTCTTCAGAAACAGCTTGTACAAACAGAACAAGCGGTGAACACCATGATTGAAACGGACAAGGCGCTTGCCTCCAGCAGTAAAAGAAAATAAAGGAGAACGCAATGAAAACCCTTGACGTCTTTGCGCTAATAAACGGAATTGACCAAACGCTGAATATATTAAAGCAGCAGTCACAACAAATCAGCTCTTTAGAAAAACAAATTCATCATATCATTTCACTCGATGGTGCACTAAAGGGAGAGGCGGGACAAGCCATCCGCACCTTTTATACAGAATGTCATATTCCCTTCCTGCAATTTTTTCAGGTCGTCATTGAGGAATACAGCACTGCGCTGAAAAGCACAAAACAGGCGCTTCATGCGCTTGAATCAAATCAGCACGGCTTGATCTCACAATCATTTATTGAACACGAACTAGATCAAGGACTAAAAAAAGCGGAGCGCACGATATCTGAGATTGTAACGGATGTAAACCATGCCATCGGCAGAATTGGTCATATTGTTCATTTGCCAAATGTAGAAGAATCAGCTTTTCAGCAAAACTATCAAAAAGCATGGCTCGAGACCTCAAGAACCATTGGCCTGCTTCATGCATTTGACAGAGAGCAGACAAGCGCTTTACAAGAAACAAAAAGCTCCCTTCAAACAATAAAACAATACATAAACACCTTGAGCACCATGTTCACCGGCCCAAAAATCGATATCACCACCTATCAAAAGGGGTCTATTTTCAAAGATGGAAAAGAAGAAAAAGTGAGCAGCACCATCAGTGGATTGAATGACAAAATAGATAACCCGAAAGACAATCCGATGATGATCATGCTGAAGAAACTGAGTGAGAAAGAACGGGCGAATGTGGAGACGGTTGTCCACGAAAAGCCGTCTAGTAAAATCAATCAAACGACCGTGACCTTAAATGGAAAAGTATATCATATAAATGAGTACAAAAAGATCAACTTCGAAAATGCCAAAACGGTTGAGGTCATGCGAGACGGAATGCTGTATCGGTTACGAATATCTGAAAAGAACAAAGTAACAATTGAGAGCGTTAAACCGATGTCAGATGTAAAAACAGGCGATCAACCCCAAAACATCTTAAATACAGCGGTTGAATTTACAGGAATAAACGACGCCATTCGAGCGATTACAGGAAGAGATCCTGTAACAGGTGATAAAGTCGCTGATATGGATCGTTTAGTATCCGGGGTGTACATGGTTCCAAGTGCCAACATTGTTAAAGTGGGGAAATATGTTTTTAAAATTATTAAAGGGGAGAAGGTAGCTAAGAGGGTTGAGAAGAGTGCTGGAAGTGCGAGGAATGGGGCTAAAGATTTTGAAAAGTCGTTAGTGAAATTGCCTCCAGCAGAGCGCGTTGCAGCTGTAAAAATAAAAGTACAAGAAGTTGCTAAAAGTAATGGCTTAATAAAAGATTCAAAATTAAGTAAGATTAATAGTAGGGATGTATATAAAGACCCTAAAACTGGAGATTTATATTCAGTAGATACGCAGCATGGTCGTTTTGAAAAAACAAATAACAAGGGGAAGCATCAAGGAGAAGTTGATTTTGATTTCAAACAAACTAAACCTGCTGATGCATCTGGTGGTCATAATTTAAAAATTAAGTAGAGAGGATGTAATAGAAATGATTGGGAATGATTGGATATCTGTTCGTGAAATTGAAGACGATACTCGAATTTGGGCTGGAACTATAATCAGAGTTTTTAAGGAGGAAATAAATAAGGACAACATAGAAGATAATTTCTATGATTACATCGTTTCTTTTATTTATGATAACAATGAATATTTACAATTAACCTGCCTAACTCAAGGGGAGGGTGGAAATATTGTTTGTATATTGCAAACAGAACCAAATTCTAATTATTCATTAGGTAAGGAATTGAAAAGAATGATGGATGATGGTTCAAACTCTGTTTTTGTGAAATTTTCACCTGAATGTATCGTTAAATAAACCTCTAATATGAGTTGGACAGACCAGATTCTTTTCAAAATAAATGAGAATAAGTGATAGAAAAGGTGAGTTTACAGAGATGTCGCTCATCTTTTTTCTATCTAAGTTAGTTTTATGATGGCACAATACAAATCGATAAAGTGATTGGATATTTTGAAGGAACTGATACAGAAAAAATCAAATCCGCAGCTGCGGAAACGCCAAACGCATATTAGACGGTGAAGTCGTCTCAACCACCGAAAACATCATCCTAGAATACAGCGGAATCTACGACGGTTATCGAGCCTTCACCGGCAAAGACCCCGAAACCAGCCAAAACATCAGCAGCACAGACCAAGCTCTGTCCGCAGCTTCTATTATCCCAATCACGAAAATAGTGAAGGTTGGGAAATATGTTTTTAAGATAGATCAAGGGAAGAATGCGGTGAAGAGGGTTGAAAAGACGGCTAAGGATATAAAAAAGCTGCCTTCAGCTTTTGCGGATCGTGCTAAATTAGAAGGGCATTTTGATAAACATGGAAAAGAGTTCTCAGGACTATATAGAAATGCTAACGAGTACCTTGAAGGTGCAAAAGTGGTCATTAATAGTGGCATCAAAGTTAAGTATCAATATAAAGGTGAAATAAGGACAGGGTATGTCAAATTTATGGGTAATAATAAAAGTGGTAAGGCTAAGTTTGAATTTGTAGGTACAAATCATAAAAATGAAATTACGACTTACCATACCCAAAGTGGAAAAAAGATATGGAAGACAATAAATGGTGAAAATATTCCAGTCATCAATCCATCAGAGTAGAGAGTGAGGGCTATTATGGTATACGACTGTTTTGTTAAAAGACTCGATCCTCAGATTGAGGAGGAAACAACAATTGAGATTAATGGAATAGAATTTACAGGATTTGCTGATGTTTGTCCGTATGAAATTGAAGTAGGAAAAAGTTATCCAGTTTCAATAGGATTTACTATATTAGACGAGCTTACTATTCATGAAATTCCGATAGAGAAGAAAGAGATTGAACGTATTGATTCGGGATATGAATATTATTTAAGAGGTTTGCTAAAAGAGGATAAAATTGATGCGGGTTTAATTTTTACTGACGAAGATGAGTATTTCATCGATTTCCCTGAATTAATGAATAAAACTGTTGAAATAAAAGTTGATAGAATTAGCATAGAATTTTTAAGAACAAAAACTAACTAATTGGTAGGATATAATCTACAAATTTTGTATAGAAAGGGTGTACAGACTAGAAAAAATAAAAACATCCAATTGGTTATTAAGTATCAGTATTCTTATTGTTATGGGAACAGCTTTGATGAGAGGAGTTTGTTTCTCAGATGCTGATTATCGAGGTTTCCCTATTGATTGGCTAGTCCTGCACGGACATCATACTTTTGAATTTCTATGGTTGGGTTTTATACTTGATGTGGTCATTTTCTATTTTCTTTTAAAAATGCTCCTTCGTTTGTATAAAAGGGTGATGGAAAAATCAGCAGCTTAAAATAGAGGAGGCTCTTCAACATGATCAATTTACCTCAAATCCCACATCTGCACATGAACGAACCAGCAAGTGACAAACACATCAAAGAGGCAGAATCCCAACTAAACATGGTGCTGCCCGATGCTTATAAGAACTTGCTGAAACAGACAAATGGATGTTCCGTTGGCGGCGATGTCCTACTATACGGCACTGTAGACATTACGGAACGCAATGCAACGTGGGAAGTCCAGCAATATGCAAGCGGCTATGTGGCGATTGGCGACGATGGCGGCGGACAAGTACTTCTCATGCGGCTGGTTGAAGAAGAAAAAGGTATGGATTGTTGATGCTGGTGTAATGGACCCTCAGCATGCTGAGTTGATGACTGGAAACTTGCTGAAATGGGTGAGTGAGGGATGTATCATTGAATGATCACACTGCTTGAATGCATGAATCACTGAAAAGTAAAACCAAATCATCCAACTGAAACGCTCTGTGACGCCAAATGTCATGGAGCTATTTTGATGATATCTCTCTCATTCTCCCTCCATTCATCCCATGTTATAATAAACACAGTTTATGAACGAGAGGATATGCAGGACATGAAAAATGAACCTATTGAGTTACTGACACAGCCGAAATGGCGAATCATAGATCAATCGAGCCTCGGTCTTTATGTGGACCCGAAGCAATCCTTTGCGATGGATGATACGCTTTGTGCGTCGGTTGGGAAGGGTCTCTCACCAGCGACAGCGCGTTCTTGGGTACATCACAATACGATTGTGCTTGGGATTCAGGATACAAGACTTCCATTTCTGCAAGATGGCGTGAAACTGCTTGAGGAAGAGGGCTATCGCGTCATTGTACGCAATTCAGGCGGCCTTGCTGTGGTGCTGGATGAAGGTGTCTTGAATGTGTCATTAATCTTTGCAGAACAAAAGAAGGGCATTGATATTGACCGCGGGTATGATGCGATGGTGGAATTGGTCCGCCGGATGCTGTCTAAGTATGAGGTGGACATTGAAGCTTATGAGATTGTCGGCTCTTATTGTCCGGGCAGCTACGATCTAAGCATCAATGGAAAGAAATTTGCAGGCATTTCTCAGCGTAGATTACGCGGTGGAGTCGCTGTGCAAATTTATTTGTGTGCAGATGGAAGCGGGCGGGAACGTGCCGACTTGATCCGCTGTTTTTATGACGCCGCCTTAAAAGACAAACGAGAAGAAGTGAAGGCCGTATTTCCTGATATACAGCCAGATACGATGGCGTCTTTATCAGAATTAACTGGAGAACCAATTGATTGCGCGCTTCTTATGCGTCTTTTACTAGAAGAGCTTCAAAAGCTCAGTGATCAGCTGACAGCGTCAGGACTGAACGCAGAAGAACAACTGGAATTTGAGAAAAACATGACGCGGATGATTGAGCGGAATGAAAAGGTGTTTTCGTAAAAAGAAAGGAAGGGTTCTGGTGAAATCCAAAAACGGCGGTTACCTCTATTTACTATGGCTTCCTGTCATCATGGGAGCCGGCTACGGCATTTCGCTTTTGGTGCCGTTTCTTCAGCCTGTACTGACACTTGGCATCGCAGGTCTTTATCTTTTTATATTTGGTGATTTTCAGGTGAGACAAGTCAGGTATATTTTTATGTTCGTCTTTTTGATTAATGTCCTTTTTAGTGTGATGCTATTTTTGGGCATTTAAAAAAGTGCTTCCCGTAGATGGGGAGCACTTTTTGTTATTCTGCCATTTTTTCGAGGTTGCCGTTCCGGTCCATTTTAAAGGTTGGAGCGGCAGTGTCGTCCTCTTCAAACAAAACTAGTTTTCTTGCACGGTTCATGATTTTGACAAGTGTTTCATAATCTTCTTGAATGGTGAGCTGATCCTTTTCAAGCTTTTTTACTTCCGCTTCTAGCTGCGTGACTTTATGTGAAAGTTCGTTATTTTCTCGTTTTAACCGGCTGTTTTCCATGCGTAAGGCAGATGATTGCTGTCCATCGCCTTCATAGCGGCGCAAGAAATCAATGACATCTTCGATGGTTAAATCCTGTTGCTGCCTAAAAGGGTTGGCTTCTGGCTTTTTCTCTACGACATGAGAAGCCTGTGACAATAAATGTGATAAACTAGCTAACTCTTCATTGTAGCTTTGATCCACAAACTGGAGCTGCTCGGCTGTTTCAGATGCTGGTGCAAACGTTTCTTCCTGCGCTGGTTCCAGCTCCTGTGAGAATTCCTCTTGCGTGACCGTTTCTTCTACTTGCGGCTGATAGAGTAATCGTTTCTTTGCAGGCTGGCCATTGCCGAGTGCGCGCATCCGTTGTTTTCGCTGCTTTTTGGCAAGGGCTAACGCTTTTTCATATTGATGCCTCACAACAGCATTCCATCTAAAACCGCATGCCGCTGAGGTACGGTTCAGCTTGTCTCCTACTTCTTCAAACGCATTCAGCTGTGTGCTGCCTTCTCTGACGTGACGTAAGACGGTTTCTGCCAAAAGGAGATCATCTTCCTCTGACCAAGCATCTTGTCTTTGTTTTGACATGTTTAAACCCCCATATGATTTGATGGTATTAGATTAGCCAAGTTCAAGAAAGTTTATACAAGTTTGCTAAAAGGATAGTGGAAAATACTAGCTTTTATGTAAGCGCGTATCGGCGGTTACAATGCGTCTTGCAAGTCCAGCCGCTTCGATGTACAATGTTGGGTGGTATATTATGACTCTTGGTTGTCCAACTGTTTCATATAGAATGAAGTTCATCATTGAAAGGAAGCGTAAGACCATGGCTAATGAGTTTCGCGTATGTGACGATTGTGATGCGACGAACCTAAAGACGTTGCTGCCTCGACTCAAATCGGTTGACCCTGATGCAAAAATTGAGATTGGCTGTCAATCCTATTGTGGTCCAGGACGAAAAAAGGCTTTTGCGTTTGTAAACAATCGCCCATTATCCGCACCAACAGAAGATGAGTTACTCGAAAAGGTTCAAAAAAAAGTCAAATAAATGTCACTGAATGTGTTCAGTCGACCTAAAAAGAGGTCCGTCCCTGTCAGGTCGGGCTTTTTACGTCCGTGCAATCTTTGAGAACACATTCACCAGCAAATTCAAGGATGTTTTCGGGGAAAGTTACCCGATATAATAGAAACACGTCTTAAAAAAAGAGGGACGAAACGATGGCGTATCCAAAAGGGAAATTATCTGAGGAAAAGGTATTTAAAGATCCTGTGCACCGTTATGTTCACGTACGGGACGCATTAATATGGGATTTAATAGGAACAAGAGAATTTCAGCGCCTGCGACGAATTAAACAGCTAGGAACCACTTACTTGACGTTTCATGGTGCAGAACACAGCCGTTTCAATCATTCACTCGGTGTATACGAGATTGTGAGACGGATTGTGGATGATGTATTCAAAGGTCGGCCGGAATGGGATGAGGGAGAACGCGAGCTGGTACTGAGTGCAGCCTTGCTTCATGACCTCGGACATGGTCCATTTTCTCATTCCTTTGAAAAGGTCTTCCACTTAGACCATGAATCGTTTACAAGAGATATTATTTTAGGGCAAACCGAAGTCAATGAAGTGCTTCGCCGGGTTAGTGATGATTTCCCGAAGCATGTGGCAGAAGTGATTGCCAAAACGTATCAAAACAAGCAGGTGGTCAGTTTGATCTCAAGTCAAATTGATGCCGACCGTATGGACTATTTGCAGCGTGATGCCTACTATACAGGCGTCAGCTACGGCCATTTTGATATGGAACGTATTTTGCGCGTGATGCGTCCGAGAGAAGATCAGATTGTGATGAAGCAGAGCGGGATGCATGCGGTCGAGGATTATATTATGAGCCGCTATCAAATGTACTGGCAAGTTTATTTCCACCCAGTGACACGCAGTGCGGAAGTCATTTTAACGAAAATTCTCCATCGTGCAAAAGAGCTGCATGAAACGGGCTATATTTTCACACATGCCCCTGTTCATTTTTATTCGATCTTTGAGGGGAATGTCACCACAGAGGACTATATTAAGCTGGATGAATCCATTGTCTTATTTTATTTTCAGGCGTGGGAAGACGAAGAAGATCACGTGCTGGCTGATTTGTGCCGCCGTTTTATGAACCGCCGATTGTTCCAATATACAGAGTTTAATCCGAATGAAGAAATGACTAAATATTTCAAGCTGACCGCCTTGTTCAAGGAGGCAGGCATTGATCCTGACTATTATTTAGTCGTCGACTCTTCCTCTGACTTGCCCTACGACTTCTACAGACCAGGGGAGGAAGAAGAGAGACTGCCGATCCACCTTTTGACGCAAAGTGGTCATATTAAAGAGCTGTCGAGACAGTCAGATATTGTTGACGCCATTTCCGGTAAACGAAGAACCGATCATAAACTTTATTTCCCGATGGACTTAATTGTAGATATGTCGGAAAAAGCTGAAGAAAAGAAGGCGATCATGAAGCTGCTTGGATTGGGATAAGGAAGTACTGAAAAAGGAGATGTCGGGAATTTGTTGAAAGAGCATGCAAAGTTGATGAAGGTATTCTCTGAATCAGGGGAAATCGTTGGACGGAAGAAGCTGCAAAAGATGATTTACATAGCAAAAAAGCTAGATTTGCCTTTTTATGAGAAATACGATTTTCATTTTTATGGCCCCTATTCAGAGGAGTTGACACTCAGAATTGAAGAGCTGTGCAACCTTGGATTCTTGGACGAAATGAAGGAAAAAAAGGGCGGATACTATCAATATCGCTATTCGCTGACGGACAATGGGAAAGAGTTTCTCGATCAGTGTGAAGTGGACATGCCTGACCTCAAAGTACTGACGCAGCAGATGAACGAGCAGTCGTCTCGTTTCCTAGAGCTCGTCTCCACAATTTTATACTTTGATGACCTGCCAGAAGATGAGGTAAAGGAAAAGGTCTTCACTATTAAAAGCAAGCAGCGCTATACGGACGAAGAATTTGAGGATGCTCTTGCTTATATTGAACAATTGAAGGAATTGAACTAGTTTCGCAAAAGCCCAGCATTTAGGGCTTTTTTTGTTTTGTAAGACCCAGACCAAAAGCGCTATTTTCCGATGAAATGTGTGCTGAAATATCCGAAAAATTAGTGAATATGACGTATTTCGACTTTTTTTCTGTGTATCCAATTCCCTGTTTTTGACTGAATAGAAGGAAAATGGTGAATTTTCAGTGAATATATAACCTTGTGAAAATCAAAGGAGGGATAGGAATGAAAAAGCGTTCAGTCTTTTTGTCATTTTTATTGGTAGGTAGTTTGTTACCGGGAGTAAGTTCAGCTTCAGCACCAGTCGCGAGTGCTGGTCATGGGCATGATCATGGTCATGCGCCGTTCGAAACACATATTAGTGAGGGGTTGCCAAAGGCAAACGATTTTAAAGATTTGACGAAAGCACCTCCAATTGAACGAGATGTGAAAACAAAGGTATTAGATGAGTCTGGTAAGCAGGTAGGCTCTAGAACCTTTAAGGCGAATACAGGAGATTCTATTTCAACAAAGGCAAGTACAGGCAGTCAGAAAGTAACGGTCTATGCTGTAGCAGATGCGCAGTATCGTGCGAAATATAGTGACTGGCAGACGCGGATTGTCAGCATCATTGAGCAAGCGGACGTGACCTTTAACCGTGATCATGATGTGGACTTTGTCGTACAAGCCGTAGGATCTTGGACGTCTTCAGGATCAAATGCAGAGCAAATTTTATCTAACCTTTCGCGCAGCTTTGATGGCAGAGGATACGATTTTGTCACTGGATTTACAGCAAATCCAAACTTTGATGCGGGCGGAATCGCTTATGTATACAATAGTGCACCGAGCGGAAGTGCATTCGCCGTTAACCTTGATCAAGGAACAGCGAACACCGCAAAAGCGGCTACGCATGAATACGGTCATAACTTTGGCTTACCGCATGACCCTCAAGGCAGCGGCATTGTCTGCTTAATGAACTATGATTATTCCTACACAGTCGATTTCTTTGATGCGGCTCATAAAAATCAAGTGAACCGTAACAAAGCGTGGTACAGATAAAATAAGAGACAAAAGGACAAACACCTATGTGCTTGTCCTTTTTTATGCTTACAGGTCGCTGATGCGTTTTCCTGCTACGGCATAGTGTTCTTTTTTCATTTCTTCAATAATGACAGAGACTTTTTCTGCACCTGCGCCTGTTGTTTCAACAACAGCATCAGTGACTTTCTCCACAAGAGCTCTTTTCTGCTCGTCTGTTCTTCCTTCTAGCATTTGAACGGTGACAATCGGCAATGCGAAAACCTCCTTTTTCCTTTTCGTGCTACGCTTCCCTTTAGTTTAAGGGACTTCTTATAGTATACTGAATGGAGTAAATCATTGTATAGAAAGAAAGAGGGATTCATGCCTTTGGACCAATTTCTTGTGTATCCATTAGAACTTATTCCATATGTCGCTATTACGCTTGTTGTTGCATTTACGATGCACGAGCTGGCGCATGCATATGTTGCGTATCGTTTCGGAGACCCGACAGCTAAGAACCAAGGGAGACTCACGCTAAATCCACTGAAGCATCTCGATATATTCGGGACGATTTTAATCTTTGTCGCTGGGTTTGGCTGGGCGAAACCTGTGCCGGTGAATCGATACCATTTTAAAAAACCGCGCTTAGCAGGAATCTGCGTCTCGATTGCTGGCCCATTAAGTAACTTGGTGTTGGCGTTTCTAGGCTTTTTCGTGTACGTGCTTCTTCAGAAATTTGGCGGGGAGTCGCTCATGCGCTTTGAGCCGGGCGTCGATAATTTTTTCTTAATCTTTATTAACTTGAATGTCATTTTGTTCCTATTTAACCTATTGCCACTTCCGCCGCTGGATGGGTATCGTATTATTGAGGACGTCGTCAGTCCCCGTATCCGGGCGAAAATGACGCAATTCGAACAATATGGGATCATTATTTTTCTCATATTCGTGATTACGCCGCTAGGACAGTTTGTTTTTGGTCCATTGATCGGAATGCGGGATCAAATCATATACTGGTTTAATCTTATTTTGAAACCGCTGCTTTAGGAGGTCTAATGAATGGAAGGTAAAAAAAAGAAACCAATTGGTTTTAACATCATTAAAAAAACAGATGCAACCGACGGACACGGGGGCTTTGGAGCGGGTGCGCTCAGCCTTGATAACATTTCGCCAGTGATCATTGACGTAGAGGAAAAGGAAGCTGTCATTGATATTGGTGCGATGCATGCAAGAAGTGCCGTGGAAAAAGGAATTAAATTCTTGAAAAGCAAAGAAGAGGTGCCGAACGGAAAGCCGTATTGGCTCGTATGGGTGACCATTGACCGCAGAGAAGATGGCCCTTATTATGCGGGTGTGACGGCTTGTGAAATGACCGTCGACCGTTCAATCCGCCGCGGGTATAAGTCGCTTCCAGAGCATGTGAATTTAATGGATAAATCGATGAAGCGAAAAATCGTCGTCAGTCATATGGATGACGTATCGAAAAAGGTGCTGGCTGATTTCTTGAAGAGTCATAATAAAGCACTATGGGAAGCATCCACAGATGAATTAAAAGAAGGATTGTCTGTCTCTGAATAATTGTGAAATTTTTGTGAAGAATGGCGGATCGCTACCAATTCCAGCTGTTTTTTGAGTAAACTGGTGTTAAAGCTAGGACATGGAGAATCCCGAGATGCAGATCTCGGGGTTTTTCATGTCCTTTTTTAACGTTTCAGCCACTTTTCCCACCATTTCTTTGGTTTTTGATCTTGAACCGGATCTTGTTCAGAGGCTTTGTCCTCAGCACCGTAGCAGACACCTGTCGGCTCCGTTCCTTCTATAAAATAGGTGAATACCTTTGATTCACATCCTGGGCCTGCGAGATCGCCGGTTTTTGGATTGATATACACACCTTTTACACCGTCTGGCGGCATGAAGGAGGAGGCTGGCTGCTTCGAGAGGGCTGATTCCATAAAGGATGCCCATATCTTTTTTGCATAGGCTGTTTCTTCGACCGAGTCAATGGTGCGCCCTTTATCATAGCCCGTCCACACACCCGCGACGAGCTGGGGAGAGAAGCCGATCATCCAGCTGTCGGCTCCTGTCGTTCCCGATTTTCCTCCGTATGTTCGCGTTAGATCCTTCATAATGGTGCGGCCAGTGACACTCGTATAGCCGTTTAACTGATCATTGAACATTCCTGACATCATATCGGTGGTAATAAATGCTGCTTTTTCATCTAGGACTTGCTCTCGTTTTTGTTTTTCTTCATAAAGCACGTTGCCTTTTGCGTCCGTTACTTTCGTAATAAAGGTTGGTTTGACACGTTTTCCGCCGTTGACCAGCATGGCGTAAGCATTGGTCATTTCAATTGGTTTGACAGGGGACGTGCCAAGGGCAAGTGATGGCACTTGATCTAGTTTTTCGTTGATTCCAAATGTTTTGCCAGCACGTACAAGCTGCTCCATTCCTAAAAATAGATGGGTTTTCACGGCATAAATATTATCAGACAGCGCCAAGGCTTGAAGCATGGTAATGCCGTCATTGGCGTAATAGCCATGATAATTGCTTGGTGAATAAGCAGCACCGCTTCCTTGATCATCGAGCTCAAAAACCGTTTCTTCACTGCGCATGACGGTTGCTGGTGTAAACCCATTCTGCAAGGCAATGTAATAGAGGAGAGGTTTCATTGTTGAACCGGGCTGTCTTTTCGCTTGTGTCACCCGATTGAATGGACTTTTCTCATAATCTCTTCCCCCGATGAGGGCGAGTACATGACCTGTTTGGGGATGGATAGCGGTAAAGCCGATTTGGATGTCTGATTTCGAATACATCGTGTTTTTTAACGTCTTCTCTGCGATTTTCTGTAACTCTGGATTTAAAGTCGTTTGGATATGAAGTCCATAGGTTTCAATCTGTTCCTCAGTTAACCCCAAGCTTTGTTTCAACTCACGAATCACATCATCATAAAAATACGGGGCTTGCTTTGCTTGCAGCTGCTTCTGCTGCAAAGGGCGATAGGACAGTTTTTCTTTCGAAGCTTCAGCGGCTGCCTTTTTCGTAATCATGCCGTCATCTTGCATTTGCCTCAGAATCATATTCTTTCTTGCACCGGCTTTCTCTTCATTCACATAAGGCGAATAGAGAGAAGGGCCCTTTGGGATACCGGCAAGTAAGGCAGATTCGGCGAGGGTCAAATTCTTCGCTTTTTTCCCGAAATACAGACGGGACGCCGCTTCCACGCCATACGCTCCGTGACCATAATAAATGGTGTTCAAGTATCCTTCTAAAATCTCATCTTTTGTATAGTTTTGCTCTAAGCGGATCGTGTAAAAGGCTTCATTCCACTTCCGCTTCCACGTTTTATCATGATCTAAATACAGGTTTCGTGCATATTGCTGGGTGATCGTGCTGGCTCCTTGTACCTTAGCCATGGCACGAATATCAGCCACTGCAGCACCCGCCATCCGTTTCACATCAAAACCATGATGCTCATAAAAGGTTTTATCCTCTACAGCTACAGCTGCCTGCCTGATATGAGGGGACATGTCCTTTAATGGCACCCAATATCTCTTTTCTCCAAAGTTGGATTCTCCAAGCTTTGAACCATCGGCTGCATAAATGGTCGTGGATTGGGGAACTTGAACGGAAGGGGCACCTTGCCATTTGGCAAGTAAAAGAATCGTCAAAAAGACAGTGCCTGCAAATAGAAAAGCGAGCAAGCCGATAAAAAAACAGGCTCGAATCGTTTTCACGGTCATGCGGATTTTTTTATTACTCATGATTGTGTCCATGCAAAGCCCCCATTTTGACGGTTTTTTATCAGTATGGAACAAAGAAAACCGTTTTAAACAAATGATTGCAAGAGCGTGCATTAAAATTGAAGAGAACTCATGCGGTTCTTTACAATTTGATATGAATCCACTATACTTTTTTCTTGGACAATCGATATAGTCATAGCCGATAAAGGCGCTAACAATAGATGTTTGTTTATTATTGGATGAGAGGAAGATGGACAATGAGCGAACTTTGGTATACAGAGAAGCAAACGAAGAATTTTGGTATTACATTGAAGGTGAACAAAACCCTTCACACAGAACAAACAGATTTTCAGCATTTAGAAATGGTGGAAACAGAAGAGTTTGGCAATATGCTGTTTTTAGACGGTATGGTGATGACATCTGAGAAAGATGAGTTTGTATACCACGAAATGGTGGCACATGTTCCTCTTTTCACTCATCCAAACCCGGAAAATGTTCTTGTCGTAGGCGGAGGAGACGGCGGTGTCATTCGTGAAATCCTCAAACACCCAAGTGTGAAGAAAGCGACACTTGTTGATATTGATGGAAAAGTCATCGAATACTCGAAGAAATTCCTTCCTTCTATTGCTGGAAAACTAGACGATCCTCGTGTGGATGTCAAAGTCGGAGACGGCTTTATGCACATTGCCGAAGCTGACAACGAATATGATGTCATCATGGTGGACTCAACTGAACCAGTTGGTCCAGCTGTGAATCTGTTCTCTAAAGGATTTTACGCAGGAATCTCAAAAGCACTTAAAGAAGACGGTATTTTCGTGGCACAAACGGACAACCCTTGGTTCACACCTGAGCTGATTACAAATGTACAGCGTGATGTGAAAGAAATTTTCCCAATCACGAAGCTTTACACAGCGAATATTCCAACGTATCCAAGTGGTCTTTGGACATTTACCATCGGTTCAAAAAAATATGATCCACTTGCTGTAGAAGACAGCCGTTTCTTTGATATTGAGACTAAATATTACACAAAAGAATTGCACAAAGCGGCATTCGTTCTGCCGAAATTTGTGAGTGACTTAATCAAATAAATCAAGCGAAGTGGAAATGCGCAAATGACAGTTTGCGCATTTTTTGAAGCGTAAAAGGAGGAATCTTGTTTGAGATTCGACGAGGCTTATTCAGGAAAAGTGTTTATTGGAAGTCATCCGACATGGGAAGATGCAAAAGTCATTTTATACGGTATGCCGATGGATTGGACCGTCAGTTATAGACCGGGCTCACGTTTTGGCCCAAACCGTATTCGTGAAGTTTCGATTGGATTAGAGGAATACAGCCCTTATTTAGATCGTGAACTGCACGAGGTACCATTCTTTGATGCCGGTGACATTCCGCTTCCTTTTGGAAATGCACAGAAAAGCTTAGACTTAATTGAAGAGTATGTCGACAGCATTTTAGAAAAAGGGAAGTTTCCATTAGGAATGGGCGGTGAGCATCTTGTGTCTTGGCCGGTTTTCCGTGCGATGCATAAGAAATACCCTGATTTGGCGATTATTCATATGGACGCACATACGGATCTTCGTGAGGAATATGAGGGTGAGCCTCTGTCTCATTCAACACCGATTCGTAAAGTAGCAGGACTTATTGGACCTGAGAATGTGTTCTCTTTCGGGATTCGTTCTGGGATGAAGGAAGAATTTGAATGGGCAAAAGAAGCGGGCATGCACATTTCTAAATTTGAAGTGCTGGAGCCATTGAAGCAAGTATTGCCAAAGCTGAAGGGGCGTCCAGTTTATGTGACGATCGACATTGATGTATTAGACCCGGCTCATGCACCTGGTACAGGCACGGTGGATGCTGGCGGTATTACATCAAAAGAGCTGCTTGCATCTATTCATGCGATTGCAGGTTCTGATGTCCAAGTAGTCGGTGCAGACCTTGTTGAGGTAGCACCTGTATATGATCATTCTGACCAAACAGCGAATACAGCGAGCAAGCTTTTACGCGAAATGCTGCTTGGATTTGTGAAATAACACCTTGATAGAGGAGCTTGTCATCTCATGTGGACAAGCTCTTTTTTTACATGGAAAAGGAGGCAGTTCATGTTTTCTTCTATATTGATGGTGCTTCTCGCTTTATGTGTGTTAGCGGCAGGCATTCTCACGCTGAAACGAGAGCTCAAAGCTGAGCCGCCCGTTTTTGCTTCGAAAAAGGAAGCAAAGGAAGAGATGATGGGGCTGTTTCAGGATCGAGGCTTTTTCTATCTGACGGCCATTGCGTTATTCATGCAGGTGGTATGTAAGCAGACGCAAATCGTGCCATTTGATTTTTTTCAGGTATTTTTGGCAAGTTCAGGCGTACAAGCTCTTTTTTATTTAATCAACAGAAAAGACTTGGGCGTAAAGGCTGGATTGGTGGTATTAGTGAGTGTCCTGTTTCTTTTTTTCTAAAGGGATGGCGGAAGATCAAAAACGAAGTTTAATCGCCGTGAAGAAGAGAAATGATGGTATGATAGGCGATCATGAATATGGTATACTATTTTAGTTAAACGGGTCTTAGCAAAGGAAGTGCAAAATGACACAAAACCAAATTTCAATTCATGTCAAGTCAGTGATGAAACCAGAGACGGAGCCGGCTGAAACGATCGAATTCCGCACGACTGGAACGTATCAAGAGAAGGATGACAAAACGTATCTCACTTACCATGAAGAACATGAAATGGGTCAAGTAAAAACCGTTGTGAAAATGAGTGAAAAAGAAATTTTTGTCATGAGATCAGGTGCCATTCAAATGAAGCAGCGCTTTCTCATCGGAGAAACGACCGTCACACATTACACGATGCCCTTCGGTACACTACAGCTTGATGTACACACACATGGCATTGATCTAGATGTGGACAAGGGACTGCTGCACATTACGTACGATATGCTGACAGGGGAAGACCAAAAGCATTTACATACATTATCGATTTCGTATAAGGAGGATTTACGTTCATGAATATCGCAGAACAGGTCAAAGATGCGTTAAAAGAAGAAATCATTGCGGCAGTCGTCAAAGCAGGACTTGCTGATGAAAGCCAGGTACCAGATGTCCTTTTAGAAGTGCCGAAAGACAAAACTCACGGTGATTACTCCACCAACATGGCGATGCAGCTTGCCCGCATTGCGAAAAAAGCACCTCGCCAAATCGCAGAGGACATTGTCAAAGCGTTTGATAAAGGGAAAGCTTCTATTGAAAAACTGGATATCGCAGGTCCAGGATTCATTAACTTTTATATGAACAATCAGTATTTAACAAAGCTCATCCCAGCTGTCCTTGAAGCAAAAGAGGCATATGGCGAAACAAATACAGGCGGCGGCCAAAAGGTGCAAGTCGAATTCGTTTCAGCCAACCCAACAGGTGACCTTCATCTTGGACATGCCCGCGGAGCAGCTGTAGGTGATTCTCTTTGCAACATCCTTGATAAAGCAGGGTTCGATGTGAGCCGTGAATACTATATCAACGATGCAGGGAATCAAATCAATAATCTCGCTTTATCTGTAGAAGTACGTTACTTTGAGGCACTCGGTCTTGAAAAAGAGATGCCTGAAGACGGCTACAGAGGAGAAGACATCAAAGGCATCGGGCAAAAGCTTGCGTATGAATTTGGTGACCGTTTCGTGCATGAGCCAGAAGAAGAGCGGATGAAGTTCTTCCGTGAATACGGATTAAAATACGAATTAGAGAAATTGCGTGTAGACCTTGAGAATTTCCGTGTTCCATTTGATGTATGGTATTCAGAAACCTCTTTATATGAAAACGGAAAAATCGAACCAGCGCTGGAAACACTTCGTGAAAAAGGCTATGTCTTTGAAGAAGACGGTGCAACATGGCTGCGTTCAACTGATTTTGGTGATGACAAGGACCGTGTGCTGATTAAAAAAGACGGCAGCTTCACTTACCTGCTTCCAGACATCGCATACCATAAAGACAAACTAGACAGAGGCTTTGACCAGCTCATTAACATTTGGGGAGCGGACCATCACGGCTATATCCCCCGAATGAAAGCGGCGATTCAAGCACTTGGATATCCAGCTGGCAAGCTCGAAGTAGAAATCATTCAGCTCGTTCACCTTTACAAAAACGGTGAAAAGATGAAAATGAGTAAGCGTACAGGAAAAGCTGTCACCATGCGTGACCTGATTGAAGAAGTAGGCTTAGATGCCACTCGTTATTTCTTTGCGATGAGAAGTGCGGCGACACACATGGACTTTGACCTAGACTTAGCCATCTCTACGTCTAACGAAAACCCTGTGTACTACGCACAATATGCACATGCGAGAATTTGCAGCATGCTGCGTCAAGGTGAAGAAAAAGGCTACGAGCCGAGCCTTGAAAAAGCAGATTTCTCTCACATTCAATCGGAAAAAGAATACGATCTTCTCAAAATCATTGGCAGCTTCCCAGAAGTTGTAGCAGAAGCAGCTGAAAAGCGCATTCCGCACCGCGTGACGAACTATATTTATGACCTTGCATCAGCCCTTCACAGCTTCTACAATGCCGAGAAGGTTATTGATGTAGAAAACGAAACAAAAACAACAGCACGTCTTTCACTCATGAAAGCAACACAAATCACGCTTGCTAATGCATTAAAACTAATTGGCGTATCTGCACCGGAAAAGATGTAATACAAAAAAGCCCCGCTCTACTATAGGAGTGGGGCTTTTTTATAAGAAAACACCCGCTATCTTCTAAGGACAGCAGGTGTTGAACATTACCCAAGCGTATTAATAATGTTAGAAATAGAATCGAATAATTGACTAAGTACATCAGAGAACATGTTGCCCCCTCCTCTCTTTTCTTTTTACATCTACTTAACGAAGGGGATGGAGGGTTGGATCACTTTTTTCTGAAAAAATTTTATAAAAGATCGTGGCATAGAAAAAAGCACCGTTTATTTGGGTGCTTTTTTGGCTCTGTTTTATGATAGAATGCGCAGCTGCACGGCTCCATCTTTACACGCTAGCTTCACGTCTCCGCCAATCGGTAAGGTGAAGACCGGCTGCGTATGTCCGATATCGACATCGTAGATCACTGGGATGTGTTTGAGCATTGGATGTTTATCTAAAATGAACCTCAAATGTTCCTCTGTCATCTCGGATTTCTTTTGGAAGCGTCCGATGATCAACCCTTTGATTGATTCTGCATGCTGCATGAGGGAGGTGAGGTCTCTGGCGAACATTTCAGGGAAGACCAACTCATCATCCTCTACAAATAAGATGGCATCCTTGATTTGAGGCATAAACGATGTCCCTTGCAGTAAGTTCAGTGTACAAAGGTTTCCGCCAAACAAGGTGCCTTCAGCTGTTCCTTCCTGATAGATTCCCCATTTCGTCGGATGAAACTGCCTGTTCGCTTGATCAAGATACCATGCATCATCACTCCATTTTGTCGAAGGGATCACATCAAATGGCTCACCGCCGCTCATCAAGCAGGCTTGAAACATAGCGGTCTGCTCCTCTTGCCCCTGCTCCATTTGGAAGCTGGAGAAATGGGGTCCAGAGTATGTGACCATATCACATTTGGCGGTAATGGCGCTTGCGAGTGCGGTGATATCACTGTAGCCGCAAAGAACTTTAGGATGCTGACGAATCAAGTCGTAATCAATGTAAGGCAAGAGTTCATTGCAATTGAAGCCTCCGATGGCTGTCAAAATACCGTCGACTTCATCATCTGTGAACGCCTCATGCAGATCAGACAAGCGGTGTTCAATGGATAACGAGGAATGAAGATCACATTCAAACGCGTGTTTTCCAAAAGAGACAGTGAAACCTAAGGTCTCTAAACGTTTTTTTGATTGAGAGATTCCATCTTCTGATAAAATGCTGGCACTTCGGCTTGGAGCAATGACACGAATATGATCGCCCTTTTTTAAAGGAGAGGGTGTATGCATAAACAAATCTTCCTTTCCATCACATATTTCTCCATTATATCGGATCAAATGGTCCAAGTCTGTAAAAGCTAGGAGAAAGGCATAGGCCGTGCGTTTCATACAAGCTGTGCAAAGGGTATGGAAGAGAAAAAGACAGAAACGAATGAGGGCGGAGAATGTGAAAAAGAGGAGACTGGAATTTTTATTTTTATATTTTATGATATTCGGGGCATATGTGGTATATTGGTGGCCTGTGCCAGCGTGGAGCATTCAGCTGTACGCGGCAGTTTATATCGCCATTATTTTATTTAGTATCATCTCACTCATGCTAGAAAACCGTACATCACAGCACACGTTGTTATGGATGTATGTGCTGATCTTTTTCCCGATCATTGGCTATATGTTTTATTTGTTCTCAGGACAGCTCTATGTGAAAGGTCATTTATTCAAATCAAAGAGAATGTACAACCGTGAAAAGTTACGCAGAATATCTGAGCTTGAGAGCAAGCCGGATGAATCGCGTCTAACCGAAAATCAGCGAACTTTTTTTCATTACACAGAAAAAGCAACAGGCATGCATGTGAACACAAATAGTGATATGGACATTTTAAAGAATGGGGAGGAGACTTTTCCCCGTATTTTTGAAGAATTAAAAAAGGCAAAATCGTTCATCCATATAGAATACTACATGTTCAAATCAGATTTCCTCGGGCACCGGATGATGGAGATTCTGATAGAAAAAGTGAAAGAAGGGGTAGAGGTTCGCTTCATCTATGATGCGGCTGGCAGCATTCGCTTCTCCCGAAAAGATATTAAACGCTTGAAGCAGGAAGGAGTAAAGGTCGCTCCTTTTCTGCCTTTAAAATATGGTTTTTTTAATCAAAAATTCAATTTCCGAAATCACCGCAAAATCGTGATAATTGATGGGAAGACAGGGTTTGTCGGTGGGTTAAATGTCGGAAAAGAATATGTCGGACGTGATGAAAATATCGGTTTTTGGCGTGATACGCATACCATGTTAAAGGGTGAGGCTGTTCAAACCCTTCACTCTGTTTTTATGCTCGACTGGGAGTATGTATCAGATGAAGTATTAATTGATGATCCGAAGTATCATACGCCGCACTCTGTGACGGGAGAGGATGTCATTCAGGTTGTACCGACTGGACCCGATATGAAAGAAAGTATGAGTGATTTATATGATGCACTCATCTCAAATGCGAAACAATTTGTCTGGATTGCAACACCTTATTTTGTCCCAAATGAATCCCTTCGTACAGCATTAAAAATTGCTGCTACAAGAGGGGGGGATGTCCGGGTGATGGTTCCGGAGATCAATGACGGCTTTCTCACACAATACGCCACACGATCCTATTTTTCTGAGCTTCTAAAAGAAGGTATCAAGGTGTATCACTATCAAAAGGGCTTCATGCATCAAAAAGTGATGATCGCAGATGGAGAACTTGCCTCTGTCGGCACCGCAAATGTGGATATGAGAAGCTTTCAGCTCAATTTTGAGGTCAATGTCTTTACAGCCGCGAAAAAGCCAATTGAGCAACTGATGGACCACTATGAGGAAGATATGAAAGAATGTGAGCAAATGGGACCTGTTCATTTTTATAAAAGAGGGTTAAAAGAGCGATTGAAGGAATCATTTGCCCGGTTGTTTTCTGGCGTGTTATGAGGATTTCAAGTCAAAGAAATCATTTCCTGATCTAGTATTTTAAAGAGGATTCCTCTATAATTGAAAATGATTATCAATTATAGAGGAAATGAGGTTCTTTTACATATGCTAAAACGCTTTTTCGCCTATTACAGGCCCTATCGAGGTCTGTTCTTTTTAGATTTCTTTTGCGCTGTCGCCGTTGGATTGATGGAACTGGGTTTCCCGCTTATCGTGAACTACTTCATTGATACATTATTGCCAACAGGGAACTGGGCGGTCATTGGCTGGACCGCACTTGCGCTGTTTGTCATTTATGCACTCAGCTCGGTTATGCAATTTATTGTGTCGTACTGGGGGCATATGCTTGGAATTAATATTGAAACAGATATGAGGAAGAAGCTGTTTGATCACTTTCAGCGCCTATCCTTTAAATTCTTTGATAACAACAAAACGGGTAAGCTCATGTCACGGATGACAAACGACCTCATGTACATTGGAGAAGTGGCACATCACGGTCCTGAAGATTTGTTTATAGCCATTATGACAATTCTTGGTGCCTTTGCTGTCATGCTGATGATTAACTGGCAGCTGGCTATTTTAACCTTCCTGATCATGCCTGTCATCATCTGGCTTGCCCTTCATTTTAATAAGAAAATGACGCATGCGATTACACAGCTGAACAATGACATTGGAGACTTTCATGCAAGGGTTGAAAACAATATCGGCGGCATTCGTCTTGTTCAAGCCTTTGCCAATGAACATTTCGAGAAAAAACGTTTTGCTGAAAACAACAACCGGTTTCGGAAGGCGAAGCTTCTTTCTTATAAAATTATGTCGGTCAATGGATCGATCAGTTACATTCTCACACGTCTTGTGACACTGTTTGTCCTTCTCGCAGGTACATGGTTTGTCCTGCAAGGTCAATTAACGGCAGGTGGCTTTATCGCGTTTGTTCTGATCACAAATGTTTTATTTAGACCGATTGATAAAATCAACACGGTCATTGAAATGTATCCGAAAGGCATTGCGGGCTTTAAAAGCTATGTCGATTTGCTAGAAACAGAGCCGGATGTGAAGGATACAGAGGGAGCACGTGATGTATACGGACTGAAAGGTGAAATTGAATATCGAAACGTGACATTTGGCTACGATGAGCACAGCCATGTGCTAAAGGATATCGATTTAAAGATCAAACAAGGAGAAACGGTTGCGTTTGTCGGGCCTTCAGGAGCGGGGAAATCAACCATTTGCAGTCTGCTGCCTCGTTTTTATGATGTGGATGAAGGGGACATCACGATTGATGGTGTAAGCACAAAGTCGATGACATTGTCTTCTTTAAGGCAGCAGATCGGTATTGTGCAGCAGGATGTCTTTTTATTCTCGGGCACCATTCGTGAAAACATTGCGTACGGCAACCTAGAAGCCAGTGATGCAGAGATTTGGGAGGCTGTAAGAAGTGCGCATTTAGAGGAACTCGTTCAGCGTTTCCCAGAAGGGTTAAATACCGTGATAGGTGAGCGCGGCGTCAAACTGTCAGGCGGTCAAAAGCAGCGTCTGTCGATTGCGCGGATGTTCCTGAAAAACCCGTCCATTCTCATTCTAGATGAAGCCACATCAGCACTTGATACAGAAACAGAAAAAGCCATACAGGATGCACTGAGCGAACTGGCTGTCGGACGGACAACGCTCGTCATTGCCCACCGCCTTGCGACAATTAAACACGCCGACCGTATCATCGTCGTGACAGAGGAAGGCATTCAAGAACAAGGCCGCCACCAAGACTTAATCCAAATGGGCGGCGTATACAGCAGACTGCACGAAGCGCAGTTTGGTCATTAAGAAGAAAGAGAAAGCCCTTTTGATAAAGGGCTTTCAGCGTGTAGACAAACCCTCGCATTCGTTGTCAGTCCTGCGCTCTGGTGCTCACGAATGTTCAATTCGCTCCGCTCCAGTGCTCGTCCTTCCTAGACTGCAAAGGTTTTCTATCACGCTGAAAAAAGATAAAGGACTAAAATAAAGATCATTATAGCCCTTTGTCAAAAATCTGAAAGCCCTTTTGATAAGGGGCTTTTTTTGTTAGGATAGAAAAAACTCGTGTAGGAAGGATCTGATGGAATGAAGGGGCTTCGGCGATTACAAAAGGGAGATAAGATCGGTATTTTTTCACCTTCAAGTCCTGCATCAGCGACCTCGCCTCTTAGGTATCAGCGGGCGAAGAAGTGGCTTGAGCAAAAAGGATTCATTGTGGTACTAGGATCATTAACAGGGAAAGAGGATCACTACCGTTCAGGTACAATTCAAGAACGAGCCGATGAGCTGAATGAGCTAATGGCTAGAGAGGACTTGGCGTGCGTTATGTCAATGATTGGCGGGACAAATTCAAATAGTTTGCTGCCTTATCTTGATTTTGAGCTGCTGAATCAACATCCGAAAATCATGATCGGTTATTCAGATGCGACAGCGATTCTTTTAGCAGCCTACGAAAAAACGGGACTGCCTGTATTCTACGGACCGGCGCTTGTCCCATCTTTTGGAGAGTTTGAACCGTTCGTCGCTTATACATATCAGTCGTTCGAAGACATCCTGATGCAGCCTCAAACCATTCCTTATCAGGTCAAAAAACCACCTTTTTGGACGGATGAACGAATCAATTGGGAAGAAAAGACGCGTGATAAAAAGCAGCGTCCGAACGATTGGCTGTGCGTCATAGAGGGACAGGCAGAAGGCAGGTTGATTGGCGGAAACCTGAATGCCATGTACGGCATATGGGGCAGTGAGTACATGCCAGCCATCCAAAAGGGAGACATTCTCCTCATTGAAGATTGCATGAAAACCGCTTCGGTTGTAGAAAAAAACTTCTCTTTATTGAAAGTAAATGGAGTGTTTGAGCGGGTATCAGGTATTCTTTTGGGAAAACATGAGCTGTTTGATGATGAGGGAACGGGAAAAGAACCTTACGAGATTTTACTTGAGGTGCTTGGAGAGACAAAGAGACCGCTCATCGCAGATTTTGACTGTGCCCATACACACCCAATGCTTACGATGCCAATCGGGGCACAAGTGAAAATGGATGCAGCTTCAAAACAAGTTTGGTTGACAAAAGAGTGGATATAACAAAAGAGCGGCCTGAGGGCTGCTCTTTTTTATGATACCTGCTCTTTTTCAAATGGCTGCAAGAGATCTTGCGCTTTTTTCCCCTCTACGACAATTAAGTAGTCAGACTCTAAATGAGTGAGCCTGAAGGTTTCAAGCTCTACGATGTTCTTGATGTTGCACATTGTTTTTTTAGAATACACATATAGACGATGTTGAGCCTGGTGGCATCTTTCATAAAGAGAAATAAGCTTATGTAAATTCAATGCTTTCGCAGCGATTTGGATTGAATAGATTTGAGACATCTTCATATCCTCCTGTTAATAACTTTCTCACAATAGCTTTGTTACCCTTGTTTGCATAGGGATAAACCTTTCTCTATGATTTCCACTCAATGGTTCCTCCGCCTGTTCGCTTGTTGCCTCTTATCGCAGACAGCTCTTCGACAAGTCGGAGCAGTGCCTGATCCTTTAACTTCGCCTCAATCATAAAATCTACATCACGCCCATACGGTTTTAATGCATGAAAAAGCGGTAAGACAAAGGACATATCTACACCATCTGCATGACTGCGTATGGCTTTTTCTGATTTAGGTGAGGATAAATGGATTTTAGGCGGAATGCCAGTGCTCGTCCAAGTGTCGAACATTCTTGGCAGGATGTCTTCAAGCGCGGCATCGTCATCTTTATTGGCCACGTGATGATGGTAATCAAAAACAAATGGAATACCGTGCTTTTCACATACACCAAGGGTTTCTAACGACGTATACGTTTTGTCATCATTCTCAAGCGTCATTCTCGCCTTGATATGCGCCGGAAGCTTTTGGATATTGTCATCAAAACGTTGAAGCGCCGATTCTTTATCACCGTACGCACCGCCCACATGAATGTTCATATAGCCTTCCTTTTCGAGCTTCATCGCTTCAAGCATTTGATAATGGTACGTCATATCGATCACGGCATTTTCTGTGATTGAAGGCTTTGGGCTAGTAAACAAGGTAAATTGATTAGGGTGAAAGCTCACACGTAGCCCATGCCGTTTCACCAACTCGCCAATTTCAAGAAACTCCTTTTGAAAAGGTGTCACAAAGTCCCAGCGCACATCGGGATGGGTCGCGAGCGGGACGATCGAACTTGAAAAACGGTAAAGCGGGATATCATGGGCAATGGCGAAATAGAGCGTTCTTAATGTATTCACGAGATTGGCTTTCGTTGTTCGCAATAAAGCCTCTTCTCTCTCTTCCTTTGAGAGCTTACTGTATCTTGCAAAGGTCAGCGACTTGGCAGGAGAAGCTTCCCACAAGGTGACGGCATTGGATACATAACCAAATCGATAACGCATAGGTCATCTCCTTTATAAAAAGTACGAGAACATGGCGCCAACCCATTCCAGCGGACGTGACAAAAGCGGACGCTGGGTCATTTTCTCCTCTGTCATAAGCTCAGACACTTCCATGTGCTCCCGAATTTTTTCCTCTACGTGTGCAGTAAAGTCGGCATCATCAATGGCGACGTCTACTTCCTCATTTAGAAACAAGCTGCGTTTATCAAAATTTGCCGTGCTAATCATACAGCGTCTCTGGTCAATTAGAATGGCTTTCGCATGATAAAATCCTTTATAAAAACGATACACAAGGCAGCCAGAGGCAATGAGGTCCTTCAAATAATGAAATCCAGCCTCTTTGACAAGTGGATGATCCGCTTTCATTGGGATGATGATTTCAACCGTGACACCTCGCTCTCGTGCATCAAGCAGTGCACTCAGAAGAGGGGCAGATGGAATAAAGTAAGGCGTACAGATGATGATCTGCTTTCTCGCCTGCTGAATATCTTTGAGAAACAAAGCTTCTAAAGAAAAACCAGCAGTCGCGCGTGTTGTGCATTGTAGTGTTCCCGGTTCCAAAGCAGGAAAAACCTCATATTGCAGCTGATGAATGCCAGATGACCGGTATAAATCATTCAAAAACACATGCTGGAGATCTGCGACAACTTGCCCTGTCATGCGCAAATGATAATCTTTCCAAATGCCAAACTGGCCATTTTTTCCAACATATTCATCGCCAATATTAAACCCGCCAATATAGCCAATCTTTCCATCAATCACCGTAATTTTACGATGATTTCTCATGTTTAACCGATAAATCAAAAAAGGGAAACGAGGCTTATTTAAAAAGTAAAATTGGATGCCGCTTTTTTCTAGCATATCAATGGACTTTTGATCAAACGGATAGGACCCTAGTCGATCGGTCAGCAAAAAGACTGAAACCCCTTGTTCCGCTTTGGCTTTCAGTGCTTGTAAGACCCTTTGGCCAATCTTGTCGTTCTTTACAATAAAGAACATCATATGAATAGAAGAAGAGGCCTGTTGAATATCCGCGAGCAGCTGATCAAAAAATGGTTCGCCATCATGATAAAAAGCTGCATCACCGCTTGTTTTATCAAAAGACCGTTCAAAAGCGCGGGTAGAAAAATATTTCTTTCCCATATAAAGGTCTACCATCACGAGAAAAACGATGGCAATGAGTACGAGTAGGATGATCAATGCGATCATGAAGCTTCCTCCTTTTTTGCATATTTCAATAGTATACCCAAACGTGTAAAAAATATTGACTGAATGCTCATTCATTATTTATGATAGAGGTACAACATAGAAACGGAACAAAGTGGTTTTTGGGGAATGAAAGGGGGAGCAAGATGAATAGCCTTTTAATAATGAACTTGATCGCATTTGCGGCGGTGACCGCTTACGCTGTGTATTTGTTTATTTATCTCATTCGAACACGAGCGGCGTATATTCGTCTTGGTAAAAAAGAAGAATTTCAACAAGACATGAAGAAACGCTTAGAGCGTGTTTGGGTCAATGTGTTTGGGCAAAAGAAGCTGTTAAAGGACAAGAAGAGCGGCATCATTCATGTGCTGTTTTTCTACGGATTTATCCTTGTACAGTTCGGAGCCCTTGATTTTATTATGAAGGGACTCGTTCCGGGCAGCGGACTCCCTTTAGGTCCGCTTTACGGCTTCTTTACCTTTTTCCAAGAGGTGGTCACACTTCTCATTTTAGTAGCCGTTGTTTGGGCATTCCATAGAAGGTATGTGGAGAAGCTTGTCCGTTTAAAACGAGGCTTTAAATCAGGTCTAGTGCTTTTATTTATTGGCGGCTTGATGCTGACAGTCTTACTGGGGAACGGGATGAACATCATTTGGCATGGACACTCTCTATCACCAACTGAGCCAATCGCCTCCAGTATTGCTTTCTTGCTGGGCGGAATTTCACCTCTTGCAGCAACGGTCGTTTTTTATGTCGCATGGTGGGTGCATCTCCTTATTTTGCTGACATTCTTAGTATATGTCCCGCAGTCAAAGCACGCTCACCTCATTGCAGGACCGGTGAATGTATTTGCCAGCAGATTAGACCCGCCAGGCAAGCTGCAAAAAATTGATTTTGAAGATGAGACACAAGAGACCTTCGGTGTGGGAAAAATTGAAGACTTCCGTCAGTCACAGCTGATCGACCTTTACGCCTGTGTGGAATGCGGGCGATGCACAAATATGTGCCCGGCAACAGGAACAGGGAAGATGCTGTCTCCAATGGATTTAATTTTAAGGTTAAGAGATCATTTAACAAATAAAGGGGCCGCCATTACATCGAAGACACCATGGGTCCCGCAGCTTGCCTTCAGGCAGACAACAGGAAATCAGCTGGCGCTGCAGGCGAGAGGAGCAGGTGCAGAGGAATCGGCGGCCAGCTCAATGTATCATCCTTCTCTCATTGGTGAGGTCATTACAGAAGAAGAAATTTGGGCATGTACGACGTGCCGAAACTGTGAAGACCAATGCCCTGTCATGAATGAACACGTCGACAAGATTATTGATATGCGCAGATATCTTGTGCTGACCGAAGGGAAAATGGATGCAGATGCACAGCGTGCCATGACAAGCATTGAGCGCCAAGGGAACCCGTGGGGATTGAACCGGAAAGAAAGAGAAAATTGGCGTGAACTGAGAGAAGATGTGCATGTGCCGACAGTAAAAGAGCTGAAAAAAGCAGATCAAACCTTCGATTATTTATTCTGGGTTGGTTCAATGGGGGCATATGACAATCGAAGCCAAAAAATTGCGCTTGCCTTTGCAAAGCTCCTCAACGAAGCAGGGGTCTCCTTTGCCATCCTAGGCAATAAAGAGAAAAACTCAGGCGATACACCAAGAAGACTTGGAAACGAATTTTTATTCCAAGAGCTTGCTGCAAAAAATATTGAAGAATTCCAGAAAAACGGGGTCACAAAGATTGTGACAATTGATCCGCACGCCTACAATTTATTTAAAAATGAGTATCCAGACTTCGGACTTGAGGCAGAAGTGTACCATCATACAGAATTACTGGCAGAGCTAGTGAAAGAAGGGAAAATAACGCCTGTACATGAAGTGAACGAAGTGATTACCTTCCACGACTCTTGCTACCTAGGCAGATATAACGAAGTGTATGATCCGCCGAGAGACATTTTAAAAGCCATCCCTGGTGTGACGCTGAGAGAAATGGAGCGTCATCGTGAAACCGGTATGTGCTGCGGTGCAGGCGGGGGCTTAATGTGGATGGAAGAAGAGACAGGTACCCGGATTAACACTGCCCGAACGGAGCAGGCGTTACAGGTGCAGCCGTCCATCATCAGCTCAGGATGCCCTTATTGCCTCACCATGCTGGGAGATGGCACGAAGGCGAAGGAAGTAGAGGAGCAGGTAGGCACATTTGATGTCGCAGAACTTCTTGAAAAATCAGTGTTTGGTGAGGCTGGAAAGCAGGTTTCGTAAACAAAACAGGCCGATGAATAGGATATTCATCGGCTTATACATGGCGCTGTACATCAGCTGCCTAGATAATATGTAAGCGGTAACAAATGGGAGGGGACATACATGAGAACGACGGTCATTGTATCTGGAGCAAGAACACCATTTGGAAAACTAGGCGGTGCTTTCAGTGGGTTGACTGCCGCAGAACTAGGCGGAATAGCGATCAAAGCTGCGCTGGAAAGAGTGCCGAGTTCGCATCATGTGGATGAGGTCATCATGGGAAGTGTTTTGCAGGGAGGACAAGGTCAGATTCCTTCAAGGCAAGCAGCAAGATATGCTGACCTTCCGTGGTCCGTTCCGACGCAAACTATCAATAAAGTCTGTGCATCAGGAATGCGCAGTGTGAGCACAGCAGATCAAATCATTCGAGCTGGAGATGCTGAGGTCATCGTAGCGGGCGGTATGGAATCCATGTCACACGCCCCTTATTTGCTAAAAAAAGCGCGATGGGGCTACAAAATGGGAGATGGTGCGGTACAAGATGCGATGATTTTAGATGGATTAACCTGTTCGTTCACAGGCGTTCATATGGGTGAGTATGGGAGCATGGCTGCAAAGGAGCTTGGTATCACGCGGGAAGAGCAAGACCTTTGGGCACTAAGAAGTCATGAACGGGCCATCGAAGCGCAGAAAAACGGCTTTTTTCAACAGGAAATCACCCCAGTCACCGTCAAGACGAAAACGGGAGAGCGGCTGATCACAGAAGATGAATCCCCGCGGCGTGATACGTCATATGAACGACTGTCAAAGCTCATGCCTGTTTTTGATCAAACGGGTACCATTACCGCTGGAAATGCACCAGGTGTCAATGATGGAGCAAGTGCGCTTCTTTTAATGAAAGACACATATGCGGAGCAGCATGACGTAAAGCCAATGGCAGTCGTGCTTGGGCATACGCAGGTAGCCGTAGAGGCAAAGGATTTTCCGAAAACACCAGCCTTTGCCATCGAGAAGATTTTACAGAAAACAGGCAAGCGTCTAGAGGATATCGATCTCTTTGAAATCAATGAAGCCTTCTCAGCTGTGGCGCTGGCATGTGAAAAAATAACCGGGCTGGACCGGCGGAAAATGAATATCAATGGTGGTGCAGTAGCGCTTGGTCATCCCATTGGTGCAAGCGGAACACGTATCATATTGACCTTGATTCATGCATTGAGACAAAGAGGCGGAGGCATTGGCATCGCGGCGATTTGCAGTGGAGGCGGTCAAGGAGATGCCATCATGATAAAGGTAGATTAAAAGGGAGGCGTTCATCGTCATGAGTACAGAAGAGACCGTCATGGTCGTTGGAGCAGGTCAAATGGGATCAGGCATTGCCCAAGTTTTTGCTCAGTCAGGCTACACAGTCCTGCTGCATGATGCATCTGAAAAGCAGATTCATCGAGCCATTTCCTCCATGACCAAACAACTGACGAAACGAGCAGAAAAAGGAAAGCTGGCCCATCAGGCAGTCCGAGATATTACGCAGCGGCTTGCCGTTTCCACAGATTTAAAGGACGTGCAGCAGGCTCATTTAGTGATTGAAGCTGCATCTGAACAAATGAGTGTGAAGAAACAAATCTTTGAAACACTTGATCAATTTGCAGAGGCGAAGACGATATTTGCAACAAACACATCTTCCTTGTCAATCACAGAATTAGCAGCTGTTACGGGGAGACCGGAGCAAGTGATTGGCATGCATTTTATGAATCCGGTGCCTGTCATGAAACTGGTTGAGGTCATTCGAGCGCTGCAAACAAGTGACGACACGTATCAAATCGTTTATGAAACAGCAAAGACATTAAACAAAACCCCAATTGAAGTGGAAGACTTCCCAGGGTTTGTATCAAATCGCATATTGATGCCAATGATCAATGAAGCCATTTACACCCTTTATGAAGGCGTGGCAGATGCAGAAAGCATTGACGGGGTCATGACGCTTGGAATGAATCACCCAATGGGGCCGCTTCGTCTCGCTGATTTCATCGGACTAGATACATGTTTATTTATTATGAATACCCTTCATGAAGGACTTGGGGATAGCAAATACCGACCTTGTCCTCTTTTGAAAAAATACGTAAATGCAGGCTGGCTGGGCAAAAAGACAATGAGAGGTTTTTACACATACCACGACCACTCATAGGGGGAGTCAAGATGGATGTTTTGCTTACGGATCAACAGCGTCTCTGGAGAGAACAGGCAGCAGAATTTGCAAGACAGCGTGTATTCCCTGAAGTGGAAGCCATGGAACAAGGTCAGTTCCCAAGAACACTTTTAGCTGAAATGGGACGCCAAGGCTTTCTAGGAATTCCAATACCAGCTTCGTATCAAGGCTTAGGAGCAGATTTTACAACATATATCATTGCGATTCATGAATTATCCAAAGTGAGTGCGACTATCGGTGTCATTGTGTCCGTTCATACATCTGTTGTGACGATGCCTATTTTGGCTTTTGGAACGAATGAGCAAAAAAAATCCTATGTTCCGCTGCTTGCATCCGGGCAGAAACTGGGGGCATTTTGCCTGACTGAACCCAAGGCTGGCTCAGATGCCTCCAGTATTCAGTTAAGAGCGGAGCGGGCAGGCGACCACTATGTGTTAAATGGTACGAAAATGTTTATTACAAGCGGCGGGGAAGCAGAACTGTATCTTGTCTTTGCAGTGACAGACCCTGCCTCTGCGAAAAAAAATATATCGGCGTTCATTGTCGAAAAAGATACACCAGGATTTACGATCGGAAAAGATGAGAAAAAGATGGGACTGCATGGGTCAAAAACAGTAACGCTTCATTTTGATGGTGTGCGGATTCCAAAGCAGCAGCTGCTCGGTGCAGAAGGAGAGGGCTTTCACATAGCCATGTCTAGTTTAAATGCGGGGAGAATCGGTATCTCGGCTCAAAGCCTTGGTATAGCAGAAGCCGCATTAGCGGAGGCAGTGACGTATTTAAAGCAGCACCCAGCAGGTCTAGAAACGACCATTCGGCTGGGTGATTTGGCGGCGAAGCTTGAAGCAGCCAAGCTGCTGGTCTATCAAGCGGCTTCTTATAAAGAGGCGAATCGTCCGGTCACAAAGGAAGCATCAATGGCAAAGCTATTTGCGTCAAAAACGGCAGTTGAGATCAGTACAGAAGTGATCCATTTGCTCGGCATGGATGGTTATACGAATCGCTATCAAACAGAACGTTACTTTCGTGATGCGAAAGTTTGTGAAATCTACGAAGGAACAAGTGAAATTCAAAGGCTGGTCATTTGTAAACAGCTAATATGAAACGAGGTGGCTCATGATGCAGTTTCAATTAAGTGATGAACATGAAATGATCCGAAAAATGGTGAGAGATTTTGCGAAAAATGAAGTAGAGCCAACAGCAGCAGAGCGGGACGAGACAGAAACGTATGATCCAGCTATTTTTCGCCAAATGGCGGAGCTCGGTTTAACGGGTATCCCTTGGCCGGAAGAGGTAGGCGGGATCGGCAGTGACTATTTAGCCTACGTCATCGCAGTTGAGGAGCTTTCAAGAGTGTGCGCCTCTACAGGCGTCACCCTCTCCGCTCACACCTCTCTCGCCTCGTGGCCCATCTATACTTTCGGAACAGATGAACAAAAGGAGACCTATTTAAAGCCGCTTGCAGAAGGACAGAAGGTAGGGGCATACGCACTCACTGAGAGCGGTTCAGGTTCAGATGCCGGTGGAATGAAGACAACGGCAGTAAAGGCAGGCAGTGAATACGTCCTGAACGGTGCGAAAATCTTTATTACAAATGGCGGCATTGCGGATTATTATATTGTGTTTGCCGTGACAGACCAAGAAGCTGCATCTCGAAATACAACCGCCTTTATTGTAGAAAAAGAGACCCCCGGGTTCTCGGTTGGCAAAAAGGAAAGCAAACTGGGCATCCGCTCATCGCCAACGACTGAAATTCGATTTGAAGATTGCCGGATTCATGAAAGGAACCGGCTCGGACAAGAAGGAGAAGGATTCAAAATAGCCATGATGACGCTCGATGGCGGTAGAAACGGTATTGCTGCTCAGGCTGTTGGGATTGCACAAGGCGCTCTTGATGCGGCGGTCCATTATGCGAAGGAGCGCAAGCAATTTGGCAAACCAATCATACAGCAGCAAGGGATCGCTTTTAAGCTGGCAGATATGGCAACTGCAATTGAAGCCTCCAGGCTGCTTACTTATCAGGCAGCATGGCTTGAAACGAAAGGGTTTCCGTATGGAAAGGAATCAGCTATGTCAAAGCTCTTTGCTGGAGATACAGCCATGAAAGTAACAACAGAAGCCGTTCAAATCTTCGGCGGCTACGGTTATACAAAGGATTACCCAGTCGAACGATACATGCGAGATGCGAAAATCACTCAAATTTATGAAGGCACACAAGAAATCCAGCGCCTAGTCATCTCGCGCAAACTGCTAGATATGTAGAAACCAAGCAAAGACCACCTGACGTGAGGTGGTCTTTGCTTGGTTTGGTTCATGAAGCATTAATCACTAGCATTATCCAAAGTTTTTTTATTTTTAGGGTTGTAAAAGGATAGTGTCGGCAACAGGGAACAGCTTTAAAGTATGAGTGATTTGTAACTGGTGAAGTAGTGAGTATTGGTACATGTGAATTGGCAATATACATACTAAAGAATTAGACCTCAAGAATGATATAGCTATAACCCACATACAAGGTAATAGTCAGGTTTTCCTGAATTTAAGATGATTTCCAGTATCGATCCATATTATATTGGCATTATGTTAAAATTAAGAAAATAAAAATATGGGAGGTTATTATGACCACAACTACTACCATTTTAGCAATTGTGACTTTGGTGATATGGATCATGGTTTCCGCAGAACTTTCGAAGTCTTCAAAGAAAGATCACAATGAAAAAGAAAATAGCCGTAGAAAATTAATTGTTTTAATGCTTGCAGGCATCATATTGACCATAGCAGTAGTCATCTCATTACTTCAGAATCTTTAGCTTTAAAATAAACGTATCGGTGCGCCTTATTACGGGAAAAGGCAGAGAAAGTATGTGATTGTTTGGAATGTCTTGCGTTTAAGAGAGAGCGAGAAACGGGCAGACTACGATTATATCAAGCCTATTTTTGTAAAGTGAGGTTATGCCCTATGTGTGCGTGGCGAAGGTCATTGAAAATTGCTTATCACAACAAATTGATCGTTGAAGAAGCCAATCGGCAATATAAGCCCGCATGGATATTTCTCACGTTGACAGTAAAAAACGTTGAGGGCGATGATCTGAAACAGACCATTTCGGATATGATGAAAGGCTTTAATAGATTGATGAAATATAAAAAAGTTGATTCTGCTGTGCGTGGGTATTTCAGAGCTTTAGAGATTAAGAAAAATCATGAAGAAAATACATATCATCCGCATTTTCATGTGTTAATACCTGTTCGTACTAATTACTTTGGTAAGAACTATATTAATCAAAAAGAATGGACAAGCCTTTGGAAGCGTGCAATGAAATTGGATTACACACCTATTGTGCATGTGCAGCGGGTCAAAGGGAAAAAGGGAATCGATGCAGAAGCGATTGAAAAAGAAGTCCGCGAAGCAATGGAAGAACAAAAAGCCATTCTTGAAATCTCGAAGTATCCTGTTAAGGATACCGATGTGATACGTGGTAATGAAGTGACCGAGGAAAATTTGAATACGGTCTATTATTTAGATGATGCACTCAGTGCACGGCGGTTAATCGGCTATGGTGGGATTTTGAAGGAGATTCATAAGGAACTCAATTTGACGGATGCTGAGGACGGGGATCTGATCAGAATTGAAGAAGATGATGATGAGGTGGCGAATGAGACATTTGAAATCATGGCTCATTGGCATGTTGGCATCAAGAATTACATAATCACATAGAAAAGGATGCTCTTACTGGACCCTTGAAAATATTAAGGTGCGCTTTAAAGATCAGGTCAAAGATTTTCATAGCAAAATCGGATTTATTAAAGCAAATATCTTAGACAAAATGGAGATGAAAATTTTTAAGAAATATTTTAATTTATTGTAAAAAGTTGTATCTTATAATATTATTGTTTCAATGGTTAGAAGGGAGTCCAAAAATGTTAAAAAAGTTTGAATGGATAGGTTTTATTATTGCTATTTTAGGATTAGTTTCTACTATTTTTTTAGAAAGACAGACTTATTATTACTCTTATATTGCAATAGGGATCGGGGCAGCAATTACATTTATTTCTTTCTTTTCCAGGAAACTTGTTAAGAAACAAAAATAGGAGGTTTTATTTTATGAAGAAAGTATTTATTCTTATTTTAATGTTAACATTAGTTTCCACTGGGTTTTCCCCTTTTATAAATTCAGTAAATGCAGAGGTTAACAATAGTGTAATACCTATTAATAGTACATATGAATATGAAGTTTTGACTGATAAACCTACATATCAAAAAATAAAAGTAGTGAATAAAGAAACAGGCGAAGTTGAATACTTAGAAAGTTTCAAAAAGAATAATGAATATTCATATATAGCGACAACTAAAGATGCTGTTTATGATATTGAATCAGACGAAAAAGAGGTTACAGCTACTAATAGAGATACGGGAAAAGAAGAGATTACTGTATCTAAACTTGATGAGATTGTAGAAGATAAAAGTAGTATAATTCAAACTCGTAGTGGTTGGTCAACTGTTAATAGTTATAAATCTTCAGGTTCCCTTAATACAACAGTTGTAACAACAATTGCTGGTATAATTGCTTCAATTTATGGAGGACCAGTTACAGGAGTGGTAGTTACTATAGCTGGAGCGTATGCTTCAATCAAAGCTCCGAATACATATTTTCGGGTACAACAACAAGCGAAAGTAGAAGGTAATGCTTATTATAGAAGAGATGTTTTCAGATGGTATAAATACCATGATTATACAAAATTTTTAGGTCAAACAACTTCAAAAACTTGGAGAATAAGATAACAAATGATGACGCGTCAAAAACTAAACCATGACTTATATTTATTAAAAGTCATGGTTTAGTTTAATTGTTTTTCTCGTCGTTTTCTTTTTACTGAGTGTGCCATTCGTCAATATGGTCATCACTGGATAATAAAGAACAGGCTGAAGAGCCTGTTCTTTTGTTTCTTAATAAAACTATAAAAGTGTATTGTTATAAAAGCATATTTCAAGGCTTGAGAATTATTGAGAACTATATAACAAGTTCATCTCATTCACTAATGTGTTTAAACTTTGCAGAAATGTCAAGGTTCGCCCTCATTTCTAAGGTGATGGTTATGATTCTGCCTACATAAATGAGCAATGCTTTTCTTGCCCGAATATCTGGATTTAAAGAAAATACTAAAATGACTATACAGACGACTAATGCAAAAATCAGCCATTATTTTTCATCATACGTTCAAAGATTTGAATAAAGGGTTTCTATTTTGATATCAAATTGAAGTCGAGACAACTCAATATGAGTGTCTCGATTTTTTTTGGAATTGAGGAAATTGATTCAATTTAACTGGGTAATTCAATCCATTTTCTTCTTTTTCGACCCCGATTCGTAGGGACTTATGTTGTGTTTTAGAGAATAGTATGTTTATCACATTTTCTAAATGTTACAATTTTGCAAAAGCTATGATAGGAACTGAAATGTATAAAAATACTGATATATTTCCAAAAATGAACCGCTTCCTAATACAGGATACGCTTCTTCTCTCCAATAGGGTCAATGTGTATGATTGTACTTCCCATTCCATTCATCATTTCCCTTGAATTCAAAATAAAATCAACTCTTTTTTCACATCCATGACATGATCATTCAGTGCTTTTTAAACTTGGGCTCTGTCTTTAACGAAGATGAGCTCCGATTGTTGAAGAATGTCTCAGTAATAACTGAAGTACTACAATCAGGAAAAGAGTATCTAATAAAAAAGTTCATCATGAAAGTTTACCTGCCTCTAAGATAAGGCACTGAAGATCTGACACGAATTGATTTTTTAATAGTGTTTATCAGAAATTCTGACTAGATTTTTATGGAATCAGAGCATTTTATGCTATTACATAAGTGCCCTGTAAAAATGGAAAATGAACGTAAATCCTGATAAAAGCTGATTATAAATACCTTGAATTAAATAAATATTACAAATTTTCCAAAAAGATATTGAAATGTAATTTACTTCTTGCTAGACTAAAGAAGTAGTAAATAATCGAAGGAGGTCATATTATGACGAAAGCAACAGATTCTAAGTTTTATGCTTTATTATCGCTGTCACTTCTTGCGGTAACATTAGTAGCTTTAGTGATTGGTAATGGTTCTTTGATTGCAGCAAATCTGGGTGTTAGTACTGCAACTGCGGCAACAGTAGTTAATTTCTTAGATACTTGGTCCTCAGTAGCAACTGTCATTACAATCGTTGGTGTTTTCACTGGCGTAGGCACAATTAGTTCAGGTGTAGCTGCTGCTATCTTGGCTATTCTTAAAAAAGAAGGAAAAGCGAAAGCTGCTGCTTTTTAATCTTAAAAAAAAATCATCTCAATCTTTATTGAGATGATTTTTTTTCCAAAAGTGTATTGATATCAGATGAAACAGCGTTCAATAGACAGTGACTTAAAAACTAATTTAACGTTTTATGACCATGCGGCTTGTAATAAAACATTAATTAGGAGGAAATTTTATGATAAAAGCAAAAAATCTTGGCTCATTCTCACTATTGTTATTTGCAGTTACAATGGCATCTTTAGTCGTTGGAAATGGTTCTTTGATAGCAGCCAATCTATGTGTTAGTACTGGGGCTGCTGCTGCTATTTTAGTTGTACATAAAAAACAAGGGAAAGCCAAAGCTGCTGCTTTTTAAAACGACTTATGCCTAAAACAAATAAACTATTTAAAATATATGATCAAAGTATAATGGGGTACCTCAATTATATTGGGATGATTCTTTTTTCTTTCATTGTTATGGTAGCGTTGATTTTCTATCGGGGCGAGATTCCAATCACTTACCTAAACAGCTTTGTTTTTATTTCAATATACATTGTAGCTACAGCTAATATTAATCGTTGTGTATTACCGTATAGAAGACAGCAGCCAGGCTTGGTCTTTATCTCTAAACAATTGTTGTTGAAACATTTATTCTTTACGATTAAAAAAGGATATTCAGTTCAATTACTTTTGGCTTGTTTCATCGCTTTAACCTTTTTGTTAGTAGAAAATCAATATTTCATTATGATACTAGCACTTATTGTCGTGATGCTTTCTTTTGCATCTCAATTATTGTCGGGTCTATTCAATATCATAAACAGAATACTCCTTTTGTTGCAATTTTGGTATATCATAACGTCCGTTTTTGAAGCAGTTATGATACTGCAAATAGTACAGTCTCTTCTTATTTACATTTACATAAGTAATTCTCATAGGATACCTTTGACAACTGGACTTTCCTTCCTAAAAAGTGCGAATAAGCAATATAGGTTTGGAAATATTCTGTATTTATTTTTGTCTTATATCACTAGTAATAAAATATTAATCATCTTAATAGGCGCCTTAGTATCAGTGCTTACTTATTTCGCCCAATCCTTTATAACGAAAATAGAAAATCTGCCTGCGCTCATTTTAGTCTATATAAACTTTATTACGATCTTAGAAATCTTAATAGGGTCGAAAAAGGAAGAGATTGTGCTTGATAAGGCAAGAATCGAGACGCTGCAAGCCTCTTTGATTGTGAGTCCGTACGAGAGGTTTAAATCTAGTACGATTTATTTACTATGTCTTGTACTGATTTTTGTAAGTGTGTGTGGAATAGTCGGAGTAATGATAAACACGTCCGATATCTCAATCATCCTTAAAAATACGTTATCGCTGCCTTTAATCATCTTTATTGGGGTCGTATATTTCAGAAAAACAGAACTATTAATCAACGATTATGAACATAAGTTACTGAAGCTGTCCTTGCCGATTTTATTACTCATATGCATTACAATTTTCACGATTACTTCATGAAAAGAGGAGGAAAATGATACATAAAAGATTGAAATATTTTCTGTGGTACTACTCTATCTACTGTATATTGCTGATAGGTACAGGGATTTATCTTGGGAATATAGTCAACAAAGATTTGTTTGAAGCAGCACCACCAACTTCGGGCCAGGAATTTATGTCTGTAGTCCTGACGCATAACTTAACGAACTTTGCCATGTATTTACTGGGTTTCTTGTTGTCGCCGTTATTTCAAATAATGGATTTTGGAGGTTCATCCTTCGTCATTACGATGGGGTTTAGAACGCTAGGAGCACAAGAAGCTTTAGGTAAACTAATTCCTCATGGGCTATTAGAATTTCCAAATATGTTGTTTTATCAAGGAATAAGCCAGTATGTGCTTTTCACACTAATTTATACGAAATCAATTAAAGCTGCTTTAGGTGTCATGAAAAAAATGATTCCTTATTATCTGCTATCGTTAGTCATCCTAATAATCGCTGCTTTTATTGAAGGGTATGATTCTTTATTATTTTCTATCATTATCAATCATAGATGGTTTTATTGAAGACTCTATACGACAGAGAAGGGGATTCAAGTGGGATTAGAATTTGTAGAATGTACGAAGAAGTTCAAAAACAATATCATACTAGATAAAGTGAATTTTTCAATTCCAACAGGTCTCTTTCATTTAGTGGGGAGAAATGGTGCAGGTAAAAGCACTCTCCTTAAAATGATAGCTGGTTTAGATAAGAGGTACTCTGGAGAAATTGAGACAAACAAAGAATCGACTCTTTATTTAAATGTGGATCCTATTGGCATTCACCCATTTACAATTAGAGAAAACCTAGAGATTCTGTGGAATACATTTAAAATTGTGCCGACTGAAGAACAAATGGGTAAAGTGATTGATTTTTTTGATGGTAACCTAGATGGTTCGTATAGCAGAGCATCTACGGGTATGAAAGCAAAGGTAGGATTATCTTTATTATTCGTAAAAGATTGGGAAACCATACTAATTGATGAAACCATGTCATCTCTAGATTCAGAGAGTATAGAGATGCTATCTGAGAGGCTAGTGAATCTCTCTATTAAAAAAATTTCAACCACCATATATGTTTCCCATAGCATGGTGAATAAACGCTTAAACGATCATTCAAGCATTGTGAGTATAGGGGATGGGAGGTTATTATGGAACAACGTCCAAGAATAACATCATTGATATCATTGGTCATTTTTATTCTGGCCAATTATTATTTCGTTACTTTTGCTATTGAGTTGAATGGCTACATTTCGCAACTAGATGATTTAAGAGCTTTGTTAGAGGATATGTCCTATGAAACGATGCTGAATCTAATTGTTGTTATTACAACAATTCTAACCACCATCAGTCTATTAGTTCAGTATCTCATCGCAAAATTCTTATTAATCATCTTTGCTCCAGAGGTTAAGGGTTATTTGTTTTATGCTCTAATTCCTAAGATTATCATTATGTTTATTAATGTAATATGTATGGGGATCTTGCAAATGCAAAGCTTATGGCTGTACCTTTTCACGGCACTCATAGGAGCAGTGTTGATCTTGTTCTTTTTTCAATACAAAAAAGCGAACTGGAAAGCATCGATTCTCTTTGCAGCACCATTTATTATAGATGCTTTAATTTCCTTAGGAAAAGAAATAGTCGCTGTACTGTAATGAATAATAAGTAGAGCATGAACTTTCAAGTGAAACAAAGCTTGCGAAAAGAAGTAAAGGTATTCACATAAATATCGAAAAAAGGTTTATACAATTTTTTCATTATAGGTACACGTTAACTTAACCCATTGACGTGTGCCTTTTTATAAGCTTTATAAAAAATGGACAATCACTTCATCCGAACGATAGCTAAACAGATGCTGTTATCTTGTACAGTCATTTTATTCATTCATCAGTGCTGCCTTTGGTTGTTCAAATTTTTATGTTTGGAATGAATAGAACGGCATACAAAAGCATGCCGCACACAAGAACCAGTCCAATTTCACGCATATGAAGGACCTCTAGGTGCGCCCCATGAGAAAAAATCAAAAATTAACATGATTAAAGGTGGCATAAACTCCTCTAATTTGTTTATAATGAGAGGTATGGTTTGTCGTAAAAATAAGGGATAAACACTTATTATTTCACTGATAAATGGATACATACATGTAATAGAAAGGGAGTGTCTGACCTTGAGTTTGAAAGAATACTCACAGGAGCAGCTCAAGCACATGTCTTTAGTTGAACTTGCATATGAAATTTTCAGAGACAGCAAAACACCGATTACGTTTTCCGAGTTAATAGATGAAATGGTCCGTTTACAAGGGATACAAAAATCTGATCTTGATGATCGACTTGCTCAATTTTATACAGACTTAAATATAGATGGCCGCTTTATTTCGTTAGGTGATCAGAGATGGGGACTTCGCAGCTGGTATCCAGTTGATCAAATCGAAGAAGAAGTTCAGCCAGCTGTGAAAACAAAAGCGAAAAAGAAAAAAACAAAAGCAGCTGTCGTTGAAGAAGACTTCGATGAGATTGAAGAGGAAGAAGAAATCGAAGAGCTTGAAGAAGACCTTGATCTTGTTGAAGACGACGATGATCTCGACCTAGACGATGATGAGGAAATTGACGAAGATATAGAAGACTTCGACGAAGACGATGACGACGAAGATGATGACGGCTTAACAGAAATTGACGAAGACGATTTAGACGATAATAAGGAAGAAAAATAACCCTCACAAACCGGTCCTCAAAACAGGACAAAACCGTCTTGACTTTCGAGAGCGAACTATGTAGTATGTATTTTGGGCTCTCTAAAAAGAGTACGTAAAGATACGTTCATTTACGCTCCCTTTCATTTATTTGAAAGGGAGCTTTCTTATTTTTCAAGAGATTTAGGGATACACTCTAATAAGGATGAAGCTGTGCATGTCTAGTCATGCAAGGGTAAAAAAGAGAGGAGCATACGAAATGACAAAGTATATTTTTGTAACAGGAGGAGTTGTTTCCTCACTTGGAAAAGGGATCACGGCTGCATCGTTAGGCCGCCTTCTGAAAAATAGAGGGATGGATGTCACCATTCAAAAATTCGATCCATATATCAACGTAGACCCAGGGACGATGAGTCCTTATCAGCACGGTGAGGTCTTCGTCACAGATGACGGTGCTGAAACAGACCTTGACTTAGGTCACTACGAGCGCTTCATTGATATTAACTTAAATAAGTACAGCAACGTCACAACTGGTAAAATCTACTCTACTGTTCTGAAGAAAGAGCGCCGAGGCGACTATTTAGGCGGAACCGTACAGGTTATTCCCCATATTACAAATGAAATCAAAGACCGCGTGTACCGTGCCGGAAAAGAAACAGGTGCAGATGTGGTTATTACAGAAATCGGTGGAACAGTAGGAGACATCGAATCCCTTCCTTTCCTTGAAGCGATTCGTCAAATGAAGAGTGACATTGGCCGTGAAAACGTGATGTACATTCATTGTACCCTTGTTCCTTACATCCGAGCAGCTGGTGAACTGAAAACAAAACCAACACAGCATAGTGTAAAAGAACTTCGCAGCCTTGGTATCCAGCCAAACGTTATTGTGGTCAGAACTGAAATGCCAATGACCCAAGACATGAAGGACAAAATTGCGTTATTCTGTGATATCGATACAAAAGCTGTTATTGAATGTCAGGATGCAGACACGCTGTACTCTATTCCGCTTGATTTACAAAAACAAGGACTAGACAAGCTTGTATGTGAACATATGAAACTTGACTGCCAAGATGCAGACATGACGGAGTGGACAGCGCTAGTCGATAAAGTACAAAATCTCTCAAAACAAGTCACAATTGGTCTAGTAGGAAAATATGTTGAACTGCAAGATGCTTACATTTCTGTCGTTGAATCACTTCGCCATGCTGGTTATGCATTTGATGCAGACGTTCAAATCAAATGGATCAATGCAGAAGAAGTGACAGCAGAAAATATGGCTGATTTCGCGCAAGATGTAGACGGCATCATCGTTCCTGGAGGCTTCGGAGACCGCGGAGTGGAAGGGAAAATCATTGCTACACAATATGCCCGTGAAAACAAAGTGCCATTCTTCGGAATCTGCTTAGGAATGCAAGTTGCGTCGATCGAATATGCGAGAAACGTACTAGGCCTTGAGGGAGCTCATTCAGCGGAAATTGATCCTGAAACAGCATTCCCAATCATTGACCTTCTCCCAGAACAGAAGGATGTAGATGATCTAGGCGGAACACTTCGTCTTGGGCTGTATCCATGTAAATTAAATGAAGACTCAAAAGCATTTGCTGCATACAATGACGAAGTGGTCTACGAACGCCACCGTCATCGCTATGAGTTTAATAATGAATTCAGACAGCAAATGGAAGCCGCAGGCTTTGTCTTCTCTGGTACAAGCCCAGACGGACGTCTTGTTGAAATTATCGAGCTGAAGGATCATCCTTGGTTCCTTGCTTCTCAGTTCCACCCAGAATTCGTCTCAAGACCGACAAGACCACAGCCATTATTTAGAGATTTCGTTGGTGCTTCACTGCAAGCATCTGAATCAAAATAAATCAAAAACTGCCGAGAATATGATCTTCTCGGCAGTTTTTTTATTCATATTCCTCAACGATTTCTTTCACAGTAAACGATAGAGCGTGGTAGACGTATAAGCATGTCATTAAAGCAGGATAACCGAACCTTGTTCCGTCATCAGCGGGCACAAGCGGTTTCTTGAGCTGAAAATCAATGTGGACATCACAATGCTCTTCAATCATGGACGGCTCCTTTTGTGCTGGACCGACACCAACAATGGGCGTACCTTGAGCGTGCAGCTCTTTTACAAGAGATTGAATATCCTCGTCTTCTGGGTCTGAATAAAATAGCAGCACCCTGTCACTTGGATGAAGCAAGCTGAGCTCCGTTTGATCAAGCGGCAGTACTTTCGCACCTGGAAAGGGCTCCTTGCTTTCAGTTGCCTCTAGGGCTACAGCAGCCAGTTCATTCTTTCCGTGAAAATAAACAGCATGTCCACTGACAACGGCTTGTGCAAGAAGGCGTGCACCATCCTCGATCGCTTCAGCCTGCTTTTCTCCAATACGTGAAAAAATACCTGATAACTGGGTCGTGAAAATTTTTAACAAGACTGATTTCCTCCTTCGGTCAGATCATTTTATAATAGAATATAAAGAGAATATTAGGAAAAATGCTCAGAAAATGTCGTAAAGTAAACTATTATAAATAAAGGAAATGTGAAAATCAAACAGAATTATTTAACAACAGCTCTTTTTATGGCGAAAAATGAAAGCAATGGGGTGTAACAGATGAATGAGAAAATTTTAATTGTCGATGATCAATACGGTATTAGAATATTATTAAATGAAGTGTTTCATAAAGAAGGCTATCAAACCTTCCAAGCAGCCAATGGACTTCAGGCGTTAGATATTGTGAAAAATCATAGACCAAACCTTGTTCTGCTTGATATGAAGATTCCCGGAATGGATGGTATTGAAATTTTAAAACGCATGAAATTAATTGATGAAGACATCCGTGTCATCATTATGACAGCCTATGGCGAATTAGACATGATCCAAGAATCAAAAGAACTCGGTGCATTGACTCACTTTGCGAAACCATTTGATATTGATGAAATCCGAGATGCTGTCAAAGAATACTTGCCGCTCGAAACAAATGGTTAGATGGAAATGATTGAATCGAGTCATTCTGTTGCCGATTTGTCGAATAATTGGTATCCTAGATAAGAAGAAGAAAGCGATCTGACTTTGAAAGTTTACATATGGCGAGAAATTCTGGTCATGCTAGGGTGGAGAGCTTTTTTTAGTAAGCAAATTAGCTACATAGGGAGGATTTTTCATCATGCCTTTAGTTTCAATGACAGAAATGTTGAAAGACGCAAAGGAAAAAGGTTACGCTGTTGGACAGTTTAACTTAAATAATTTAGAATTCACGCAAGCGATTTTACAAGCTGCTGAAGAAGAGAAATCTCCAGTTATCTTAGGAGTATCTGAAGGAGCAGGACGCTACATGGGCGGCTTCAAAACAGTTGTCGCAATGGTAAAAGCGTTAATCGAAGAATATAATGTAACAGTTCCTGTTGCGATTCATTTAGATCACGGTTCAAGCTTTGAATCTTGTGCAAAAGCAATCCATGCAGGATTTACTTCTGTCATGATCGACGCTTCTCACCACCCATTCGATGAGAACGTAGCAACAACTGCGAAAGTAGTTGAGCTTGCACATTTCCACGGTGTATCTGTAGAAGCTGAGCTTGGAACTGTTGGCGGACAAGAAGACGACGTCATCGCTGAGGGCGTTATTTATGCTGATCCAAAAGAATGCCAAGAGCTTGTAGAACGCACTGGCATTGACTGCCTTGCACCTGCACTAGGTTCAGTTCATGGTCCATACAAAGGTGAACCAAACCTTGGTTTCGCTGAAATGGAAGAAATTGGTAAAATGACAGGCCTTCCACTTGTTCTTCATGGCGGAACAGGTATCCCAACTGCTGACATCAAGCGTTCAATTTCACTTGGTACAGCAAAAATCAATGTAAACACTGAAAACCAAATTGCTTCTGCGAAAGCAGTACGCGAAACACTTGCTGCAAAAACAGAAGAGTATGATCCACGTAAATATCTTGGACCAGCTCGTGACGCAATTAAAGCGACTGTTATCGGCAAAATGCGCGAATTTGGTTCTTCTAACCAAGCATAATTTGATGAGAACCGAAAGCCGCCTGAGTCACAGGCGGTTTTCTCCATATCTTGAGAAAGCGCAATCAAAATTTACATTTCAGACAATTTATTAATAGGAGAGTGGCACGGTTATGTTATTTTTCGTAGATACAGCGAATATCGCAGACATCAAAGAGGCGCACGAGCTTGGCATTTTAGCAGGCGTGACAACAAACCCTAGTTTAGTAGCGAAAGAAAAGGACGTATCATTCCACGACCGTCTTCGCGAAATCACTGACGTCGTATCAGGTTCTGTCAGTGCAGAAGTCATTTCCCTCAAAGCAGAAGAAATGATTGAAGAAGGAAAAGAGCTTGCTGCCATCGCACCAAATATCACGGTCAAAGTACCGATGACAACAGATGGCCTTAAAGCTGTCAAAGCGTTAACAGACCTTGGTATTAAAACAAACGTCACTTTGATTTTTAGTGCAAACCAGGCATTGCTTGCAGCTAGAGCTGGTGCAACGTATGTCTCTCCATTCCTCGGCCGCTTAGATGACATTGGCCAAAATGGTCTCGATCTCATCAGTGAAGTGAAAACTATTTTTGATGTTCATGGATTAGATACACAAATCATTGCTGCATCCATTCGTCACCCGCAGCACGTGACAGAAGCTGCGCTTAGAGGTGCTCATATCGGCACAATGCCGCTGAAAGTCATCAAGCAGCTGACAAAACACCCGTTAACGGATGCAGGCATTGAGCAATTTTTAGCAGACTGGAATAAATAAGTGATTGTGGCAGGCGGGATTGTCTCCCGTTTGCCGCAGTTTTCCTTAAAAACGCTAAGAAATGTTTTGTGCAAAGAAGAGAACATCACAGCCTCGCAAAGCTTCGATTATTTTTCTTCCGACAAATTTCGTTTAACCTGTATTCTTTCTCTTGATATTGGCTAAATTTTGGACAAGACCTTTTAAAGCGCGACATCCACAAACAGTATAACTCCAACAGTGATCTTCTTTAAGAAGGGAGACAAATATGGAAAAGTTAAACATTGCCGGCGGTGACCCTTTGCGCGGGACCGTACATATTAGTGGTGCGAAAAATAGTGCAGTGGCACTGATTCCTGCCACGATTCTCGCTGATTCTCCAGTAACCATTGAGGGCCTTCCGCATATTTCAGATATTGACACATTACGAGATCTGTTAGAAGAGATTGGCGGAAAGGTTACGTTTGAAAAAGGTGAAATGATCGTCAATCCTTCTTCCATGATCAGTATGCCGCTTCCTAATGGAAAGGTGAAGAAACTGCGTGCATCCTATTATTTAATGGGAGCCATGCTTGGCAGGTTCAAGCAGGCTGTCATCGGACTGCCAGGAGGATGTCACTTAGGACCTAGGCCGATCGATCAGCATATCAAAGGCTTTGAAGCACTTGGAGCCGAGGTGACAAACGAGCAGGGTGCGATTTATTTGCGCGCTGAAAAATTAGTCGGAGCTCGTATTTACCTTGATGTTGTCAGTGTAGGTGCGACCATCAATATCATGCTGGCAGCCGTACTGGCTGAAGGAAAAACGGTGATTGAAAATGCCGCAAAAGAACCCGAAATTATTGATGTAGCGACACTGCTTGCAAGCATGGGAGCCAAAATCAAAGGTGCGGGTACTGATGTGATTCGAATCGAAGGTGTAGAATCTCTTCATGGCTGTAAGCATTCCATCATCCCTGACCGCATAGAAGCAGGCACATTTTTAATTGCTGGTGCTGCGATGGGAGATGAAGTTGTTCTTGATAATGTGATCCCAACTCATTTAGAATCAATTACGGCGAAACTTAGAGAAATGGGGTTCACCATTGAAACGAGCAACGATCAGATGCTGATCGTTGGCAGAAACGAAGGACTCAAGCCTGTCGATATCAAAACCCTTGTGTATCCGGGCTTTCCGACTGACCTTCAGCAGCCGATGACGGCGCTCTTAACAAAGGCGAAAGGCACGAGTGTGGTCACAGATACGATCTACTCAGCCCGCTTTAAGCACATTGACGAATTGCGTCGAATGGGTGCAAACATGAAGGTCGAAGGTAGATCTGCCATTATAACTGGGCAAACGCAGCTTCAAGGAGCAAAGGTCAAAGCAAGTGACCTGCGTGCAGGTGCTTGTCTCGTCGTTGCAGGGTTAATGGCAGACGGTGTGACCGAAATCACAGGGCTTGAACATATAGACAGAGGATATAGTTTGCTTGAGAAGAAGCTTGAAGGCTTGGGTGCAACCATCTGGCGTGAAAAGCTGAATGACCAAGAAATAGAAGAACTTCAAAATTCGTAAGGCTTTGACTGTGAGAGGAGATTTGGACAAAAATGGAAAGAAGTTTATCGATGGAACTAGTACGGGTGACAGAAGCAGCCGCATTAAAATCTGCCCGTTGGATGGGAAGAGGATTAAAAGACGAAGCGGATGATGCTGCAACAAGTGCAATGCGTGATGTATTTGATACCATTCCGATGAAAGGAACAGTGGTCATTGGCGAGGGAGAAATGGACGAAGCACCAATGCTTTATATTGGGGAAAAGCTTGGGAACGGATACGGACCCCGCGTGGATGTTGCTGTTGATCCATTAGAAGGAACAAATATTGTGGCAAGCGGCGGCTGGAATGCCTTAGCTGTTATTGCGGTTGCAGATCATGGCAACCTGCTGAATGCACCTGATATGTACATGGATAAGATCGCAGTAGGTCCAGAAGCGGTAGGCTGCATCGACATCGAAGCGCCTGTCATTGATAATCTTCGCGCTGTGGCAAAAGCAAAAAACAAAGATATTGAAGATGTCGTTGCAACGATTTTAAACAGAGATCGACATGAGAAAATTATTGCTGAACTGAGAGAAGCAGGAGCAAGAATTAAACTGATCGATGATGGTGACGTTGCAGGAGCCATTAATACAGCATTTGATCACACAGGTGTTGATATTCTATTTGGTTCAGGCGGAGCGCCAGAAGGTGTCCTTTCTGCTGTTGCGTTAAAGGCACTTGGTGGTGAAATCCACGGAAAGCTTCTTCCTCAAAGTGAAGAAGAACTGAGACGCTGTGAGAAAATGGGGCTGGATGTTGGCAAAGTCCTAAGAATGGAAGACCTCGTGAAAGGCGACGACGCCATTTTTGCAGCGACTGGTGTAACAGACGGCGAGCTATTAAAAGGTGTTCAATTCAAAGGCTCTGTTGGAACAACACATAGTGTTGTTATGCGTGCGAAATCGGGTACAGTTCGTTTCGTAGACGGCAGACACAGCTTAAAGAAAAAACCGAATCTTGTCATTCGTCCGTAATCTGAAAGCGGGTATTCATTACCCGCTTTTCATATAGGTGTCAAATGTATATCATTTTCTTTTTAAAGTTGAATATTCTCTGCAAATGAGGTAAAACTAAAGAGTGCTGCGAAATTTTCTGCGAATTTACTTCTTTTAAGCTTCAACAAGTTTAAATACTGCCGCATCATGACGATATACTCATTATCCTTCTCTATGTTGACAAAGCTCAATTTCACATTGTTCCTATCTTTTACGATAAAACGAGTGGGAGCGTTACCATGAGAGCGAGGTCATTCCAACAAAACGGAATTAAAAGCTAATCAAATACAATGGTCATGCATTTGTAATGAAATACATTGACTAGAAAAGTGTGGTGTCCATATTGAAAGATGTTTCGATTTCATCTTTGGAAAATATGAAATTAAAAGAGCTGTATGAGTTAGCAAAAAAATACAAAATCTCTTATTACAGCAAACTAACAAAAAAAGAATTAATTTTTGCCATCTTAAAGGCGAACGCTGAGCAAGAGGATCTCTTATTTATGGAAGGGGTTCTTGAAATTATTCAGTCTGAGGGATTTGGTTTCTTAAGACCAATTAACTATTCTCCAAGTTCTGAAGACATTTATATTTCAGCTTCACAAATCAGACGCTTTGATTTACGAAACGGAGATAAGGTGTCTGGAAAGGTACGACCTCCAAAAGAGAATGAACGCTACTATGGCCTCCTTCATGTAGAAGCGGTAAATGGGGACGACCCAGAATCAGCTAAGGAACGTGTTCACTTTCCTGCACTCACGCCGCTATTCCCTGATCGTCAAATGATTCTTGAAACACAGCCTAATCACCTGTCTACTAGAATTATGGATATGATGGCGCCAGTTGGGTTTGGGCAGCGTGGTTTAATTGTTGCACCGCCTAAGGCTGGGAAAACCATTTTGCTCAAAGAAATTGCCAACAGCATTTCTGAAAATCACCCAGAGTCAGAGCTGATTGTCCTTTTGATAGACGAACGCCCGGAGGAAGTAACAGATATCGAACGTTCTGTTGCAGGGGATGTTGTTAGTTCAACCTTTGACGAAGTACCGGAAAACCACATTAAAGTAGCAGAGCTTGTATTAGAGCGTGCCATGCGTCTTGTTGAACATAAGAAAGATGTCATCATCTTAATGGACAGCATCACAAGGCTTGCTCGTGCATACAACCTTGTCATCCCGCCAAGCGGCCGAACGCTTTCCGGCGGTATTGATCCAGCGGCCTTCCACCGTCCAAAACGCTTCTTTGGTGCTGCGCGTAACATTGAAGAAGGCGGAAGCTTGACGATTTTAGCCACTGCGCTTGTGGATACGGGATCACGTATGGATGATGTGATTTATGAGGAGTTTAAGGGAACGGGGAACATGGAGCTTCATTTGGACCGATCTCTTGCAGAAAGAAGAATTTTCCCAGCGATCGACATTCGTCGTTCTGGTACGAGAAAAGAAGAACTGCTTGTACCAAAAGAGCATCTTGACCGTCTATGGGCGATGAGAAAATCGATGTCAGATACACCTGACTTTGCTGAGAAGTTCATGCGCAAAATGAGAAAAACAAAGACAAACCAAGAATTTTTCGATATTTTAACGCAAGAATGGAAACAAGCGAACATGTCTGCATCAAGAAGATAGCTTGTTGAAAAAATACATTTGCAATCATAGACTCACACTGTTATAATTTCATCATGTGCGTTTCAGAATTTATTCTGAGATATTAACTCTGTTTCCGAATTGGATTCAGGGCGGAAGGAGATGACAGTAGATGAAAACAGGAATTCATCCTAACTACAAAAAAGCTACAGTCAAATGCGCTTGTGGAAATGAGTTTGAAACTGGATCAGTAAAAGAAGAGGTACGCATCGAGATTTGCTCTGAGTGCCATCCTTTCTATACAGGCCGTCAAAAATTCGCTTCTGCTGATGGACGTGTTGACCGCTTTAACAAAAAATACGGTCTTAAGTAATAATAGATACAATAAACAGGCAGGAATCCGTTCTTGCCTGTTTTTTTACGTGGATTGATGGAACTTTAAAACGGGGGAGAAGACCTTATGTATGTGATGAAACAAAGCGGTTGGCTTGAAGTCATCTGCGGAAGTATGTTTTCTGGAAAGTCGGAAGAATTGATTCGGAGAGCCAAAAGAGCCACCTTTGCCAAACAAGAAGTAAAAATATTCAAACCAGCGATTGATAACCGATATAGTACAAGCTCAGTTGTCTCACATAACGGTTCATCAGTCGATGGGATTGCAGTAGCCTCACCAAAAGACATAATAACGCACATATCAGAAAGAACCGATGTCATTGGCATTGATGAGGTGCAATTTTTTGATGAGACAATCATTGACATTGTCACTCAATTGGCTGATAAAGGTTACCGAGTCATTGTTGCAGGCCTTGATCAAGATTTCAGAGGAGAGCCATTTGGTGTTGTTCCGCATTTAATGGCATGTGCAGAGCTTGTAACAAAACTTCAAGCAGTTTGTTCGGTATGCGGCTCCCCAGCGAGTAGAACACAACGCTTGATCGACGGTAAACCCGCATCCTATGATGATCCCATTATTTTAGTAGGTGCGCAGGAATCATACGAAGCACGATGCAGACATCACCATGAAGTACCAAGACTTGACGTTGGTACAACACTTGACAATTAAAAAAATAGCAAATGCCGCTGTGTTTCGTTTTTCGAGATTTTGGCTGAACACCCATCATTTGTACTTAAATAAATTAAATAACGCTACGAAAAAATTATCTAATTTTCAACGCTTGCGTTTTAGCATAAGCAGGCATAAAATGACTAACTGTAGTGTAAAGCATTTTAACGAAAAGTTCGATTTCTTGTCATAATTTTTTTGATTAAGGATTTTCCTCCTTAATCGTTCTTTAAATTAATAGTTCACTTTATTTATATTTTAGAAAGAGGGTAGTTTTTGATGAACAACGTGAAGAAAACAAAAGAAGGGTACCTCGAAACCACTTTGTCAGGTAAAGATGTATTATCGATTCCAACGTTGAACAAAGGCGTTGCTTTCTCTGAAGAAGAAAGACAAGAGCTTGGACTAGAAGGCTTACTTCCTCCAACTGTTCTCACTCTAGAACAACAAGCGGAGAGAGCGTACAAGCAATTTCTGGCACAGCCAGATCGTCTTCGTCAAAACGTATACTTAAGTGATTTGCAAAACCGTAACGAAGTATTGTTCTATAAGCTTCTAACAGACAAGCTTCGTGAAATGCTTCCTGTTGTGTACACACCAACTGTTGGTGAAGCGATTCAAGAATACAGCCATGAATACAGAAGACCTCATGGTGTCTATCTTTCAATCGACAACATTGACGGCATTGAGAAAGCATTTGAAAACTTACATGCAACAGCAGGAGATATTGACCTTATCGTTGCAACTGACTCTGAGAGCATTCTTGGAATTGGTGACTGGGGTGTTGGTGGTATCAACATCGCAATCGGTAAATTAGCTGTTTACACGGCTGCAGCAGGTATTGATCCAAGCCGCGTAATTCCAGTCGTATTAGATGTTGGCACAAACAATGAAAAATTATTGAATGATCCATTATACATCGGAAACCATCACAAACGTGTACAAGGTGAAAAATACGAAGAATTCATTGATGCTTATGTAAAAGCAGCGCTTAAATTCTTCCCGAAAGCCTTACTTCACTGGGAAGACCTTGGAAACAAAAATGCGCGTAACATCATGAAAAAATACAATGATAACATCTTAACGTTCAATGATGATATTCAAGGTACTGGTGCCATTACTTTAGCGGGTGTTCTTGCAGCTGTCAAGAAAACTGGTACTCAATTGAAAGATCACCGTGTTGTCATTTTCGGAGCTGGATCAGCTGGTATCGGAATCGCAGATCAAGTGCGTGACGCAATGGTCCTTGAAGGTCTAACGGAAGAAGAAGCCAACAATGCATTCTGGACATTAGACTACAGAGGTTTGCTAACAGATCAATTTGAAGATGAAGTGCTTGATTTCCAAAAACCATACCTTCGTTCTTCTGCTGAAGTAGAAGGCTGGGCACGCGATGAAAAAGGACAAATCTCATTTGCTGAAACTGTTCGCCAAGCGAAGCCAACAATCCTTATCGGTACATCAGGTCAAGGCGGTGCATTCACTGAAGAAATCATTAAAGAAATGGCAGCTCATACAGAGCGTCCAGTGATCATGCCAATGTCTAATCCAACACCACTTGCTGAAGCAGTGCCAGAGGATCTATTCAAATGGACAGACGGCCGTGCACTGATTGCGACAGGAAGCCCGTTCGAAAACGTTGAGTATAACGGAATCGAATATGAAATCGGACAATCAAACAATGCGTTCGTTTTCCCTGGACTTGGTCTTGGTTCGATCGTAACAGAATCAAAAATCATCACAAAAGCCATGTTCGTCGCTTCTGCGAATGCAATTGCTGAAATGGTTGATCATGAGAAACCAGGTGCTGGTCTACTGCCAAGCATTGATAAATTGCAAGAAGTGTCAATCCATGTGGCTGTTGAAGTAGCGAAAGCAGCTATTGAAGATGGTGTCGCAAGAAAAACGCCTGACAACATCGAACAAGCTGTGAAAGATGCAATGTGGATTCCTGAATATAAAAAAATTGTAAGAGCATAATAAAAAGTGTAACGCGGCATTGTTTCGGGTAATCTAAGCAATGCCGCAATAAAATAAGAGACATGTAAAGGATTCAAGGAGGAATAGTAAGATGGACTTTTTAAATATTTTGATCCTCCTAGCACCGATTTTTTTCGTTATCGCGCTGGGTTGGTTCGCAGGGAACTTCGGCAGCTATGACGCTAAATCTGCAAAAGGTGTAAGTACACTTGTTACAAAGTATGCTTTGCCAGCGCACTTTATCGCCAGCATTCTGTCAACACCAAAAGATAAATTCTATAGTCAAATTCCATTTTTCGTTGCATTGATTTTCGGAATCGTTGGTTTTTATATCATTATCCTTTTAGTTACGAAATTTGCTTTTAAATATGATTTAACAGATTCATCTGTTTTCTCGTTAAACTCAGCACAACCGACCTTTGCATTTATGGGGATTCCGGTCTTGGGTAGTTTATTTGGGGCTCAAGAAGTTGCAATTCCGATTGCTATTACCGGAATAGTTGTAAATGCATTGCTTGATCCAATTGCCATTATTGTGTCAACTGTCGGTGAAAAAACAAAAGGAAAAGCCAAAGACGGCGAAAGTTTCCTAAAAATGACGACAAAAGCGATTTTGCACGGTTTATCAGAGCCGCTTGCACTTGCACCGCTAGCAAGTATCATTCTTGTACTTTTAGGATTTAAACTTCCTGAAATCGGACATGAAATGTTAGAGGAAATCGGAAGTGTGACATCAGGGGTTGCGCTATTCGCAGTCGGTGTCACTGTAGGTATTCGAAAAATTAAACTGAGCTTACCAGCATTCAGTATTGCACTATTAAAAGTAGCTGTACAACCGCTGCTTATGTATCTTATTGCCGTTCTTATGGGTCTTTCGGCTGATGAAATTACAAAAGCTGTATTACTTGTTGCCTTCCCAGGTTCAGCTGTTGCAGCGATGATCGCAACACGATTTGAGAAACAAGAGGCAGAAACTGCATCCGCATTTGTGATCAGTGCCATTATGTCACTCATTACATTACCGATCATTATTGCACTTACCGTATAATATAGTAGAAGGCTGCCTCATGAGGCAGCCTTTCTTAGCGAAATGAATGAAACAGAGGGAAGAGCACACGCTTTTTTTTGATGTCAGGGTGTGTGATTTCCTTTTTTTCTTCTATTTGAGAGGGTTGTTTCAAGCTCGCGGCAAGACGCTCAAGTTTAGTGGTGAGATCTTCAATTTCTCTGCGGTGCTGAAGCAGCTGGTATGATACACCTTCATCTGCTTTTTTAGCCAGTTTCCGTTCGAGTTCTTGCAGTCGATTTTCTACATCAGTGACATGCAATTGCTGCTGAATGAGCTGTTTCACTTGCTTTTCTAATGCTTCAATCCGCCTTGTGGAGGCATCAGTTTCTGCAGCAGGTGATAACTGTTGAACGGTTTCCTCGTGGATTGGCAGTCGAATGTCTTGGAGGATCACACCTTCACTCATTTGGTGTTTGACTTCTTTGAGCAGCTGTACAATATCTTCATGAAATTCATAATGTCCAAGTTCATTCCGGGCGACAGGGATGTTGAGCTGTTTAACCCAACGCTGAATCGTTTTTGAAGAAACACCAATTTCTTTTGCAACCTCATTTGTATTCAAACCAAATGCCCTCCCTTTTTTCAATTATAAGTACCATTCTCTTCAAGGAGGACCTGTTCCTTCACGTTAGACAAAACAAGTAACCAATCGCCAAAGATCGTGTTTTCTAGCGGAAAATTGCAGAAAATCAATTGTTTTGGAAATTTTTTTGACTGTCATACCCCGCTATACTATAATTAGACTGTTACGCACAAAACAGAGGTGAAGACCATGTTAGACCGTTTAAAATCAATTGAAGAACGCTATGAAAAGCTAAATGAATATTTAAGTGATCCTGAAGTGGTGAACGACCCTAAGAAGCTTCGTGAATATTCGAAGGAACAATCTGATATTCAAGAAACTGTTGAGGTATATAGACAATATCGTGCGGCATACGACCAGTTAAGTGAAGCGAAAGCAATGCTGGAAGAGAAGCTGGATGCCGAGATGCGCGACATGGTCAAAGAAGAAATTTCAGAGCTCACAGAGGAAACGGAACGTTTAGAAGACGAGCTGAAAATCTTGCTGATCCCGAAAGATCCAAATGACAACAAAAACGTTATTGTGGAGGTTCGTGGTGCAGCGGGAGGAGAAGAGGCCGCGCTTTTTGCTGGAAATCTTTACCGTATGTACAGCCGTTATGCTGAAATGCAAGGCTGGAAAACGGAAGTGATGGAAGCGAGTGTCACTGGCACAGGCGGTTATAAGGAGATTATCTTTATGATCAGCGGGAAAGGCGCATACTCCAAACTAAAGTTTGAAAACGGCGCACACCGCGTGCAGCGTGTTCCGGAAACAGAATCAGGCGGACGGATTCATACATCAACAGCGACAGTTGCTGTCTTGCCTGAGGCTGAAGAAGTTGAAATTGATATCCATGAAAAAGACATCCGTGTAGATACTTTCACATCAAGCGGACCTGGCGGACAAAGTGTCAATACGACCATGTCTGCTGTTCGATTAACTCACCTTCCAACAGGTGTGGTTGTATCCTGTCAGGATGAGAAGTCGCAAATCAAAAACAAAGAAAAAGCCATGAAAGTGTTGCGTGCGAGAATTTATGATAAATTCCAGCGTGAAGCACAGGCTGAATATGATCAAACGCGTAAATCTGCTGTTGGAACAGGGGATCGTTCAGAGCGTATCCGTACGTACAATTTCCCGCAAAACCGTGTAACGGACCACCGCATCGGATTGACGATTCAAAAGCTTGATCAAATTTTAGAGGGAAAACTTGACGAGGTCATAGATGCATTAATTATGGAAGACCAAGCAAGAAAGCTTCAAAATGCAAAATAATCAGCGAACCATCTTTGAAGCCCTTAAATGGGCTTCTTCTTTGTTAACGGAAGCCGGTAGAGACCAAAACGCAGCAGAGCTCCTTTTGATGCATGTACTGGGCCTAAGCAGAAGTGAACTTCTTGCACGTTTTCATGATCTGCTGCCAGAGGAGCAAGATCGGTTGTTCAGCGAGTTTGTCACGCAGCATAAGAAAGGCGTGCCTGTTCAGCATCTAACGGGTATTGAATTCTTTTACGGCCGTCCCTTCGAGGTGAACAAACATGTTCTCATTCCTCGTCCTGAAACGGAAGAGGTCGTTTTGGCGGCGCTGAATCTGGTGAGTGACGTCTTCCCGCACGATCAGCCGCTCAAAGCAGTGGACGTTGGCACAGGAAGCGGGGCAATTGCGATTACGCTGGCTCTTGAAAAAGAAACATTATCTGTCACAGCAACGGATATTTCACATGAAGCACTTGCGGTAGCAAAGCGGAATCAACAAGCGCTTGGTGCAGACGTCCATTTTTTACAAGGTGACTTACTCGAACCTATCATGGATCAAGGCATCAAAGTGGATCTGTTTATTTCCAATCCACCTTATATTGCAGCAGAAGAAATGGACAGTTTGTCAGAGGTGGTTACAAAGCATGAGCCAGAGAATGCGCTGACAGATGGACGTGATGGTCTGTGGTTTTACAAGCGTCTCATTCGTGATCTTCACTGGGTACTTCATGAGCAGGCGGTCGTTGTCTTTGAAATTGGACATACGCAAGGGCAAGATGTAAAAGCACATCTCTTGCAGTCATTTCCCGCGGCAGATGTCCGCATCGTCAAGGACATAAACGGGAAAGACCGAGCTGTTTGCGCACACATTCAAAACGGAAAGTCCGGCTGAAAAAGTCGGACTATTTTATTATGTAAAGATGAAACTTATGGTAAAAGAGAAACGTATATATAGAAGAATGAACATTCTGATCATGATTTTTTTACATAAATTTGTTTTGAAGGAGCGAATGGTGTGAACAGAAGGTATGCGATGGTGTTGGTCATCGTCAGTGTACTATTGATTGTGAGTGCTTGTGGTAAACCGAGCTTTAAAAAAGAAGCAGCAGCATTTGGAGAAAGCTATAAAAAAGCACAATACACAGTGAATCGAACAGATGACCTAACTGACATGAAGGAGAAGCTGAAGTTTTATTTAACTGAGCATGAATATCAAGAATATACACAAGACAGCATGTTCCCGAGCGTGTTAGAAGCAGCAAAGGATCAAGATTGTCAAATTAAGCTGAAGAAAATTACGTTTACGCCTTCAGATGAAAGCGATGACAGAATTGAATTTGACTATGAAATGATGATTCAATTTATTGATCAAAAAGGAAAGGTTAAAAAAGAAATCAAGAAAAAAGGAGCAATGACTGTCATCAAAACAGAATCAGGGTTAAAAATCAGCCGAGATTGGGATGGGAGACTGTACCCTTCCGATTACCAATCCTCACTCCAAAGCCGTTCTTAATGGGACGGCTTTTTTGATTTGACTTATAATCTATTAAAAAAATCATTTTGTCTGTTTATGAGATGGGTTTCCTGGACACAATGTTTGTAGCGAAGAGAAAAAGTGGGGGGAACACATCATGTTTAAAAGTAAAATGATGATTTGTCTTTATATGTTTCTATTATTATGCGGTGCTTTTGCAAACCTTGGAAGGGAGGAGACAGCGGCTGCTTCTGCAAATCAGCCTGTTGTAATACCAGACGAAGCGATCCGTTTACGCATTTTAGCAAATAGCGATCGTTCAGCGGATCAGGATGTGAAAAGAAGCATTCGTGACGAGGTCAATGCCAATATGACAGAGTGGGTTAAAGACCTCACGTCCATTGAAGAAGCAAGACGTGTAATTCGGACCAAGCTGCCAGAAATCAATCGTATTGCCAAAGCGAAATTGAAGGAACAGCACATTGATCAATCCGTCTCAGTCAGCTTTCAAAAAGCCTCATTTCCAACAAAGCTATATGGGAATTTCGTCTATCCTGCAGGGGAATATGAAGCCATTTTAATTACACTTGGAGAAGGGGATGGAGCCAATTGGTGGTGTGTGTTATTCCCGCCGCTCTGCTTTATCGATTTTTCAAATGGAGAAGCCATCGCATCGCCAGAGGGGGATGAGGATAACCAAGTGACAGCGCAGCAAACAGATGAGTCTGTTAATGAAGTGGTGAAAGAAGAGAAAGAAGAGACCGGTGAAGTGAAATTCTTTTTATTCGAATGGGTCTCTAGTCTTTTCTCCTAAAAAAGGTATAAATCTGTTTTTGCCTCATAGAGTTGAAGTAAGAGATCAAAAAGAGGTGAAAGCATGTATTATCAATTAAGAATAGCCACAGAAGAAGATGCCCCAGCGATCAATGCTTTTCTTGAAAAGGGACAAGCGAAAGGTGGCGTCACGCTTGCAGAGCGTACGACATTTGTTGTCATGGAAGATGCGGACGGTCAGCTGGCGGGGTGTTTAGGTCTTGAACAGCTTAGTGAACAAGAGGGCTTGCTGCGGTCCCTTGTCATATCAGATAAACTAGGTCAGGGACACATCGTGTCTTTGTTCCAAAGTGTTCAAACGATCGGAGGAAAAATAGGCGTGGATACTTTTTATGTCGTCGCAAACCACTCCTCCTCACATGACTTTTTGGCATTGATGGGCTTCACGCCATTAGAGGACATTCCAGAAAGCATGTGGGTATCTGCACATGCAAAAGAGATATTGGCGAAAGAACAAGCTGTGGTTCTTCATAAAAAAGGAAGTTAATCACAACATACTGGACTTATACACATACTTATCCACTGTTAAACAAGCGTTATCCACAAATTGTGGACAACGCTTGTTTTATTGATCATCATCTTTTATACTTTCAAAAGGATAATTGAGATATATCAACAGTTTTATCTTTTTTAAAAGGAGTTTGTATGATGTTAAATACAAAAAGGTGGTCTGTGGATTTAGAAAAGAGTTTATCCACATACTATCCACAAATTGAACAGGCAGCTGTGTTATTGCAGCAAAACGAAGTGGTCGCTTTTCCGACAGAGACTGTTTACGGACTAGGGGCAAATGCGAAAGAGACAGAAGCTGTCATGAAAATATATGAAGCGAAAGGGCGTCCAAGTGATAATCCATTGATTGTCCACATTGCGGAGGTTCAGCAGCTTCACGAATTTGCGCAAATAGAAAGTGAAAAAGCAAAGGCGCTGATGGAAGCCTTTTGGCCGGGCGCTTTAACCATTGTTCTTCCATGTAAGCCGGGTGCTTTATCAAAGCAGGTCACAGCAGGTTTATCCACGGTCGGTGTGAGAATGCCTGACCATCCGATTGCGCTTGAGCTCATCCGAGCAGCTGGTCTGCCGATTGCCGCACCAAGTGCCAACCGTTCAGGCAAACCTTCACCGACACAAGCTGACCATGTAGCGAGTGATCTCGATGGAAGAATCGCTGGAATTGTCGATGGCGGTTCAACTGGAATTGGCGTTGAGTCAACGGTTGTATCCTGTGTCGACGAGATTCCAGTGATCTTAAGGCCTGGCGGGATTACAAAAGAAGCTTTAGAAGAGGTAGTTGGAGCGGTCAGTATCGACCCGGGGCTGACAAAAAAGGACGAAGCGCCTGTATCGCCAGGAATGAAATACACACACTATGCACCTGAAGCTCAAATGTATCTTTTTTCTGGAAGTGATGAAGAGATGCAGCATCACATTCAAACATACCAGGCAGAAGGTCTAAAAGTGGGCGTGCTGACAACAGAAGAAAAGAAATCGTTGTTTGCGGCAGATGTTGTTTTCAGCTGTGGATGGAGAGGGAAACCTGAAACGATTGCGGCAAACTTATATCGTGTACTGAGACAATTTGATGAGACAGATGTAGATGTCATTATTTCAGAAGCCTTTTCAGAGCAGGGAGTGGGTTCAGCGATCATGAACCGTCTGCAAAAAGCGGCAGGAGGGCGTACCCTCTCTTCGTTCAAATAGTTCTAACCCTTCTAGGACAAACATAGGTTAAAGGAGAATGCGTGTCCAAGGGGGATTTACATGTACGAACTAGCTGGCGAATTGCTGACGCTCAGCATCATGGCTTTTGCACTGGGAATGGATGCTTTTTCGGTTGGACTTGGCATGGGGATGGTTCAGCTGAGGTTCCGCCAGATCATTTATATTGGACTTGTCATTGGGATATTTCATATGTTTATGCCGCTTTTTGGTATGCTGACAGGTCAGCTCCTATCAGGCTGGCTCGGTCTCCTTGCCACCTATATCGGCGGGGCGCTGCTTTTGGTGCTCGGGCTGCAAATGATCGTTGCGTCTATTCGCAAAGAGGATAAACCATTTATCGCACCTGTTGGGGCTGGTCTCGTTCTTTTTGCAACAAGTGTCAGCTTAGACAGTTTTTCCGTTGGTTTAAGTCTCGGAATTTACGGTTCTCACGTGTGGATGACCATTTTATTGTTTGGTTTTTTTAGTATGATCCTCACATGGCTTGGATTATTACTCGGTAAACAGGTTCGATCATGGGTTGGATCATATAGCGGGGCGCTTGGCGGAATCATTTTACTAGCCTTTGGTATCAAATTATTATTTCCGCTCTAGTCAGTCTCCTTACATAACATGTAGAATGAAATGCTATATAATAGAAGAAAAGGAGGGCGAAAGATGAAAATCTTATTTGTTTGTACGGGAAATACATGCAGAAGTCCTATGGCTCAAGCCCTTTTTGCTTCAATTGCACATGATAAAGGTTTAGAGGTCACTGTTAAATCAGCGGGCATTTTTGCCTCAGATGCTGGGAAGGCTTCTCCTCAAGCGGTCGAAGCATTATTTGAGAAAAGCATTCCACTGAACCATTCTTCATCAAAACTGACAGAGGATCTTCTGCGAGAAGCAGATTACGTCTTCACCATGACCATGCAGCATAAACAGTTGATTGTGGAGCAATATGCGCATGCAAAAGACAAGATCTTCACTCTAAAGGAATTTGCGACAGGAACAGAAGGCGATGTATCCGATCCGTTTGGAGGAAGTCTGTCTGTTTATCAGGAAACACGTGATGAACTTGAAGCATTGCTCTTTCCACTGGCTGAGAGATTGAAAAAAGATCAGACATCCTCATAATGGACAACCTGTAAAACCGTTGCGTCAACGGTTTTTCTGCTTTTGTTTGCAAATGACTAGGCAGAGGTTAAAATATAACTATAAATAAAGAATAAATGTAAGGCATGACAGATCAACTCACCCTTAGGAGGAATTGCCCGATGAAAGTAGCCATTGCATCCGATCACGGCGGAACGAATATTCGTGAAGAAATCAAACAACTGATGGATGAATTGAAGATTGAATACATTGATATGGGTTGTGAATGTGGATCAGGTTCTGTAGACTACCCAGATTATGCTTTTCCTGTAGCTAATATGGTGGCAAACGGAGAAGTCGACCGCGGCATTTTAATTTGCGGGACAGGCATCGGTATGAGCATCTCAGCAAACAAAGTGAAAGGAATTCGCTGTGCGCTGGCGCATGATACATTTAGTGCGAAAGCGACTAGAGAACATAATGATACAAACGTCCTTGCGATGGGAGAGCGAGTTATTGGACCTGGATTAGCACGTGAGATTGCGCACATTTGGCTGACAACAGAATTTACGGCAGGACGACATGCTGTGCGGATTGGTAAAATCGCTGATTACGAAGAAAAGCACCTATAAGGAGCGCTTAACATGAACATTGGTCAAGATTGGCTTGAAATGTTAAAAGAGTTTCATCAAATGGTCGAACTGCGTGCTGGACAAATTTTAGTCATCGGCTGCAGTACATCGGAAGTGGCTGGCGAGCATATTGGTACAGCAGGAAGTGAGCAAATTGCTGCGTCTATCTATCAAGAATTGGATCAGCTAAGACGAGAGACTGGCATTGAGCTCGCTTTCCAGTGCTGTGAGCATCTGAATCGTGCTCTTGTTGTGGAAGAAGAAGTGGCTTTCCGGCTTAACCTAGAGATTGTAGCGGCAGTACCTGTCCGAAAGGCGGGTGGTTCGATGGCGGCTCATGCGTATCAGCACATGGAACATCCTGTGTTAGTTGAATCCATCGAGGCGCATGCTGGAATCGATATCGGTGATACATTGATTGGGATGCATCTAAAGAGAGTCGCTGTACCTGTTCGCCTCAGTCGTCATCAATTAGGACATGCACATGTGACGTTTGCGAAAACGCGTCCGAAGCTGATTGGCGGAGAACGAGCGGTTTATACAAGATCATAGCTTAGATATATTTCTAATATAATGTTGAATGATGAAGACGCTTCACCGCTTGAATATTCGGTTTTTCGCAAAAAAAGAAGTCGATTTCCCAAAAAAACTTTTACATTTCACTCAAAAACCGTGTACAATGAGATGGTGAAAACATCGAATGGAAATAGATTGGAGAGGATTTCGCTGATGAAACATTTACCTGAGCAAGACGCACAAGTATTCAAGGCAATTCAACTAGAGCGGAAACGCCAGCAGGACAAAATTGAATTAATTGCATCAGAAAACTTTGTAAGCGAAGCAGTCATGGAAGCACAGGGCTCTGTATTAACAAACAAATATGCAGAGGGCTACCCTGGTAAACGCTACTATGGCGGCTGTGAACATGTAGACGTTGTAGAAGATATCGCACGTGACCGCGCAAAAGAAATTTTTGGTGCTGAGTATGTGAACGTACAGCCTCACTCAGGTGCTCAAGCGAATATGGCCGTATACTTTACCATTCTTGAGCATGGCGATACAGTGCTAGGTATGAACTTATCACATGGCGGGCATTTAACGCACGGAAGCCCTGTCAACTTTAGTGGTGTACAGTACAACTTTGTAGAATATGGTGTCGATAAAGAAACGCAGCATATCGACTACCAAGATGTACTTGAAAAAGCACGTGAACATAAGCCAAAGCTAATTGTTGCGGGTGCAAGTGCATACCCACGTCAAATTGATTTCAAAAAGTTCCGTGAGATTGCGGATGAAGTCGGTGCTTACTTTATGGTCGACATGGCTCACATTGCGGGTCTTGTTGCAGTAGGTCTTCATCCAAATCCAGTTCCTTATGCAGATTTTGTGACAACGACAACTCACAAAACATTGCGTGGACCTCGCGGCGGAATGATCCTATGCCGTGAAGAGTTTGGTAAAAAGATCGACAAATCGATCTTCCCTGGTATTCAAGGTGGACCACTGATGCATGTCATCTCTGCAAAAGCTGTTTCTTTCGGTGAAGTATTGAACGGAGATTTTAAAACATATGCACAAAACGTCATTGATAATGCAAAGCAGCTAGCTGAAACCCTGTTATCTGAAAATATTCAGCTTGTATCTGGTGGAACGGATAACCATCTTGTTCTCATCGACTTGCGTTCTCTTGGCATCACAGGAAAAATTGCAGAAAATGTTCTTGATGAAATCGGGATTACAGTGAACAAAAATGCGATTCCTTATGATCCAGAAAAACCTTTTGTCACAAGTGGTGTACGTGTTGGTACAGCAGCAGTGACAAGCCGCGGTTTCGATCAAGAGGCGATGAAAGAAGTCGGTTCCATTATTGCGCTTGCTCTAAAACATCATGAAGATGAAGCGAAATTAGAAGAAGCGAAAAAGCGTGTATCTGATCTAACTGCCCGCTTCCCTCTATATAACGAATTAGATTATTAAAAAGCAGACCCATTTGCCTATTATTGGCATGTGGGTTTTTTTTTGTAGGATTTGCGAATCATATTGAAAGATGACGTCTTTTTATGTAGAATTGTAGGAAGTGTGCAAAGTTCACCGGAAGATGACAGAAAAGGAGTTGTAGCAAGCAATGGCAAAGGTTTATGTATTTGATCACCCGCTTATTCAGCACAAACTTACATATATTCGTGACGTTCATACAGGAACAAAAGAATTTAGAGAGCTAGTGGATGAAGTCGCAACATTAATGGCATTTGAAATCACAAGAGACTTACCGCTTGAAGAGGTGGATGTAGAAACACCTGTACAAGTAGCGAAATCAAACGTGATCTCTGGGAAGAAACTCGGTGTTGTGCCAATTTTAAGAGCAGGTCTTGGAATGGTGGACGGGATTTTGAAACTCATTCCAGCTGCTAAAGTGGGACATGTCGGTTTATACCGTGATCCGAAAACATTAAAGCCTGTTGAATATTATGTGAAGCTTCCATCTGATGTGGAAGAGCGTGAATTTATCGTAGTAGATCCAATGCTTGCAACTGGCGGTTCAGCAGTCGAAGCATTGAACAGCTTGAAAAAACGCGGGGCGAAAAACATTCGCTTCATGTGTCTGATTGCTGCCCCTGAAGGTGTAGAAGAAATGCAAAAGCATCATCCTGACGTTGATATCTACATTGCAGCATTAGATGAGAAATTGAACGAAAAAGGTTACATTATCCCAGGTCTTGGTGATGCTGGTGACCGTATGTATGGAACGAAATAACATGTTTTAATAAAAGCCCACATGCAAACGTGCATGTGGGCTTTTTGAAATATATGACAAACGGTTGATATCGTTCTTAGAAAAATCAATGTATACTGAACATTAGCTGTTTTTTTCAATGAATGTCACGTGTCTCCTAAAGTTTGATGAAATTGTGAACATTTTGTGTGCTCTATCACTATAGAAAAGTTTTTTAACTTTCAACGGATTGACACATCATAGACGCTATTGTATGCTAAACGAGGGTATTATGGTAAGGTTTTCATAGCCTATAGCACTCTACTAATCCTCATTGTGAACCCTTTAATTATCAGGGTTTGTATCAGCGAATGAAGCAACATCCCATAGATCTTTAGATTTCAAGTCTGATTGTGCAATTAGACCGATGGGTGATTGATTTTTTTCGAACAGGACTGCTTATCATAAGCGTCTTCTACGCAGTTTTCATCACCATTTATCACCTTTTTTACAATATTTTTCATCGGGAGTCAGATGAATGAACGATCCAAACGCGATTTTCCGCAGACAGAGTAAATATATGTTCTATCTATTGGCAATTTTTGTGTTTGGCTATGCCATGCCTGGTTTTAAACCACTGTTTCTTGGTTTCATTATCGGCACAATTTTTGCTTTCTTTAATTTATTCCTACTTATACGGAGAATGCACGCTTTTGATCGAGCGGTTAAAAAAGGAAAATCCATTCGTTCAATGGGAAGTACAGCCAGGTGGGCCAACGCAATTCTCGCAGTAGCGATTGCTTGGCGTTACCCTAATGAAGTTCATCTGGCAGGTGTTGTTATAGGATTAATGACAATATATCCTGTCATTATGATAGATTCCTTCATTCAACTTAAACGTTCTACTATGGAAGAGAGGTGAATACTCTTTGGGTCACAGTTCAAAAACGACAGAATTTTTAGGGTTAACGTTCAACTTATCCAATGTTCTCATGATTACGATTGCTAGTATCATCGTTCTTCTCATAGCGGTGCTGACTACTCGTGTTCTGTCTATTCGTCCGACAAAGGCGCAGAACTTCATGGAATGGATTGTTGATTTTGTTCGAAATATCATAGGTAGTTCGATGGACATGAAAACAGGAGCCCCATTTCTAGCGCTTGGCGTTACATTACTCATGTACATATTTGTTTCAAACATGCTTGGACTGCCATTCTCGATTACGGTCGATCACAACTTGTGGTGGAAATCACCAACAGCAGACCCTGCAATCACAATGACACTAGCGATTATGGTCATGGGATTGACACATTACTACGGTGTCAAGGCAAAAGGAGTCAAGGAATATACGAAAGACTACTTCAGACCAATTCCGCTTTTAGTACCATTGAAACTTATTGAAGAATTTGCAAACACGCTAACACTTGGTTTGCGTCTTTATGGAAACATTTTTGCTGGAGAGATTCTTCTTGGTTTGCTTGCAGGACTTGCGACCAATTTCTACACGCAAAACATTGCACTTGGTATCGTTGGTACATTAGGTGCCATCGTGCCGATGATTGTATGGCAGGCATTCAGTTTGTTTGTCGGAACAATCCAAGCATTTATCTTCACCATGCTGACAATGGTGTACATTTCCCATAAAGTCAGCGATGAACACTAAAAAATTGAGAGTCCAAAAAGGACGTTATTTTAAAGGAGGAGCTTTTTAATGAATTTAATAGCAGCAGCAATTGCAATCGGTTTGGGAGCACTAGGAGCAGGTATTGGTAACGGTCTAATCGTATCTAAAACAGTTGAAGGAATCGCTCGTCAGCCAGAAGCTGGTAGAGAACTAAGAACACTTATGTTCATCGGGGTCGCTTTAGTTGAGGCACTTCCAATTATCGCTGTCGTTATCGCATTCTTGGCATTCTTTGGTTAATATGTGAGAAGCGTTCTAATATGAATTTTAATGGCGAAGATCAGATTAGTTCGAAACTTCGCCATTCCTTTATGTTTTGTTTCTTAACATATTATTTAAAGAAGGGAGTTGCCGTACTAAATGTCTCAGTTACCAGTGGTTTTAGGAGCAGGTGGCTTAAGTTTCAACGCCGGGGATATGTTATTCCAGCTTATCGCTATGCTCATCCTGCTTGCACTTTTAAAGAAATTTGCGCTTAAACCTTTATTAGGTATTATGAAGCAGCGTGAAGATTATATAGGAAATGAAATTTCAAGTGCTGAACAAAAGCACGTTCAAGCTGAAAAGCTTCTTGAAGAACAACGTGTCTTATTGAAAGAAGCACGCGAAGAATCACATACACTCATCGAAAATGCGAAAAAGATTGGTGAGAAACAAAAAGAAGAGATCATTCAAGCAGCACGTCAAGAGTCAGAGCGCTTGAAAGAGTCTGCTAGAACTGAAATCGTGAAAGAAAAAGAACAAGCTGTGGCTGCACTGCGCGAGCAGGTTGCATCACTATCTGTACTCATTGCATCTAAAGTGATTGAAAGAGAACTTGATGAGCAAGCACAAGAGAAATTGATTCAAGAGTATCTTAAAGAGGCAGGCGAAAGCCGATGAGCGTGACTATTGTCTCTAAGCGTTACGCTTCTGCTCTTTTTGACATCGTTCTTGCTTCTTCGGCAGTAGACGAAACTGAAAAAGAGCTGAATGAGATCAAAAAAGTTCTAAAGGCTGACCAAGAATTGAATGACTTTCTTGTTCATCCAAAGATTACGGCAGACAAAAAGAAACATTTGATTGCAGAAGCTTTCAAAGGTGTTTCGACACATGTGTTGCACACAATGTATTTATTGATTGACCGCGGACGCACGAATATTTTCTCTGAAATGACGTCTGAGTTTGTGAAACTTGCAAACCGCACGAAACAAATAGACGATGCGGTCGTGTATTCAGTGAAACCGCTGAGCGGCGCTGAAATTCAATCTTTATCTGAAGTATTTGCCAAAAAAGCCGGAGTCACATCACTGCGTGTTGAAAATGTGATTGACAAGGATCTAATAGGCGGAGTGAAAATCCGTATCGGAAACCGCATTTATGACGGCAGTGTCAGCGGAAAGCTTTCCCGCATTGAACGTCAGCTTGCAGGCGAAAATCGTTAGAAGGGGTGAAACCTTAGTGAGTATCAAAGCTGAAGAGATTAGCGCGCTGATAAAGCAGCAAATCCAAAACTATCAATCTGAAATTGAAGTAAAAGATGTCGGTACAGTCATTCAAGTAGGGGACGGTATCGCGCGTGTACATGGCCTTGACAACATTATGGCAGGAGAGCTGGTTGAGTTCTCTAATGGTGTAATGGGTATGGCTCAAAACCTTGAGGAGTCTAACGTAGGTATCGTGATTTTAGGACCTTACAAAGATATCCGTGAAGGTGACGATGTAAAACGTACAGGTCGTATCATGGAGGTTCCAGTAGGTGAAGAATTAATCGGACGTATTGTGAACCCACTTGGTCAGCCTGTTGATGGACTAGGTCCAATCTTAACGAGCAAAACTCGTCCAATCGAAAGTGAAGCACCAGGCGTTATGGATCGTAAATCTGTACATGAGCCGCTTCAAACAGGGATTAAAGCAATTGATGCCTTGATTCCAATCGGACGCGGACAGCGTGAATTGATCATTGGTGACCGTCAAACAGGTAAAACATCTGTTGCAATTGATACGATCCTAAACCAAAAAGATCAAGACATGATCTGTATTTATGTAGCGATCGGACAAAAAGAATCAACGGTTCGTGGTGTTGTTGAAACACTTCGTAAGCATGGTGCGCTTGATTACACAATCGTAGTCACAGCTTCTGCATCACAGCCAGCCCCGCTTCTTTACCTTGCTCCTTATGCAGGTGTAACGATGGGTGAGGAATTCATGTATAACGGCAAGCACGTACTTGTTGTATATGATGACCTTTCTAAACAAGCGGCAGCTTACCGTGAGCTTTCATTATTGCTTCGCCGTCCTCCAGGTCGTGAGGCATTCCCTGGTGATGTTTTCTATCTTCACTCTCGTTTATTAGAGCGTGCAGCGAAGCTTAGTGACGAAAAGGGTGGCGGTTCTATCACAGCATTGCCTTTCGTAGAAACGCAAGCTGGCGATATCTCTGCATATATCCCAACAAACGTTATTTCAATCACAGATGGACAGATTTTCTTACAATCTGATCTCTTCTTCTCAGGCGTACGTCCAGCAGTAAACGCAGGATTGTCTGTATCTCGTGTAGGTGGTTCTGCACAAATCAAAGCGATGAAAAAGGTAGCAGGTACACTTCGTCTGGATCTTGCTTCTTATCGTGAGCTTGAAGCATTCGCTCAGTTTGGATCTGATCTAGACCAAGCGACTCAAGCAAAATTAAACCGTGGTGCTAGAACAGTTGAAGTCTTAAAACAAGACTTGAACAAACCGCTTAAAGTTGAAAAACAAGTAGCGATTCTTTATGCACTCACAAGAGGATACTTAGACGATGTCGCGATTGCTGATGTCAAACGTTTTGAAGCTGAGTTATTCATGTACATTGAAGAAAACCATAAAGACTTGTTTGACACCATCTCTCAAACAGGAAACATGCCTGCTGATGAAGAGTGGAATACAGCAATCGAAGGCTTTAAACGTACGTTTGCACCAAGCAACTAATTAGTAATCTTTCCGAGAGAAAAAGATTCTCTTTTTCTCTCTTTTCACGTAAATGAACACGGATTCCTGAAAAAAGGTGGTGAAATCTTTGGCCTCATTACGCGATATAAAGTCAAGGATCACGTCAACGAAAAAATCGAGTCAGATCACAAAAGCGATGCAAATGGTATCAGCTGCGAAACTGAATCGTGCTGAAAACAATGCGAAGTCTTTTGTTCCTTACATGGAGAAAATCCAGGAAGTGGTTGCTGCAATCGCAACTGGAACAAGTGCTAAGCACCCAATGCTTCTTTCAAGACCTGTCAAGAAAACAGGGTATCTCGTCATTACATCTGATCGGGGGCTTGCAGGACCTTTTAACAGCTCGATTTTGCGTGCCGCTTACCAAACCATTCAATCTCGTCATCAATCCGCTGATGAATATGCGGTGATTGTGATTGGTAAAATCGGACGCGACTTCTTCAAAAAGCGCGGTATTCCAGTTATTTCTGAAGTAACAGGGCTTGGTGACGAAGTAGCGTTTGCTGATATTAAAGAATTAGCAAGCAGTACAGTTCAAATGTTCTCTGATGAAGCGTTTGACGAACTTTACATGTTCTACAACCACTTTGTCAGTGCCATTTCACAAGAAGTAACAGAGAAGAAATTATTGCCGCTAACGGACCTTTCGGCCGCAGCGACACCAAATAAACGTTCCGCATCTTATGAGTTTGAGCCTTCTGAAGAAGAAATTCTTGAAGTTCTCCTTCCTCAATATGCAGAGAGTTTGATTTTCGGTGCGCTTCTTGACAGCAAAGCAAGTGAACATGCTGCAAGGATGACAGCAATGAAGAGTGCAACAGACAACGCAAAAGAATTGATCGACAACCTGACACTCTCTTATAACCGTGCTCGTCAAGCAGCGATTACACAAGAGATTACAGAAATTGTCGGCGGAGCAGCTGCCTTAGAATAGAAATAATTGTCAGGAGGGAATGCAATGAAAACAGGACGCATCAGTCAGATCATGGGACCAGTCGTAGACGTTCATTTTGAAGACGGTCACTTGCCTGAGATTTATAATGCGATCAGAGTTTCGCATAAAGCGGAAAGCGAAAGTGAAGTTACTATCGACTTAACTTTAGAAGTAGCACTACATTTAGGTGATAATACAGTCAGAACCATCGCAATGGCATCAACAGACGGTGTGAAGCGCGGTATGGAAGCTGTAGACCTTGGAAAACCAATTTCAGTACCAGTTGGTAACGTAACACTTGGACGTGTATTCAACGTACTGGGAGATAACATTGACTTAGATGAGCCACTTGGTGTGGAAGCTCAAAGAGATCCAATCCACAGACAAGCGCCTTCTTTTGATCAACTTTCTACAGAAGTTGAAATTCTTGAAACGGGTATTAAAGTTGTTGACCTTCTTGCTCCTTACATCAAGGGTGGAAAGATCGGTCTATTCGGTGGAGCCGGTGTAGGTAAAACCGTTCTGATTCAAGAATTGATCAACAACATCGCACAAGAACACGGCGGTATTTCTGTATTCGCTGGTGTTGGAGAGCGTACACGTGAAGGAAACGACCTTTACTACGAAATGAAAGATTCTGGCGTTATCGAAAAAACAGCCATGGTCTTCGGCCAAATGAACGAGCCACCAGGTGCACGTATGCGTGTTGCCCTAACTGGTTTGACAATGGCAGAGCATTTCCGTGATGAACTAGGTCAAGACGTATTGTTCTTCATCGATAACATCTATCGTTTTACCCAAGCAGGTTCTGAAGTATCAGCCCTTCTTGGACGTATGCCTTCAGCGGTAGGTTATCAGCCGACACTTGCAACAGAAATGGGTCAGCTGCAAGAGCGTATCACGTCTACAAACGTAGGATCGGTTACATCGATTCAAGCGATCTATGTACCTGCGGATGACTATACGGATCCAGCTCCAGCAACAACGTTCGCTCACCTTGATGCAACGACAAACCTTGAGCGTAAGCTGACTGAAATGGGTATTTACCCAGCGGTTGACCCTCTTGCTTCAACATCTCGTGCACTTGCACCTGAGATCGTTGGTGAAGAGCACTATGCTATTGCGCGTGAAGTGCAGCAAACATTGCAGCGTTATAAAGAACTACAAGATATCATTGCCATTTTAGGTATGGATGAATTATCTGAGGACGATAAGCTTGTGGTACACAGAGCACGTCGTGTTCAATTCTTCCTATCTCAAAACTTCCACGTAGCAGAGCAGTTCACTGGCCAAAAGGGTTCTTATGTGCCATTGAAAGAAACTGTTAAAGGCTTCAAGGAAATCTTATCTGGTAAATACGATCACCTTCCAGAAGATGCATTCCGCTTAGTTGGACGCATTGAAGAAGTGGTTGAAAAAGCCAAAGAGATGGGTGTAGAGGCCTAATCTGGTCCTTAGGAGGGTAAAAGCATGAAGACCGTTCAAGTCAATATCGTTACTCCCGACGGCCCAGTGTATGAAGCGGATGTGGAAATGGTCAGTGTCAGAGCAGAAAGCGGTGAGCTTGGTATTTTAGCTGGCCACGTTCCAATGGTTGCTCCGCTAAAAATCGGTGCAGTTCGCTTAAAACATAGTGGATCAACTGAATTGGTTGCAGTAAGTGGCGGATTTGTTGAAGTTCGCCCTGAACAAGTAACCATTCTTGCTCAGGCCGCTGAAACATCAGATAAAGTTGATGTCGATCGTGCTAAATCAGCGAAACAGCGTGCTGAAGAGCATTTGAACCACCCGAATGAAAGTGATGTACGCCGGGCGGAACTCGCATTAAAACGGGCGTTAAACCGTTTAAATGTAGCAGGGAAATAAAACAGAAAATCCTTCTTATCACAATGATAAGAAGGATTTTTTTAGAATGACATGAGAGATTGGTACATCGACACATACGGGTGAGAATCCTGTTTTTCAAGATATAAGTGCTCGCAAAACTGCGTACTATGCCACGTTTTATTGTGTCGGCGCAAACCAAGCGTATATTGATGCGGAGAGTCCATATAAGGCCGCACGACCCAGTCAGCATCTGAATGATGACGGAGGACAACCTCTCCCATATACACACTCATCATCGCTTCTAATGCATCTATTGGCATTTTCCACTCAGCAAACAGCTGCTTGGTAAATGCATCAAAGTATAGTGATTCTAACTGATACAGGCTTTCCTCAGAATAATCCAAAGAAATGTTATGAAAATGACACAATTGCGCTAATTCTTCTAGCTGTGTCTGTCTATAATCAAAGTAGAAAGCAATGGCCTCCCATTCATGATCAAATGAGGGAACCAGTTCTCCGTACAAATCAACAAAGTCAGGAAAAGAATCTTTCAATGTGTTCAGCTCCTTCCACACGCAGTATATCATCTCTCTGGCACCAGGATAAGAGGGGATTTACTCTAAATATAGCTCTTTTTTCCAAATGATTCATCTTTCCGATTTTCGAGGATATAATGAAAGGGAGTTTTCCTTTACAGAAATAAATAAAAGGAGGATTCAACTGTATGGAAGACGTAGGACAACAAGCCATCGTGAGTATTGTGATCCACCTGTTTTTTATTGCGGTTACATGGTGGGCATTGCTTGCCGTAAATATTGATCCACTGATTAAAAAAGGGAAAATCGTTCAGGCAAGATTGCTGATGATGCTCATTACCATTGCCATCGCATCTGCAGTCAGCAATTTCTTCCTTGATTACTTAAATTTCTCTAGACAAATTCCTTATATGTTCTAACATAAAAGGTTTGGTCACTGCCTTATGCGGGAACGTAAAAAGAAGCGTCAAAAGTATGGCCTTTGATGACTTTTCCACGTATGCATAGACCTCCTTGCGGCAACACTTGTAGCAAGGGGGAATGACAAGTGAGAAAGTATGTAAAAGGTTGGCCATTATTTGCGTTTATTCTTTTTTTTGTTCTGATGATTCAAGGTGTTCGTGCGGAAGAATCTTCTCCGCTCGCCCAAATAGCAGAAGGTCTGAAAAACCAGCAAATTGAAGTAGATGGATGGACCCTTCACGCCAAAACAAATGTAGACATTTCATCCGAACAATTTTCAAAAAAAGTGCAACGTTTGAAAGACGAACTACGACAGTATGAGTGGACCGAAAAAGAAGAGAAACATGTCACCAAAGTCACAGGAATTTACAAAGATGAAAAAAATGATACTTTATCGAAAATTTTACTCGTGAAGACCGACACAAAATCCAATCAAAAGTCGTATTTATTATATGAGCAAAAAGGTGCTCGCCCACTGAATACCTGGGAGCATACATATGATCAGTTCGTACGTCATGCAAAAAGCATATTACAAGAGAAATTTGTAATTTTTACTTGTCTCGATGGTCATGTAAATGGTATGATGGATGTTGTTTTGCAAAAAAAAGCTGAAACGTTAGCAAATGAATTTCAAGCAAAACCAGTTGAGTATCTCGTTGAGTCTAATTTTGTGTCGCTTTCCGCTTACACAGATAAGTGGGAACAGTTCATTATGACTTCAAATGATAAAATGAATGTTCAAATTGCCATCAGAAGTTCGGAAATGAACGAAAATCATACGATTACGGTTGGCACACCAATCGTAACGACTGAATATTAATATAGAGAATTTGGGACGCGGAGGGGAAGACCTTGGAAAAAATCATCGTCCGCGGCGGTCAAAAGTTAAACGGCACAGTTAAAGTAGAAGGCGCAAAAAATGCCGTTTTACCAGTTATCGCTGCATCTTTGTTAGCAAGTACAGAAAAAAGCGTAATTTGTGATGTACCTACGCTCTCCGATGTATATACAATCAATGAAGTGTTACGTCATTTAGGAGCAGAAGTACATTTTGAAAATAACGAAGTATCAGTGGATGCATCTCATGCACTAGAAACTGAGGCTCCGTTTGAGTATGTCCGTAAAATGCGAGCGTCTGTGCTCGTCATGGGACCACTTTTAGCAAGAACAGGTCATGCAAGAGTTGCATTACCTGGAGGCTGTGCGATTGGTTCAAGACCAATTGACCAGCATTTAAAAGGCTTTGAAGCAATGGGAGCTAAAATTCAAGTAGGAAATGGTTTCATCGAGGCTGAAGTAAAAGGCCGTTTAAAAGGTGCGAAAATCTATTTGGATTTCCCAAGTGTCGGTGCAACTGAAAACATCATCATGGCAGCAGCATTAGCTGAAGGAACAACGATTTTAGAAAACGTAGCAAAAGAACCTGAAATTGTTGATTTGGCAAACTACATCAATGCCATGGGCGGTAAGGTTCGCGGAGCTGGTACTGGTACAATCAAAATCGAAGGTGTGGAAACACTTCACGGTGCAAAACACAACATCATCCCTGACAGAATTGAAGCAGGTACTTTCATGGTGGCAGCAGCTATTACAGAAGGAAATGTTCTTGTAAAGGGCGCAGTGCCAGAGCACATGACATCACTTGTAGCAAAGATGGAAGAAATGGGTATTCAGATCATTGAAGAAGAAGAAGGTTTAAGAGTCATTGGACCATCTGAGCTCAAGCCAATCGATCTAAAAACAATGCCACATCCTGGTTTCCCAACGGATATGCAATCTCAGATGATGGCGCTATTGCTTCGTGCGAACGGAACAAGTATGATTACAGAAACGGTGTTTGAAAACCGCTTTATGCATGCTGAAGAATTCCGCCGCATGAATGGCGATATTAAAATTGAGGGTCGCTCTGTGATTATCAACGGGCCGGTTCAACTTCAAGGTGCTGAAGTATCAGCGACTGATTTAAGAGCAGGAGCAGCACTTGTACTTGCTGGATTAGTAGCAGAAGGTCATACACGTGTCACTGAGTTGAAGCATATCGATCGTGGTTATGTGAACTTCCACCAGAAGCTTGCAGCAATCGGTGCAGATATTGAAAGAGTAAACGATGAAACAGCAGATGTGACACAAGAACAAGTTGTATCAGATCTGAACGCGTAATCATAAAGAAATCAGTGTGTCCATAGGGCATGCTGATTTTTTTTAGAATCATAGAATGCTTTATTTTTAAAGCTTATCATTAGTGTATCCAACCATCTTAAATTTTATTCATAAAGACGAACAGTAAAATCAGTTGATAAACAGCCTCATATCTTCATCAAAAGACTTGTCCACTGAATGAAAGAAGCTGTCATATTAGCTTGTCCCCGCCCATAGGATAAAAGAGATTCAATGACAAATGGGGGCAGCCAAATATGAAACCAATGATATGGACAATCGCAGGAATATGCATCATTATTTTAATGATTCCAACTTTACTTGTGTTGCCGACGTTTCAAGGGAAACCGGAGGTAAGCCAGCATGTATCAGCGGAGCCATCAGTTAAAAAAGAAGTGAAGGGTACAGTCAAATTGAAGCAATCACCCGTCGCTATCCCCGTCTATCGTTCAGCTCATCAGCAGGTAGAAAACATCCCCTTAGAAGAGTATGTGATCGGTGTCGTAGCGTCTGAAATGCCAGCTGATTTTGAAATGGAAGCACTCAAGGCACAGGCACTCGCTGCAAGAACGTATATCGTCAGACAAATGATCATCGATAAGACTGTCAAATCACCAAAGGGCTCTCTTGTAGATGACACCCAAATGTTCCAAGTTTATAAAAACAAGCAGGAACTCAAGAAAATTTGGGGGAAAGCGTACAATTGGAAGTTAAAAAAAGTCACAGAAGCTGTCGCCAGCACACAAGGAAAAGTGCTGACTTATGATGAGAAGCCAATTGATGCCTCATTCTTTTCAACAAGTAACGGAAAAACGGAAAATGCCGAAGCTTATTGGAAAAACGAAATCCCATATTTGAAAAGTGTCTCAAGTAAATGGGACGAAAAATCGCCAAAATTTCAAAATAAGAAAACCATCACAGTTAGTGAATTTCAGCAAAAATTAGGTGTGACGCTCACTCAGCAGGCTCAGGTAGGACAGATAGTAGAACGGACGCCAGGAAATCAAGTAGCGAAAGCCGTAATAAACGGTAAAACACTGACAGGCAGAGACATTCGAGAGTCACTAGGACTTCATTCAGCGGACTTTACATGGGAACGACAGGGCCAGCAAATTATCATTACGACAAAAGGGTATGGCCATGGGGTTGGAATGAGTCAGTATGGTGCGCACTATATGGCACAGTCAGGCAAAAAAGTAGAGGCTATCGTGAAACATTATTATAAAGGGATTCAAATTGAATCAGCTGAACGTTTTCTCAACACGTATATGGCTAAAAAATAAAGCAAAGTTGCCTCAGAAATGGGGCATCTTTTTTTGTGTTCCAAGAGGTTTGAACAGAATGTGTCAATTTGCGACTTAAGACGCACCTCAGGAAATCTTAAACATTTACGTCCCGACAAGAACCGATGGCCGATACAAAGCCCCTCGAAAGAAGGAGAAAACAAAAGAAAAAATGATGTGTTAGGTGAATATATCTAGACAACTGACAGATTTTTAGTGATTTTGATGAAAGAGAAAAAGGGACCGAGTCCTATACCATTCTAAGACAGAATATTTTACGATTAAGATGTTTCAATTAAATACATAAGGAGGAAGGAAAAATGATGTTGAAAAAAGTATTTACACTCGTAACCTTAGCTGTATTGACATTATCTATGTCAATCTCTTCACCAGTATTTGCAAAAGCATCTACAGTCAAAAAACATAACAAAGATGTAAGAGTTACTATCTTACTTGATGCAAGTGGAAGCATGGCAAGAAAAGTAGAGGGAGAACGCAAATTTGACCTCGCAAAACAAGAGGTATTTAAATTTGCTCAGTCACTTCCAAAAGACGCTAAAATTCGTATGAGCTTGTTTGGCTCTGAAGGTAACAACAAAAATTCAGGTAAAGCTCAATCATGTGAAGTCATTAGAGGCGTTTATGGCGTACAGCCTTACGAAAAAGAAAGCTTTGAAAACTCTTTAAACGGACTTGGACCAAATGGCTGGACACCGATTGCTCGTGCTCTTGAAAATGCAAAGCAAACGGATGAACAGCTTAATGGTGGAACAAAACATATTGTGTACCTAATCACTGATGGTGAAGAAACTTGTGGCGGAGATCCAGTAAAAGTAGCAAAAGAATTGCATAACTCAAAAGGATCGACTGTTGTTAATGTGATCGGATTAGACTTTAACGATGGCTATGAAGGTCAATTGAAGCAAGTAGCCAAAGCGGGTAAAGGCCAATACTACCAAGCAAGCACTGGTAAAGAAATGGGTTCTATCTTGTCGGCAGAATCATTAAAACTACACGAATAACTTGCTGAACAAAAGGGAAACGATTGATGTATGCTATCGTTTCTCTTTTTCTGTACAAATGTAAAAAGGGAGGTTTTTATGAATGAAACGAAATATTGTATTAACCATTTTGGCTAGTCTTGTCCTGCTTCTTTCTTCACCAGCTCATGCTGTGACAAAACAGGAGCCTGCTCATGTGGTGATATTACTTGATTTAAGCGGCAGCATGGCACAATCAGTTGAAGGCGAAAAGAAAATCGATATCGCCAAACGTTCTATTCAAAGCTTCGCAAGTATTTTATCAGAAGATACACAAGTCCTGCTACGTGTGTTTGGTCATGAAGGAACCAATAAAAATGCAGGAAAAGCAGTTTCTTGTGGAAGCTCTGAAGCCGTTTACGGATTTGGATCATATGAGCCATCAACATTTCAGCAAGCACTGAATGTGTATAAGCCGACCGGCTGGACACCACTTGCAAAAGCATTAACAGATACGAAACAAGATTTTGAAGATCACCAGGCTGAAGGAAAAAATATTGTCTATGTCGTCAGTGATGGTAAAGAAACTTGTGGAGGAAGCCCTTCACAAGCAGCAAAGGAATTACATGAAGACGGAATTGACACCATCGTCAATATCATCGGCTTTGACGTGAATGAAAAAGAAGCAAAAAGTCTAAAGTCTGTTGCCAAAGCGGGTGGTGGACAATATCAACCGGCTGCGAATGCCGAAGAATTGAATCACATTCTACAAAATGAAGCGAGCGCTTTTGGTCAGTAGGATATGAATGGGAGCTGGGGATTGTTTTCCCCAGCTGTTTTTTAGTTGAAGATCAATTCAAAGTAGTTTCTAATTCATCAATTCGTTTCTCCACGTAGTGCTGATCTTTTCTTGCATGAAAAGTTTCGGCTTTTTCTAATATTGCCGCCGTATTATACTCGGGAATCTGTGAGTAGCTCTCATACACACCCTTTGGAATTAAAACGTTCCCTTCAGGCCAATAAACAGCGATATTGCCACGTTTCAACTCCCCGAATTGAGCCACTCCTTGATAGGACCCATATTGATTAAACAAAACAACTGGATCACCTTCTTGGACATAAAGTTCTTTTGCATCTTCGTCATTCATCAAGATAGAATGACGCTTTCCACCATTAAACGCATCCTTTTCACTATAGATCATGGAGTTGAATTGCTTTCCTCTTCTTGTCGTGATATTAAAATGTCCCTCGGTTTTTCGGTATTGAGGCAGCTGGGCAGGAAGAAGATGTCCTTTGCCGTCCGGTGTTGGACACTCCCCGTCTTCACATAGCCAGGCACCTCCCCATTGAAAAACGTCTCCTTTATGACGCAAATGCTGTATGCCGTCATAGTTTCGATTTGCGACCGCAATCTCACGGCGAATGTCTTCAGCCGTTTCGAAATGAATCAGCTCAGCATCTTCTGGCCGGACTCTTTTTGCAAGATCAATATAAATGTCCCATTCTGCTCTGGCTTCCTCAATACGAGGTCCTTCAATTTCTGGACTGAAATATACCATGCGTTCCGTACTAGTTGATGTACCGCCGCCTGGCTGTTCATACCTTGTCATAGCAGGCAGAACAATTACCGTCTCTTCTGCCTCTACAAGTGTAGAGGTATTCAAAATGATATCTTGATGGACACGGAGTTCAAGCTCAGATAAAGCTTTTTCGATCGCATCTGGATTTGGCATCGTTTCTAAAAAGTTTCCGCCGCTCGTAAACAGCATTTTGAGTTTTTGCGGATGTTCTTTTGGGAGAGCCATTTTCTCAAAGGATTGCCCAATGGTGTCACCATGCCATTTCGGAATGTCAAACCCCCAAATTTTTTCGATTCTTTCAATATTCTCTTCATCAAAATCACTGCCCGGCAAAACGAATGGATCAGCACCCATTTCACCAGAACCTTGAACGCCGCTATGCCCCCGAATTGGCATGACACCACAATGTTTCCTGCCAATAAATCCACGTAACATAGCAAGGTTGGCGACCTGTGATATATTATCAGTTGCAAAGCGGTGCTGGGTAAGACCCATACTCCAAATAAAAACGCCTGAATTGGCATTGGCAAGGAGGATCGCAAATTCCTTCATTCTTTCTTTTGATAAGCCTGATGATGCTTCTAGGTCCTCCCACTTCAACTGTGCGACATGCTGCTTTAAATCCTGTATGCCGGTAGTATGGGCTTGAATAAATTCATGATCAAGAGCGGAATGGGGAGCATGCTGCTCCATGTCAAACCAATGTTTGATGACGCCGTTCATAAACGCAATATCGCCGCCTATATTGACTTGATAGAAATCATCCGCGATTTTTGTGCCGAATAGAGCACTTTCTGGAATAGAGGGAACCCAGTACTTTTCCATGGCAGGCTCTTTGTACGGATTGATGACAATAATTTTGGTTCCTTTCTTTTTCGCCGCATACATATATTTAGTGGAAACGGGCTGATTGTTTGCTGCGACAGATCCCCAAAAAATTAAGACATCCGTTCCGATCCAATCGTTGTAATTACAGCTGGAGGCTCCTATACCAAGGGATCGTTTAAGAGCGGTTTTGCTCGGTGAATGACAAATTCGAGACGCATTATCAATATGATTTGTCCCGATAAAGCGAGCTGCCTTCGCAGCGGTATAATAGACTTCATTTGTAATTCCTCTAGCCGTTAAATAGAAAGCGAGCTGCCGTTTATCAATTGATTTGATTTTAGCTGCGATTTGATCTAATGCATCATCCCAGGAAATACGCGTAAAGGCATTGTCACCTTTTTTTCGAATCAGTGGATAAGGAATACGGCCAAGTTTGCGAAGAGAGGTGCTGTCCATTTGTTTGAGCTGTTGAATATCTTCGAACCATTTTGGATCAATAGCTGGCATTGTATTAAGACGAAGTACATTTAGTCTTGTGGTGCATATATGAGGTCCTGCGAGCGTTTGGTCATATAACCCTGAAACACCCAGGGCACAGCCATCACACACGCCCTGCGTTAAAATACGATATGCATAGGGGAGATTATCCTTGTTTTCCCATGCCACTTTCATCGTATCTCGAATGTGTTTCGGTTTTACTTTTCCAAGCCCCATAGGCGCAAAAGAGGCCCATAGCTTTGGTGAGGGTTTTTTATTAAGCTTAATAGGCCCCTTATGTTTTGTTTTCCCCATGATATCATCACCCTCCTATTACTTTATGAAGCGTTTTCATATCTAAAAATTACCTTTAGATTGTGATTCTGTCAAATTCAAATTAAGGTCGGGCTGAGACAGAAGAAGTAGCAGTAAGGTTTGTTTCTCTAAGCTGTTGAATATCTTTCCGTATGAGAAGAGATATGATAAAAGCGATGAAAAATAAGCCGGAGAACACCATCAGACTTTGCGTGTAGTTACCTGTTATATCTCGAATAAAGGATGAAAATAAAGGTCCAGCTAAACCAGCAGCGGCCCAGGCAGTCAGAATATAACCGTGTATGGCACCAAGTTGTTTCGTGCCAAATAAATCCCCAATATAGGCTGGAATTGAAGCAAACCCTCCTCCATAGCACGTATAAATGATCGCCATCACGATTGAAAAGACGAGCGGTTCTTTTAAATAGGGGAGTAAAGGAAAGGCAATGAGCTGGATACTAAAGAAGATTGTATACGTATTCGGCCTTCCGATATAATCTGAGAAGGATGCCCAGCCAATCCGCCCTAAACCATTAAAAGCACCTAAAATACCAACAAGGGTAGCTGCAGCACCTGCAGTGAATCCAACACTTTCTTGTGCAAGAGGCGATGCAACTGAAATAATGGCAATTCCGCATGTGATATTAATAAAGAGCATGAGCCACAAATAATAAAAACGTCGTGTTTTGATCGCTTCATTTGCTGTAAGCTGTGATAAATCCTGAGGGATTTTTCTTTGATTTGTTTTTAACACGTCAAACTGTTTGACGTCTTCAGATGTTGGTGGTGATAAATAAAGAGATGAGATCACCATGATCATAAAATAGGAAATTCCAAGAATGTAAAAGGTATTTGCGATGTTCACTTTTTCAATGAGATATTGGATAATTGGGCTGCAAATAAGAGAAGCAAATCCAAAACCCATAATAGCTAAGCCGGTTGCAAGTCCTCTTCGGTCCGGAAACCATTTCACTAAAGTTGATACAGGTGCAATGTAACCTACTCCTAATCCTATCCCAGCGAGTACACCATAAAATAAATAGAGGAGAGGGAGTGAGGACATGTGGACAGCGAACCCTGATCCTGTCATTCCGATACCGAAGAAAATGGCTGAGAAAAGCCCCGATGCTCTTGGACCATACCTTTCAACGAAATGCCCCATGAAAGCAGCAGATAATCCTAAAAATAAAATAGCAATACTGAAGGTCAAGCTTATTTCTGTCAATGACCACTGAAAAGCTTGATGTAAAGGATTCGTAAAAACACTCCAAGCATAAACAGACCCAATAGATAAATGAATTCCTACAGCACTTGTTGCAATGAGCCAGCGATTTTTCGATTTGTTCATTTTGTTCCCCCCATATAAAGCAATCAAAAAGTTTGATAAGATAGGAATATGTTACAATTTTATGACTTTTTAAAATAATATCATAATTTGATTGGATCATATAACTAAATTTGTGCTGAAAGGAAGATCATACAATGAATCCTTCTGTTAAAAAGAAACGAGTCATACACCAATACAGTGAAGGCCAATTTACTTGCAAAACAGATGAAGTTGTAGAAGAATTTCCTTTAACTGTGATCGTGAATGGAGAGGAATTTGTAACACTTGTGTGTTCACCAGATCATTTGAAAGAATTGGTTATCGGTTTTTTAGCTTCAGAAGGAGTCATTCGATTTGAAAATGAGATTAAAAGGTTTACAATAGATGAAAGTATGGGCTTTGCATATGTTGATTTAGTTCACCCAAGCGGATTTCAGTCATCAGATTTTACAAAGCGAGTGATTGGTTCTTGTTGTGGGAAAGGGAGACACTTTTATTTTCTCCAAGATGTGAAAACAGCAAAAACAGCCATTGATCGAATCAACATTTCTGCTGAAACCTGTATGCATCTAATGAAGTGTTTACAAGAAGAAAGCCAATTATTTCAACATACTGGTGGTGTGCATAATGCTGGACTGTGTGACACAGAGAAGCTATTCATCACTAGAACTGATATAGGAAGACATAATGCTTTAGATAAAATCTATGGATACTGTTTACTTCATCGAATTCCACTTAGAGATAAAATCCTTGTGTTTAGCGGCCGGATATCGTCAGAAGTTTTATTGAAGGCAGCAAAACTAGGAGTGTCGATCGTCATCTCAAAATCAGCACCTACTGAGCTGGCGCTTAATATGGCAGAAGAATTAAATATCACGACAGTTGGATTCGTCAGAGGAAAATCTTTTAATATCTACACTCACCATCAGCGTATTACAGAATAGGAGGCAAAGTATGGACAGTATATTGGATAAGAGACATCGACCATTGCGCGATTTAAGAATATCAGTAACAGATCGCTGTAACTTTAGATGTACGTACTGTATGCCTGCTGAAATTTTTGGACCAGATTATCCTTTTTTGAATAAAGAAGAACTGCTTAGTTTCGAAGAAATTGAACAGCTTGCTACCCTTTTTGCAAAGGACTTAGGTGTGGCGAAAATACGCATCACGGGTGGTGAACCTTTAATGCGAAAAGATTTGCCTATCTTAATAGAAAAGCTCTCAAAAATTCCAGGAATCGAAGACATTGCTATGACAACCAATGGAACGCTTTTACCTTTATATGCTGATAAGTTAAAGAAAGCAGGTCTTCAGAGAGTCACCATTAGTTTGGATTCATTAAATCCTGATCGTTTTATGCAAATGAACGGAAGGAATATTTCTATCCAAAAAGTGTTTGATGGGATTGAGGCTGCAAAAAAAGCTGGACTTGCTATTAAGATCAATATGGTTGTTCAAAAAGGTGTGAATGATCAGGATGTTTTACCAATGGCAGCTTACTTTAAAGAAGAAGGACATGTTCTCAGATTTATCGAGTTTATGGATGTTGGAAATACGAACAAATGGAATCTAGAGCATGTCATGACAAAGAAAGAGATCATTGGTCTAATTGATTCAACATTTCCTATCAAACCAGAACCTCCTCAATATCCAGGTGAAGTAGCCAACCGATTCTTTTATAAAGATGGTTCAGGAGAGATAGGCATTATTTCTTCTGTTTCAGATGCTTTTTGTGGAACATGTAACAGAGCGAGGCTTTCTGCTCGCGGTGAATTGTTTACATGTCTTTTTGCATCGTCGGGTTTTGATCTGAAACGGGTGATTCGCTCGGCTAAAGATAATGAAGATATAAAGAATATATTGAAGGAACTATGGTCGAATAGACATGATCAATATTCAGCCGAGAGAGAACAGAAGAAAGATCAGAAAAAAGTTGAAATGTCATACATCGGTGGGTAGTGACAACAAAGTATCATGATCATGTATTTTTGAAAAGAAGAGAAAAAGTCATAATCATTGTTGACAATCTTTTTTTGAAATAGGTCTATTCATCTTATGAATCCAGTCATTATAAAAAACCAGCAGAAACTCTGCTGGTTTTTAAAATGTTATTTTGTAGCTCAAAAAGGTTTAGAAATTCCTGGAAAATAGAATTTTAAACATTTTTTGCTACTTTACTTTTATGAGAGCTGTGATAAGATCAACTCAATCTTTACCAGCTCGATTTTTTTACTCCTGGGATGTGGCCCTTATAGGCAAGCTCACGAAAAGCAATTCTAGACATTTTAAATTTTCGTAAGTAACCTCTAGGGCGGCCGGTTAATTCACAGCGGTTTTTTAAACGGGTAGGGGAAGAGTCTCTAGGTAATTTCCGTAAAGCTTCATAGTCACCTTTTTCTTTTAACTCTTTTCTTAATTCTGCATATTTCAATACAAGCTGCTGCCGCTTTTTTTCTTTAGCAATCTTAGATTTCTTTGCCACTTAAAACCCTCCTTTTTTAATGTTGGATTTTCCATTGAAAGGGGTCTTCAAATGTAGTCCAATCTTGATCAAATTCTTCAGGTGTGAGTAAGCATTGATCTAGTGTGCGAATGATATCTGCTTTAGGCAAATCTACGCCGATAAACACAAGTTTTGTATGCCGATCACCAAATTCTGCGTCCCACTCTTCAAGAAGCTCTGGTTCTTGCTTTAATATCCGTGCCTTATCTTGCTCAGGCAAGGCAGCAATCCAGTATGCAATTGGTTCAATCGCAACAGATTTTCCGGCCTGTGAAATTAAAATGGTTAAATCATGATGTGTGGCAAGCCATGTAAATCCTTTAGCGCGAACTATTTGCTCTGGCATCTGATCTAACCAATTATTTAACCTGCCAGTATGGAAGGGGAGTCTTCTTTCATAAACAAAAGATGAGATTTGGTATTCTTCTGTTTCCGGCGTATGCTGAGAATGCCCGGCGTTGATTTCTTTGATCCAGCCAGCAGAAGCACTGGATTTTTCAAAGTCAAATAAACCAGTATTCAAAATGTCACTTGGCTGTACTTTACCTTTTGAGGTTCTGATGATAGATGCTTCTGGTTGAAGTGTGGTCAGCACGCGCTCAAGTCGATCTAATTCTGAGTTTGATACTAGATCACATTTATTTATAATCAGTACGTCACAAAATTCAATTTGATCAATAAGTAAATCGGAAATTTCTCGTTCGTCATCATCGGAAACGGCTTGTTTACGGTCTAATAAACTTTCTCCTGACTGGAAGTCGGTCCAGAAACGATTCGCATCTACAACAGTGACCATCGTGTCTAACCGGCAAAAGCGTGTCAAATCTATTCCCATTTCTTCATCAATATAAGAGAAAGTTTGCGCGACTGGAATTGGTTCACTAATACCTGTTGACTCAATGACAATATAATCAATATGACCAGTTTTACACAGGCGCTCTACTTCGATTAACAAATCTTCTCTTAATGTGCAGCAAATACAACCATTAGACAATTCAACTAGTTTCTCATCTGATCGAGAGAGCTCACCGCCTTGTTTGACTAGTTCTGCATCAATGTTAATTTCGCTCATGTCATTGACAATTACAGCTACTTTTAACCCTTTACGATTTTGTAGGACATGATTTAATATTGTTGTTTTTCCTGCTCCTAAAAAACCGCTTAATACTGTAACAGGTATTCGCTTATTCATTTCTTTCTGTCCTTTTAACCATACTCATTTTGATTTCCGCCTCACTTAAAAAGTAATGATTACGATTTAAAATCTAAAAAATTATTTTGTTTCTCTATGAAGGGTATATTTCTTTAGCCGAGGAGAATATTTTTTTAACTCCAGTCGGTCCGGGTTCGTTCTTTTATTCTTTGTTGTGATATAGTTTCTGTCACCCGTTTCAGTACAGGCTAAGGTAATTTTTACGCGCATCAGTAATAGGATCCTCCTTTAATTCGTAATGGTTACGATTTGTATTTTAAAATGATCAAGGCGGAATGTCAAGCTTAGTAGGATGAATAATGCCAAATGATCAAACAAAAGGGGTATCGAATGTTCATTGATACCCCTCTCCATTAATAAAAGTCACCAAGCTCTTGTTCGTATTCACCTTCGTATTGCTGGACGTCACTAGGAATTTCTTGAAGAAAGGCTAGGCCACCTAATATCAGCATCAAGATAATGGCGATGAATGAGAGAATGACTGTGACAATACTTGATATGGCAAATAGCGTCTGCATTTTCATCATCTTAGCATATTGTTCTAATAACTCTTCATAAGAAGTATCAGGAGCTTGAATTAATTGTTCAGCTGCGTTTACAGATTTTTGTACATGGATTCCCATCATAATGAGGAAGACGCCAAGGGCAGCAGGAAGAACAAGCCAAAAACCAATAAGAATAGCTAGGCCGCCTGAAATATAGAGAAATATACTACCAACTTTTCCCCACTTTGTGATCGAATGAAGAGATTGAATGATTTTCTCAGTTTGTTGCAATGGTGTTCACTCCTTTATGTATTCACTCTTTATCATACTTGAGCAAGTAGTACTTTAGGAAGAGTGAATGTAGAGCAATTAAAAAATATTTCTATCTTCACTTTACTATTTATGGATAAATAAATTATCTTCAAATAAGAAAAAAGTAACATTTACTATAAATTTTAACGACAATTTATGTCATAAATAAGATCAGTAGTTAAAAATAATTAGTAAATTTATCAAAATATGTTGTTAGTTGTCTTGTAATTGGTTATTATTGTGTTGTATTACCATAAAAATTGGAAGGTGGAATTCATATGTTAGATCGTTTCTTAAACAAAATGACCAATGTTCAACCTGCAGCTTCAAGATGTATTTTACAAAAATTAGTCACTTCATGTAAATCAGCGCCAACTTGTTTCCTTCAAGGTGTTGGAACTTTCCGTTACTACGTGGATCGTGATACAGGTGAGATATGTACTAGCCAAGAACGCGTTAGATGTGGCTGCTAAATTCAAGGATTTTATTTAATAGGATGTGAACGCATGAGCATATCTTCAATTTCATTTTTAACAAATGCTGTGCAGACGTCAAACAGTCGTCAAGCGGGTCAAACATCAAATTCTTTTTTAAACCAAGCTGCGAAAATTGTTCAAGGCGACCATTCTTCAGAAGAGAGAAAGGCATTATTTCAACAACTGACTCTAGTTCAGCAAGGAAAAGATTTAGAGCTTCATGTGTCTAAATTAAAGGAACTAGAGAAAGAGGTTCAAAAAGAATCGTCTTCTTCGTCTGTTACTGTGAATCAGCATGATGACCAAGTAGACATTTCAAATGAGGCTCGCAGTGAGTTTGAACAAGCTGAGGAACAAGCGGCAGCTTCAAGTGAAGCAGGTGAAATTGCCGCAAGGGAAAAGGATCAGGATGTTCAGGCAGATCCACACCAATAAAAAAACGAGGCGTGTGTTTGTTGTCTTCACATGCCTCATTTATCTTTATTTTGCAGGAATCCTTGAATAAAGACCATCCGGAAAAGGGGCTGCATATGAGATTGTTTCATCTTCTTCTACCATGATGTAATATGGAAACTCTTCAATCTGGAAGGCGCCTATCATTTGTTCGTCCACTGAGATAACTTGCATGATGGTTTGGCTATCACGATATAATTCTTGATCCTCTTCTTGCCCATTCTTTAGCAAAATACTAAAAGAAATGTCTAATTGACGCTGCCTTTTCGTTTCTAGGAATTGTTCCAGTGATGGGATGCAGTGCGGACATGCTGTGTCAGTGAATATAAGCAGCTGTTGCTTGTGATTGGTTTGCAGCAAATCATTCATTTGAATAGGTGATGGTTTTTCAATTAGCGGATGAACAAGTTTTTGTCCGACATGCTGGATCGGTAAGATGATTAATTCCATCTGGTGTTTTAAATAGATGATGATTCCGATCGTCAATAAAAGACTGCAAAGAATAAGAGTGAGCTGTAAAAGTAAGATTGAATTCATCGTTATCGTCCTCTCAGAATGAAGTTACGCAGAGCTATCATAATATAAATATCAAAAATATGTCAATTATACTAAATGGTGTAAGGTGGAGCGTTTGATGAGTACAGTGAACCATTGTTTATATGCAATCTCCTATACTTGGAAAAGAAGTCGATCATATCTTCTGTTAACTCTATTGATCCAAGTGATCGTTGGTTTTATGCCTTTGGCTAGTGTCTGGATTATTCAAACATTGATTAATGAAATTATTTTATTCATGACTTCTTCAGGAGACATTCAAAAGGTCTTAAGGTTATTTGGGTTGCAAATGGTCATTGTGGTTTTAGGATATGGGCTTCAATTCATTCTTCAACTTAGTCAGCAAAAAGCGACAAATTTGATTGGTTTGCATTTGAAGGGTGAATTGCTTCAAAAGGCAATCAGGCTGCCATATATTACATTTGAACATCCGTCTTTTTATAATGAAAGTCAACGTGTGATGAACAGTCATCAGCATGTTCTGAGTATGGTTAGAAGTATTTTTACAATCATGAGCGCATTGATTACTGTTGTATCACTTCTCATTTATATGATCGGTATCCATTGGGGTTTGGCGGTCATTCTGATCTTATTTACCCTGCCTGTCTTGTGGATTGAGCTCTTCTTTGGAGGCGCACGGTATCAACTAAACCGCATGTTAACTGCTAACGATCGAAGAGAAATGTATGTGTCCGACCTTGTTGCACAGCGAGATTCATTGAAGGAAATCCGTTTATATGGAATAGGACATTATCTTCTTCAAAAATGGAAAGGTCATTATGTAAAAAGTGCAGATGAAAAATATAAATTACTAAAACGGCAGGTTCGCTGGGAGATGGCGGGCGGATTGCTTATGACATTTGCCTATGTGTGCTGCGGTCTTTTTATTGTCTTTCTTATCTTTCAAAAAAAATTAGCAGCGGGTACGTTTGTCGCTGTGCTGCAAGCTGTGCAAAATATTCAAAGTGGTTTTCAGGACTTAACGAGGGAATGTTCTAGTTTATATGAAACGAGTCTCTATATTGATGAAATGAGAACTTTTCAAAAGAGAGAAGAAGAAATTGATGAACAGACAGAGAAAGGGGCATCGCTTCGGAGGATTGAGTGTATTCAGTCCATTACGCTAGAAAACCTCTCTTTTACCTATCCGAATATGAAAATGCCTGCTATTGAGCATATACATTTTCATATCAATAAAGGTGAACGCATTGCATTGGTGGGGGATAACGGATCAGGTAAGACGACCTTGATTAAATGTTTGACCGGTTTATATGATCCAGACAAGCCGAATATGCAAAAGGTCAATGGTGAGTCTATTTCGACCATTTATAAAAAATCATATCATGCGAGAATGGCTGTCCTTTTTCAAGATTTTATGAAGTACGAATTTACTGTGAAAGAAAACATTGGATTTGGCCGTATCGACGAAATAGATGAGGAAGTGCGCATGGTGTCAGCTGCGCGGCAAGCAGGCATAGAGAAAAGAATTCATCAAATGGAAGAAACATACGATGCGCAGCTTGGCCGGTTTTTTGAAGAAGGTCATGAACTGTCTGGCGGACAATGGCAAAAGCTTGCGATGGCGAGAACCTTCTTTAGAGAAAGTGATTTTATCATTTTAGATGAACCGACTTCTGCTCTTGATCCGCTATCGGAGATTTCACTCATTCGAAAGCTATTCGATCATACGCAGGATCAAGGGGTCTTGTTTATCACACACCGTATGGGAGCGGCCCGCTTAGCAGACCGCATTATCGTGATGAAAGATGGTGCTTTCGTTGAAGAAGGGAACCATGAAGAGCTGATGGCGCTAGGTGGAGAGTACAAAAGGCTTTATGAGGCACAATCTCAACTATTTCAACAAAAGGAGATGGCGTAAGGTGAGTGTCTTTTATTTTATAGGTGTCTATTTCTTAGGAATCATCTTTGCAGGTGCATGGCTTGATAAAGTGAGAAAACAAACGGCGCATATGCAACAGATGAATGCTTATCGGATGCTGCCTTCTGCGCTCACGGCGCCAATGTTTTATTTGTTTTTGACTATTGAATTGGCTTGTACTGGTCTATTGTTCGTATGGAACATGTCTCTTGTACCTGCGATTGGTCTTACAGCACTTTTATGTACCTATACTGGAGCGGTCACTTTCAATTTATTGAGAGGACATCGTAACATTTCATGCGGCTGTGGAGGTTTACTTGAAAATGACCGTCTTCACTGGGGAATTGTGATTCGTAATGTGTCGATGCTGGCTCTTGTGATTGGCTTGTTTTATGTGCATTCCTATGTAGAAACAATTCCATGGCAATTTCACATTATTTGTTTTCTGATTGCAGTGGCTGTCTGTTTCATTATAGCGGTGGGAAAAGACATCATGATGTTCAAAAGAAAGTGGAATCAATTTGAATCATTTATAGAAGGAGACCAAGTGAAATGACAGATATTCTACTGATTATTGTGTTATTCATTGTCATTGCTCAGCTGGCTGTGGTGTTTTTGCTTGCCCGCTTTATCGGAAAATTTATGAATAAAATCAAAAACCTTGATGGGATTGAATTAAAGGAAGCGGATGTTGGTGATGCGGCGCCGTTATTTCGAAGCTATACACATTTAGGGGATAAGGTCATTTTAAAGGAATATTTGCAGAGCGGAAGAGCCGTGATGCTGTTATTTGTGAACTCTACTTGTATGACATGCAAAAGCATTTTGTCTGATATGAAGCAGCGCATCTCTAGCGACGATACTCAATTCATTTTGATCAATGGAGATGAACAAGGAGATGATGCATCGCTTCTTCAATTGCTGCCTGATCAAGCTGTGTATGTGCGCTCTTCGCAAATCATGGAGCTGTATGGGGTAACTGTTGTTCCGCAAGCGATTCTGATGGATGAACATGGCATCATCCTGCAAAGAAAATCTCTTCAAAATGCGAAACAATTTGAACAGCTGTTACATGCTTCATAAAAAAGCGTCTCTTTGTTGGAGAGACGCTCGTTTTATAATTCTTTTCCTAGAATATCTAAATCGTACCTGCTGCCGTCCATTTCTGCGATACGTGGCAGGTGACCCCATGTCTCAAAGCCGTGCTTTTTAAATAATCGAATGCTGGCTTCGTTGTGCCCGAAAATAAAGGCAAGTAACGTTCGAATGCCTAATGAAGGTGCCAACTCAATGGCCTCTTGTAAGAAAAGTGACCCTAAGCCTTTCCCTCGATCGTCTTGGTTTAAGTAAATACTCATTTCAACGGTCCCGTTGTATGCAGGTCTTCCGTAAAACGTTTCAAAGCTGAGCCAGCCGTAGATATGTCCATCCTCATCTGTTTTCACATAGAGAGGTCTTTTCTCTGTATGATTCAAAAACCATTGCCGGCGGTCTTCAACTGAAACTGGTTCTGTGTCGGCGGTTACTTCTCTTGAAGCAATGGTTGAATTGTAAATATCAACGATCGCTTTGAGATCATCTTCTGTTGCTATGCGGTTGAAAGTTTTCACAATAAAGTCCCCCATCTTTTTTTCATTCATCATACATATTATTGGTGCGATTGCGCAAAATAAAAAGAAAAATGATTTCGTGTGTATATATTTTTTGAAAAGTGTTCAGAATGTTGCTGAGGTGATGAAAAATGAGAGAGGAAGAAAAGAAACGTACTTCCAAAATCACAAAAGTTCAGCAATTTTTCCGTAAGCGCTGGGTATTCCCTGCTATTTACTTGGTCAGCGCAGCGGTCGTGTTAACAGCCGTTCTTTGGTACCAAGCTGTATCAAAAGATGTGAAAGACCAACTATCTGATGGAAATCAAACAGGGCAAGAACAGCGTGATGATGCCGTTGAAGTTGGAAAGCCAATTGAAAATGTTGCAATGCCGGTCCAGAATTCTGATAATGTTTCTGTCGTGAAAAAGTTCTATGAAGCAGATGCTGATCAAAAAGAAAAAGAAGCAGCACTTGTAAACTATAATAACACCTATACCTTGAGCAAAGGTATTGATCTTGCAGATAAAGATGGCAAAGTGTTTGATGTCACAGCTGCTCTTAGTGGAACAGTGGTTCAAGCGAAAAAAGATCCAGTTCTCGGTCACGTCGTTGAAATTGAACATGAAGATGGATTATCGACTGTTTATCAATCGTTGTCACAAGTGAGTGTCAAAGAAGGCGATGAAGTGAAGCAGAATGATGTCATCGGTGCTTCTGGTAAAAATCTTTATGGTGCTGAAAGCGGCAACCATGTGCATTTTGAAATTCGTATGGAAGGTTTAGCGCTTAATCCACTTAGCTTCATTGACAAGCCTGTTTCGACTATTGAAAAGGCCGCGCAAGAAGTGACGGAAGAAGCAAAAGAACCTGCTCAGCCAAAAGCTGATGAAAAAACGAATGAACCTGCTGGTGAAGATAAGGCCAAAGAGCCTGCTGGAGAAAAATCTGAAGAAAAGTCTGATGAGAAGGGGAAATCCTCTGATCAAGAAAAGTCTTCTGATTCCTCTAAAGACAGCAGTCAATCTGAAGAAACAAAACAATCTTAAAGCCTTGCAACCTCTGTGTATGAATTATGCAGAGGTTTTTTTCTGTCTTAAAAAAATCCCCCGCACTTGGCGGAGGATGGTTTATAGGGCGGCAGGTCCTTCTTCACCTGTCCGAATGTTGATTGTATTTTCTATCTCATATATAAAAATTTTCCCATCCCCTGGTTCGCCTGTACGAAGTACCTTTTGAGCTGTTTCTACGACCAGTTCGACAGGTACTTTGCTTAGGACGATTTCAATCTTTAATCGTTCGTACACATTGCTTTCCTTTTTGACGCCGCGGTATAGCTCTGTATGTCCCTTTTGTAGGCCGCAGCCGTGCACATTCGAAAAGGTAATTGAGGTGACACCAATCTTTCCAAGCTCCACCTTTAATGTTTCAAAATTGGCTGGACGTGTGACAATCTCCACTTTATACATTTTGCTCATCGAGACACCCCTTTTTCTTTAATCTTGATAGGCTTTTTCACCGTGCATGGTTAAATCAAGGCCCACTGATTCTTCTTCTTCGGTTGCACGAAGCTTGAAGAAGAGATTGACCACTTTGATGATCACGTATGTCACAACGGCTACAAAGGCGTAGGTGGCAACAATAGCGACTACTTGCTTCCAAAGTAAGCTGGCATCTCCGTAAAATAAGCCATTGGCTCCGCCGTCATTGACAGAGGTTGTTGCGAAAAGTCCAGTTGCAATACCTCCCCAAGTCCCGCCAATTCCGTGAAGCCCGAATGCATCCAGTGCATCATCATAGCCAAATTTGGCTTTGAGTGAGAAGACTCCCCAGAAACACACGATCCCGCCGATGATTCCGATGATAATAGAAGCAAATGGGGTGACAAAACCTGCGGCAGGTGTAATCGCGACAAGACCTGCGATGGCTCCAGAAATCGCGCCGAGCATGGTCGGCTTTTTGTTGATCATCCACTCTACTAACAGCCAGCCGATGATTCCTGCAGCAGCAGCTGTATTAGTGTTAATAAAGGCATACATCGCGACACTGTCTAATGTAAGGGCACTTCCAACGTTAAAGCCAAACCATCCAAACCAAATGACAGCTCCGCCAAGAAGGGTGTAGATCAAATTATGAGGAGAAGAGTTTGCTGCTTCTTTACGCTTCCCGAGCACAATCGCCACGACTAGACCCGCAACACCAGATGAAATGTGAACCACGTTTCCTCCAGCGAAGTCAAGTGCACCCATTTCGCCAATCCAACCGCCGCCCCATACCCAGTGTGCGACTGGCGCGTATACAAATGTGACCCAAAGGAGTGTAAACACGACGACCGCTGAGTAGCGAATTCGTTCAGCAAAGGCACCTGAGATGATGGCTGTTGTTAAGACGGCAAAGGTCATTTGGAACATCATGAACAATGAATGTGGAATGGTCTCACTGTAGGAACCAGGTTCAAAGCCAACGCCTTTTAGTCCAATCCAGTCTAAGCCTCCGATCCATGCATTGCCTGGCGCAAAAGCCAAGGAATAGCCAAACATGATCCATACGATGGAGACGATTGCTAGTGAAGTTAAGCTGTGCATGGTTGTGCTTAAGACGTTTTTACTTCTCACGAGTCCTCCGTAGAATAAGGCTAAACCCGGTGTCATTAACCACACGAGTAGTGCGCAGAAGAACATAAATACTGTATCACCCATTTGCATGCTGCATTCCCCCTGAATCATTCAGAATTAATTGATTTCTTAATTCTTCATTATAGAGAGAAAAGTCATATATAACATAACCGTGTAAGTTAATCTTACATAGTTTTTGGTTATATTCAATATAAATGGATGAAAAGTTCGTAAAAAAAGAGAAAAAACGTGCATTGAGCACCAAAGATAAAGGGCGTTTGACCTATAAAATGGAGCTGAGAAACAGCTTGGTTCGTTCCTCTTGAGGAGAATCGAACAATTCTGATGGGATGCCTTCTTCGACGATGCGGCCTTCGTGCATATAGACGACACGATCGGCGACTTCTTTCGCAAAGCCCATTTCATGTGTGACAATGACCATCGTCATGCCTTCTTTTGCGAGACTTTTCATTGTTTGCAGTACCTCGCCTACAAGCTCTGGATCGAGGGCCGACGTAGGTTCGTCAAATAACATGACATCTGGCTTCATGGCGAGAGCTCTTGCAATGGCCACACGCTGCTTTTGACCACCTGATAATTTAGAAGGATATACGTTGGCCTTATCCGCAAGTCCGACCTTTTCCAACAGGACGTTGGCTTCTGATAAAGCTTGAGCCTTTTTTGTTTTTCTCACCATGACAGGCGCTTCGATGATGTTTTCAAGCACAGTTTTATGCGGGAAGAGATTAAAATGCTGAAACACCATGCCTATTTTTTGCCTCATCTCGTTTAATTGATCTCGTTTTGGATGTACTGGATTCCCATCAATGATGATCTGGCCATCATTTTTTATTTCTAAAAAGTTCAAACAGCGGAGCAGGGTGCTTTTTCCAGAGCCACTGGCACCAATTAAGACGACCACATCATTTTCATAAACGGTGAGATCGATATCCTTTAAAACATGCAGCTCTCCGAAGTATTTATTGAGTTTTTCAACACGAATGAGTTCCTTTGATTCTGTCATGCTTCTCCTCCTAATGGTCACTGACTGATAGTTTCTTCTCAAAGGTTTGGACAGCGAATGTTAACAGCAGGACAAGAACTAAGTAATAGACGGCTACAACAAGTAAATAGGTCATATTGTCAAAGCTGTTGGAGCCTTGGGTCGTGGCGACGTTAAATAGTTCATTGACGCTGATAAAGGCGGCGAGTGATGAATCTTTTAAGCCGATAATGAACTGGTTGCCAAGAGGGGGGAGTGCGCGCCGCATTGCTTGCGGGAGAATGATGCGTCTCATTGTTAGGAAACGTCCCATGCCAAGAGAGCGTCCTGCCTCTTTTTGCCCCTGATCGATCGATTGGATGGCGCCTCTGAATATTTCTGCTATATATGCTCCATTATGAAAGGCGAGCGCAATGGAAGCAGCCCAGAAGTCGGGGATATTTAATTCGGTCAGTCCAAAATATAGGATGAAAATTTGAACAATCAGTGGTGTTCCGCGTACAAGGAAGATATAGGCGTTGGCGATATAACCGAAGACAGCCACGCGTGATATTTTCAATAAAGCAAAGAAGAGTCCGATGAACATGCCGATGAAGATGCTGATCACAGTGAGCTGTAAGGTGAGCAGCATTCCTTCTAAAAAAATACCTCTAGAATCAATCAGCGTCTGAAAAAAATGTGATAGAGTAGGCAAAACAATCATCTCCATTTGAAGAAAGTGCGCCTAAGAAAGGCGCACAATCGTGGTTTTAATTTTGTTTGACCGTGATGTCTTCGTCAAAGTATTTCTCGCTAATTTGTCTTAATGTTCCGTCTTTTTTTAGTGCGTCAATCGCATCGTTGATCTCTTTTATGAGCTGTTCATTTTCTTTAGATACAGCGATTGCCTGCTCACTTTGTCCGAGTCTTTCCTGCGCTTCGATTTTTAATTTTTTCTTCATGGCTTCTGCACCTGTGGCGAAATCCGTCACGACTGCATCGTGTTTTCCGTTGGCCAGTGCTTCTAAAGCGACTACATCACTGTCGTAATATTTTGGTTCCTGCCCGCTATGTTCCTTTGCAATATCAGCGTAGGACGAGCCTTTTGATACAGCGATTTCTTTGTCTTTTAAGTCATCAGCATGTTGAATGTCTGCTCCAGGTCTTGTGAAAATTTGCGGACCAGAGTAGTAATAGGGCTTAGATAAAAGGACGTGTTTTTTTCGTTCCTCATTGATGGTATGACTTGCAACTGCCGCATCAAATTTTCCTGCTTTCACACCTTCGACGATGCCTGCGAATTTATATTTTTTCTGTATAGGCTCGAGGCCTAGTTTGTCACTAATCGCATTGCCTACATCGATATCAAAGCCTGACATCTGATTTCCATCCATGTAACTAAACGGGTGAAATTCACCTGATGCTGCAAATATAAATTTTCCATCCTCCAAAATTGGCGACCCTTTCGCTGTAGAATTACGTTTATCTCCGTTCCCATTTGTCTCATTTGAACCACACGAAGACAGAAGTAATACTGCAACCGAGAAAAGGGCTGGGACCCAAAACCGTCTTTTTTTAATAATAAGCTTCTCCTCCTTTTCAGCCGTTCTCCATATAAGGAGAAAGTAGGCTTTTAAATATGTGTAGCATCTTACCATTTGTTCCTCATATTCTCAATTTTATATGTGTTTTTCCAACACTCGCCCTTTTTAAAATGTATGTCTTGCTTTTCCGAGAGAGAACTTGAATTGATTAGGGTAAAAAAGGGAAATGAATCTCATAATAACGGAAGGATTGGCAAAAAACATGCCAGATCACAAAAAGGGGGTCGGTGTATGAACAAGTGGAGAGACAGCCGAAAGGTTTTTTTAACTGCTATTGCCTTTGGAACGATGTTAAATCCACTGAATTCCTCGATGATTTCTTTGGCCTTGCATCAAATTCAGCATGAATTCGGTTTGTCATTTACGACTGTATCTTGGCTTATTTCGTCTTTTTATTTAGCAAGTGCGGTGACGCAGCCGGTGAGCGGCCGGATTGGGGATCATGTGATGAGCCGGAGAACATTATTTTTATTCGGGCTAGGTCTTGTGGCGGTGTCAGCCATCTGTGCGCCGTTTGCCCCAACGTTTGCAGTGCTGATTGTGATCCGGCTGCTGCAGGCGATTGGGAGCAGTGCCATTTATCCTTCTGGTGTCGGACTCATTCGGGATCATATTCAGGAAAAGCAGGCTTCGGCGTTAGCGGTATTGTCCATTTTTGCTTCGGCGATGACGGCACTTGGACCGACGCTTGGCGGCTTTTTGATGACAATCGGCGGCTGGCCGGCTATCTTTTTAGTGAACCTGCCTTTTATTTTGATCAGCTTCTTTCTTGGACTAACTTTGTTTCCAAAGGAGCAGAAAAAGAGAAAGCTTTGTATAGGTGAAACGGTACGGAAGCTCGATTTGCCAGGGATGCTTCTTTTTACAATTTGTATTGTCCTTCTGCTTTCGTTTTTATTATCACTAGGTGATGGGATTCAATATGTACAGGGGATTCTTTGTCTCGTGAGTGCAGGCGCTTTTATCTGGTGGGAGTATCAGGTGGATGAACCGTTTATTCAAATTCGAATGTTCAGACAGGAGCAGCGGCTGTCACTTGTGTATGTGCAATTTATCATTTTAAATATATTTTTCTATTGTCTTTTCTTTGGTTTGCCGAGCTATTTCCAGGATGAATTAGGCTGGCGTGTGGAAATGACGGGTCTTTTTATGCTGTGCATGTCTGGGGTGAGCATCATTGTGTCGCCGCTAACAGGAAAGTGGGTGGATCGCGGGGATGAACGTCATCCAGTATTAGCCAGTGCGGTATTGATGCTGGCTGGAGCGTCTGCGATGACCTTCTTTTTTATTCCGGCACCATTATGGGGAAAAGGGGTGGTTCTAGCGCTGCTTGGACTGAGTTACGGGATTGGGAATGTTGCGCTGCAAGCTGCGATGCTCAAGGCAAGTCCTCAGCATATGATTGGCACGTCCTCTGGGCTTTTTCAAACATGCCGTTACCTTGGTTCCATTCTGTCGTCTGCTGTCCTCGGTATGCTGTTTGGGGATGAAATTGCTGGTCCTCATTTTGAGCAGTTAGGCTGGACGTTGATCATGATTTCCCTTACCGGCATCGGTGTCAGTCTTTATTTTTCGAACAAGGTCAGAGGAGGACAGCCAATAAAAAAAGCGGCGCGATAAGTGGAAGAAGATTCTTCATCACATTATCGCAAGCCGCTTAAGAGTTAGACAGGTCAGAGCCCTGATCCTTTTGCTTCCTTCTGAATATTTTCCCTACAATTGTCTCATAGAAAGTGACAATGCGGTCAATTGGAGAGTCAAAGAACTTCCATAATTTATTCATGATAAAGACAACCACGATCGATACGACTAAGCTGCCTAAGACATCTAATGGATAATGGTGACCGACCCAGATGCGGGAGAATCCTGTGAGTAATCCAAAGACGAGCAAGATGTTGCCAAGCTTTTTATTACGAGATCGAATGGCAAGTGAAAGAGCCAGTGCACCTGTTGTATGGTCACTTGGGAAGGAAGCGTCTGCTGAGTGCGGAATGAGTGTGTCGACTTTATGCGCCACAAACGGCCGCTCCTCATAATGAAACAGTGTAATCGCAAAATTGACGATAAGTGCCGCGATACCCGTTACACCCGAAAAGAAGACATGCTTCTTAAATTTGTGATTACCTAAAAACCAGCAAATCAATAAGACAAGGGCATACACAAGAATGGCCTTTTTCGTAATGAAAATCATGGCCTGATCTAAAAACTCAGAATGATGAGCCATCCCGTGTATGACTTTAAACAATTCGTAATTCAAAACATCACCTATACCTTCGCTTAATGCCAACTATTTTTCAAATAATCGTCTATTTGAAATATCCTATATTTTAGCATGTTTCCGATGAAGTTTAAAATAGTATCCTATTCTGATAGGGAGACCTTCTGTGCTTTTGCTTCTTGGGGCTTTCGTTCGCTCCAATAAAAAACAATCATACTGAGCAAGACAACAATACCTGCAATGAGATATACATTTGAAAAGTCGGTGAAGCTGACAAGAAAACCAAATACAAATGAGCCAGCAGCAATCCCCGTATCATATAAAGTGAAGAAAGTAGCCGTCGCATAGCCTGTACGGTGAGCTGGTGAGTGCTGAATGGCAAGTGTTTGTAAACATGGCACTAGCGATCCATAGCCAAGTCCAATGACACCACCTGATAAAAGAAGCATTGTAGCTGAATGTGTAGCTGTCAGCATCCATAAACCAATCGCAAAAAGAGCGATCGAAGGATAGATCACAATGTGAGGTCCTACTCGGTCAAAAAGTCTGCCTGTAAAAGGACGTGATCCAAGCATTGCTGCCGCAAACACAATAAAGAAATAACTGCTTGCCCCCATCAAGTGAAGGGAATTGGCATAGACTGAAATAAATGAAATGATCGGCGAATAACAGAAGGAAATAATGATGCCGACTGCCGCTGTTTTTAATGCACCTTTTTCAAACAGATGAGAAAAAGTAAATCGAAAGACGACACTACCCCCATCTTCAAGCTCTGGCTGTCTGATCAGCATCGTAAAAGCGGCACCGATGGTAACGATAATGGAAAAGAGAAGGAATAAGGAATGGAATCCTACTTTTCCTACTTGATTCAATGCAATAAATGGACCGATAACCACAGCAAGGTTCATAGACATGACAAAGTAGCCGAGTCCTTCCCCGCGTTTATGTTTCGGGATCATATCTGCCGCAATGGCACTGGCTACTGTCGTCAAAATGCTAAAAAAGATGCCCTGTACGAAACGCAGCATGAGAAGCGTATGGAATTGATCAATCGGAATGTATAAATAAGTGAGTAAGGCAAATGCCGTTGACGAGAAAATCGCCATCCGTTTTTTGCCGAATTTCTCAATAATGGCTCCAGAAAACGGTCTTGTCACAATAGCAGACAATAAGAAAACCGTCACAAGAAGGCCACCCTGTGATTCTGTTCCATTTAGTTCATCCATTGTGTAAATAGGCAGCAAGGTCAAAAGGGCATAAAAAGAGGTGAACGTAAATAAATTCACCAGGACAATCATGATAAAGTCTCTTGTCCAAATGCGTTCGTTCATGATGTATGTCACTTCCTATTCAGTTGATAATTTGTGTAAAAGTGTATGGAGGAGTTGTTTTTCTTCGTGGGTGAAATCTGAAAGACATTCTTCTTCAAATTGTTCCATCGTACGTTTGATTTCTTCAAATCGGGCCTTAGCATCATCTGTCATCACGATCAGATTTTCACGTTTGTCTTTTCCTTGTACACGTTTCACCCAGCCATTAGCTTCTAGACGGGTTACGGTTCGGGTAATGGTTGGGGCTTCGACGTTCAAATATGTCCAAATGTCTTTTTGGGTTTTCGGGCCGAATGTATCCAAACAAAAAAGTACAGTCCATTGGGACATGTACAAGTCATAAGCAACAAGCGCTTCGTTCGCCTTTTTAGACAGCAACCTGGCGCTTTGGTGTATTTGATGTAAACACTCTCTATTTAACGTATCCATATGCTCACCTTTTTTTAAATATTTAGCTAGGTAAATAAAATCACCTTTCCTATTTTACGTGCTCGACCCATTCTTGTAAAGTGAAAATTTTCGCCACTCGAAATGATTGCATTTTCTGATAAATCCCTTGTCCCATCTTCATTTTTAGCATATTCCCTATGCAATGCTAATACACTGTTACAAACCTGACAAAGAGAGTGTTTGAGGTGAGGGATCGTGTTTGGCATTTACTACCTAATGGATGAGAAATTAAGACGAACAAGCGCCCCTGAAAATGGATAATATTGATACGGATCTCATTTCACACTTCTCACATCCATTTTAGGGAGGTCGAGTGGTGTGCACGATTACATCAAAGAGCGAACAATCAAGATAGGAAAGTATATCGTGGAGACAAAGAAAACCGTTCGTGTAATTGCGAAAGAATTTGGAGTCTCTAAAAGTACTGTACACAAGGATCTAACAGAAAGACTGCCAGAAATTAATCCAGATCTGGCTAATGAAGTGAAGGAGATACTGGATTATCATAAATCAATCCGCCACTTGCGAGGAGGAGAAGCCACTAAATTAAAGTATAAAAAAGAAGAAATTTTAGAAGGCGAGCCTGTGAAACAGTAAGCTTAGTTCTTTGTTCATAAACATGACATATATATCTTCCTCATATCGGTAGTTTCTAACCACAAATTTTGTAAAGACTTTTGTAAAGAAATATCTTTTTTTCTGCAAATTATGATAGAATATATAATTAGGGCAGAATGTGGTATTTGCTATGGAAACAGATTTTCAAGGAGGATATATATAGATGTTTGCTAGGGATATTGGAATTGATCTTGGTACTGCCAATGTACTGATTCATGTCAAAGGAAAAGGAATTGTGTTAAATGAACCATCTGTTGTAGCTCTTGACAAAAACAGCGGGAAAGTTTTGGCTGTTGGAGAAGAGGCTAGACGTATGGTTGGACGTACGCCTGGGAATATTGTTGCGATTCGTCCATTAAAAGATGGCGTAATCGCTGATTTTGAAGTAACTGAAGCGATGCTCAAGCATTTTATTAATTCATTAAATGTGAAAGGGCTGTTCTCTAAGCCGCGTATGCTCATCTGCTGCCCGACAAACATTACATCTGTTGAGCAGAAGGCGATCAAAGAAGCTGCTGAAAAAAGCGGCGGTAAGCATGTATTTCTTGAAGAAGAGCCAAAAGTAGCAGCTATTGGTGCTGGTATGGATATTTTTCAGCCAAGTGGAAACATGGTCGTAGATATTGGAGGCGGAACGACAGATATCGCTGTCATCTCAATGGGTGACATTGTAACCGCCTCTTCTATTAAAATGGCTGGAGACAAATTTGATCTGGAAATTCTCAACTACATTAAAAAAGAGTACAAGCTGTTGATCGGTGAACGCACGGCTGAGGATATTAAGATCCAAGTTGCAACGGTATTCCCAGACGCACGTCACGAAGAGATTTCAATTCGTGGACGAGACATGGTGACAGGATTACCAAGAACGATTACCGTCACAAGCAAAGAAGTAGAAGAAGCATTGCGTGAATCTGTATCTGCGATTGTTCAGGCTGCGAAGCAAGTTCTTGAGAGAACACCGCCTGAATTATCAGCTGATATTATTGATCGCGGCGTCATCATTACAGGTGGCGGAGCTCTTCTAAACGGGCTTGATCAATTGCTTGCAGAAGAGCTGAAAGTACCAGTTTTCGTTGCCGAGAATCCGATGGATTGTGTAGCTGTTGGTACTGGCGTCATGCTTGATAATATGGACAAGCTGCCAAAGCGTAAACTCAGCTAATGATGTCCCTCATTCTTTTTCGAAAGAATGGGGGATTTTTATTAAAGAACCCTGCAAATATGCCGATATATTTCATAGAAGATTGTGTTTAGGTCATGTGAAAGAATTTTAATGAGGTGAGCACGTGTTAAAAGGACTATACACCGCAACATCTGCCATGATCGCTCAAGAGCGGCGGACAGAAATGCTTTCAAATAATATCGCAAATGCGAATACGCCAGGATATAAAGCGGATGAGGGGACCATGCGGGCATTTCCAGAAATGCTGCTAAGCCGAATGGAGTCAGGACGTTTTCAAACTTCCTCAGGAAAAGGTTTTAGTGTTCCGCAGCAAACGCCGATTGGCGGCATTAATACGGGAACATATATGCAGGAACTAATCCCTCAATTTACACAAGGAACTTTAAAAACAACAGATCAAACAACGGATGTAGCACTAGTCGAAAATAATGTGCCGATCAATCCGGAGACCAATCAGAAATCAGCGCTCTTTTATGCGGTCAATACCCCAGAAGGCGTTCGTTATACGAAAAGCAGCTCAATTACAATGAACGCACAAAATCAGTTGACTATCAATGGGCGTGCCCTTCTTTCTGTGACAGGTCAGCCAATCACGGTTCAGAGTGAGAATTTCAAAGTGAACGCAGATGGAACTGTGAGTGAAAATGGACAAAATCTCGGGCAAATTGATGTACGTGTTGCGATGGATACAAGGAACTTAGCGAGAGAAGGAAATGATTTATACCGTACAGCTGATAACCAGCCCCTGCCAAGCGCAGTCAATAACGGTCAAATGTCCTATACGTTAAGTCAAGGTGTATCGGAGCTGTCGAACGTGGATGTGACAAAATCATATACAGAAATGACAACCGCCTATCGAGCATTTGAAACAAACCAAAAAGTGGTTCAGGCGTATGATAAAAGCTTAGAAAAAGCAGTAAATGAAATTGGCAGAGTGTACTAATCAAGAAATGACAAAGAAAGGAGGATTCTCATGCTTAGAACGATGATCAATGCAGCTGTATCAATGAACGAAGTGCAAAAGCAGCTTGATATTATCAGTAATAACATCGCGAACAGTGAAACAACAGGGTACCGTGCGAAAAATACCCGTTTCTCAGAGCTGATCAGACAACAGTTCAACCAGGTGGATGAAAAAAATGCGCAGGTGGCAAACAGTCGTCTGACACCTGATGGACTAAGGCTTGGTACGGGTACGATGGTCAATGCGTCCATTAACTCGCTGCAAGGCTCGATTAAAGAAACAGGCCGTGATCTTGATGTTGCATTTGGAGCGCCATCTCAGTATATGCAGGTCAATGTCGGCGGTAATATCCGTTATACAAGAGATGGTTCTCTTTACTTACAGCCAGGCAATAATCGTAATCAAGTGCAGCTTGTCACTAGCGAAGGCCATCCGATTCTTGATGAAAACGGAAATGAAATCGTCTTAAATGCGAATTTCCGTGATATTTCAATTGATAAAAATGGACGTCTGACAGCCATTTCAAGAGATAATCAACCGAATCAGCAAGTGAATCTAGGTGTTGTACAAGTCAATAACTCTTCAGCACTTGTCTCTGAAGGAGATAATTTGTTCTCAGTTGACGGTACTTATCAAGGTGCATTAACGGCACTAAATGGAGCAAACCGCCAAGCGATTCAACTTCAGCAAGGTGCACTTGAAACGTCGAATGTGGACATGTCTAAAGAATTAACAGATCTCATGACAACACAGCGCTCCTATCAGATGAACTCAAGAACGATTACGATGGGTGATCAGATGCTTGGATTAGTGAATACAATTCGATAATGAGCAGGTTGACATCAGCCTCTCATGATAAAAAAGGCGGCTCGCTCAAAGTCGCCCTTTTTTTTATAAAAATCTGAGACATCGGCAAGCAGATCCTCAAGATCAATCCAAGCTTCTTTTCGTTCAAGACATGTGACGAGCCTTGCGATCTGCTCATCTGCCTTTGGCGTTTGGCTGTAGAGAAGAAATAAGATTTGGAACTTGATTCTTAAAATATCAAACTGAGAAACAACGGCTTCTTTTAATCCTTTTTGAATATACTTCATTCCTTCATCGGTTAAATTTTCTTTATAACAAGAACGCACCGTTTCGTAGAGGCACGATATATAGGAGTGTGCGGACTTCCGGTATGCTGGGAGACGAAGTGCTTTTTTAAAGTATTCCAGCGCTTTCTTGTGACGATTTTGTCTCGACTGAATAAAGCCAGCGTCATAATAAACGATACCGAGCAATTCTTGATCATCAATGATTTTCACGTATTCGATGATCTCAATAAAAATAGCTTCTGCTTCCTCATATTTTTTTTGATCGCTATAATTAAGGCCGAGCACAATTTTACAACGATAGAGGCTATGATCATCCCCATGCTTTGCAAAGATATCCATGGCTTTTTGAACATGACGAATTGATAACAACGAATAGCGGTTGTTATAATAAACACCACTTGTTCGGAAATGGAACTCTGCTTCCTCCAGCTCATCGTTAAGGAATGACAGGCGTTCTTCCGCCTTTTCGAGATAGTAGATCGCATCATTTTGATCGCTGTTTAAAGCTTCGTAGAGCCCTAGAAAGAAGTAAAAGTAATAGGCCAGTTCTTCGTTCATATCATCTTTGTGCTGCATCAGTTCATGTTTGATTTTTTCTAGGTCCTCTGTCTGATTCATCCAGAGCTGATGGCGAAAAAGCATCAGCTGATAATGTAAATAGAGTTCCTGTTTTTTTGATATTTTACGTTTATGCTTTAATAGAGTTGTTTTGATTTCTTCAGCCTTCGAAAAATGTCGATGCTTCAGCATTGTATACCACGAATGGAGAAGTTTTTTAATGGATTTATCACTCATAAAATTCATTTTTACCCTCTTATTCAATCAATGATGTAATATATATTACCATATTTGTGAAAAAACAATGAGTGTAGTGTGGATTATATTTGATGACAATAGGTAATGATATATTCTATTTTTTACCATATATGCAGAGCGGACGTTGAAAAATACGAGCATTCATAATATACTTCTATAGGAATCAAATGAAGATCATCGATATAGAAAAAAGGAGAGATCAAGATATGCTTGATGCTCAGCAAATTCAAGACATTATTCCACACCGTTATCCATTCTTATTGGTCGACCGTATTTTAGAGGTTGAGGGAGAGAAAAGAGCGGTTGGGATTAAAAATGTCACAGTGAACGAAGAATTTTTTAATGGTCATTTCCCAGGATACCCAGTCATGCCGGGTGTGCTTATTGTAGAAGCACTTGCACAGGTGTTTGGGGTGATTATGTTAGGTAAAGAAGAAAACAAAGGGAAAATTGGTTTGTTTGCAGGAATTGACGGCTGCCGTTTCAAAAGACAGGTGAAGCCTGGCGATCAGCTTCGTTTAGAGGTAGAAGTGACGCGTCTCCGAGGTCCGGTTGCAAAAGGAAAAGCAGTAGCTACAGTAGATGGCGAAGTTGCATGTGAAGCAGAACTAACATTTTCTATCGGTCCTAAAGTATCATGATTTGCCTGGCGGTTCATCAAGGATGAATCGCTTTTTATATGGAAACGACCAGCCTGAACGGATCAGGACTTGCATTTTTGACAAAAAAACGTCATATTAGACAAAAAAAGATGAAGGTGATAAAAGATGCTGAAAGAATTTAGAGAATTTGCAGTCAAGGGAAATGTCATTGACTTGGCTGTAGGTGTCATCATTGGGGGAGCATTTGGCAAAATTGTCACTTCTCTTGTGAATGATTTGATCATGCCGCTCGTCGGTATTATTATTGGGGGACATGATTTTAGCAGTCTATCTATTAAGATCGGATCTGCTCAAATTTTATATGGGAGCTTCATTCAAACAGTGATTGATTTCTTGATTATCTCGTTTTCCATTTTTATCTTTATTCGTTATTTGAATAAATTAAAACGGAAAAAGGTAGAGGAAGAAGAGGTTGTAGAAACGCCGGATCAAACGGAAGTTTTACTAACTGAAATTAGAGATCTATTGAAAAATCAAAGCCAATCGAAAGATGTGCAATAGAAAAAGAGCGGCTAATCCCGCTCTCAGCGTGTAGGCAAACCTTCGCATTCGCCCGCAGGTCTGTGCTCCGGTGCTCGCCCTTTCTAGACTTCAAAGGTTTTCTATCACGCTGAAAGGAAGACAAAGGGCTAAAATAAGATTCATTTTAGCCCTTTGTCAGCAATCTAAGAGCGGCTAATCCCGCTCTTTTTTATGTGTTTTGTTTAAATGCATCCAGCAGTTTTTCTCCGGAAAGCCCCTCTTTGACGAGGTCTTTTAGTACTTCTTCGGTTTCTGTTCTGTAACGGTTTGTAATCATTTTACCATCGAGCAGCACAGAAATGTTTTCTTCTAAAGCAACAATGTTTTTGACTTGGACAGATAGATGAACAGGGCGGTTGTTTTCTTTTGTGATTGTCACAAGAATCTTCACTTCAGTGTGCTGCTGAAAAAGCACCTCAAACACCTGTCTATGTTTCTTTGGAATGAGTGCCTCGATCATCCAGTGATTTTCACCATCTTCTTTATTAATGATTAAACCGTCACGAAGGGGAATGCTGGACATTTTATCTTGCTTTGGATCAAGTTCGATTTTTAAATCAATCAGCCTAAAGGTTTTCATATTTATCACCTCACAAGCGTTCATTATTCGTAAGTATTATTATAGCATACAACATCTTTATAAATGAAACCGCTGCCTGCTTAGAACGAGCTGCATATGAGTGAAAGGAGATGTTTTATGGAGTCCTATCAATTGCGAAACATACATATTGGCGAGGAGAAGGCAAAGAGCACAATTCGCGTTTATTCGTGGGGAGACATTCTTTCATTTTGTGATGTGTACATGGAAGAAGGCGAGTCACTCACGTTTCAATACGTCACCGAGGATCAAATGGACTGCTTTGAATTTCAATTGTCAATTCATGACGGACAGCTTTGTTTTTATTGGTTTGCGTGGGACGGTTCTGATTATATTCACATGCCTTCTAGTAATTGGATTCATTCAGACGTTTTTTATCAATTTATGAAAAATAAGTTTTTCATCAAACAAAACAAGATGATGTTTTATACTCAAGCGGTAAAAAACAGAAATTAAAGAGGAAATAGAGAATTTGAGAGATCATTTTGTCATTTTCATGTTTTGTCACATACGACCTTTCTCAGTAGACTAAGGGCAGTTGAAAGGAAAGGAGGTACGGTTTGAAACAAAAGGTAACGTCTAGCATCTGACAGCCCCCCTCTAGCTAAAGCTGATAGACGCTGCCTTGTGCATAAGAACACTGCGTAATAGAACCATAGCTTCTTTGTATAGGTCATGTGTCCCCTGTAAATCCCCTTGTGTGTATCCGGTCATGTAGCGTGGCCGGGTACCCTTTTATTCACTGATAAACCGATCACCTCTTGCAAATAGTGGATACTCATTTCATAATGATGATGGATTTTATCAGCAGTATGATAGCCGAAAATGGAGACAAAAAGGAGAGAACGATGACAAACATTCAATTGATCGCAACGGATTTAGACGGAACTTTATTGAACAGTGAACACAAAGTGAGTCGGGAAAATGAGCAGGCATTAAAGGAAGCAGCGGCGAATGGAATGGAAGTTGTCGTTTCAACAGGAAGAGCGTATTTTGATGTGAGGTCTATTTTTGATCAGCTTGGTATGAATACATGGGTGATTAGTGCCAATGGAGCTGTGATTCATGATCCGGCTGGACAAGTGTACCATTCAGCTGTTTTACACGAAGAAAAGGCCAAACATATATTGTCATGGCTTGAAGAACGTGACTATTATTATGAAGTTTTTACAAACGAAGCCATTTTCACACCGAATCGCGGCAGAGAGCTTCTTGCGATTGAAATGGACCGCTTAAAAAGTGCTAATCCAAAAACGGATCGAAATATTTTAAAACAAGCGGCAGAAGTTCAATACAGTCAGTCAGGTTTTTCTTATATTGATACATATAAAGAATTGTTCCGTGAGGATCGAAAGCTTTCATTCTACAATATCTTAGGTTTCTCTTTCTTTGAAGACAGATTGAAGGCAGGATGGGATATGTTTGGTGATGATTCAGATGTCACAATGGTTAGTTCAGCCGATCATAACTTTGAAATTGGTTCAAAGGAAGCATCTAAAGGGCAGGCATTAACAAGGCTGGCAGAACGACTTGGTATTCCTTTAAGCCAGACAGCGGCTGTAGGAGACAGTTTAAATGACGAATCGATGCTTCTAGCAGCTGGTGTTGGGGTTGCGATGGGCAATGCGAGACAGGATATGAAGGAAATCGCTGATCATGTCACGTTAACAAATGATGAACATGGTGTGGCGCATATGATTCGACACCTTTTGAAATAGATGAATCGGATGTCGTTGTATAAATCACATAGGATAAAGCGCATTCTACAAAAGAGGAATTCAGAACTACTTCTATTTACACCTGATGTGGAACATCATATAATTTAATTATGAACATAACCCGCTTGTAAGAAATTAAGGAGAGTAAACGAATGGCGCTGGAATCTTATAAGTCCGAAAATCTGCATTTAATCAAGGAAGCCTTAGATTATACTCAGGTTGGCCTGACGGTGACGGACCCGTCTTTACCTGATAATCCTTTAATATATGTGAACAAGGGCTTTTTAGATATGACAGGCTATCAAGAACCCGAGGTATTGGGGAAGAATTGTCGTTTCCTTCAAGGAAATGAAACCGAGCAAATCGCTCTCAATCAAATTAGAACAGCTATTGAGAACAAAGAAGCTGTCACTGTTCAGCTGAAAAATTATAAAAAATCTGGACAGATGTTTTGGAATGAGCTAAGTGTGGCTCCTCTTTGGATTGACGAAAATGAAGGAAAACGTCTTTATTTCGTTGGTCTGCAAAAAGATGTCACGAAAGAGAAGGAACAGCAGGAGCTTCTTGAGCAATCGATTGATGAAGTGCTGAATATTTCTGTTCCAATTGTTCCTGTGAAAGATGGTATTTCTGTGTTACCGATCATTGGTACGTTAACAGCGCCAAGATTTCATAAAATTATCTCAACAGTCTCCACCTATATCTCTCAATCCAAGGACGATTATTTTATTGTCGATCTGTCTGGTTTATTAGAAGTGGATTCATTTGTGGCAGATGCAATTTTTAAGCTGAACGATTTAATTTTAATGACTGGTACTGAACTCATTGTGACAGGAATTAAACCGAATCTTGCGATGAAAATGGGAGAAATGAGAGAGGACTTCCGTGAATTGAATACGTATATGAACGTGAAATCTGCATTGAAAAAGCTGCACATTTAACCTATGTTCATATGAAATGAAAAAAGAGGACTTTTCATCATGTTTGAGAAAAGTCCTCTTTTTGCTGGGATTAAGATGATTGAGCGGCCGCACTTAATGTGAATAAATCTTCTAGTTCGTTCGTCGATAGCTCAGTAATCCAACTTTCACTTTGGATAATTTGATCATTTAACGTTTGTTTTGTTTCGAGCATTTGATCGATTTTTTCCTCAATCGTGCCCGTTGTGATCATCTTATGGACGTGAACAAATCGTTTTTGTCCGATCCGATAAGCACGGTCTGTCGCTTGGTTTTCCACAGCAGGATTCCACCATCTGTCGTAGTGAATGACATGGTTTGCGGCAGTTAGGTTAAGTCCTGTTCCTCCTGCTTTTAAAGAGAGAATTAAGATGTTGAATTCTTTCTTCTGGAAGCGATCCACCATTTTATCCCGCTCCTGTTTTGACAGACTGCCATTTAAAAATTGAACTGGTTCTCCAAACATCTTTTCCGCCAGCTGCTTGATCATGTTCCCCATTCCAATATACTGCGTAAAGATGAGGCAGCTTTCTCCTTGCTCATGTATTGCTTTTAACAGCTCTGCGAGTTTATCCATTTTTAATGAACGTTTCAGCAGTTTCACATCTGTTCCACTCTCTTTTAAATAGAGAGCCGGGTGATCGCAAATCTGTTTGAGTCTGCCGAGCATACTTAAAATAATGGCTTTCCGCTGCATTCCTGTTAACGAAGCCATGTGTTCGAATGTATCCTTCACGAGCTGTTCATATAAAGAAGCCTGCTCAGCGGATAGCGGAATGAATTCTTTTTCTTCGAGTTTCTCAGGCAGGTTCAGGGCGACCTCTTCATCTTGCTTTGTTCTTCTTAATAGGAAGGGCTTTATCAGCTGCTGCAGCTGTTCAATTCTTTTTTCATCACGGTCTTTTTCAATCGGCAGGACGAACTTCTTATGAAAGCTCGTCAGGCTGCCGAGATATCCTTTGTTGACGAAGTCGAAAATGGACCAAAGCTCTGTCAAACGGTTTTCCATAGGTGTCCCGCTAAGGGCAATGTGATGCTGCCCTTTGAGCTGTCTGATCGCTCTCGATTGTTTCGTATGGGCGTTTTTGATGTTTTGGGCTTCGTCTAAACAAATCGTATCCCACTTTGCTGACGTTAATTCATCACGATCAGAATGTGAGAGTCCATAAGACGTCAGGACAATATCTGTTGACTCGTATGCCTTTGTAAAGTGTTCCCCTTGAGGGCGCGATGGCCCGTAATGCAGAGCGACATTCAAATGTGGTGCGAAGGTTTCAAGCTCTCGCTGCCAGTTTCCTAAAACAGAGGTCGGCGCAATGATGAGAGATGGAGCGGCATTTTGCTTCTGCTCTTTCAGATATGTGAAATACGCAATCATTTGAATCGTTTTTCCAAGGCCCATATCATCTGCTAAACAAGCCCCGAATCCATGAGATCTTAAAAATAACAGCCAGTTGACACCATGCTGCTGATACGGCCTTAGTGTGCCTTTGAAGGACTCACTCATTTCGTAGGAAGGCAGCTCATGCGTATCATTTAACTGATGGACAAGTCCTCTTAATTGAGACGAAAGTTCAAATTGAATATGTGCAAATGCTGAGCTGTCTAGCAGTTCTGGTATCGATTCAGAGGATGCTTCTTGATCTGCCAGCTCGCGTGACAAAATATCAGACATGTGCAGCCCTTCATTTTCGGCGCGCTCCATCCATTTTTTCATTTGCTGGATGAAGGTTGGATCGATTTTGATCCATTGCCCTCGAATGTTGACAAGGCGCCGTTTACTTTGGACAAGCTCGTTGAACTCATCTTCTGTCAGCTCGATGCCGTTTGTAGCAAAGCGCCAATTAAAGTCCATCAAGGCATCCATTCCGACATGCGACTCGCCTCGCGGGGTAGAGGAAATCCTTGCTTTTAGCATCATGGTGCTTTCTTTGACGATTTGCCACCACGATGGGAGCAGGATCTCAATGCCCATATTCACAAGTGTTTCACTTGCTTCAGACAGGAAGAGCCATGCTTCGTCTTCTGACATGAGCGTGGTGCCAGATGTGAAAGAGAGCCAAGGTACAATTTGACTGAATCGCTCCAGCTCTCTTGAGATTTTATCTTGATACGGATGCCAAGACCTTTTCAATGAACGGATACCCTCAAAAAAGTGAAGGTCGCTGTTTTTCTTATCACGCAAAAACAATTCGATTTTCCAATCATCTCCGTCGAAATCCGGTTCATTTAAGCGCAAGCCGACAGTGAAAGGCGTCTCGTCATCAATCCAGCCAATCGTCTCCAAGAAATCCTGCTCATCTAAAAAGTGTCCTTGGAAGGATGAGAGCGCAGGCGATTGTGCTGTCATGCGGTTCCATTTGTGCTGCAAGGCATCATCATATTGAATGTAATCCTGTACGGCAAAGGAGAACCAATCAGCCGTATAGCCATCTAATAGTCCTTCTTTGTCTTTAAACCGAAGCACACCTTCTGTCCACGCCTCGTAATCGGGAATGAAATCTTCGTCCTCGATGAATTCGTAAATGGTGGAGGCTGTCTTCATCAGTGGTTCCGTTTCATCCGTTAATGTCACATGACTAAAGGTATTAAATGAATTTTTTCCTAACAATTCAACGGTCATCCAAGGGCTTAACAGGAAGGCAGGTGTGCCAATAAAGCTCACATCTTCTAAAAATGTTCCGTAAAAAGACGATGCGTGCCATTGGAAAAGCTGCCTCTTCATTTCATTAAGTGGAACAGGGTGTCCGTCCTCTGCTTGCGCTGAAATGGTGAAAGAGAAATCTTCTGTTTGTTCTGCATGAATGACAATTTGTTTATGGCGTGTCATCAATTAATTTTCCTTTCTTCATTTCCTCTTGGAACGCACGCAGCCGTTTCGTTGAATCCTGCAGCTGCTTGACATATCTTTCCCAAATCGCGGTTTTTTTCGTTTTATGATAAAGGGTGCGTAGTTTTTTTAGCATTTTCACAGATTCTCGATAAGCACTTCGATTCTTTTGATCGAGAAGCAGTGAGATTTCACGGTGGTACGATGGAATGAGCGCTTCAGGCTCCTCTTTTGCAATTTGTTTGATCAGATCCTTCTCCAGTTCACTGATGGAGAAACCAACAAGGCTGTGAATCTCAATCCATTCTGCATAACGCTGCTGTGCATATAATAGCTGACTATATTCAGTAAACGCATAGGGCATGCAGATTTGGAGGTAGCGTTCATATAAATGATGATCCTTCGTCTGCTTAAAGTATGCGTCTAAATAAAAGAAGAAATCACTGACGGCTCCTCGCAGTTCTCTATAGGAAAGGTCGAGCTGGCAATATTCCTCTAAAATATAGGTGATCTCATGATACCAGAGCTTGAGCCGCTTCCAGTCCTTGCGGTTTGTGAGATCCTTCAGCCAATTGAGCACATTTGGCAGCATATCTGCATTGAGCAGCTGTAATTGCTGAAAGAGGCTTTCGTCTTCTTTCTGTAAATAATCCATGTGCATCAGCCCGATGGTACGTTCAACCGTTTGTTCTTGCTGCTGAGCGTTCTTCAGTAATTCTGTTTCTTTTTTAACCCATTTCCCTCTATTTAATATGGTGCCCCAAATCTCCATAAAGACCGCTACTCGTTCATGCTGGAAAGGTCCGTTTATTTGAAGAAGTGCCCGAACGGCAGTTGGTGTGTTTTCAAGAAACGGATCGAGGGAAAAGGAAAGGGCGTATGTCTTCAAGTGATCCACTGAATCGAAAATGGTGTTCATGAGCTGTTCTACATATGGATTCATGGAATAAAAATCCTTCTCGGCATCAAGCCGGTCGAGGTCGATCAATTGATGAATCCTTAACCACACATCGATTGAGGTATGAATCGCATACAAACTCTTGAATTCAGGTGAATGAGGTGCGTGTTTTTTTAGGATTGATAAATAGCCGTAATACAAATGCTGCGGTGTTTGCTGGTGCTTTGGTGTCCGTTTCAGCCAGAGGTTAAATTCCTCTTGGAAAAAATTCAGCCAGCTTTGGAGTGATTGTTCGTCTGGGCGCTTCACTTGGAAGTGCTGGCGAATCAATTCTTTGCTACGTTGTAATTCATCCTTTTCTGACCAATTTTCTGTAAATCCGGTCACACTCTCTACTTGAGCGTATAGCGAAAAGAAGACAGCGAGAATGTGTTTACAAAGTCCATCTGCCGGACATGAGCAGCTGCTTCTCACAGGAAACAGCACATGAAGGTGGACTCTTGCTGCCACGACATCATGTACATAAGCTGACCATTCCGTATCAGATTCTTGCTTGAGACGATATACACTGTCCTGTCTATAAGTAATCAATGCTTTTTTGATGAGTTGTTTGTTTTCATCTGTTGCAGGAAGAAGTTCTTTGAGCTGTTCGGCTGTTTGTTTGATTTCTTCTTCGTTGATGTTGTGCTGAAGCATTTGATCCGCTCCTAACCAAGTAAAAGATTCCAATTCTTTTATTATAGCTCAATGGTGATTTATAAAAAAGTTTTTCATGAAAATGGTCATAAATTTCAAAAGCTGTCGAATGATGTATTAGAGTATTGCATAAACCAACCATACAGCATATAATAATGAAATTAGTGGAATCGAAAGGATACAGACATGGACAATAAGGGTTTAAATCAAGAAGAGTTTTTAAAAATTTTGATGTACGCTCATGATATTGGTGAGAATTCAAATGATGTCACCACAAAAGAAATGCTTGAAAATCTGATTGCTCATATTCGAAATGGTCTTGTTTCATAAAAGTGACCCCCTGCTAGTGATGGCAGGGGGTTTTTGTATGCTTTTATGAATGGAACGAAAGCTCCCGGCATACGATGTCATTACAAGCATAAGGCGTATGGGGAGCTGATGGTGTCATGAATATTGCAATTGCAGGCTGTGGATATGTGGGGCTGGTCACAGGTGTGTGTTTAGCGGAGGCAGGGCACAATGTGGCGTGTATTGATATTGACCGGAAAAAGGTCATGCAGCTGAAACAAGGACATCCACCAATGTATGAGCCAGGATTAAAAGAATTGCTGAAACGCAATCTTGAGCAAGGACGAATTCAATTTTACATAAATGGAGCGGCAGCCTACCCGCGGGCTGATGTGTTAATGATTGCGGTCGGCACCCCGCAGCAGGCAGACGGCCAAGCTGATTTACAGTATGTGTTTCGGGCTGCAAAGGAGATGGGCACAAAAGCGAAATCAGGTGCGGTTCTTGTGGTGAAAAGTACGGTGCCTGTCGGAACGGGTGATCAAATCGATCAGATGATACATCAAGAATTAGGACGGAATGAGCCGTTATCTATTGCATCTAACCCAGAATTTTTACGGGAAGGCTCTGCCATTTCAGATACTTTGAGGGCAGATCGGCTTGTCATTGGGGCTGAAACAAAAGCCGTATTAGACCAGCTAGAGGAGATGTATGCTGATTTCCACCTGCCAGTGGTCAAAACAGACCGAAAAAGTGCCGAAATGATCAAGTATGCATCAAATGCTTTTCTTGCGACTAAAATCAGCTTTATGAATGAGATTGCTTCCATTTGTGAAAAAACAGGTGCTGATGTTGAATGGGTTGCGCGGGGAATGGGGCTCGATCAGCGGATCGGTTCTTCGTTTCTCAAGGCGGGGATTGGCTACGGAGGTTCTTGTTTTCCAAAGGATACAAATGCACTTGTCCAAATCGCAGGGCATGTGTCCCACGATTTTGAGCTGCTAAAGGCTGTCATTAAAGTAAACAATGAGCAGCGAGCTGGTTTTATCCGAAGCATTCAGGAGAGACTGGGGGCAAATCTTGAAGGGAAGCGAATTGCGCTTCTTGGCCTGTCCTTTAAACCGAATACAGACGATATGAGGGAGGCGCCGTCGGTTCCGATCGCTCATGAACTCCATCAATTAGGCGCGGAGCTTGTGGCTTATGATCCTGTTGCTACACGTCATGCCGCTCGTGAACTGCCGGATCAAGTCTTGTTTGCTCAAACGATTGAAGAAGCGATAAAGGATGTCCATGCAGTTTGTATATTAACAGAGTGGACGGAGATTCAGACGTTTCCGCTCACGTCCTACAAGGAATGGATGAGACAGCCGCTTATTTTTGATGGGCGAAACTGTCACACGCTTGAAGCGGCAGAACAAGCAGGGATCGAGTATCATTCGATTGGGCGCAGACCGGTTTCTCCAATTTATATGTAAAAGAAAACCGATAACAGGCCATGTTATCGGTTTTTTTAATGCGGCAGAATGAATCCGCCATATAAAAAGGCAGCCACAATGAGAAAGGCGGGGTGCATTTTGAATTTGGTCATAAAGAAAAAGGAGATCGCGGCAATGGCGAATGATTGCGTCCAGCCGATGGCTTTCACTGCATCTCCGCCGATTTCCCATGTTAATAAAAGCATCATCATCGCAATGACGGGCTGTACGGATAAGGTCATGCCTTTTACGACAGGGGATTGGCGAAAGCGGTCAATCAACTTGAGCAATAAAATCAATCCAATGGCTGATGGCAGTACAGTTGCAAGCAGTGCCACGATAAAGCCCGGCCAGCCCATGACGTCATAGCCTACATATGCCGCGATCTTCGTAGCAATTGGTCCTGGCAGTGCATTGGCTAATGCAAGCATATTGGAGAACCCTTCGTTCGTCATCCAATGAAAATGATTGACGATTTCTTCATAATTGAGCGGGATGGATGCAGGCCCTCCGCCATATCCTAATAGATTGGACAAGAAGAATGCCCAGAATAAAAAGAGAATCAGCATCATGAAGACACTCCTTTCTCTTTATTTGTTCGATTCCAGCGTTGTTTCAGTTTGAAATGAAAGGCGCCATAGAATAAAAAGATGATGACAATGATTCCTGGATGAATGGACAGCACCTGCAGTCCGATAAAGGCAAGAAGGAATAGAGCGATACCGAAGATCATTCCAAAGCCTTTCATCGTTTTTTGTCCAAACTCGTATGCCATGATCCCGAGCAGGACGGCAATAACTGGTGTCACGGCGCCAATCATATTTTGAATGATTTGTGAGGAGCTTAAGACGCTGACAAGTGTGACGAGTGCCACCATGGCGAGACATGTTGGTAAAATATGAGCAGCTGTTGCGACAATTGCACCGGATACGCCCTTCAATCGATAGCCGAGATATGCCGACATTTTGGTCGCGATCGGACCTGGTAATGCATTGGCGATGGCGAGTGTTTCTCCAAACTCGTCATCATTGATCCATTGATATTTCACCACCGCTTCATGGCGAATGAGCGGTATGACGGAAGGGCCTCCGCCAAAACCGAGAATACCGGTTCGCACCATAGCGATGATGAGTTCAATATATGATTGCAAGTGCTTCAACTCCTGTCTACAATTTCATGCCCATTCGGCTTTTGTATCGTTTAATGAGCATTTGGCAGTCCACACTCACGACGCCTTCTAGCGGGTATAGCTTTTTTGTCAGGAATGCCTCCATTTCCTGTTCATTTTGAAAAATGCCATGCATATGCAGCTTGCTTGGCCCTGTCATGTGATAAAGGCTTGTGACAGCTGTTTCCTGCTCAAGTTGAAGGGCTACTGCTTCTAAAAATTTCGGTTCCACTTCTACATTAAAGAAGACAGAGACGTGAATGCCGATCTTAGCAGGGTTAATCACAGTGGTGAATCGTTCAATGACGCCTGCTTCAATCAGCTGCTGCATGCGGGCTTGCACAGCTACACGTGAAAGACCGACTTGTTTCCCGAGATCTGTATAGGACATACGCCCGTCCTCGTGTAATAGGGATAAAATTTGTTTATCCCTTTCATCTAATGTTAGGTTCGGAATGCTATAGTCGTTTGACACCGTATAACCACCTTTCTTCTGTTGGTATTTTATCATATTTCATTACGAATAGAATGAATGAATTTCAATTTACTAACGAAATGAAATATCATGGAGTGATAAGTAGTCTTTTTGCATAAAAAGACACCCCGGAATCAACGGGGTGTCTTCATTTTATTGATCTGGGCTGCTTTCCGCACTGGCAATTTGTTGTGCAAGGTCAGCTCGATCAATGTCTGCTTGGAAGAATTCCTGCGTATTTGGCAGATGTAAATTCATATGACGTTTTTGAGAAATTCGGATGGTCACTTGATCAACGGTGTAATCAAATACGTGTCCGCCGACACTTCGATCATCATCAATGAAATGAAGATGATATCCACTCACCGCAATACCATGTGCGTACTGCGGTGTACGGAAACCAGCGATCGTTCCTTGAATATCCTCGAAATCGAAAATAGGCTGTGACTTGACTGCTTCCACCATCGGAACGTAAGGTTTTTCCTGTTTTTCGACCGTACGTGTTTGAACCTTTTTGAATGATCCATCAATGCGGATCGCATAAAAAACATTCTTACTAGGTAAAATGCGGTCGATTTCTTCTTCTAGCTCTTTGGACGTCATGGTTGCATCAATTCGATGAACGATATCTGTTTCAAAGAATGCTAGAGAGCAGAATGGTGAATAGTCTTGATCGGTAACCGGTGTCGCTGTTCCATCCGAGCGCAGTCGATAAAATGCGCCGTCAAAGCCGATCAGCTCTCCATCTAATTGATTGAATGTACCAATGCCGAAATCACCGTGCTTGGGAATATGTGCAAGGGAGAAATCTCCATCATATACGGCTTCCAGTAAAGAGGTCATCGTCGATACTTGATAAACCTCTTGCTGTTTGTCATGTTGTCTTGTGTCGTTCTGTTGATTCATTGGGTGCATCATACCCATATCCGCTCACTCCTTTGATGTAATGTATGGACATCTTATCTGACGTTCAATGTGTGTTTTTCACGAAAGACTTCTGGCCATTTTTGACTGGCGAGGTCTGGGTTGTCTTGATAGTCAATCGGAATATCAATAATAACGGGTCCTTCTATGTTTATACCCTTTTGAAGGACAGTTGAAAGCTCTTCAGGTGAGTTAACCCGTAATCCAGTCGCTCCAAAGCTTTCCGCATATTTCACTAAGTCGATCTGTCCGAATTCAACGCAGGATGTGCGGTCATATTTCATTTCCTGCTGAAACGCCACCATGTCGTATGTGCTGTCATTCCAAACAAGGTGAACGAGATTTGTTTTCATGCGGACGGCTGTTTCAAGCTCCATTGCAGAGAAGAGAAAACCGCCATCACCTGAGACCGAAATGATCTTTTCATCTGGATTCAGTATGGAAGCCGCAATTGCCCATGGTAAGGCGACGCCTAATGTTTGCATTCCGTTGCTCACCAGGAATGTGTTCGGCTCATAGACGCGGAAGTGACGCGACATCCAAATCGCGTGAGATCCGATATCACACGTGACCTTCGTGTCATCAGGAATTAGGCGTCTTAATGTATGAATGACATTCAGCGGGTGAGATAGATGACTGTCTCTTTCTGGTGCTTTTTCAATGTCGCTTAACAGCTCCTGTAATTCAGTGACTAAATCAATTTGTTCTTTGCATAGAGAAAGTGGAACACTGTCATGGGCTAGATGTTTAACGGTTTCAGCTATATTGCCTACAAGCTCAAGCGCTGGCTCATAAAAATGATCAATATCTGCCTGCATGTCATCCACATGGATGATCTGGCGCTGCTGCGGCTGAATATTCCAATGCTTCGGATCATATTCGATTGGATCAAAGCCGATGGTCAAAAGGACATCTGCTTGTTCAATGAGTAGATCCCCCGGCTGATTCCGGAATAAGCCGATTCTGCCTACATATTGAGACTCAAGCTCTCTTGAGAGAACGCCGACTCCTTGGTACGTTTCGACAAATGGAATCCCAAGTGTTTTCAATAATGTTCTAGTGGCGTTTGCAGCAGCTGGACGACTTGCTTTCATTCCCACAATCGCAACAGGTAAGTGTGCATTTTGAATTTTGGCGATGGCCGAACTGATGAGAGCATCCGGTGCAGGACCTAGTTCTGGAGAAGGGTGAGCAGACACTGGTGTTTGTGTGGTGTGTTCTGTCACGACATCTTGTGGAAAGCTGATAAATGCTGCTCCAGCCTGCCCCTTTTGTGCCGCGCGAAAAGCATTTGTTAAGGCTTCAGGTATATTATGAACGTCTTGTACTTCAACACTGTATTTTGTGACTGGTTTGAATAATGCCGCATTGTCGAGTGATTGATGTGTTCGTTTCAGCCGATCCGCACGAATGACGTTTCCAGCGATTGCGACAACAGGGTCACCTTCTGTATTGGCTGTTAATAGACCTGTTGCTAAATTAGATGCGCCAGGACCTGATGTGACGAGACAAACACCTGGTTTGCCGGTTAAGCGGCCGACAGCGGCTGCCATAAAGGCTGCATTTTGTTCGTGTCTGCATAGGACAAGTTCTGGACCTCTGTCTTTTAATACATCAAATACGGCATCAATTTTTGCACCTGGAATCGCAAAAACATGGGTCACACCTTGAGCAATCAGCGTATCGACAATCAATTCTGCTCCTCGTCTTGTTAGGGGTTGTGCTTGAGAATTCATTTACCCCGCACTCCTTTCGGCAAGTAAAATTTTTTATGAAAATATATTTTCATGATATGATTTACTATACATTTCAAAAAGAAAATTTTCCAATATATGTTTAACGTGGTTTTAATATGTTTCACGAATAAGTGCGCGAGGAGTGAAAGGATGGAACTGAGACATTTGCAGTATTTTGTCACAGTAGCGGAGGAGCTGCATTTTGGCAGAGCAGCCGCACGGTTGAATATGACACAGCCTCCACTTAGTCAGCAAATTAAGCAGTTTGAAGAAGAATTGGGGTTTCCTTTGTTTCACCGGTCGAAGCGAGTGGTGGAGTTAACAGCTGCTGGAAAGGTCTTTTTACATGAGGTGCGTGGTGTGCTGCAGCAGCTTGATAAAGCCGTTGATCATGCACGGCATACAGCAAGAGGAGAGCTGGGGAAAATCATCATAGGGTTTGTTGGAACAGCGACGTATGATATTCTGCCGCCAGTTGTACGCGAATTCAGAGAGCTGTATCCCTCTGTCAGTATTGAGCTGAAGCAGCTTTCTGTTCCGCAGCAGCTAGGGGCGCTTTTAAATGGGGAGATTGATATCGGTTTTTTACATCCTACATCTCCGCATGAAGAACTTGTCAGCCGTTTGATGAAGCAAAGTGAATGTATTTTTGCGATTCCGAAAAATCATCCGCTGGCGAAAAAAGAGGCGGTCACGATCGAAGATATCCGGCATGAACCGATCATTTCTTTATCAAAGGAATCATGGCCGTCCCTTTATCAACACTTTGTCCTGCTATGTGAAAAGTACGGATTTTCTCCGAATATTGTGCAGGAAGCAGCGGAATATCAAATGGTTATTGGCCTTGTCACAGCTGGTATCGGTATTGCGGTCATTCCAAAATCAGCCCGGCGTTTATTTAATCTAGATGTTGTATATCGGTCCATTGAAGGTGAACAGCTTCTGGCGGAATGGACGATTTCCTATAGACGAGAGAATCATAATCCTGCTTTATTTCATCTTGTCCACCATATCCTGCATCGCACCGAGCCGGAATCAGAGGCATAGAAAAAAGGGGTATGGTATGATGTCGATACACCAAAAGGAGGCGTGTCTGAATTGATTACGTTGCAAATGGATCAGCTATCAAGAAAAGAAGCATATAAATTATTATCGGGCTCTATTGTTCCACGACCGATTGCGTTTATTACAAGTCTGTCTAAAGATGATGTCGTCAATGCCGCACCATTTAGTTTCTTTAATGTCATCAGCGGACACCCGCCGCTCCTCGCAGTTTCTATCGGACGGCGTCAAGGGGAGATGAAAGATACAGCAAAACATATCATCGACAGGGAAGAATTTGTTGTCCATGTGAGTGATGAAGCGATGATTGAAGATATTAATGAAACAGCTGCTACTTTGCCAGAGGAAGAGAGTGAGCTGAATCGCACCGGTCTTCATCAAGTGAAGAGCAGTGTGGTCTCAGTGCCGGGAATCAAGGAAGCACGCATTCGCTTTGAATGTCAGCTGGAAAAACATCTGACCTTTCAAAATGATGAAGGGGAGATCACAGTCGATCATATCATTGGCCGGGTTGTGTGTGCGCATTTAGATGAGGCTGTTTATGATGCGGAAAAAGGATATGTTTCTTCTCATGAATTGAAGCCAATCGCACGTTTAGCGGGAAATGATTATGCCCATTTAGGGACGTCATTTGTGCTGAAAAGACCAGAATAATAGGAAAAACCCCCGAGAGCTATCGGGGGTTTTGTGTTTATTTTTTCTGTTCTAGTTTCAGTGGAGCTGCGATGTTCTTTTCTACTTTTTTCCCTTTTAGGACGTCGTTTGCAGCGCCGACTGCCAGTTTCCCGATCAGCTCTGGCTGCTGGGCGACTGTGGCAGATAGTTTTCCTGCTTTGATCGAGTTGAGTGCATCTTCGTTTCCGTCAAAGCCAACGACGAGAATGTCTTTTCCAGAGCTTTGAATCGCCTCTAGAGCGCCAAGTGCCATTTCATCATTATGGGCAAAAACGGCTTTGATGTCAGGGTTTCCTTGAAGGAGGTTTTCCATGACATTCAGTCCTTTTGTCCGGTCGAAGTCAGCCGCTTGTTTTGCTGTCACTTTTAGATCTTTATCCGCTATTTGATGGAATCCTTTTCCGCGCTCACGTGTAGCGGAAGCGCCTGGTACACCTTCTAGTTCAGCGACTTTTGCTCCTTTACCGACCTTGTCGATGATAAAGTTAGCTGCCATTTCGCCGCCTTTGACGTTATCTGAGGCGACCAGTGCTTCTACCTTACCGCTTTCTGCTGAACGGTCTAATGTGATGACAGGAATATCTGAAGCATTCGCTGATTCGACAGCGGTTGAGATAGCAGATGAATCCGCTGGGTTGATGAGTAATGCGTCAACCCCTTGCTGAATTAAATCTTCTACGTCACTGGTTTGTTTAGCTGAATCATTTTGTGCATCTGCAATGACCACTTCGATGCCAAGCTTTTTCGCTTCTTTCGTCACACCATTTTTGAGAGAAACGAAAAATGGATTATTTAAGGTCGAGATCGAGAGCCCGATTTTGATGTCTTTTTTCTTTCCATCTTTTGTTGATTTGGCCCACTCTGGCGGTTCTAGCGAGCAGGCAGAAAGCATGAATAATGAGAGAGTCAGAATGAGAATGAGATATTTTTTCATAGCAGCTGCCTCCTTAAGCAGATTTCTTTCTGTCTAGTAGGACTGCAATCAAGATGACAATCCCTTTCACAACAGATTGATAGAATGATGATACACCAAGTAAGTTCATACCATTGTTCAAGACACCGATGATGAGCACCCCGATCAGTGTGCCGACAATTCGCCCTCTTCCGCCAGACAGGCTTGTCCCGCCAAGTACAACAGCAGCAATCGCATCAAGCTCATAGGATGTGCCAGCTGTTGGCTGAGCTGAGTTTAGGCGAGAGGTCAAAATGGCACCCGCTAAAGCAGACATGAAACCTGCCAGTGAATAGATCATAATTTTTACGCGCGGTACTTTGATTCCTGAAATGAGCGCAGCTTTTTCATTTCCGCCGATGGCATACGTTCTTCTGCCGAAAGGTGTTTTATGAAGCAGCACCCAAAGTACGATAAAGGTGAGAAGCATCGTGATTGCTGGAACAGGAATGCCTAAGAAATACCCGCGGCCGAATAACTGAAAGGCATAGTTAGAACCGAGTCCTGTAATCGGGTTTCCGTCTGTATAAACAAGTGTTAATCCTCTAAAAATGGTCATCGTGGCAAGTGTTGCGATAAAAGGAGCCATTTTTCCTTTTGTAATTAAAAGACCGTTGACCATCCCAAGAATAGCGCCGATGATACAGCCAACGATAATAGCTAAAATCGGGTCCATACCAGACACGATAAATCCGGCAGTCAGAGCACTAGAAAGTGCTAAAATGGCACCGACAGACAAATCAATTCCTCCGGTTAAAATAACAAACGTCATTCCAAAGGCAATGAGGGCATTAATGGAGATTTGTCTCAGTAAGTTTAAGATGTTTAATGGCTCTAAAAAGGCTGGGTTTAAAATAGAAACAATGGCGACAAGGATGATGAGTCCTAAGAATGGCCCAAGCTTTTGCATGATGTTGTCAAATCGTCCATTTGAAGTAAGTGGTTTCATGTTACTTCCCTCCTGTAGCTAGTGTCATAATTCGTTCTTGTGTTGCGTCTGATTTATTTAATTCTCCGCTGATGGTTCCTTCATGAATGACAAGCACTCGATCGCTCATCCCTAGAATTTCTGGGAGCTCAGAGGAGACCATTAAAATGGCAACACCTCGATCAGTCAGTTCATTCATTAACTGGTAGATTTCTCGTTTCGCTCCGACATCGACACCTCTTGTCGGTTCATCTAAAATTAAGACCTTCGGCTGGATGCCGATCCATTTGGCGATGACGACTTTTTGCTGATTTCCACCAGAGAGACTTCGAGCAGAAATTTCAGAGGAAGCCGTTTTAATTGTCAGTCTTTTGATGAGCAGGTCGACAAAATCCTGTTCGTTTTTCTTATCAATCAGTCCTTTTGGAGAGAAGCTTTCTAAGTTTGGCAGTCCAATGTTTTCTCGGATGGATGCATCCAGCATGAGTCCTTCATCTTTGCGATCCTCTGTGATAAAGCCGATGCCGAGCTTGACGGCATCACTTGGTTTTTTAATGACAGCCTTTTTCCCATGGACCCAGATTTCACCTTGATCAAGAGGATCAAGACCAAACAGCGACCGCATCATTTCGGTTCTGCCAGCGCCCATTAAGCCTGCAACACCGACGATTTCTCCAGCTTTGACTGAGAAACTGATATCATGGAATTGTCCTTTTCTTGTCGCTTGCTTCACCTCAAGGACAATATCTCCTAGAGAAGGCAATCTCTCAGGGTATCGATCTGTTAATTCGCGGCCGACCATTTTTTTGACGACCTCATGGAAATTCGTTTCAGGTATGGCTTTCGTATCGACTGTTTTCCCATCGCGCATGATTGTAATCCGGTCACAGATCGCAAAGATTTCCTCCATACGGTGAGAAATATAGACAATGGATACGCCTTCTTTTTTGAGAGATTCAATGACCTGAAAGAGCTTTTCAATCTCACGGTCTGTTAGAGCTGCTGTTGGCTCATCCATGATGATCACCTTCGCATCAGTCATTAATGCCTTTGCAATCTCAATCATCTGTTTTTGTCCAACAGAGCAGCTGCCTGCCTCTTGATCAAGCGAGAGGTTCACAGACAATCGGTCCAGCTGGCTTTGGGCAAGAACCTTCATTTTCTTTGTGTCTAGCAATCCAAACTTCGTATAGATTTCTTTCCCGATGAATAGGTTTTCCAAGACGGTCATATCCGGCCATATGTTGAGCTCCTGATGAATAAAGGCGATGCCGTGTTGTTCCGCTTCCTTCGGATTTTTGAAAGCGGTTTCTTTTCCGTCGATTTGAATCGTTCCTTGATCTAATGAATAAAGACCTGTGAGCAGGTTCATTAAAGTTGATTTTCCCGCGCCATTTTCGCCCATGAGCGCGTGGACCTCACCTGTGACGAGGTCAAAGGAGACCCCGGAAAGAACGGTGTTTTTTCCAAAGGCCTTATGGATGTTATGCATCTCAATGTTCATATCTGGCTCCTCCTTTTAAAAGATGACACCGGCATGAAGAATGCAGTTTGCGTATGGGGTGGCTTCACCCGTGCGAATGACTGCTTTTGCCTGCTTGGTCATGTTTTTGAACGTCTCGTGGTCTACATCATGTAATGGCTGTGAGAACGCTTTCTTTAGAAATAGATGATCTCGCTCATTGGCTTCTTTGATTTCACTAGCCACAGTAATGTGTTCAACCGCCATTTCCTGAAGAAGGAGAGAGGTGACCTCCTGAAAGGACGGTGTGCCGATTGATAACGCCAGGTCGATTTTGACTGGACCTTCTGGAATAGGAAGACCGCAGTCTGCGATGACGATTGTATCTGTATGACCAAGGTCAGCAAGTACCTTGGCGATATGACTGTTTAAGATGCCGTTTTTTTTCATTTCTTTTTCTCCAGTTCTTCTCTTGTTGGCATGCCGCCTTGTGCACCGAACTTTGTGACAGACATTGATGCTGCAAGGTTGGCATAGGCAAGTGCGTCATAGAGAGATTTGCCCTCTGTTATTGCTACAGCCAAGGCTCCGTTAAAGGTATCGCCTGCTCCTGTTGTATCAACTGCTTCAACAGGAAAGCCTGGAACTAGCACTTCTTTCAATCCGTCAAAAAATCGAACCCCATTTTTCCCTTCTGTGATGAGTAATTTGTTAGGGTATTGACGCAAGGCGTCTTCAATTGGGAGTCCATCAAACATGAGAACAGCTTCGTGCTCATTCGGTGTAATATAGGCAGCCTGGTCTAAAACCTGCTGCGATACTTTGCGGGCAGGTGCAGGGTTTAAAATCACAGGGATTTCTTTGTCACTGCAAATGGAGCAGACAGCTTCGACTGTTTCTTCAGGTATTTCCTGCTGAACGAGAACTATCCCAATATCATCTATTGTAGAAAGTGCCTCTCTAACATAGTCAGGAGTGACCTCGTCATTTGCTCCTTTGACCACGACAATGCTGTTATCACCTTCTGCTAAAATGATATGAGCGGTGCCGCTTTCCATTTCGGTAACCGGTTTCATATATGGGGTGCGGACCCCTTGATCTTGTAGATTGCTGACAATATCCTGACCATAAGCATCATCACCGACTCGGCCGACCATGTATACATCTGCACCGAGTCTGGCACTTGCGACTGCTTGATTGGCGCCTTTTCCCCCTGGGACGGTTTTAAATGATTCGCCTAACACCGTTTCACCGGCATTTGGCCGTTTATCCGATGTGACGACTAAATCCATAGAACAGCTTCCTACTACGACAATATGACTCATTGTGAATCCACCTTTCTTGTGGTCTCTCGTTCAATAAAAGAGACGGGCATTTGGATAACTGGTTGATCTATAGGTTGTTTCTGAATCGCTTTGATTAACAGCTGTGCCGCTTCTTTTCCCATCTCATAGGCAGGCTGCCTAATCGTAGATAAGGAAGGGAAGAGCAGCTCGCTTTGCGGAATATCATCAAACCCAATGATTTGAACATCATCTGGAATGGCTTTTCCGATCCGAAGCGCTTCGTGTATGACCGCTGTTGCGACGATGTCATTGCTGGCAATGATGCCATCTGTTTCAGGGTACAGCTGGAAAAGAGCCTTGGCGCTCTTGCGGGCTTCTTGAAAGGAAAATGAAGCATTAGACATCACATGAAAGTCGACTCCTTTTTCCGTCAGTACATCGAGTGCGCCCTTGAATCGCTGCCTCGCTGTTTGAAGGTGGGCAGGTCCTTTTAGCAGTGTGATCTGCCGGCTGCCGCGTCTGATTAATTCCATTGCGGCCATTTTCCCGCCAGCTGCAGCATCTGCAAACACAGAAGGTGCATGTGGAACGGTTCGATCTAAGAACACAACCGGTAATTCATCATCATTGTATATATCTGATTCAGGTTCGTTTGTGACAGCGATGACACCGACCACTTGATTTTGTTTAAAGGTTTGTAAATAGGCCATTTCCTTCTCTCGATCTTCATCACTGTTTCCGAATAATAATCGAAAACCATGCGCATGAATTTCGTCCTCAACGCCTCTAGCGAGCTGAGGGAAGAAGGGATTCGTAATATCAGGTAAAATCAAACCGATTAAGCGTGATTCTCTTTTGAAAAGGGATCTAGCCACTTCATTGGGAAAGTAGTTCAGCTCCTGCATCGCTTGTGTCACGCGGGTTTTCGTATCTGTATGGACATATCCAGTATCGTTAAGCACGCGTGAAACAGTGGCAACAGACACTTGTGCAGCTTTTGCAACATCTTTAATTGTAGCCAATGGAGTGCCTCCCTTCGTGAATGTGTAACCGTTTACACAGATAGATTATCATGAAAGCATTAAAATGACAATCTTAAAAAAATAAAAAAATAAAAGAAAGATGCTATCTTCCTTTTATTAACTAGTAATCCCTGTTTCTGTAATATTCACTTTGATTTTTGGGATGATTTTTACATTTGGATAATCAGTTTTCCAATTCATTTTTACATATTCATCATAATTTTTAACGCGATACTTTCTTCCAAGACTTAACACGTCGGAGTTTGATTTCTGCAAAACAGAGATTACTTTTTCTGCTTCCTTTGTGAAAATAGCTGATAATCGTTTGTTTAGTTCATCGATCTTTTTCGTACTATCTAAATTGTCTTTCGGATATTCAACGACAGCTGTTTTGAATTCGAAATCTAGCCCAATTGTCACGTTTCGATGATCAGAATTGAGAATACGAATATCTCGTTTTAAGTCGGTGACTTGGATGGTAATATAGTTATTTCCCTTCAACTCCATATCATTTCTGATCTTTTTAGTGAAATTTGCATATTTCCCGATTTTATTATTCATGAGATTGAGAAGCATGGCATCTTGACCATAAAGCTCACCAGTTTTTTTCTCATTATCGAATAAAGCCACACCTGCTACTTTGATTAGTTGTTTAGACTGATCAAATACAATTAAAGGCAGGGTAAAGTCTTCTCCTGTTTGGAGCATCTTTGAGCGTATGCTTTGAATATTTCCAGCGGTCACTTGTGAACCTCTTGAGGCAGTTGTAATGAGATTGTTTAAATAGTCACTGACAATGAGCTGTTCTTTTAGTAATTTGTTGATCACATCAATACTTGAACCGCCTTTCACAACGGCTAAATTGGCAAGCAAAGGACTTTTCGGATCGCGATAGAACATGTCTAAGTAGGGAAGAAGTTGATTTTGAGAGAATTCATCACCGATCAGTAAAATCCTCATTTTTGACATATCAATCTTTTGGTCAACCATTCGGCCGAAGTCTGTTCCCGCTTTACGTAAAGTTGGAGCATTGGTTGTCAGTACAGTGGTTGAATAAGTACCTGAACTTCCTTGCTGCATACTTTGAGACTGTTGTACTTTTCGGTAGGTAATCGATACTTTTGCGTTATCATCTTCCCCTTGATCAATGGCGGAAGTAAGGACAAGGGAGATGTTTTTTAATAGGTTTTGATCCCAGCAGCCAGGCATCATGGTGAGAGACACGCACATGAGGAGAGTCAGGACATATTTATGACGCATGTGATTTCACCTTCTTTTTACGTTGTTTGATAAAGATAACGATCGCCATGAATGCTGGAAGTGTGTAAATGAACGAATACTGAGCAATCGTTGTAAAATCATTGAAACGCTGAATGCGAAAGTTATCGACTGCCAAAAAACAGCTAGACGCATATATCAGAATGGCGAAACAATAAACATATTTTTTGTGATCCTTTTTCTTCAGTAAACTGGAAATGCCATTTGCACAAAAGTACAGATAGTTACTCAATGTGGCAAGAATAATAAACACCCAGAAGCTAAGAAAAATTAAATCTGTCCGCTCAATGATACCGAAGGAAATGGTTTTTAATAAGTAAAGAACAGGGTTGGGAATCACATCAAGCTCAATTGGACTAAAAAACATAAAACAAATCAATGTAATAAATAGGTAGTAAAGCGTCGTGCATATATTTGAAATGGTCATGATTTTATACCGTTCCTTAATCGTGCCTTTCATAAAGGGAGAAAGAATAAGGATCATCTCAAATCCATTCATCGATAGGACGACGTCCTTCAGCCCAAGCTGAAACTGAGAAATGTCTGTTTGAAAAAAAGGCATCAGATAATCGATATTGGTCCCTTTTAATGAATAGAACATCAGCAAGGAAAGCAAAAGGAGAAGGGGAGTTAAGATAAAGTTAAACCTGACAATGGCTGTAATTTGCTCCTTCGCAATATAAACAATGGAAGTAATGAGTAATAGATTGATGACCCAGTTTGGCGTCAGCGGCAGAACCCACATACCAATAATTCTGGTGAAAATGGATAAAACGACAATACAGACGGAGGCAAAATACAGTATATACAGTGCAATCAGTAATTTCCCAATCCATTGACCAAATACATCAATTAATGCTTGGAAGAATGATGTTTCTGGATATTTATGAATGATGTAAATGAAAATTGTATTGATGATTTGGATAAAAAAACAGGCGACAATGATCGCCATCCAGCCATCGTGTCCCATGTCTTTCATCAAAAAGTGGGGGAGCGATAAAATACCGACACCAATTTGAGATTGAATGAGAAAAAAGACAGCTTGAGGTGGAGATATTTTATTTTTCATTTTTCTTTTTCCATCCTCTCAAATGTTCAATTTGCTTTTTCTTTTGCGGATTTAAATAAACAGGGCGATTTTTGTACATCCACATTGGGAGGCGGATTACAGTATCTTTTAAATCCTGCCAGTTAAATGGAGTAACAGGTGATAAGTATGGTACCCCTAGTGATTCAAGGCGGCATAAATTCATGAGAATGATGGATAATCCAAATGAAATGCCAATAAAACCAAACATTGATGCCATGAACATGAGCGGGAAACGCAGCATCCTAATGGTGGCCGTCATTTCAAATGATGGAAGGACAAAGGAAGCGACAGCGGTCACGGCGACCACGATGACAAGAACATTTGAGATGAGTCCTGCTTGTACAACAGCATCCCCAATGACCAAACCACCTACGATACCAATGGTTTGACCAATTGGTCTAGGTAGACGCACCCCTGCCTCACGAATGAGTTCAATGGTGATTTCCATTAGCATCGCTTCTATCAAAGGAGGAAATGGGATACCGATAATTGAATTTTTCATCGTTATGGCTAATTCATCTGGGACGACCTCATAATGAAAGCCAATGACAGCGATATAAAAAGATGGCAAAATGACTGCGATGATACAGGCAAGATAGCGGAGAACACGGATAAACGTAGCCGGAATCCAGCGGCTATTATAATCATCAGGTGATTGAAAGAAGCTAAAGAAGGTGACAGGAAGAATGATGGCCATCGGACTGCCATCCATCATCACCACAATTCGCCCTTCAAGGATTGCAGATCTCACCTTATCAGGGCGCTCTGTATCAATAAGCTGCGGGAAAATAGAAAATGAATCATCCTCAATCGCCTCAACAATAGAGCCAGGACTTAGCAGCGTGTCTACTTTAATAGAAGAAATCCGTTTGTTTACCTCTTCTACCTTTTCTTGATTAGCGATATCAGATATATAAACAGTCGCAAGCTTTGTTTCAGATTTTGTACCAATCTTATGATACTGAATGGCGAGCTTTCGATCATTTAAATGCGAACGCAGTAAGTAGATGTTGGTATCAAGACTTTCAACAAATCCGTCATGTGCTCCAGCAATAATACTTTCAGATGAAGGTTCAGAAATAGAGCGCAGCGGCGGCTGACCGACAGAAAACAATTTGATCTGTGAGGAATTTTCATCAAGAAACGCAATGCTTCCAGCAATAATACTGTCAGTGATCAGCGTCAAGTCACCTGTTTCGAGTGTGCTGAGAGATTTCGTATATTCCTGCTTTCCAGGAGGACCTAACAAGTTGCCGATAATGAAATCATTTAGTTTGCCTTCATCTACTCTTGTTTTAATAAAAAACAGGACAGATTTCGTTTCATTCACCATTAACTCTCGGTATTCAAAATCCCCGCTTTGCTGAAATGTCTTTTTCAGAATTCGGATTTTTTCCTCGAAGCTGCCTGATAAAAAATGCAACCGTGTTTGCTCATTGCTGTTTGGCATCTTTAGCCTCCTCTCACAGATTTTTTAACCTTAGTGTAAGCGGAGAAGCTGATTTTATTCGTCATCTTTGGGGAAAGCATGACATGAATTGACAACTTTCAACTAAAATCATATTAAAAATGTTAAGAAATGATGAATCTTGATAAAAACAAATGAATAATGTTTCATTGTTTAGGTCATAAGGAGCGAATATCGTAAAAAGCAGGTATTCCGAAATGATCAATAGTTTACATCTTATCCCAATTTTTTGTGACCCGAAAATAAGCATATGACTTGATTTTTTTAGAGGTGACCTTTGTCATAGGTCAACGCGTAGCATTCTGACCGATGAGGATGACTTTCTAACCTGTTCCTTCAAAAATCGAAAACATTCCAAAACACGCACTATTCATTTAAAGCGCTGATATGACTGATGTTATAGAGTTTAAAGGGCTTTAAAACATTGATTCAAAATACATCTTAATAATTGTCAAAAAATTTAGGGAGAAAAGGACAAAAGATTTTCCGATGCTTGATGGTAACGCTTTCTCTTGATTGAAGCTGAAATTCATACCAATTTTTGTCCGCCTTTTGGCCTTTTCATTTAAAGAAGAGCTAGGCAAATCCGCCTTCTGATTAGAGGAATTTGGCATACGAGGAAGTGAAAGATTATGTTACATAATACCGATTGTGATTTTATGCTGAACATATATACTGTTGATTGAATTTACATATCACACTCATAAAAAAAGGAGATGTAGATAAGCGATGTGGTTAATCGTTATAGCCTGTGTCATCATGTTAGGGATTGGCTTTATTGAAAAGAAGCGTCACCAGAAAAATATCGATGCCTTGCCGGTGCGCGTCAATATTAATGGTATTCGCGGAAAGTCTACCGTTACAAGATTGACAACCGGTATCTTAATGGAGGCAGGTTATAAAACTGTCGGCAAAACAACGGGAACAGATGCAAGAATGATTTATTGGGATACGCCAGAGGAGAAACCGATTAAAAGGAAACCGCAAGGACCAAATATCGGTGAGCAGAAGGAAGTTATGAGAGAAACCGTTGAAAGAGGAGCAAATGCCATCGTCAGTGAATGTATGGCAGTAAATCCAGATTACCAAATTATCTTTCAGGAAGAGCTGCTTCAAGCGAATATTGGCGTGATCGTAAACGTTCTTGAAGATCATATGGACGTAATGGGGCCGACACTTGATGAAATAGCAGAAGCCTTTACAGCGACAATTCCTTACAATGGACACTTGGTTATTACGGATAGTGAATATACGGAATTCTTTAAAGAGATTGCGAAAAAACGCAACACAGAAGTCATTGTTGCAGATAATTCCAAGATTTCTGATGAGTATTTACGGAAATTTGAGTACATGGTCTTCCCAGATAATGCCTCACTTGCACTTGGTGTTGCACAGGCATTAGGAATTGATGAAGATACAGCATTCAGAGGAATGTTAAATGCGCCACCTGATCCAGGAGCGATGAGAATTCTTCCATTAATGGACGCGAAAACACCTGGACACTTTGTAAATGGTTTTGCGGCAAATGACGCATCATCTACATTGAACATTTGGAAGCGTGTGAAAGAGATTGGATATCCAACAGATGAACCGATTATTATCATGAACTGCCGTGCGGATCGTGTAGATAGAACGATCCAGTTTGCGGAGGATGTACTTCCTTATATTGAAGCAAGTGATCTTGTCTTGATTGGTGAAACAACAGATCCAATTGTGAAGGCATATGAGGATGGGAAAATTCCGGCTGACCACTTACACAACCTTGAATATCAATCTACAGAAGAAATTATGAATATGCTTGAGAAAAAGCTTCATAATCGAGTGGTTTATGGAGTCGGCAATATTCATGGTGCCGCTGAACCGTTAATCGAAAAAATTCAAGAATACAAAATTAAGCAGCTTGTCAGCTAGGAGGAAATATAGAAAATGTTCGGATCAGATCTTTATATCTCGTTAATTTTAGGTGTTCTACTTAGTTTAATCTTTGCAGAAAAAACAGGAATCGTACCAGCTGGACTTGTTGTCCCAGGTTATCTGGCGCTTGTATTTAACCAGCCAGTCTTTATTTTAGTCGTCTTATCTGTCAGCTTGCTTACGTATGTCATCGTTCGCTTTGGTCTATCGAAATTTATGATTTTATACGGACGCAGAAAGTTTGCTGCGATGCTAATTACAGGGATCGCCTTAAAGCTTGTATTTGATTTCTTCTATCCAGTGGTCCCATTTGAAATAGCAGAATTCCGCGGAATCGGTATTATCGTTCCTGGATTGATTGCAAATACGATTCAAAAGCAGGGTCTTACGATTACCCTTGGAAGCACGTTACTTCTAAGTGGTGCAACATTTGCCATCATGTATGTTTACTATCTATTTTAAGATAAGGTGTGTCCAATGATGAATAAAAAATTGAGCTTTCAGGAAAAGCTGCTGAAAATCACAAAGAACCAAAAGAAAAAGACGAATAAACACGTACTGATTGCTTTACCGATCGTCATTGCTTGTACATTTCTATTTACGTTTATCGGGAAAGCACAAGTGCCAACTGTACAAAAGAATCCAGAAAACATCCTGACCGCTTCGTTTGTCGGTGACATTATGTTTGGAAGAAACGTAGAGAAAGTAACAGACCGCTATGGAAAACAGCATCTCTTTCGCTACGCCAAGCCATATTTTGATGTGTCAGATTATGTGACAGGTAACTTTGAGCATCCAGTCGCATCAGATAAAGAACAAGCGGCACAAAAGAATATTCATTTGAAAACAGACGAAGATTCTGTCAAAGCATTGAAGGATTTGAATTTCTCTGTATTAAACTTTGCGAATAACCATGCGGCAGACTATGGTGAAAAAGGGCTGAACAATACGATTGATGCCTTTGAACATGCTGGCATGGATTATACAGGCGCAGGCCGTAACCTTCAGGATGCGAAGCAGAACATTTCGTACAAAGAAGTAAATGGTGTCAAAATCGCTACACTTGGTTTTACTGATGTGTATGGGAAAGATTTTAAAGCAACGAATCGCCAGGCGGGTATCTTGCCAGCCGATCCATCTATCTTTATTCCGATGATCTCGCAGGCTGCTGAAAAGGCAGATATCGTCGTTGTTCATGCTCACTGGGGACAGGAGTACAACAATGAGGTAAAAGATAGACAAAGAGAATTGGCAAGAGCGATGTCAAAAGCTGGTGCTGATATCATTATCGGTGCTCATCCGCACGTTCTTGAGCCAATGGAAGTCTATAACGGTACGGCGATCTTCTATAGCTTAGGGAACTTTATTTTTGACCAAGGCTGGTCAAGAACACGTGATTCTGCACTTGTTCAGTATCATCTGAATGAAGATGGAAAAGCGACATTTGAAGTTGTCCCAATGTACATCAAGGAAGCAACACCTGCTCCGGTTAAAGCAGGATCTTTTGAATCAAAATCCATTATCCGTATGCTGACAAATGGTACGAATGCGGATTGGAAAGAAAAAGACGGACACATTTTCTTTGAAGTAGATCACGCTGATAAAGTTAAACACTTAAAAGAAAACGGAGGGAAAGAGAAGAAATGAAATTCCTAAAAGCAAGCTGGCCGTTTGTTGCGTTAATTTTAGTCTTTGTCTTTATGTCTGCTTTTAAATTTAGTGACAGCCTCACAGATCATGAAAAACAAAAGATCTCGGTTGAAATGCAGAAAATCGAACAGCAAAAGCAGTCAAAAACGGAAGCAAGTAAATAATTTTAAAGAGCATAGAGGGCGCGCATTGCGTGCTCTTTTTTGTCGAAAAAAGGTGTAAAATGAAAGGTGTCATGCCGAAACTATAGAAGAAAGGAGGGGAAAGATCATGAAATGGAAAGAAATATTGATTGGTGGGTGTGCGCTCGTAGGGCTGATGTTCATGTCTCAATCAGAAGTATCTGCTCAAACAGCGTCTCCTTTGGAGCAAGCGGAAAAGCTGATCGGAACACCTTATCATAAAGGAGGAACCGATCCAAAAACGGGCTTTGACGCATCTGGATTGATTCAATATGTGTACAAGACATCAGGAGCATTTGATTTGCCGCGGAAGGTGATCGACCAGTATCAGATTGGGGAAAAGGTATCATGGGACAAAGCGCAGCCCGGTGACCTTGTATATTTCCGCAGCCTTGAAGAAACAAAGGATATCCCGACACATGTGGCGTTGTACGCTGGTAACGATCAGATCATCCACATCACGCTCAGTCAAGGTGTGGTGAAAACAGATGTCAGCAAAAGCAAATACTGGACAGACCGATTTTATGCAGTCAAACGACTGCCCGGTACACCGGAAATCTCTGATGACCGTCTTGTGAAAGATGCGATGAAATATTTAGGTATTCCTTATGTATTTGGTGCAGCAGACCCTAAGGTTGGCTTTGATTGTTCAGGCTTTTTACAATATTTATTTGAAAAATCACTAGGGATTTATTTACCTCGAAGTGCTGAACAGCAGTGGATGGTTGGAGAAAAAGTGGCATTAGCGGATATACGTCCAGGGGATTTTGTCTTTTTTAGCAACACATATAAGCGAGGTATTTCTCATGTAGGGATGTATATTGGGGGCGATCGTTTTATTCATGCGAGCCGTTCGGAAAGTGTCACGATTTCTTATTTGTCTGAATCGTATTGGCGCGAGAAATGGACAGGTGCGAAACGATTAACGGACCTGAAATTATCAAAAGAAGATCCGGTTGTCTCAAAAGCCGCTACGTATATTGGTGAAGTTCCTTATGTCAAAGGCGGGACGAATCCAGAAGAGGGATTTGACACAGCAGGGTTCACACAGTACGTGTATCGAGAAGTGCTTGGTATTGATCTGCCTCGCTATGCGTCAGGTCAAGTCAAGACAGGTACGCCTGTGAAACGTTCGGAGCTGAAGCCGGGAGATCTCGTTTTCTTTAGTGGAACGTCATTGATGCCGGCGATTTATGCAGGGTCAAATCAAGTCATTCATGTCACCGTCTCAAATGGTGTCGTGCTTACGAATATGAAAACAAGTACGTACTGGAAGAATAAGTATGAGACGGCTGTTAGAATCAAAAAATAAAGAAAAAGCCCGATCCACGCTCGTATCGGACTTCTAGACTTCTCTCTAGGCGCTGATCAGACTAGCGTCTTTTTTTCGTGGAATTGATTTTGTAAAAGCAGATCAATAAAGTAAGCAACACCGTCTTCATGATTGCCTTTTGTGATGAAGGTGCTCTTTTCTTTAATAACATCTACGGCATTCCCCATTGCAATGCGGTGGCCTGCTTCCTCAAACATGGATAGATCGTTGGGGCTGTCGCCAATCGCATAAATATGTGAGCGGTCTACGCCATAATGAGCTGCGAGCTTTTTGAGAGCATGTCCTTTCCCAGACTCTTTTGGCAGTACCTCAATGATATGTTTTCCAGAAGAGGTCAATGAAAGCTCAGGCATTTCCGCGAGAAGATCTCGTGCTTCCTGTAGCTTGTTCATATCAAATGAGAAGCAGAGTAATTTATAGGTCGCTTCATTCGACTCAAAAATCTGGCGAATATCATCTACTGGTTTGATGCCAAATTGTTTGAATTGAGTCATCGCTCCTTCCCATAAATCAGCTACATCCTCATTTGGGTTCGCACTTTTGATGACATCAAATTCTGCTTTCAGCTTCTCTTTTCCATCAAAAGGAGAGAGGAGCGCATCGTCCGTATAGACCTCAAAGTAAATGTTTCGTTCCACTAATGCCTTAGCCGCTCGTTTTCCTGCTTCTTGGTCAAGTGTGATACGGCTGAAAAGTTCGTATCCTTCGGTATGAACGGTTCCGCCGTTTGCTGCAATAATGGGGATGTCCAAATTGCCAAGCAGTTCCTTTACATCAAAAGTCGCCCGCCCTGTACAGATGGTGACAATATATCCCGCTTCCTTCGCACGAATCAATGCCTCCCGGTTTTGAGCAGATATTTCACTTTTTGTATTTAAAAGTGTACCGTCTAAATCAATCGCAATCATTTTTTTCATCGCTGTCAAATCCTCCTTCATGCATGCAATAGCCTCTTCAAAGTATGTACGATTTCCTTCATTCTCATGAGCAATAGGATGGTTGTTCCTCTCTATCAAGGCTAAACAAAAATGACCGAATGATCAAGGGAATAAGCCAAAGGGTTAAAATCTACATCAACGTCAACAAGTAGAAAAGCGCCCCCTTAGGGACGCTTTCTGTTTATGATAATTCAAGCTGCTTCTTCAATTCAGTCTTCACTTCGTTTAGCTGGTTTTGATCCAATTGGTAATAATAAACCCCGTTTGGCTGGTAATCAGAGCCTTTAAGCTGAATGGTATCGACCGATTTCAATGACGTCAGAAGCGGGAACAGCCCGACTAGCTCTTTCATTGAAAGATTGGTTGAGACATTCTCACCAAGTGTATCAATGATATTGTCATATGACGGAATAGACGTTAACGATTTTGATTTATCAAAAATGGCTTTTAATACTTCCATTTGACGCTGTCCGCGCATTAAATCACTATCTGCCTTTCTTGTTCTCACATATGCGAGAGCTTGATCACCGTCTAGTGTATGAGTTCCTGTTTGAAGCTGTACCTTGCCCTTTGTATCTTTTAGAACCTGTTTGACCACATATTCATCCTTGACGTTAATAGAGACTCCGTTTAGTTCATTGACGATCTCTTTAAATGCTTTGAAATTACTTTGGATCACAAAATCAACCGGAATATCTAGTAAATCTTCGACTGTACTTAAGGTTAAATCTGCACCACCAAATGCGTGTGCATGTGTAATTTTGTCATAGCCATGCCCTGGAATATTCACATATGAGTCCCTTGGAATGCTTAATAATTTTACGGTTTTATTTGTACGATTGACGGTTGCTAAGACCATTGCATCGCTTCGTGCTTGTTTCACTGTTTCGCCCGGTCTGCTGTCAATGCCAAGCAGCAAGACAGAAAAGCTGTCTTTCCCAGGATCGAATGCTTCAATCCTTTTGACAGATTGAGCGCCGCGATCTAAAGATACTTGCGCTTTTTTGGCAGCGCTTGTCACTTTATAGTAGGCATAGCCTGTGACAGAAGCGGTTGTCAGTAAAAGAATACCGACTATAAATAGAGTGACTTTCACCCATGGCTTTAAACGCTTTTTTCCTTTGCGTTTGCTTCTTGATTGATCCATATATTTTAAACCCTCGCTATGATTTTTATAGTAAAGATGTCCTTCTTTTTGCTTACAAACTAAAACAAATATACCTTAAAACGGGATATAGTGCGACATTTTTTTCACTAACGCTTAATTGACGTTTCCTTATCGTAAAAAGTTTCAATGATACTTCAAATGAAATATATTTGTCATAAAACATTGAAATGTTTGAAATGACAGGAAGTGAGGAAAATGATTTTCCATAGAGAAACATCCAGTACATACAGAACAAAAGAGGGGTTATGAACATGAAAAATCGGAATGGATGGCTTTATTTCTTCGGCGCACTTGGCGGCGCCTTATATGGCTATGATACAGGTGTCATTTCTGGCGCCATCTTATTTATGAAAGAGGATTTAGGGTTAAACGCGTTTACAGAGGGACTTGTTGTCAGCTCGATTTTAATCGGGGCGATGCTCGGTTCCTCTCTATCTGGAAAGCTGACAGACCAATTCGGGCGGAAAAAAGCCATCATCGCCGCAGCGATTTTGTTTATTATCGGTGGATTTGGTACAGCCCTTGCTCCGAATACGGAAGTGATGGTCTTATTCCGAATTGTGCTAGGGCTTGCTGTCGGGTGCTCGACAACGATTGTTCCATTATATTTATCTGAACTTGCTCCAAAGGAATCTCGAGGTGCACTGTCCTCATTAAACCAGCTCATGATCACATTTGGTATTCTTCTCGCCTATATTGTGAACTACGCTTTAGCGGATGCAGAGGCATGGCGCCTGATGCTTGGAATTGCGGTCGTGCCTTCTGTGCTTTTATTATGTGGGATTTTGTTTATGCCGGAAAGTCCCCGCTGGCTGTTTGTCCATGGACAGGCAGACCGTGCGAAAGAGATATTATCTAAACTCAGAAAGAGTAAGCAAGAAGTTGAAGAAGAAATTTCAGATATTCAACAGGCAGAAAGTGAAGAAAAAGGCGGTTTTAAGGAATTATTTGAGCCATGGGTACGCCCAGCATTAATTGCTGGTGTCGGTCTTGCCTTTCTGCAGCAGTTTATCGGAACCAATACAATTATTTACTATGCACCAAAAACATTCACAAGCGTTGGCTTTGGTAATTCAGCGGCAATTTTAGGAACCGTCGGAATTGGGGCAGTGAATGTCGTCATGACGTTTGTGGCGATTAAAATCATTGACCGTGTAGGGCGTAAAGCGCTGCTCTTATTTGGAAATGCTGGCATGGTCCTAAGTTTAATTGTCCTGTCAGTGGTCAATCGATTTTTCGAGGGGTCAACAGCTGCAGGATGGACAACCATTATTTGTTTAGGACTCTTCATCGTCATCTTTGCTGTCAGCTGGGGTCCAGTCGTTTGGGTGATGCTTCCGGAGCTGTTCCCGGTACATGTAAGAGGAATCGGTACAGGCGTCTCTACTTTCCTCCTTCATACAGGGAATTTAATCATCTCGCTTACATTCCCAGCTCTATTAAGCGCGATGGGTATCAGTAATCTTTTTCTCATTTACGCGGTCATCGGCGTAGGCGCCTTCTTGTTTGTGAAATATATGGTGACTGAAACGAAAGGGAAAAGTCTTGAAGAAATTGAAGAAGATTTAAAAAAGAGGAACCGTGCCGTCACAGGTGAGGAAGGAAAAACGGTGTGAACAACGACCAGCTGCCCGCATGCAGCTGGTTTTTCTTTGTTAAACAAACGTTTAATCAAGAAAGGACAATCTCTCATCTTCTGAACGTGCTGCATATGACATACATATGGAACAGGCGAGCGAAAGGTGGAAATGAGATGAAAGGGAAAACGAGCATTGTCATGCTGACGTACAATGAACTGCATTTAACGAAAAAATGTATCGACAGCATCAAGCAGCATACCCGAAGTGACCAATATGAACTCATCATCGTTGATAATGCGTCAACCGACGGGACGAAGGAATATGTGAGAGAGCTGAACGATGTGATTTTCATAGAAAATGCAGAAAATCGAGGCTTTGCAAAGGGCTGTAATCAAGGAGCGAAAAAAGCGACAGGGGATAGCATTCTCTTTTTAAATAACGACACGATCGTCACGGAAAACTGGCTTTCTCCATTAAGAGAGGCGTTATTTGCATCAGAACGTATTGGGATGGTAGGGCCAGTCTCCAACTATGTGAGCGGTCCTCAAATGGTCGAGCCATCGTATACAAATGTGAAGGAGCTCCCAGCTTTTGCGAAGAATTATACGGCTGTGAAAAAAGGTCAGAGAACTTATGTACATCGGCTTGTGGGATTTTGTCTGCTTGTGAAAAGAGAGCTCATTGAAGAAGTAGGGTTATTTGATGAGCGGTTCGTGTATGGATCATTTGAGGATGACGACCTTTGTTTGAGATCCTTACTGAAGGGATATCAGCTTCAAATCGTTCACGATTCATTTGTGCATCATCACGGTCATGCAACCTTTCGAGCGAATCAAGAAACGAACATCTCTACATTGTTTGCAGAGAACAGGCTGCGCTTTTTAGATAAATGGGGAATTGACCTCAATCTGATGACCCCTCATCCATACTTTGCGGCTCTGCTGACTGAAGATGCTTCATGTGTACTTGATGTGGGATGCGGCGCAGGGGCCACAGGGCTTGAACTAATGAATCGGCAGTCTGTTGACATGTACGGGGTAGAGGCCGATCCATTAAAAGCAGCAATCGCAAAGGCATATTACGAAGAAGTCATCGAGGCAAAAGCGGATGAGTACCCATGGTTAGAGAAAGAGGCCTTTTTTGATGCCATCATTTTTTCTGATGTTTTAGAGCATGTGTCAGATCCTTGGAACATCATTGAACAAGCGCACGCATCTTTAAAACCGGGCGGCGTGATCATTTGCTGCCTGCCAAACATGATGCATGCGGAGGTGCTTCTCCCGTTAATGACAGGGGATTTTACGTATCAAGATGTAGGGATTTTAGACCGAACCCATCTGAGGTTCTTCACACCAAACACGATGCGTGCGCTTTTCCCAAACCATTTGTTTGAACGGGTGATCGAGCAGCGCATCAATGTTCAGATTGATCAGAACGTCCAATTGTTTTTTGACGAGGTGGCGAGAGTAGGAGCGTCACTTGGCTTTCAAACAAAAGCGTTGTCTGATCAAGTGACCTTATATCAGCTTTTAATTGTCGTGCGTAAAAAAGGCGGCTCCCCTTCGAGATAACCGCCTTTTGCATTACCATTTGAAGCTTTTTGTTGCGCCTTCTGCCCCAAAGTTTAAAATGCTGACTTTGACATCATATTCGATATCCGCTTCTTGAAAGAGCGTATCCCATTCGTTTCGATGCTTTTCCCAATAGTCAGGGTATTTAATACGAAACTGCCGGCTTAAAAATATGGGATCAACGCCCACCTCTTTTTGCACATGATGGACTGCTTTTTGAATTCGCTGTTTGATTTTATTCGCAAAAAGAAGCTCATATCTTTTGATGTACTGCTCATCGTATGAATTTTCTGCAGGGTACTGATCTTCAGAGAGCTTTCCTTGGGTGTTGACATTAATTTTAAAGGAAATATGTCCATCCTTCAGATAGGGTTCAATCTTGGTTTTTGATTTCTTAATTTCATACGTGATCGGAAAGTCTTTGTAGGTGGCAGGTACAACGCCGCCTGAAATTCGGTCCATCACCCAATTTAAAGATTGGACATCCTTCGCAGGGATGAAGCCGATCAGCTTTCGTGTTTTTCCATCAATGATTCCTGCTCCATCATAAATCAGTTCACCGTCTATCGCATCTACACTTTGGACAAGGAAGCTAGCACCCATCTGGAAGTAATCAGATGCCCGGCCAATACGGGTTGGCAGCAAAATCTTTCCGTTAAAGCTTCGGTTTTTGGATGTTTCAAAGATATGTTCAACCGGAACCTTTTGCTGTGATTTCAATTTTTGGTTGATCACTTTTGACGCATCATCTCGTGACACGAGAAGGTAGCTGCTTCGCCGAACCTCATCATCTCGTATAAAGTGGTTGAGCGTTCCTTGAATATCGTGATGCTCTGCCTGATTTTTGCCGAACAAGAAAATTTTTAGATGATCACTATAGATCGGCGGGTCCTTTAAGGAGACATTACTGACAGCCTCCAGCACATTTTTCCCTTTTGAGACGACATTCACATGGCCAGGAGAATCAGCCTCTTGTGTCCCACCCATCTTCGGAACCAGGTTTTGGTAGGTGAGCTTGACTCCTTTCTGATCTTCCTCGTCAATGCCAATGCCGCGCACAAATGATAATTTTTCAATATCCTTTAAATCCCAGCACCCTGCTGATAGAAGGAAAAGACAGCAGGACAAAAAAAATAACAACAAACGCCTTCTTCTCATGCAGAACGACCTCCCCATTTTTTACGTATCATCAACAGAACAGCTGTAATAAAAGGAATGGCTAAAACCGCGAACAATGAGTAGCCGAGTAAAGTAGAGTAGTAAAAGACTTCATTGATATTTTTCGGAAAAAGGGAGAGTGCAGAGGTAATTAAAAACAGCAGCCATAGCAGTCTCGTAATACTGGTTGTCTTAAAGACCGTGTGACAGCCTTTAATCGCAAATTGGAAAAAGCCAAGCATACAAATGAACTGCTGGCAAGTCCAGATCGTCAGTAAAAAAATATCAAATCGTTCAATGAAGACCCCTTCAAGTTCTAGTGCTTGAATGAGTGAGACAGTGGGCCAGGTGAGGGATTTCGTTTCTCCAACGGTCATGGAACCAATCACAATAAAGAGCGTGAGAGAGTAGATAAGTGAGGTAATTCCGACCCCGATCGCAGCGGCCCATTTCGCCTTCGACCATTTGTCTTTATAAATGAGTGGTACAACAAACAAAATGACCTCAAAGCCTGTAAATTGAATAAATGTTTGAGAGAACAAATTACTGAAATCTTTAAACCCGTTCGCCATCACCGGGCGTAAGTAATCAAAATCGAATATTTTCAAACTAAACAGCATGAGCCCAATATAAATGATCATCGTCATCGGATATATGTATGTCACCATTTTCACTATTGGAAAGATACCACTTTTCAAATGATAGATCGCCACAAGAAGAAAAATCATCACAATCACTGCCATGGGAGTCGATTGCAGCAGGAAAAACTGAACAACCTCTCCGAGAACACGCGCTTCAAAGCCGACAATGCCTAGTAAATAGGCAATCAGCATTAAATTAAAGAACGTGCCAAAGATTGCACCGGCTCCTTTAGTATTTGACTCAAAAATGGTGTCTGGTGCATTCTTTTCAGCAATCCATCCTAACAAAAAAGCAACGAAAGCAAAGATGACTCCCTGTATTAATACAATGATCCAGCCATCAGGGAACCCTGAATTGGCAGAACTGCGTGGAATAGTTAAAATTCCAGCGCCTATCATTGTAGAGCTGCACAGAATGGTGACTTGTAACAATGATAGCTTCTCAGCTCTGTACATCGTTTAATCTCCTTGTCTTTTGAGATTTTTTATTTTTGCTGTTTTCGGTCTCGATTTAAATAGCCCAATTGGTAAACGTACGTACGTATCCTTTAAATCTGAAAACGGTGAAGACAAAACAGGTGTGAAATAGTCAAAACCAAAGGTCTTTAATTGCATCAGGTGACAAAGCACAAATAAATAACACATGATCAAGCCATATAACCCAAACATCGCTGAACTGAAAATGGCCATAAAGCGCAAGATGCGCAGCGGGAAACTAAAGTCATACGAAGGGGCAGTGAAATCGGCCAAGGCGGTCAGCGACACAATAATCACCATTAAGGCACTGACGATATTGGCTTGGACAGCCGCCTGACCAATGATGACGCCGCCAATGAGCCCAATTGTCTGCCCGATGGCTCTAGGAAGCCGAAGTCCAGCTTCTCGCAGCAGCTCAATCGTAAAAGACATAAGAATCGCCTCGACAACAGGAGGAAACGGAACATTCTGCCGGCTGCCTGCGATGGTGATTGCCATTCGTGTTGGTAATAAACCGGGGTGATATGAGACAAGAGCGATGTAGAGCCCTGGTAAAAAAATCGTTAACAGTACGGCAAAATAACGGAGTAGGCGCAAAAGAGTCGCACTTGTCCATCTTTGATAATAATCCTCCGGTGATTGCATCAAGGCTGTAAGTGTCATAGGCATGATGAGGGCAAAAGGTGTGCCGTCGAGCAAAATGGAGACTTTGCCTTCAAGCACAGATGCAATCACCCGGTCAGGACGTTCTGTATTTTGAATCTGCGGAAAAATGGAGATGTGGCTGTCCTCAATCAGCTGTTCAATATAGCCGGTTTCAGGGATGTCATCCATTTTGATTTCGGTCATGCGTGATAGAACATCTTCTACTAATTTGGGATCAACAATATCACGAACGTACACAAGGGCAGCAGACTTTTTATTGCGAGTACCTACATTTACCTTTTGAATGACAAGGTTAGGGTCATTTGCCCGCTCACGGATTAAAGCTGTGTTTTTTTCAAGATTTTCAATAAAACCGATCCGCGGCCCTCTTACAAGGACTTCCGATTGCGGCTCTTCTACTTCTCTAAATTGAAAAAGATTCGTTTGGAGCGCAAGCGCTTGTGTTGCCCCATTTACAAATAAAATAGCCCTGCCGTTATATAACTGCTCGATGGCAAGGTTCATATCTTCCAGCACGTCATTTTGAATGCCAAAGAACGTTTTAGACAGGGACGGAAGCGTAGTAGAATCAACCTCGGTGATGTTCAGTTCCTTTTGCATGGGTGAAATGATTTGCTTGGAAAGCATCTCAAATTCTGTGAGTCCTTCAACGTACATGAGACATGCAGAGATAGCAGAAGGGCCAAATGAAAAAGAGTGGAACACGATATCATCACTTTTCCCGGCAAAGCTTTTGACGCGCTTGATGACGGACGCTATATCTTGTTCAATACGACTTTTCATAATACCTCACCCTCATGTCATGTTTTTTATAGAGTGACTCGGAATGAGGAGAATTATGCAAATAGAAAAAAAGAGAATCCCTGCAAATAGGAATTCTCTCGTCTGTTTATCTCGCAAGCCAGCCGCCATCAACAGCTAAAATATGACCGTTCATATAATCAGAGGCTGGTGAGCTAAGGAAAACAGCAGCGCCGGCTAGATCCTCAGGCTTACCCCAGCGCCCGGCGGGGATCCGTTTGAGGATCTCTTCATTTCGATTTTCATCGTCTCGAATGGCTTGCGTGTTATTGGTCGCGATGTAACCAGGAGCGATCGCATTCACCTGAATATGCTGATTCGCCCATTCGTTTGCAAAAGCTTTCGTCAGCCCCGCGACAGCATGCTTACTCGCTGTATAAGCAGGGACAAAGACGCCGCCTTGAAACGATAGAAGGGAGGCGATATTGACGATTTTCCCTTGCCCATTTTTCAGCATCTGCTGTCCAACCCTTTGAGTGAGGAAAAAGAGACTATTGATATTCACATCCATGACCGTATGCCAATCTTCCTCTGAATAATGAGCGACCTGCTCTCTTTTAATGGTTCCAGCATTATTGATTAAAATATCGATCGTATGCTTTTTTAACATGGCATTGACAGCCTGCTTTGCCGTTTGAGGATCGGAAAAGTCAACCTGAACCGCATGAAACGAGCGGCCTGCCTGTTCGACAAGCGCTTTCGTTTCCTCAAGCGGTGTGTGGTGGTATGTGCCGATGATATCTGCGCCTGATCGGGCAAGCGCCACAGCAATGCCCTGCCCAATGCCGGTTCCTGGACCTGTCACAAGGGCTGTTTTACCTTCAAGAGAAAAGAGGGACGCTACATAGGATGTCGTCGTCATCACATTACCTCAGCTGGTCCATTGGGACAAAGTCCATATCTTTGAACGTATAGTTCTCGCCTGCCATCGCCCAAATAAATGAATAATTCGCTGTACCTGATCCTGAATGAATGGACCAGGCAGGAGAAATGACGGCTTCCTCATTGGCGACAACGAGATGTCTTGTTTCAGATGGCTCTCCCATAAAATGAAAGACACGAGCATTTTCTTCGATATCAAGATATAAGTACACTTCCATACGCCGATCATGAATATGAGCGGGCATCGTATTCCACGTGTTATTGGTTTCCAGCTGAGTGATTCCCATCATGAGCTGACAGCTTTGAATGCCATTTGCGTGGATGACTTGATACAGGTTTCGTACGTTTGAAGCAGACGCTTCCCCTAAGTGATTCGGTGTTAATTCAGCGATGGCTGCTTTTTGCGTAGGGTACGCTTGATGAGCCGTGGCTGATACAAGATAGAACTTGGCCTCTTCGCCTGATGAACTAGCAAACTGTACATCTTCGTGTCCAAGCCCAATATATAAGAAATCTTTATGCTCCAGCACAAAGGCCTCACCATCGACAGTAACCGTTCCTTGTCCGCCGATATTCACAATGCCGATCTCTCGTCTTTCAAGGAAATACTCCGTACGTAAAAAGTCTCCGGCATCTAATGTGAGCGGCTCTGCTGCCGGCATGACTCCGCCAATCACCACGCGATCCTCATGCGAATAGTAGAGCTTTAATTCACCACTGACGAATAGCGTAGGAATATGAAAATGACGACGAAGTTCCTCTGTTGTAAAACGTTTGACCTGCTCAGGGTGTACAGCATAACGATTTTCCATTTGAGATAAGCCTCCCTTTCCATCTGAAACAAAATATTGATGTTTTATTTGGTATCGGTTTCAAGGAAAATTCTAGAGGAAAAAGAGAACGCCGTCAACCGTTATTTTGAAATCGTTTTCTTTTTATTTATTTAGATGATTTTTTGCCCTCTTCATGCAAAAAAATCTTCTGGAATGCATGAAATTATGATATGCTCTTTTTAAGTTATTTGAAATCGGTTTCGAAACAAATGAGAAGATATCGATTGTGGGAGTTTTTTGAATGAAAGAGAAAAAGCAAACGAAAGTCACCATCAACGAAGTGGCCGCTTATGCAGGTGTTTCAAAATCAACTGTATCTAGATATATCAATGGCAGAACAAATGAAATTTCTGCTGATAAGGTAAAAAAAATCAAGAAAGCCATTGAGGAACTCCATTATCGTCCGAGTCAGCTCGCTCAAGGATTGAAAGTAAGAAAAAGCAAGGTCATTGGGTTTATTGTAGCCGACATTACGAATCCATTCTCTGTAGCGACACTTCGCGGTGTCGAAGAAATTTGTGATGAATATGGATACAGCATCATGGTGTGCAACACAGATAACCGTCCAGAAAAAGAACGAGAAATGCTCCTCAAGCTGAATGCGCATTATATTGAAGGGCTCATCATCAATACGACAGGCCAGAACAATGACATTCTGCAGGATTTTAAGAAAAACGGTGTACCGATTGTCCTTGTTGACCGGAAGTTACCTGAACTAAAAGTCGACACAGTGACAACGAATAACCGTGATATCACGATCCGGCTGCTTCAACAAATGTATGAGAAAGGCTATGAGCACATCGCCTTCTTTACTGAGCCTGTCGATGGAATCAGTCCTCGTGAAGAACGAAAAGAAGCATATGAACAGACAGCCATGAGTAAACATAAGACGTCCATTATTGCAGAAATTGATTTGAAGAAAAAGGAGCAATTGCGAGAAGAGCTTGTCCGTTTTGTACAACTAAACCAACAGAAAAAAGCGATTTTAGCAGCCAATGGATTACTCATGCTGAAGCTGATAAGTGAACTTGTAGAGCTTGGGATAAAGATTCCAGAGGAGATAGGCATTGCAGGGTTTGATGATACAGAATGGTATAAGCTGATTGGGCCTGGAATTACAACGGTTGCCCAGCCATCTCATGAAATGGGGAAAGCCGCAATGCAAAAAATCAAGACACGGCTTGAAGGGGATGAAAGTGCGCCCCAAACCATTCAGCTTGATGGAGAAATCATCGTAAGAAAATCTTTATAAACGATAGAAGAGAAGAGTATACATACGTGCATGCTCTCTCTTTTTCAGCTGATTTGAAACCGGTACCAAGAGAGGGGAGAAATGAGTGAAAGCATTGGATGCGGTCACATTTGGGGAATCAATGGCGATGTTTTACGCAAAAGAAGCCGGAGAGCTTCATCAAGTGCAGACATTTCAAAAGGCGCTTGCTGGTGCCGAAAGTAACGTGGCAGTCGGTTTGGCAAGGCTTGGCTTTGATGTGGGATGGATGAGCAAAGTCGGAGCAGATTCACTTGGCACATTTATTTTAGAAGAGCTTCAAAAAGAAGGGGTCGATACAAGTGCAGTGATCCGTTCAAATGATGGGTCTCAAACAGGGATTTTACTTAAATCAAAAGTGATGGATGGAGACCCTGACGTCACGTATTATCGTAAAGGCTCTGCTGCGAGCACAATGAGTCCAAGCGACTTTCCCGCCAGCTATTTCAAACAGGCAGGACACCTCCATATGACAGGTATTCCGCCTGCATTATCCAGTGAAATGAGAGCGTTTTCTTTTTGTGCTCTTCAAAAAATGAAAGAAGCAGGCAAAACCATTTCATTTGATCCAAACCTTCGGCTGCAGCTATGGGAAGAGGAGGAAGATATGATCCATACGGTGAATCAAATGGCTTTTCAAGTGGATTGGTTTTTTCCGGGGCTTGCAGAAGGGCAAAGGCTCACAGGCTGTCACGAGCCGGAAGAGATTGCCGATGTTTATTTGCAAAAAGGCGTCAAGCTTGTGGTCATGAAGCTCGGTGCAGAAGGTGCCTTTTATAAAAGTGCAGCCAGTCAGGGGATTGTGAGCGGATTTTATGTGCCAGATGTCGTTGATACAGTCGGTGCCGGTGATGGATTTGCCGTGGGGGTCATCAGCGGCTTATTGGACGGTTTATCATATGAAAAATCTGTGACAAGAGGCAATGCTGTAGGGGCTCTTGCGGTGATGTCTCCTGGCGATAAAGACGGACTGCCTACTCGGGAAGAGCTTCAGGCTTTTATGAAAGAAGCCAAACGATATCACAGACGAGAATATATGAAGGGAGATGAAGGATATGGGCAAGTCAGCAAGTTTGAGCGTTAAAGAGCAGCTCGCGGCTTGTAAGCTGATCGCAGTGGTGAGAGCGGGGAGTGAAGCAGAAGGCATTGAGACCATTGAGCGTTTAAAGAAAAAAGGCGTTCGAGCCATTGAAGTGACGTATACCACGCCTAATGCTGAACACATCATCGCGTCCTTTCAGCATGAGCAAGATCTGATTGTAGGAGCAGGCACAATCACAACCCTTGAGCAGGCACAATCAGCCATTGACGCAGGCTCACAATTTATTGTCAGTCCAGGATATCTCCCTGTGATCGGAGAGCATCTCTCATTTCACGACACACTCTATGTACCAGGTGTCCTCACCCCAAGTGAAATCATGCAGGCAAAAGCAGATGGCTACTGCTTGCTCAAGCTTTTTCCAAGCGGTTCCTTCGGTTTATCCTATATGAAAAACTTACAAGGTCCGTTTCCAGAGATTGAATTTATTCCAACGGGCGGTATTCATCCAGCCGATGTGCCAAAATGGCTGAAAGCTGGTGCAGTGGCAGTAGGAGTCGGAAGTCAGCTTGAAAGCAGTACAGCAGAAGAGTTACAAGCGGTACTTTCTTCATAAATAGTTGATATCAAACGAACAACTGGCGGATGGAGGCCGGTTGTTTGTTCGTTTATCTGACATAACAGCAGGTGAATGCTGACTCTTCACGTACAATGATCGTGAAGGAGTGATAGACATGTACATTCAACAAGATACACTCACGGATGGACAAATAGAGCAGCTGATTACCGCTCATATAGAAGAAATGAAAGAGCATTCCCCGCCAGAAAGCATTCATGCCCTTCCGTTAGCTGATTTGAAAAAGCAAGATGTCACAGTGTGGAGTGTGCGGGAAGGAGAGGAGCTTCTTGGCTGCGGAGCGTTAAAGGAGCTGTCAAGTGATCACGGCGAAATCAAATCAATGAGGACCGCAGCTCTCCATATGCGAAAAGGTGTAGCAAGGTATATGCTGAACCATCTTCTCCAAGAGGCAAAAAGGCGCGGCTATTCACGTGTCAGCTTAGAGACAGGTGCGATGTCTTTCTTTGAGCCAGCAAGAAAACTATATGAGAGTGTTGGTTTTTATATTTGCCCGCCTTTCGATTCATATCAAGAAGATCCAAACAGTTTATTTATGACAAAGGAATTATAGAGGTCGAGAGAGTATGCTTATAAGCAGCTCTTTTTTTATGCGCAATATTTGAAAGGGGGAGGATGTGGTGAAAAGATTAAAGTGGATCGGGATGGGCGCCTTTCTCACTTTTTGTGTCGTATCTGTTATTTTTTTAACATTATTAGGTCAAGATTTATTTAAAATTGAAAGCGCTTCCGAAAAAGCGTCATCAACCTATCAATATCACTTTGTCCTTGTACCGGAGGAACTTGATAATGAATATTGGCAGCTGGTACAAAGGGGAGCTGCTGATGCGGCAGCCGTTCATCGCGTGTATCTAGAATATTTGGGTCCGAAGCAAGCAGATATAGACGATCATCTGAAAACCATTGATATGGCAATCGCAGGGCATGTCGATGGCATTATGACGCAGGGACTTGATGCGAAAAAATACAAACCGCTTTTTCAGAAGGCGAGGGAAAAAGGCATTGATGTTGTCACCGTCGATACGGATGCAGAGGGGAGCAAGCGTCAAGTGTATGTAGGCACGGACAATTATTATTCAGGCTTTATCGCAGGACAGGCACTCATCGCAGATACAAAAGGCGAACAATATGTAGGAATTGTCACAGGCAGGCTTGATGCCGTTCATCAAAAGCAGCGTGTCAAAGGATTTCGAGATGCCGTCGCCGCTGAACAACGTATTCATATTGCTGGAATAGAAGAATCAGCCATTACGAAGTCAGGGGCCTCCGGTGCCGCGTATAAACTATTAAACGATCATGCGAAGCTCACCGCATTTTACGGCACGAGTGCATTAGATGGTGCAGGCATCATTCAAGCAACAGCACAATATCGATCGTCCACAGATTTTTATGTGCTCGCATTTGACACATTGCCAGATACGATTCAGGCGCTCGATGATGGAAAGATTGATGCAGTAGTTGTTCAGCATCCTTATGAAATGGGCTATCAAGCAGTGGAATCGCTTGTACGTTTGCAGAAAGGTGAAAAAGAAGAACCACTCCAGTACACAGGAACGAGTGTGATTCGGCGCGAGGATCTGCCTCTGCAGCAAACAGACAGAAAGCAGGGTGTGCAGCCATGAGAAGGATTCGAAGTAAATTGTTATTGGCATTTTTAATCCTTGTGTTCCTTGGCAACGTGGCCGCTTTTTTCGTCTATTGGAGCAGCTCGAACATCACATCAGAATATAGCAGAAGCTTTCGTTCCTTTCTCCTGCTCAATGATATATCGACAGAGGCAAAAACGATGTATGAAAAGGTCAATGCGTATGCGATTGAAAAGGATCGGCAGTTTGCCAAAGAATATCTGGCCTCAAAACAGAAAATGAAATCCTATGATCAGGCATTGCGAAAGGATGCCGGGCTTCATGCGGCGATTCCTTCTATTGAAAAATACCAATATATGATGCGGACGCTCATCAATGAAAGTGATGCGACCATGACACATGTAAAAGAAGGGAAAATCAAAGAATATGCAGCAAGTGTAAAGGAGGTGAGAACCGTCTCCTCCTACATACAAGAGCAAACGATGACCCTGCTTGATGATGAATTGTCTGAGTATCAAGTACTCTATCAATCTCTGCAAAAAAGACACCAAACCTATGCACTCTTTACCTTATGTTTGTTTACGCTATCCATTGGGGTCGCATTATGGATGGCGTATATGATTGCTGGAGGGATATCAAGGCCGATCGTCCATCTGTCTCGAAGCGTAAAGGAAGTATCAGAAGGGAATTTTGATGGAGCGGACTTGCATGTCACCTCAAAGGATGAAATTTCTGTATTAAATGAGGCCTTTCAGCGAATGCGTCAAGAGATGAAAATGATGATTGAAGAGATGAAACAAAAGGCAGCCTTAGATCAAAAAATCAAAGACATGAAGCTGAAAACGCTGCAAAACCAAATGAATCCACATTTTTTATTTAATACATTAAACATCGTCTCACGCATGGCTTACTTAGAATCAGCGGATGCCACATCGAGGTTGATCCAATCCGTTTCCACGTTGATGCGGTATTCGCTGTCAGCTCTCAGTGCATCTGTTACGTTGGAGCAAGAAGTAAAAGTGGTCAAAGAATATTTTCATATACAAGAAACAAGATTTGCCGATCGTATTACATGCAAAACGACCATAGATGAATCATGTTTATCTGTACATATCCCAAGTCTCACCTTACAGCCGCTTGTCGAAAATGCCTTTATTCATGGCGTTGAACCAAAGGAGGAAGACGGGCTTGTCGAACTCTCGATCTATCAAGAAGGCGGCTATGTGATGATTCGGATTCGGGACAATGGGATGGGGATCAATGAACAAGAGATAAGGAGATTGCTATCAGAAAAAGAAGAGGAAAGTCCAAACACCTTGAGTAAAGGGCACTCGACAGGGATCGGTCTTCGAAATGTGATGTCAAGGCTGCATTTGTTTTACGGGGTAAAAGATGCCCTACAAATTGATTCAAAGCCAAACGAAGGCACCACCATTCAATTGGCTATTCCGATGAAGGAGGGACCGGCATGCTGAACGTGCTGATTGTGGATGATGAAAAAATAGAACGACTAGCGATGCGGAAATTCATGACCGATTGGCTTCCAGAGTGTCATATAGCAGGAGAAGCTGAAAATGGAAAGAAGGCGGTTGAATTCGTGCGAACTGAGCCCGTTCATCTTGTGCTCATGGATATTCAGATGCCTGGAATGGACGGATTGACAGCGATCAAGCAGATCAAAGCGAGCAGTCCTCATACAAAATTCATTATGCTGACAGCGTACGATACGTTCGATTATGCCAAGCAAGCGATGCAGGAAGGGGTGAAGCAATATCTCGTTAAACCGGCTGACAAAGATGAAACCATCGCCGCCATTCGAACGGTTGCGGCAGAGATTCAGCAGGAGGCGTCTCAGCGGCAGGCGGTGGCGGCTGGTCAGCAGTCAAAGTGGCTCGAAGCTCATGTCATAAATGGTCAGTCCTATACCTCCACGGAGTTTCAACAAATGTTTCACGAATATGAAGCAGGTCTTGTCATCGCTGTTCAGCGGACAATCGGGGATCAGCTGTTGATTGATTTACAGACATCTCCCCTTTTTCATACGGTACCGATTCAGGTGAGTGGTGAGCTGTTTACATGTCTCATTTATCGTCACCAAGCGCCTGGTCAGTTAAAGGCAGATGTCCTGCATGCGATTCGAACTGCCACAACAAACGATCAGCCTTCACCTGTCGTTGGCATGGGACACCCGGTCTCAAACCCGCTTTATCTTCAGAAAAGTGCAGCAGAGGCGAAGCTTTCCTATTATCAGCGAAAAAAGAGTCCCGGCGTTGTTCGTTATGGTTTTTACCAAACAGAAGAACAGTCCCATCCATTGATCCATCTGCCGGAGCTTGCAGACGATATGATGCAGGCACTGGAAGAAGGGAGAAGAGAGGATGCGCTGGCTTTATTCGATGCCTTTGAACTGGAGGGAGCGACCATTTCACAACTAAAAGAGCTGCTGATTTTATTTAAATCACGGCTCCGAACAGACTGGCCAATATTAACGATCAGCACCGCAGCTGAATGCCGTGAGTGCTGTGAACACTTATTTGACGTGTACGAAGCGAGAACCCAGACCGTGAATGACATTGAGCGGGCAAAACGCTACATCAAAACGCATTTTTGTGAACAGATCACGCTTGAGCAGACTGCCGCCTATGTTGATTTAAGTCCAACCTATTTCACAAAGCGCTTTAAAGACGAGACAGGGCTGACATTTAAAGAGTATGTGACAACCTGCCGGCTGGATAAAATCAAAAAGCTTCTCAAAGACAGCTCGCTTAGTTTAAAAGAAATTACCTATCAGGCAGGATATACAGACCCCAATTACGTCAGCCGTGTGTTTAAGAAGATGGTCGGATGTTCACCGAAGGAATATCGAAAACAGACCGTAAAAAAGTGAAGAATTTCATAAAAAAGTGAAGAAGTTTGCTGAAAAAAAGCGAGGATCTGCCATTATACTTATTTTGATAACGCTTACAAAATAGGGATGGGGGATCAATCATGAAGTTCAAATTAGGTTTTACGCTGTTAGCGCTCTGTATGCTTATCGTCACTGCCTGTAGTTCATCGACCAACTCAGATGCAAAAAAAGAGGGCGGAGCAGAGAAACTAGACATTTTCTCTTGGTGGACTGGAGCAGGTGAGGAGGACGGACTGAAAGCACTCATTCAATTGTTTGAAGAGAAAAATAAAGACATCCCAATTGAAAATGCAGCCGTCGCAGGTGGTGCTGGTACAAATGCAAAGGCTGTTCTGACTAGCCGGATGCAAGGGAATGACCCGCCAGCTACGTTCCAAGTACATGGCGGAGCGGAGCTGAATGAGAGCTGGGTCGCAGCAGGCAAAATGGAGCCGCTGGATGATCTATATGAAAAAGAAGGCTGGAAGGACAAATTTCCGGAATCACTCATCGACCTTGTCAGCAAAGATGGGAAAATCTATTCAGTACCAGTGAATATTCACCGAGGCAATGTGCTTTGGTATAACAAGAAGGTATTTGATGATGCAGGCTTAGAGCCGCCAACGACCTTTGATGAATTTTTCAAAACAGCAGATGCCTTAAAGAAAAAAGGCATTACACCGCTTGCACTTGGTGATAAAGAGCCTTGGGCAGCGACGCATTTGTTTGAGAGTGTGCTGCTCGGCGTTTTAGGCGCTGACGGATATCAAAAACTTTGGGCTGGCGACATGAAAATGGATGACGCAAAAGTGAAGGAAGCGGCAGACATCTTTGGGCGTATGCTCGAATACGTCAATAATGATCACAGCTCCCGTAACTGGCAGGATGCCTCGCAGCTCGTGGCAAAAGGGGAAGCAGCAATGAATGTCATGGGAGACTGGGCAAAGGGGTACTTTGTGAATGATCTCGATCTGAAGGTGAATCAAGACTTTGGATACGCGGAGACTCCTGGAACCGAGGGAAGCTTTATGGTGATCACCGATACATTCGGATTGCCAAAGGGCGTGAAACAGCCAGAAAACGTGAAGAAATTCTTATCTGTTTTAGGATCTGTGGAAGGACAGGATGCATTCAATCCGCTGAAGGGATCGATTCCGGCACGTGTGGATGCAGATGTTTCTAAATATGATGAATACGGAAAATCGGCGATGAAGGCATTTAAAGAATCAAAGCTGGCGCCGTCTCTCGCACATGGTTCAGCTGCTGAAGAAGGGTTTGTGACAAAAGCGAATCAAGCCGTGAATATCTTCGTCACGCAAAAAGACAGCAGCCAGTTTGTTTCATCTTTAAAAGATGCAATGAAATAAAGACGAGGAGGCGGCTAAGCACCGCCTCTTTTTTGAAAAGGAGTGTAGCTTCATGCGCATGGACACATCGCCGATCACAAAAGCAGCAACACCTAAAGTCAAACGTGTTCGGAAAAAATGGAATGGGGATCAGCTGCTTGCGCTGCTATTTTTAACCCCGTCGGCTGTTTTATTATTCATCTTTGTTTACGGCTTTATTGGCTGGACAGGGTATGTGTCATTATCAAACTGGACCTCGCTTGTTCCGAATTTCTCTTTTGCAGGTCTTCAAAATTATATCATGCTGTTTCAAGATTTCCGCTTTCAGTCAGATCTTCGAAATACGGTCTTTTTTACTCTATTTTTTATTGGAGCCGTCATTGCCTCTGGACTCGCACTTGCGATTTTACTAGATCAGAAGATCAAGGGTGAATCTCTATTTCGGAATTTATTTTTCTTTCCGATGGCCCTTTCCTTCGTTGTGACAGGGGTCGTCTGGCAATGGATTTTAAACCCGTCAACTGGGGTGAATCTGTTTTTAAAAACGCTTGGTATCCAGCCTAAGTGGTACACGGATACGAACATTTTAGCCGGATTTGTCTGGGGGAAAATTGAGTTTGGTGTCCCTGCGGCAATGATTGCAGTCGTGATTGCAGCGGTTTGGCAGATGACTGGATTTTCTCTAGCGATGTATTTGGCGGGTTTGAGAGGAATTCCAGAGGAAGTAAGAGAGGCTGCTAGAATGGATGGCGCAACCGAATGGCAGATTTACCGGAAGATTATTTTTCCTCTATTAAAACCGATTACTGCAAGTGTCATTATCATCATGGCTCATATTTCATTAAAGATTTTCGATTTGATTTACTCGATGACAGGACCGGGTGCAAACTTTGTCACAGATGTTCCGGGCGTTTACATGTTTGAAATGACCTTTAGAGGAAACCATTATGCAGGCGGTGCCGCCATTGCGATTGTTATGCTGATCTCTGTTGCTGTCTTTATCGTGCCGTATCTCCTGTCGAGCCGGAAGGGGGCGTCATCATGACAGCTAGATGGTTTGTCCGTCCAGTCCTTTATGCTTTATTGATTTTGTGCAGTCTTTTTTTTCTGATGCCAGTCTATGTCATGCTCGTCACAAGCTTGAAGCCATTAGGTGAAGTGACCCTTGAGAAAATGTGGGCACTGCCATCAACACTCGATTTTTCAAGCTATCAAATCGCATTTGAAAAGCTAGCGCCCAATTTAATGAATTCACTTTATCTTGTCATTCCGGCTACCTTATTGTCAGCTGTACTAGGAGCGATGAATGGCTATGTCCTATCAAAATGGCGTTTCAAAGGGTCAGAAGTGGTCTTTACGCTGATGCTGTTTGGGATGTTTATTCCATATCAAAGTATCCTCATACCACTCATTCAATTTTTGCGTGAAGTCGGATTGTATAATTCGATTCCAGGTCTGGTGCTTGTCCATGTCGTATATGGACTCCCGATCACAACGCTCATGTTCCGAAACTTCTATGTGAGCATCCCTGATGAAATGATTGAATCGGCAAAAATGGATGGCGCAGGGTTTATCGGGATTTTCAGACATATGATTCTTCCGCTTTCGATCACAGGGTTTGTTGTGGTCGCCATTTGGCAGTTCACAAATGTGTGGAATGAGTTCTTATTTGCAGTCACGATGACCACTGCGGAGCATCAGCCGGTGATGGTCGCCTTGCAAAATCTATCAGGCAGTCAAATTGTGCAATGGAACGTCCAAATGGCAGGGGCGATATTGGCCGCACTGCCGACACTTGTGGTCTATATTCTGCTCGGAAAATACTTTGTCAAAGGGCTTCTCGCAGGCTCTGTCAAAGGATGAAATATTTTTGTGTTATCGTTTTCATTTGGTGTACTGAAAGGATTGACTTCTCTTTAGATAGCGTCATAATAAAAGTTGAGACTTGCTAGTTTTCATCAAGCTTGGCAAGGATTATCAAAGGGTAGCAAAGGGAGGAGTCATCCTGAATGAAGCAGTCACCAATTTTTTTACTGCCTGAATTGAAGGAGAGAATATGGGGAGGTACAGCCTTAAGGGATCAATTTGGCTATGATATTCCTTCTGATCAAACGGGAGAATGCTGGGCAATTTCTGCTCATCCAAACGGACCAAGTGTCGTGCAAGACGGTCCATATAAAGGGAAAACGCTGATCGAACTATGGGACAATCACAGAGAATTGTTCGGGGGAATAGAAGGCGATCGATTCCCGCTGTTAACCAAAATTTTAGATGCAAACCAAGACTTGTCCGTTCAAGTTCATCCGGATGATGATTACGCGGAAAGACATGAAAATGGCGAGCTTGGAAAAACAGAGTGCTGGTATATCATTGACTGCAAAGAAGGAGCAGAAATGATCTATGGGCACAATGCAAGAACAAGAACTGAGCTTGTGACCATGATGAACAGTGGAGATTGGGAAGGTCTTTTGCGTCGTGTGAAGATTAAGCCTGGTGATTTTTATTATGTGCCAAGCGGAACCATTCATGCGCTGTGCGAAGGAACGCTTGTCCTTGAAACGCAGCAAAGCTCAGACACAACCTATCGGGTATATGATTATGAACGAAAAGATCAGGATGGCAATGAACGTGAACTTCATTTTGTGCAAGCCATTGATGTCACAACGGTTCCTCATGTAGACGGTTATACAGATGAATCAGTTGAAACACGCCGTGGGCTGACCATTCGAACTTTTGTTGAAGCAGAGTATTTCTCTGTGTATAAATGGGAAATTGATCAAACAGTAGAGCTTTCGCAAGATTATCCGTTTTTGCTGTGCAGTGTAATTCATGGAGAAGGGTCTTTAACGCATGATGGACATACATATCCACTGCCTAAAGGAGCTCATTTTATCCTGCCGGCTGAAACAGGGAGCTTCTCAATTGAAGGAACTTGTGAACTGATTGTGTCGCATATATAAAGGAAAAGAGGACTTCGAAGGGGTCCTCTATTTTTCTATTGCATAAATGACTTGAAAGAGTACTTGTTTTTGTCGATAAAGAGATTAGTAGACTATTATGCAAAGTTAAGAGAGGGACAGGGAACGTGAAAAAAACCATCAAGATTATGTTACTCGCAGCTGCCTTTGGTATGACAGTACAGACGGGCAAAGAAGCGCAAGCAGCCTCCTATGTCGATCAATCCATTTATACGATGAACACCTCAAAGGTATTTACAACAGAATCAGAAGTGAAAAAAGCAGTGGAAACATTGAAGAAGGACAAAAAGTGGACAGCCACTTATCAAACCTCAGGAAACACGTCGACCTATCAGCTCACTGCCTCAGGATATGAGTCGCAAACAGCAGCGAGTGCAAGTGCAGCTGCATTAAAAAAAGAGACGGGCATGAGCGGTACGGTGTCTCCAGTAGGTGACCGCCTGCCTTTACAAAAGGTCATATCTGACCCAGTCAATGATGAAGCTCAGGCAAAAAAGCTCTCGCTCGAGCTAACGAAAACATCAGGGCTCAATAGCACCTATGAAGTCATCAATCAAAGCAGACCTTCTTATCAGGTCATATCAGGAACCATTGATTCTGAAACGAAAGTCAAAAATATTCAAACCGAATTACAAAAGCAGGCCGGTGTCACCAGTACATACCAAACGGAAAACAAAGCTGGCGCTGTGTATCAGCTGATTTCAGGCGGTATCGTTGGGCAAAGTAAGGCGAATACCATCCTGCAAGGCTTTCAAAAGGAGTCTGGTTTAAAAGCAGTGCTTCAAACGGTGACAGCAGGCAAGCCATATTACATCGTCACATCAGCTGCACAAGCCAGCCAGTCAAAAGCACAGACGCTCCTTACCCAGCTGCAAAGAGAAGCAAAGATCAGCGGGAAGATTCAAAAGACAGGCGCTTTAAAAAATGTTTATCGCTTGGAATCAGGCTATTTCAAAGACAACAAACAAGCATCCTCAGCTACGGCTCAGATCAAGAAACAAACCGGCGCTGCAGGGACTGTGCAGCGAGTGGGAAAAACAAAAAATTATATCGTGAAACTCAATCAACTGAACGATACAGCATACGGAAAAACGGTAGCCTTTTTCAAGAAAAAGAAATGGCGCTACATATCCAAAAAGATCTCTTCTACACAGCCATATCAAGTAGTGACTGGAAACCTATTAGGAGATGTTCAAGCGAAAAAAGCAGCGGCTTTCTTCCAAAAGAAAAAGGTATATACGACAACGAAAAAAACAGGTAAGGTATCTGACAGCACGTATCGACTTGTCGTCAATCAATCAGCAGACCAAGCGAAAATGAATAAAGGTGCCGCATATTTAAAAACGCAGAAGGTGACAAGCAGCATCACAACAGGTAAGGGACAAGCTGTCAGCAAAACGTATAGTCTCAAGACAACACCTGTATATGAGCAAAGTAAAGTCAAACAGGCTCAAGAGATTATCAAGAAAAATGGCGTTGCCAGCAGTACAAAAACGCTGACAGAAGCGGTTAAGCAATACCGGATCACGACAGAGCCGACGGTGAATCAGACAAAACTGAATCAAGCGCTAAGCTATTTAACGAAACAAAAAATGAAAGCAGCTGCACAAAAAACAGGTACAACTGATTATGGTCAATATCAGATTAAAACTGGTGTTATTTCCACAGCTGCATTGCGCGACCAAGGCCTGGCATTTTTCAAAAAACGGAATGAACCAGCTGCTTATAAAACAACAACGAAACCAACCTACAAAATCAACATTACGCAGCAATTCACAGGATTACCAACTGTAAATGCGGCGATTGCCTTTGTGAAAAGCCAATATGGCTGGACAGCCACAGCTGTAAAAATCAAAAATGGCCCAATGGTCATGCAAACGAACTACAACCTCACTGTCAATGAGATGGTGAACAAGCAAATGAAGGTGTCACCACAGACAGACGGTGCAGCCTATGTCTATGCAGCATATGTAGACCCGGCGACGTCAACTGTGAATACAGACGGCTTAAATGTTCGTTCTACACCTGATTCGAGCTCTGCGAGCAACATCGTGGCGCAGTTGAACAAAGGAACAAAAGTAAGACAGCTTGGGAAAGAAGGAAACTGGATCAAGATCAGCTTGGGCTGGAGAAATGCAAGTTCAGCAGAGGTGCAAAAATACGTAGACCCAGCCAATATTGCTGAGGGCACTCAATCTTATTTTCAATTTCTGAAACTCTCTGAAGCTGCGAATCTCAATCCGGCAGAAGTCAATTCCAAGATTCTAGCAGGTAAAGGGATTCTAGCAGGTAAAGGACAAGCCTTTATTACGGCAGCGAAAACGTATCATATCAACGAAATTTATCTCATTTCTCATGCGTTGCTTGAAACGGGTAACGGAAGTTCGATTTTAGCGAATGGTACGATGTTTAATGGGAAGAAAGTATATAACATGTATGGCATTGGCGCATACGACAGCAATCCGAATTACCTTGGTGCAAAGTATGCGTATGAACAGCAATGGTTCACGCCAGAGGCAGCGATTATTGGCGGGGCAAAATTCATTGGCAACAGCTATATTAATCACGCCACATACAAGCAAGATACGATTTATAAAATGCGCTGGTCTAGTGCAGCGACTCATCAATATGCAACAGATATTGGCTGGGCTTATAAGCAAGTCACTCGTATGTATAGCTTGTATAACTTACTTGATAACTATACGCTGTATTACGACATCCCGGTTTATAACAAATAAAAAAACGTCCGTGCTTCCTAATGAGAAGCCGGACGTTTTTTGTGTAAGAGCTGCTGTTCAATAAATGATAGGAGCTGCTGACTAGACTCGCCCTTTGAATATTTGTTCCATTCCTCAGCGAAGGTTTTGATTCGTTCTCTGTGATCTGATTCGTTTAGATGAAGCAGCTCCTTCAAGAGCATGTCTTGAGTGACGCAAGCCTTTCCAGGAATGATGTCCTCATACCGATCGACTAAGCCGCGTTTCGCTCGATAAGTGTCTAAGTCATAAGTGAAGAACAAAACAGGCTTTTCAAGCAGCGCATATTCAAACACAATCGACGAATAATCTGTCATCAGTACATCGCAAGTACAAAGCAATGGATAGAGCGGCTGATCGGACACATCAAATATCCATTCACCGTCTGTTTCCGCCTTTGCTAAATGTTTGACCGCAGGATGAAGCTTGACGAGCAGAATATAGTCTCCATTTAGCTCTGTTTGCAATTGCTCTTTTGAAAAAGGCAGGACAAGATCGTCCATTGCAAAGTCTCGATAGGTCGGTGCATAAAGCAGGAGCTTTTTCCCTTTAGGAAAATCATTCGGCCTCAAGGAAGGCAGGCACTGATCATAGTACACATCCGTCATCGGTACACCTGTTGGTAAAAAACGTTCATCATTGACCCCAAACGAAGACTTAAAAATCTCGCGCATGTGATCTGAGCCTGTAACGATATAATCGAAAGACGCATAGACTCGTTTGAAGCGTTTGATATCACGGGGACTTCGTTCCGAATTTGATGCATCTTCAAGACCGAATTTTTTCAACGCCCCATTGGCATGCCATACTTGAATACATGTGGTAGAAGGGCGTTTTCTGAGTACACTTGTCATGAGAAAGTAATTATCTGTCACGACAACCTTGCTTTTAAACATCGTGTAAATACATTGAATGAGATGGAGAGGATTTTTTTCATGAAAATAGCGAAATGACAGATGAGACCCGTCCTTTTCTATCGCAGAAGCATGCTTCGTATAGAGGACAGTAAGCTTCATCGTCATGTTCGCCTGTTGTTGATAAGTATCAATGAGAGCAGCTGCATTCTCTTGAAATGAAACAAGCAGCGTCACCTGGTTTTCACGCGGTTTCACGCCGCTCATCAGCCATCCAATTAAAGAAACGAAAGCTGCATAGCATGAAATGATCATTGAGCGTATATTCATCATTGGTCAGTCTCTCACAGCTGCTTCGTCTGATCCTTTACTTGCTCAGGATAGTAACGTTTTTTCCCTTTGTTTTCTTTCAATACGGCAAAAGCGTATTTAGGAATATTCAGCATTCGTTTCCATCTCCACGGATTCACAATCAGTCTGTACAGCCATTCTGTATTTGTCTTAATCATCCATCGTGGTGCACGCTTCACCGTTCCGCTAAATACATCAAAGCTTCCGCCTAAACCGATGCAAACAGCCTGCGGGAATAAATGACGGTATTCATAAATAAAGTTCTCCTGATTTGGATAACCTAAAGCAACGAACACCATATCTGCTTTCGAGCGGGCGATTTGCTTCGCTACGAAACGTTTATCGGCTTGATAGCCATCACAGCTGCCCGCGATGACCACATTTGGATATTCCGTATCAATTCGCTGTTTAACAGCCTCAAGCACTTCTTTTTTCGCTCCATATAAAAAGATACTTTTAGACTGCTTGTTTGCTAGATCAAGCATAGACATGAAGACATCAAAGCCAGCAATTCTTGACTTCAGCGGACTTTGTGTCAAACGTGACATCAAGACGACGCCTACACCATCCGGCAGAACATAATCCGCAGAAGAGACGACTTGATGGTACGTATGATCCTTCATAACAGCATAGCCAATCTCTGGATTGACAGTCGCAATCATGGCGCCTCTTCTTTGAGAAATATGATGGTGATTCATATAGCTGATAAATTCATCTAGGTCGCCGTTTACATAAGAAAGGTTAGAGACCACTTCTGTTTGCATTGTTTAGACCTCCTTTTTCATCTTGTTATCTATGAACGTTCATTGTAAATTCATTCTTCGTCTACTCATCATTTTATCACAGATGCTCCATGAAATATTAACAATAACTTTACAAACCTTTAAATTTCATGACATTTTCATCAATTCATATGAAGGATGCTGCGAGAAACATTGATTCTTCGGACTTTCTCTTCTGCGCCCAATAAATTGGAAATAGTTTGTCTTTACATCTGCTTAACGTTTGATGGGCGCTGTGATATAATGAGGTTCCGAAGAGCGAAAAAATACGAACGATGATAATAGGATTACGGATAAACATTACTGCATGAAAGCAGTTGAATAAGGAATGAAGAAAGGAGTTCATGTTTGCAATGAAGAAAGTTATTACTTACGGTACATTTGATTTATTACACTGGGGGCACATTAAGCTGCTCGAACGTGCAAAGCAGCTTGGAGATTACTTAGTGGTGGCCATTTCGACAGATGAGTTTAACTTACAAAAATCAAAAAAGGCTTATCATAGCTACGAGCATCGAAAGCTGATTCTTGAAACGATTCGTTATGTAGACGAAGTCATTCCAGAAAACAGCTGGGATCAAAAAGTCCGTGACGTGCAGGAGCACGATATTGATGTGTTTGTCATGGGAGATGACTGGGAAGGTAAATTCGATTTCTTAAAAGAGCATTGCGAAGTCGTGTACTTGAAGAGAACAGAAGGCATCTCGACAACACAAATTAAGGAAGAAATTGCTGGACTTTAATAGATCGAAAAAAAGTACTTCTTATCTTTTGGTGAGAAGTACTTTTTCATGTAAAATACAATGAGCAAGTTATCATTATTTTTAAGGAGAGCTTCCTTTGTTTCAAAATTGGATGAAGAAAAAAGTTGAACACACATTGGATCAACCTCAACAACATGAAACAATGACATCAGTTGACATGCCTGATATGGACTACTACTTTATCATGGGTGATGTACCAAAACAGGATGAGAGCTCAACGAAGTCTTTAAAAGCGAGATTAAAGCCATTGGCTGACAAACATAAACGTAATGCCATTTTAACTTTGAATTATGATGCAAATGTGAAAGAACATATTCATAGCATGGAGGAGACCTTTCTTCGCCAAGTTGACATCTTGAATGTATTTGAACACTATATTCTACCAGCAAGCGGAAGTAAAAGACGTTACTCGGAATTTATCATCGGTACATCATTTCATTCGATCAATGAAGCAGTGATGCCAGTAGATGAATCAATGATACAGGTGACGAGATATGAACTGCCTTCTTCCCCTATTTGTTATATTGATCAATATAATGAAGAGCAGCAATTAGTGAAGAGGGAAGAATACAATTGGCAGGGCGTTTTGTGCAGAGTACAAAGCTTTGTTCCTCATACAGGTGCTCTATACTTGGAGGAACTAATCAATGACGATGGCGGCATTTATATGGAGATCATCTACTCAGGAGATGCAAAAAAGAATCCAGTTCGGCATATTAATTGGTATAAAAAAACAGGAATTCAAACTTTTACAAAGAAAACGGATATAAAGCAACTATGGTTATCCAGTATTCAAACACAAAATGACCGTTTGAAACTAATGATCACAGAAGACCGGGATCAGGACCGCCACCTGTTTAAAATCGATCAGCCTGAAACAACGTATTACGCTGCATTTGTACATGACGCACATTATGAAGAAGATCCACATCAACTCTATTCTCATTACGGAGAATTATTTAAACAAATAAGAAAACAGCAAGTGGATGCCGTCTTCTTTGGAGATACTAAGCATAAGGTAGATGTTGAGAAGGTATTGGGAGAACAAACCTATTTTTATCTTGTGCCTTCTGATGAAATGTCTCTTTGGAATACAGCACTTCATCATATGCTCGAAAATCGTGAGCGAAAAGATGAACTGAGAAGGATCGTGGACCGTACGAAATGGGTTTTGCATGATCTAAGCTCTGAACATCATGTTCTTCATCTTCAGCTTGAGTTGAAGAACGAAATGAGCCATGCGGATCATGTGCAAATCGATTTCGCAGGATATGATCGAGGCAATGGAGCTGAAATCATATCTCAAACAATCGATGAAAACCATCAAGTCAGCTTTCCAATTGGTCATTTTCAAACAAAGAAAAACATTGAAACCAACCAAACAAAATACGTTGATTTTTACATTCGTTTTAAAACAGAAGAACTTCAAGAAGTTTTGCAGCGTCTAGAAGTAGAGGGAGAGCTGCTCACCAATAAACCATCGTCAATCGATGGGTGGTCGTATCAAACGAAACAAGGAAACTATTCTTGGAAAGTGAAATAACGTGACAACACAACGGTAAGATTTCTGAACAGAGGAGATTAACGATTAATGATTGAAGAGGGAATTCATAAGAAGAGTGTCGTTGAAGGGTTAAAAAATCATCATGAGAAACTAGAAATGCTTATTCGCATCGACGATGACATGCCATTAAAAGATAGAGAATTTTATTTGTTTATGAGGGAAAGGGTATCAAAACAAGAGCTTTTCCTTCCGCTTGTTCATCAAGAAGAGAATCTATTCAAGTTCGTATTGAGTGAATCATCGCTGCCGCTTGCATTAGAGCAGGGCCAGACATATAACCTGTATGTCACAGACTATCTAAGCGCAAACAAAGAAGAGGATGAAGACGAGCTTGAGGACTCAGCCTATGATTCTGATACAGAAGAAGAGGAAGACGAACTAAAAGAAACGGATAACGCCGAAGTAGAAGAGAAGACGCCATACTATAAACGCCGTTTAAAAATGGAAATAGACAAGCCAGAGCTGACTTTTTTAGAAAATAAAGATGCGATGCTGTATGTCATCCCGTATCGTACGGATAAAGGGAATGCATCGTTTAAAATCAAGCGTGAGCTAAAGGTTGTGAAATTCAATCATATCGAGCTCAACAAAGAATGTACGTTATCTTTAACTGGGTATGCAGGCGTTCTCAGTGCAGAGCATCCTTATGAGATCAAAGAAGTAAAGCTTCTATTGAAGAGAAATGGTGAAGAACCAATTGAACATCGTTTTCCGGTAAATATGACCCAAATAAAAGAAGAAGTGGTCAAATACCGTGATGATCAACAAGTACCACAGCTTTATCAATTTCTAGCAGAAGTTCCTTTGAAGGAATTGACATATTCGTTAAACAACCGCCTTGTATATCGCTTCTATCTTGAATTTATTTGTGATGTAGATGGAGTAGAGGAGACTTTAACGACCGCTTCTTTAGTGCTTGGAGATCGCTCGAACAAACTCAAAGGACTTGTTCAAATTCATAAACGAAACGATGTACCGATTCGATATGAGGTGTATCGAAAGAAAAAGAGACAAACGCTTGGCATTCGAATTAATGATTATACAATGAAAACACGAGCGAAGTACTACGTCAAAAGCAAGTGGAAGAAGTTCAAAAAGAAAATCGGTAAAATAAAAAAAGTCCGTAACCGCCTTGTGACAAGGACCTTCCAAACGACCTTTAAGATGGCGAGTAAGCTGTCTGTGAAAAAGAAAACGGTTGTTTTTGAAAGCTTTAATGGAAAACAATTCAGCTGTAATCCGCGTGGGATCTATGAGTATATGAAAGAAAATCATCCTGAATATACGTTGATCTGGAGTGTGAAAAAAGGGCATGAAGCACCGTTCAAGGAAAAGGACATCTACTATATCAACCGTCTATCATTGAAATGGATTTTTGCGATGGCAAGAGCCGAGTATTGGGTCGTCAACAGCCGTTTGCCGCTATGGATTCCAAAACCAGAGCATACAACATACTTGCAGACATGGCACGGTACGCCGTTAAAACGACTTGCGATGGATATGGACGAGGTGCATATGCCTGGAACAAACACGAAGAAATACAAAAAGAATTTCACGAAAGAAGCATCGAATTGGGACTATCTCATTTCTCCAAATGCTTACTCGACTGAAATCTTTACACGTGCATTCCAATTTCAAAAGACCATGATTGAGTCAGGATATCCGAGAAATGACTTCCTTCATAATCAAAACAATGAAGAAACGATGAGAGCACTCAAACAAAAAATGAACCTGCCGCTTGATAAAAAATTGATCTTATACGCACCGACATGGAGAGACGATCAATTTTATAAAAAAGGGCAGTACAAATTTGATTTAGACCTTGATCTGCATGAGCTAAGAGCAGCTATCGGAGACGAATATATCATCATTTTGCGTATGCACTATCTAGTCGCTGAAAACTTTGATTTAGGACCATATGAAGGCTTTGCCTATGACTTCTCTCATTACGAAGACATTAGAGACCTGTATATGATATCTGATCTGCTCATCACTGACTACTCATCTGTGTTCTTTGATTATGCAAACCTTAAACGTCCGATGCTGTTCTATGTACCAGACATCGAAACATATCGTGACAAGCTGAGAGGCTTCTACTTCGACTTTGAACAAGAAGCACCTGGACCTCTTGTAAAAGAGACAGCCAGCGTCATTGACTGGGTAAGAGAAACAGAACAGCCAACCTTTACACTACCGGCTTCATTCGCACCGTTTTATGAAAAATTCTGCTATCTAGAGAGCGGGGAGTCTTCGAAGCGTGTGGTGGAAGTAGTGTTTTCTGAAAAATAGTTTAAAAAGTACCGTTCTTCGCCTTTTGAACGGTACTTTTTTGTGTTTTTCATACCATTGTACACATATTTAAAAGTTATGGTAAAAATAAAAAAACATAGAAATTTAACATTAAACATGCTAAATTTAGATAAGATTATCCGGTAATGTAAATTTGCTGAAAATAATATAGAGGTGCTTCAATGTACAAACTTTATCATAATTTTTTAGAAATTCTTAATTTAGATGAACACAAGTTAGTTTTATATATTGATAACATAGAGAAATTGTGCACTTATGAATTTAAAGAGCTAAATGTAAATGAATCAAAGTGGATTTGCGAAATTAATGTAAAGGATCAGATGATTTTTGAATCCACAATAGACAATTCTAATGAAATGATCTATCTCTATGCTAAGGATCATAACTTATATATTGTCAAAGAAAGCTCAGACATGATCCAGCCAGATCAAGTACTTCCCATTGAAATTAATAATCAATTTGATGATATCTATGTCAAGCAGTTAGGGTTAGATCGCTATGGCTTATACAGCGGCGAAGAGGAACTGTTATTATTTTCAGGGCTGCTGAATGTAGATGAGATCAATCGGAATTATAAAATAGATTTGCCCATTAAAAAGGTAGGTAGACGATTTGTGGATATCTCCTTTATTAAATACAGTGCTTTCCACTTTGTTATTACCTATGATTGTCAGAATAAGGAACTAAATGTAAGGAAAATTTTGTTTGATGTGATGCAGGAACATAAAGATATTGAAGTGACTGTGAATAATCGTAATCAAATCAAAATTTTAAATAAAGTGACGGATCAAAAGAAAATCGTCAACTTTAGACTCGTTCCTAGATATCAGCCGCTTAAAGTTTTTGGTAAAGATACCTTGGAGCAGTTCAAAGATGACAATATTCTCAATATCTTGGTGATTAATAAACAAAGATATTACATCTATGTCAGAACGAATGGCGTTTACTTAGTAAGAGGAAACCCATATCTCGTTACAAAACATACGTCGAGATTACGCATCTTTAGTTTGTTTAATAGTTTTTATGTTTATGGAAGATTGACGCATTATGCGTATAATTCAGATCAAAAATATGAATATCTTTACATTAGAAATTCTGAGCACCAGCTGGCGAAATTTATAAGACCATTTAGGAAGATTAAATTCTTGAAAAGATACGGTTTCTTTAAAATTTCGTTAAATGATCTTGATTTAGACAGCAGAATCCACAATAACTTGTTCGTAGGAAATGATCACCGAATTATCCATAGTTTAAGGTTGAAAAAAAAGGATAAAAAGGTCAAAACATATATCACGAAAAAGAATGGGGACAAGCTTCAAGTACTAAGAACAAATCTATTTGGGAATGTGACATCGACCATTATTCCTTATTCACAGGAATATTCTTTATTTAGTAAAGTGAAAATAAAAATAGCGAGTATCCTATCATCATTCTATAAAGACAAAAATTATGGTGTGAATTTGTTTTTTGAGAAAAAGAGTGATAAAGCAGATGAATCAGCTATTAGAGTGTATAACTACGTACAAGACAATTGTCAAACAGGCTCAAAAAATTACTTTATTCTTAATAAGAAATCAAGCGCATATCCAGCATTGAAAGCGAAATATGGAAAGGGGATCATACCGAAATATAGTCTCAGACATTATTTAAGTATCTTTAATGCCAGTTATTTTATATCAAGTGAATTATCTAACCATGTTCTGAATGATAGATTATATATTGATCATCTCAGAGAGAGAATCATGAGTGTTCCACTCGTCTTTTTACAGCATGGAATTATGTTTGCTAAACCGGTTGATAATCCAATGGCCTTTGGATTCCATAAAGACAAGAACCAATATAATATTTATAAATCAGTCATCAGCTCTGAACTAGAGGCTGGTGAATTCTACAAAATGAAATATGATCGTGAGGATTTGATTTTGACAGGGCTAGCAACCTTTGATCATGCCAAATTAGTAGACGGTGCAGATAAGATCGCCTTTATGCCAACTTACCGATATTGGGAAGAGGGTCTTATTTATACGAATAGAATTGAAGAAACATCTTACTATAAAGTTCTGATCAAAATCATCAAAAGCTTTGAAGAAGCAGGTCTTCTTGATCGTCTGTTAATTGTACCGCATAACAAATTTTCGCAGTACGTTTATCAAAACCTGCCTCAGTATAAACATCTTATTTCTGATAACCCATCGGAAGCGCTAAAAGTGTCAAAAGTGTTTATCACTGATTATTCTTCTGCTATTTATGATGCACAATATAGAGGTGCCTATCCTATTTTTTATTGGGAAGAAAAAGATTACTTGATTAGACAGTATAAGGCGATTCCTCCTGTAAACGATGAAAATGCACCAGGACCGATAGCATATAATACACAAGAGCTGATTCGGATTGTTAAACATGCGATCGATCGTCAGTATGTTGTGGAAGATGAATATAAAGAAAAATATCTGAAAATCAACAGCTTTAACGATAATCAGAATACGAAAAGAATTACGGATTTCTTAAAAGAACATCAAATTATCTAATATGTTAGGACCCCCTGAATCAACGATTGAAAGGATTCAGGGGTTTTTTGTCTTCTAGTTTGACGTGCATGACTTTTGTTATAAGGTGAAATGTGCATCGTTATCTGTTACAATTATGAGCGGTGCTTTTTAAAAAAGTAATCCCAAAAACTTATATCTAAGGAAGATTAGAATGAACGCAATGTTGACGATATTAAAGGAGCAAATTAGCTCATTTCCGCTGATTATGCGACTTGCTGTTTATGAAACAAAATCAAAATATCAGATGAATTATTTAGGTGTTTTATGGCAGTTTTTAAATCCATTGATTCAAATGCTGGCTTACTGGTTTGTTTTTGGTCTGGGAATTCGCGGAGGACAGCCAATTGTCATTGGAGGGATGGAAGTTCCATTTATCATCTGGATGCTTGCCGGATTAATCCCTTGGTTCTTCATTAGTCCGACGATACTTGATGGATCAAACAGTGTGTTTAAACGCATTAATATGGTATCGAAAATGAACTTTCCGATTAGTGCGCTGCCGTCTGTAGTGATAATGTCCAACTTGTTCAGCTACTTTGTCATGATGGGTGTCTATCTGATTGTGCTCATTTCCTATGGCATATATCCTGATGCGCACTGGCTGCAATATATATACTATCTTATTTGTATGATCGCGTTTATGTTTTCGTTTAGTTTGTTTAATTCCACGATTAGCGTACTCGTGAGAGACTATCAATTTCTTTTACAATCAGTGACACGTTTACTTTTCTTTTTGCTGCCGATTTTTTGGAATATCTCAGAGAAGCTCACTGGAGACAAAGCTTGGATCGGGGATATATTAAGATTGAATCCTCTTTTCTACATTATTGATGGTTTTAGAAATAGCTTGTTAAAGGGAGAATGGTTCTTCCATGATGTGAAATATACGCTTTATTTTTGGCTGATCACGCTTCTTCTTTTAACAGTCGGTTCATTGCTTCATATGAAATTTAGGGATAAATTTGTCGATTTTCTTTAAAAAGTAAGGAGATTATACGATGAAACTAAAGGTTTCGTTTCGAAACGTATCCAAGCAATACGTCCTTTATAAAAAGCAGTCAGATAAGATTAAAGGTCTGTTTTTTCCTAATAAAAATGAAAAAGGTTTCTTTGCTGTTCGTGATGTGTCCTTTGATGTATATGAAGGCGAGACGATTGGTTTTGTAGGGATCAACGGATCTGGAAAATCAACGATGTCAAACCTTCTAGCGAAAATCATTCCACCGACAAGTGGTGAAATTGATATGGACGGACAGCCTTCGTTAATTGCCATTGCGGCAGGGCTGAACAACCAATTAAGCGGGAAAGACAACATTCGCCTCAAGTGCTTAATGATGGGGCTGACGAATAAAGAGATAGACGAGCTTTATGAAAAAATCGTAGAGTTTGCGGATATCGGGGACTTTATTGATCAGCCTGTGAAGAGCTACTCAAGCGGAATGAAATCACGTCTTGGCTTCGCCATTTCAGCGCATATCGATCCAGATATCTTGATTATTGATGAAGCATTGTCTGTTGGTGACCAAACCTTCTATCAAAAATGCGTGGATCGAATCACAGAATTCAAAGAACAAGGGAAGACGATCTTTTTTGTCAGCCATTCCATTAGCCAAATTCAAAAAATCTGTGACCGAGTGGCTTGGATGCATTATGGTGAGCTTCGTATGTTTGATGATACGAAGAAGGTCGTGAAAGAGTATAAGGAGTTTGTTGAATGGTTTAACAAGCTTTCTAAAAAAGAAAAAAAAGAATATCAATTGAAACACAAAGAAGGGCGTAAAGGCGTACAAAAAAAGACAGAAAAGGTGTCTCGATATGATGAGAACGGAAAACGACGTTCATTTTTTGGACCAGCCTTTCAAGTGACGATAATAGCTGTTTTAACTATTTTACTTGCCTTATCGATGTTTTCGGATCGCCCGCTTCGTACACTGGCGACGTTTGGCGCCATCCCATCAGATAAGACAGAATCGCTTCAGTCAAAGAACCCGCTATCGAAAGGGGCGCCTGATATGAAAAAGGTGGATCGACAGGCAATTGTCACGGCAGATCCACTCACGGTGTACAAAGATCAAGCCATGAAAAAGAAGGCAGATGTCACTTTGCCATTTGGGCAAGAAGTACAAGCTGTCGCTGAAAATAAACAAATCGTTCAAATCAAAACAGCATCAGAGACGTATTTTGTCAAAGCTGATGGGCTTCAACATGCAGAAGAATTAAAGTCATTATCCATTGGACCAGGTCAGTTCAATTCCTATGTATCGCCCGCATCTGCAGGCTCGTATGAGTATTTACTTTCTTTCCTTGGAAAAGAAGAATCTGTGCTTAAGCAAAGAATGCAAACGCTGAGCTCGATCAAAAGTAATCAAGGCGGAATGATTGAACGATTGACCACAGAGAAAGCCGACTATGTCATTCAAAATGGTCAAGCGAATACGATGGTATTCCGTGAGATCATGTCAATCTCTCCTTCAACACTTGGGCTGACAGAACAGAACGTTTGGATGAATGAGAAACAAACGAAATTCGCAGTGAAGGGCGAAAACAACTTGTTTGTCATTGATAATGAACAGCATACACTGACGATTTCAGTGATCAAATAAAAAGCTGCCGATCCCGGCAGCTTTTTTTAATTCACTTCTTCTTTTTCGAGAAGCTGTTTCATAAATGGAATGAGTTTCTTTTTTAGATCCTCATCTTGAAGGGCGAACTCTAGAGTCGTCTCGATGAAGCCTTGCTTTTCACCGACATCGTATCGTTTTCCTTCGAAATCATAGGCGAATACGCGCTGAATGTCATTCAGCTTTTGGATGGCATCTGTCAGTTGAATTTCTCCGCCTGCACCAATTTCTTGCTGATCAAGGTACATAAAGATCTCTGGCGTGAAAATGTAGCGTCCTAAGATGGCTAGATTGGATGGTGCTGTTCCCTGCGGCGGCTTTTCAACAAAGTTTTTCACTTGGTAGCGGCGTCCTTCTTGTGTAAGAGGATCAATGATCCCGTAGCGATGTGTATCGCTGTCTGCCACCTGCTGAACACCGATCACAGATGAAAGAGTCTTTTCGTATTCATCCATCAGCTGGCGAAGTCCGGGTGTTTCGGCTTGAACAATATCATCACCTAATAAAACGGCGAAAGGTTCATCACCGATAAAGTTGCGTGCGCACCAAACGGCGTGTCCAAGTCCTTTAGGTTCCTTTTGACGTATGTAATGAATGTCAGCAATGTTAGAGGATTTTCTCACCTTTTCTAAAAGCTCGCTCTTTCCTTTTTCCTCCAGGTTGCGCTCTAGCTCTGGTGCAAAATCAAAATGATCCTCAATGGCTCTTTTTCCTTTTCCAGTGACGATAATAATGTCTTCAATTCCTGATTCAACAGCTTCTTCAATAATATATTGAATGGTTGGTTTATCAACGATTGGCAGCATTTCTTTAGGCATAGCTTTTGTTGCAGGGAGGAAACGTGTCCCAAGACCTGCAGCTGGGATAATGGCTTTACGTACTTTTTTCAATGAACTTTGCACCTTCCTTACATAGATAACCGATTTAATCATTCAATGTTTGTTCTTGGTCGTCTGTTTAAAGTGTAACTTACAAATCATAGGAAAGACAAATGATTTCACTAAAATGAATTTTAGATAATTCATATTTTATATGTTAAATGTAAAGGAAAGAGAAATTTAACGTTAATTCAATGTAAATTTCTTTTTTTATATCATTAAATTTATCCTCCAAATTGTGTATAATTGAAAGTACTATACTAGGAAAGAGGATTAAACAAGTGAAAAAACTAAATGTAATGACTATTTTCGGTACTAGACCTGAAGCGATCAAAATGGCACCACTTGTCCTTGAATTAAATAAACATCCACAGATAAATTCAATTGTCACTGTAACAGCCCAGCATAGAGAAATGCTTGATCAAGTTCTTGAGGCTTTTTCGATTACGCCAGATCATGATTTAAACATCATGAAGCAGCGCCAGACATTATCTGAAATCACATCAAATGCACTGTTAAAGCTAGATCAATTATTCCAAGAAGAAAAACCTGATATTGTCCTTGTCCATGGGGATACTACAACAACCTTTGCAGGAAGCTTGGCAGCATTTTATCACCAAATTTCAGTCGGTCACGTCGAAGCTGGATTGAGAACACACAATAAATATTCGCCTTTCCCAGAGGAATTGAACCGTCAAATGACAGGCACTATTGCCGATATTCATTTTGCACCTACAGACGAAGCGAAGCAGAATCTTTTAATTGAAAATAAAAAAGAAGAGACCATTTGTGTGACAGGGAATACAGCGATTGACGCCCTGCAAACAACGGTTACTGAGCACTATCAGCACCCTATTTTAGAGAAAATAGGCACGGATAAAATGATCTTGTTAACGGCCCATCGCAGAGAGAATCTCGGACAGCCGATGAAAAACATGTTTAGAGCCATTAGACGTGTTGTAGAAGAGTTTGAAGATGTTCAGGTCGTTTATCCTGTTCACTTAAACCCTGCTGTACGTGATGCAGCTCAGACAGAATTTAGCGGTCTCGATCGGGTACACTTAATTGAACCGCTTGAAGTCGTTGATTTCCATAACTTTGCTGCCGCTTCGCACTTTATCTTAACGGATTCTGGCGGTGTACAAGAGGAGGCGCCTTCTCTAGGGAAGCCAGTATTAGTGCTGCGTGATACAACAGAACGTCCAGAAGGCGTGAAAGCCGGCACGCTTAAGCTTGCAGGTACAGATGAAGAGACCATTTACAAAATGGCAAAAGAGCTGCTAGTAGATCAGGAAGAGTATGACAATATGTCGAAGGCGTCTAACCCTTATGGTGACGGACAAGCCTCGAGACGAATTGTCGAAGAGCTCCTCCATCGATTTGGATTAAGTGAAGAAAAACCTGCCCCATTCAAATCATAAAAAAAGAAGACTACAGTCATGTAGTCTTCAGGCTGTCGAGAAAATCTCGACAGCTTTATTTTTTCCCTTAAACTTTCCATCTCCTCATTTTATAATAGAGAAAAGCATACTAAAGGAAGGTGTTTTTCTCATGTTCCACACTAG
>NZ_JAFCUN010000009.1:0-62455 GCF_049896565.1 Bacillus sp. DWP3-1
TTGGTGGCGATAGCGAAGAGGTCACACCCGTTCCCATACCGAACACGGAAGTTAAGCTCTTCAGCGCCGATGGTAGTTGGGGGTTTCCCCCTGTGAGAGTAGGACGCCGCCAAGCTTTTCTAAGGATCAGTTCCATACGGAACTGGTCTTTTTTGTGTTTTTGAGAGGTTTGACACCATATAAATGTGGAAATAATATTCTTAGTTGAGCGATTATCTTGAAAAATCGATCGAAAAAATTTATAGTAAGGTTAAAGTCAAATATAGTCAAAGTCAATGGAGGAGGAGGCGGAGTGGCACAAAATATTTCTGATATCATCGAGCAGTATTTGAAGGAAGTCTTGGATCAGAATGGTCGAGAAATATTAGAAATTAAGCGCAATGAAATTGCAGATAAGTTTCAATGCGTACCTTCACAAATTAACTATGTTATCAATACACGCTTTACGAGCGAGAGAGGCTATATCGTTGAAAGTAAGCGTGGCGGCGGTGGCTATATCCGCATCATTAAAGTCAAAATGAATGATGAAGTCGACTTATTGAACAACATTATTTCCCAAATATATCATCGTTTATCACAGGCTGCCTCTGATCATATCATCATGCGTCTTGTAGAAAATAACATTTTATCTGAAAGAGAAGCTAAGATGATGATCAGTGTCATGGACCGTTCTGTTTTGCACATTGATTTACCTGAACGAGATGAATTGAGAGCTCGGATGATGAAAGCGATGTTAAATGCTTTGAAATTAAAGTAAAGCGGGTGAAAAGATTGATTTGTCAAGAATGCAATGAGAGACCAGCCACTTTTCACTTTACGAAAGTTATAAATGGAGAAAAACAAGAAATGCACATATGTGAACAATGTGCAAAAGAAAACAGTGATTCATATGCTATGAGTGGAAACCAAGGTTTCTCGATTCACAACTTATTATCAGGTTTATTGAATATTGATCCTAGCTTTACCACAAGTGCTAATAAGGGATCTTCTATTTTTCAAGAAGCGAGAGAAGTGGATCAATGTCCTAAGTGTGGCTTAACCTTTCAACAATTCAGAAAAACAGGCCGTTTTGGCTGTGCAGAATGCTATCGTTCATTTGATCAGTATCTGAACCCTGTTTTACGGAAAGTCCATAGTGGAAATACAGTCCATAATGGAAAAGTGCCTAAACGGATTGCCGGCAGTCTTCATGTCCGCCGGAAACTTGAGATGATGCAGCAAGAGCTGAAACAGTTAATTGAACAAGAAGAGTTTGAAAAGGCAGCGGAAGTTCGAGATCAAATTCGTGCATTAGAGCATGAACAATCTCAGCAGAGGGAGGGAGATTAACAACATGTCGCTCCAGCATTTTATTCAAGACGCTTTAAGTCAATGGATGAAACAAAAAGGACCAGAAAGTGACATTGTTCTAAGCAGTCGAATCCGGCTAGCACGCAACCTAGAGCATGTTCGTTTCCCAACTCAGTTTTCTCAAGAAGAGGCTGAAGCTGTCCTCCAGCAATTCGAGCAAAAGTTTGCTAGCCAGGAAGTGAAGGACATCGGAAACTTTGTTCTGATTCGTATGAATGAAACGCAGCCTTTAGCAAAGAGAGTACTTGTTGAAAAGCATTTGATCAGCCCAAACTTAGCAGAATCAAGATTTGGCGGTTGTTTGCTTTCTGAAAATGAGGAAATCAGTGTGATGCTGAATGAAGAAGACCATATTCGAATCCAATGCTTATTCCCAGGTTTCCAACTAGCCAATGCATTAAAAGCGGCTAATCAGATAGATGACTGGATTGAAGAGCAAGTGGATTATGCGTTTTCTGAAAAGCGGGGATACTTAACAAGCTGTCCAACGAATGTAGGTACAGGTATTAGGGCATCGGTCATGATGCATTTACCAGCTTTAGCCCTCACAAGACAAATGAATCGGATTATTCCGGCCATTAATCAATTAGGTCTTGTAGTCAGAGGAATTTATGGTGAAGGTAGCGAAGCAATAGGGAACATCTTTCAAATTTCAAATCAAATGACACTTGGTCAATCAGAAGAAGATATTGTAGACGACTTAAATAGTGTGACCGCTCAGCTCATTGAACAAGAGCGATCTGCACGAAAGGCGTTATATCAAACATCTCAAATTGAACTTGAGGACAGAGTGTACCGTTCCTTAGGGATATTGTCCAATTGTCGTATGATTGAATCAAAGGAAACAGCAAAGTGTTTGTCAGATGTGCGGCTTGGAATTGATTTAGGTATCATTAAGGGGCTTTCAAGTAATATACTGAATGAACTCATGATTTTGACTCAGCCAGGCTTTCTTCAACAGTACTCAGGAGGAGCTTTGGAGCCAAATGAACGAGATATAAAACGAGCAGCGATTATTAGAGAAAGGCTGCGTTTAGAAATGCATAGGAATGGACAGGAGGATGAAACGATATGATGTTTGGAAGATTCACTGAAAGAGCTCAAAAGGTATTAGCACTTGCACAAGAAGAAGCCATTCGCCTAGGCCATAAGAACATTGGTACTGAGCACATTTTACTTGGTCTAGTACGTGAGGGTGAGGGCATCGCCGCAAAAGCGTTAGAAGCACTGGGCCTTGTTTCAGATAAAATCCAAAAAGAAGTCGAAAGCTTGATTGGAAGAGGGCAAGAGGTGTCTCAAGCTATTCCTCATTATACGCCTAGAGCGAAGAAGGTCACTGAGCTTTCAATGGATGAAGCAAGAAAGCTAGGTCATTCCTATGTAGGGACAGAACATATTCTATTAGGTCTTATTCGCGAGGGAGAGGGTGTAGCTGCCCGCGTTTTAAATAACCTCGGAGTGAGCTTAAATAAAGCACGTCAGCAAGTTCTGCAGCTGCTTGGCAGCAATGAAACAGGTGCATCTGCCGCTGGCTCTAACAGCAATGCAAATACACCAACATTAGATAGCTTGGCAAGGGATTTAACAGCTATTGCGAAAGAAGACAGTTTGGACCCTGTCATTGGACGAAGCAAAGAAATTCAGCGTGTCATTGAGGTCCTAAGCAGAAGAACAAAAAATAACCCTGTGCTGATTGGTGAGCCTGGTGTTGGTAAAACAGCCATCGCTGAAGGTCTTGCGCAGCAAATTATTCATAATGAAGTGCCTGAAATCCTGCGCGATAAACGAGTGATGACACTTGATATGGGAACCGTTGTAGCGGGAACGAAATATCGTGGTGAATTTGAGGATCGTTTGAAAAAAGTCATGGACGAAATTCGTCAGGCAGGAAATATCATTCTCTTCATTGATGAGCTTCATACACTCATTGGTGCTGGTGGAGCAGAGGGTGCGATTGACGCATCTAATATTCTCAAACCATCCTTAGCACGTGGAGAGCTTCAATGTATCGGGGCGACAACGTTAGATGAGTACCGTAAATATATTGAAAAGGATGCTGCGCTTGAACGACGTTTCCAGCCAATTCAAGTGGATCAGCCATCTGTTGATGAAAGTATTCAAATCTTAAGAGGACTTAGAGATCGTTATGAGGCACATCACCGTGTGTCCATTACGGATGAAGCGATTGAGGCGGCGGTGAAGCTGTCTGACCGTTATATTTCTGATCGTTTCCTTCCAGATAAGGCGATTGATTTAATTGATGAGGCAGGTTCGAAAGTCCGCTTACGTTCTTTCACAACACCGCCTAACCTAAAAGAACTAGAGCAAAAGCTCGATGAAGTACGCAAGGAAAAGGATGCTGCTGTTCAAAGTCAGGAATTTGAAAAAGCAGCTTCTCTTCGCGATACGGAACAGCGTTTGCGTGAAAAAGTAGAAGTCACAAAGAAATCTTGGAAAGAAAAGCAAGGACAGGAGAATTCAGAGGTATCAGTGGATGATATCGCAATGGTTGTCTCTAGCTGGACGGGAGTGCCTGTTTCAAAAATTGCACAAACAGAAACAGATAAGCTTCTCAATATGGAACAATTGCTCCATTCTCGTGTGATCGGGCAGGATGAAGCGGTTGTCGCTGTAGCAAAAGCTGTGAGACGTGCGCGTGCTGGCCTAAAAGATCCAAAACGTCCAATCGGCTCCTTTATCTTCTTAGGCCCAACAGGGGTTGGTAAAACGGAGCTTGCAAGAGCACTCGCAGAGTCTATTTTCGGTGATGAAGAAGCGATGATCCGTATTGATATGTCTGAATACATGGAAAAACACTCTACATCTAGACTTGTTGGGTCACCTCCAGGCTATGTTGGCTATGAAGAAGGCGGTCAACTGACTGAAAAAGTGAGAAGAAAACCTTATTCTGTTGTGCTTTTAGACGAGATTGAAAAGGCACATCCAGATGTATTCAACATTTTGCTACAAGTGTTAGAAGATGGTCGTCTGACTGATTCTAAAGGGCGTACCGTTGACTTTAGAAATACGATTTTGATCATGACATCCAACGTTGGAGCTAGTGAATTGAAGCGAAATAAATATGTTGGCTTTAATGTGCAGGATGAAGGACAAAATTACAAGGATATGAAAGGCAAAGTGATGGGCGAGTTGAAGCGTGCATTTAGACCAGAATTCATCAACCGTATTGATGAAATCATTGTCTTCCATTCACTTGAAAAGAAACATCTAAAAGAGATCGTGTCTCTCATGTCTGATCAATTGACGAAACGATTAAAAGAACAAGACCTTTCAATCGAATTGACGGAAGCAGCAAAAGCGAAGATTGCCGACGAAGGTGTAGATCTTGAGTACGGTGCGCGCCCGTTAAGAAGAGCGATTCAAAAGCATGTGGAGGATCGACTTTCTGAGGAGCTTCTGAAGGGTAATATTGAAAAAGGTCAACATATCGTATTAGATGTGGAAGATGGAGAAATTGTCGTAAAAACGACGGCTGCTACGAACTAATATAGTAAGAAAAAAGTGTGAGGCATACCAGTAAAGTGTATGCCTCCCTTTACTTATTTTCTGATCAGTATAAGGAGTTGTATTCTTCAATCTATGGCTAAGACAAAATCAAAATTTATATGCCAATCGTGCGGTTATGAGTCAGCCAAATGGATGGGGAAATGTCCAGGCTGCGGCACGTGGAACAGTATGACAGAAGAGGTCGTTCGCAAAGAGCCGGCAAACCGTCGAAGCGCTTTTAATCATTCTGTTCAAACCATTCAAAAACCTTCACCTATATCTGCAATTGAAACATCAGATGAACCCCGAATCAAAACGAATTTAGAAGAATTTAACCGAGTATTAGGAAGTGGAATTGTCAAAGGCTCTCTTGTTCTCATTGGCGGAGATCCTGGGATTGGGAAGTCCACATTATTATTACAAGTATCAGCACAGCTCTCAGACAAAAATCAGAATGTATTATACATATCTGGTGAGGAGTCCATTAAACAAACGAAGCTAAGAGCGGACCGCCTCGGCATAAAAAGCACCTCTTTACATGTTTTGGCTGAAACCGATATGGAGTATATAACGTCTGCTATACAAGAGATGAAACCCGCTTTTGTCGTGGTGGATTCGATTCAAACCGTTTATCAAAGCGATATTACGTCAGCTCCTGGGTCTGTATCTCAAGTGAGAGAATGTACAGCACAGCTGATGAAAATTGCCAAGACAAATGGTATTCCAATATTTATCGTTGGTCACGTGACCAAAGAAGGCTCGATCGCAGGTCCACGCCTTTTAGAGCATATGGTGGACACGGTTCTTTATTTTGAAGGCGAGCGTCATCATACGTTTCGTATCTTACGTGCGGTGAAAAACCGATTTGGCTCGACGAATGAACTAGGGATTTTTGAAATGAGAGAGGAAGGACTCACGGAAGTATTAAACCCATCCGAAATTTTCTTAGAAGAACGTTCGGCAGGTGTATCTGGATCGTGTGTTGTTGCCTCAATGGAAGGAACAAGACCTGTTCTTGTCGAGATACAAGCATTAATTTCACCGACAAGCTTTGGAAATCCACGGAGAATGGCTACAGGCCTTGATCATAATCGTGTGTCATTGCTCATGGCGGTTTTAGAAAAACGTGTCGGACTGCTGCTGCAAAACCAAGATGCGTATTTAAAGGTCGCAGGCGGTGTGAAGCTTGACGAACCAGCGATTGACTTGGCCATTGCCGTCAGTATTGCTTCAAGCTTTAAAGACGCAGCGCCGCATCAAGCGGATTGCTTTATAGGAGAGGTCGGTCTGACGGGAGAAGTCAGAAGAGTATCAAGAATTGAACAGCGTGTGCAGGAAGCTGCGAAACTAGGATTTAAGCGAATGTTTATTCCTCAGGCGAATATAGATGGATGGAAAAAGCCGAGAGGGATTGAGTTAGTCGGTGTAGAAAATGTAGCGGAGGCACTTCGAATTTCACTAGGGGGATCATAGAAATGGAAAAAGAGAAAAAAGGAGCGAGAGAACTCGATCTCTTAGATATCGTACAGTTTGTGGCACCAGGGACACCTCTTCGGGCTGGGATCGAAAATGTCCTGAGGGCCAATACTGGCGGGCTCATTGTTGTTGGTTATAACGACAAAGTCAAGAGTGTTGTAGATGGAGGGTTTCATATTAACTCTGCCTTCTCCCCAGCACACTTATATGAATTGGCTAAGATGGATGGAGCCATTATTTTAAGCGATTCTGGTCAAAAGATCTTGTATGCGAATACACAGCTGATGCCAGATGCAACCATCCATTCATCGGAAACGGGCATGAGGCACCGTACTGCTGAACGTGTAGCGAAGCAGACAGGCTGCTTAATCATTGCGATTTCTGAACGGAGGAACGTCATTACCTTATACCAAGGGAATCGTCGTTATACGCTGAAAGATATTGGCTTTATTTTAACGAAGGCCAACCAAGCCATACAAACACTTGAGAAATATAAAACCATTTTAGATCACGCCATTTCTGCGCTAAGCGCCCTAGAATTTGAAGAGCTTGTGACCTTTGGTGATGTATTATCCGTGCTGCATCGTTACGAGATGGTGCTTAGAATCAAAAATGAAATCAATATGTATATCAAAGAGCTCGGAACAGAAGGACATTTGATCCGTCTGCAAGTCAATGAACTGATTACAGATATGGAGCAGGAAGCGGCTTTATTTATTAAAGATTACGTGAAAGAAAAGATTAAAGATCCATATGTTCTGCTTAAACAGCTCCAAGATATGTCTAGCTTTGAGCTTTTAGATGACTCCATTCTGTACAAGTTACTTGGCTATCCAGCTTCTACAAATATTGACGAATATGTGTACACAAGAGGCTACAGATTGCTTCACAAAATCCCTAGACTGCCTATGCCAATCGTCGAAAACGTGGTTGAAGCGTTCGGTGTGTTAGATCGAATTATGGAAGCGGATGTACAAGATTTGGATGAAGTAGAAGGAATTGGAGAAGTAAGAGCGAAAAAGATAAAAAAAGGATTAAAAAGACTGCAAGAAAAACATTATATCGACCGCCAGCTATAAGGAGAGAAATTTTTCTTAAACACGGTTAAAAATGGATGAATATGGGTATATTAATGATGCTTTTGTTTTCTGTTGATTATGATAGGAAACTTAAACATATATCAATGTCAGGTGAGGGTGGATTGACAGATGAAAAATAAAGGAGGTGAAGGTATGTTAAAAAGAATCGTTCAGGCGTTTTTTATCATTTTTGGTGCAGTTGTAGGGATTTTTATCATTCCAGAGTTATTTCTGCTGTTAAATGTAAAGGACATACCTTTCATAACAAATGCTTACTCTTCAGCACTAATAGGAGCCGCTGTGTTCTTTATCATCGGCAAATGGTGCACAGGCTATGTGGTTAATTGGGTGAAATGGATCGAGGATTCTCTATTAAAGGCGCCTCTTCCTGATCTTATATCTGGAAGTTTCGGATTAGTATTTGGACTTATTCTAGCATATCTTATTGTAAACGTGATCCCGCTAAACAATATCCCATATCATATTTTTGGTACCATTATTCCGATTTTCCTGGCTTTCTTTTTAGGATACCTTGGATTTCAGGTAGGGTTTAAGAAGAAGGATGAAATGATGGGGCTGTTCTCCCGATCTGCAAAGGTCACCAAGAAAAAAGGAGCAGCTGATGATGAACCTGAAATAGAAGATAAAAAGCTGAAAATTTTAGACACAAGTGTTATCATTGATGGAAGAATCGCAGATATTTGTCAAACTGGATTCTTAGAAGGTGTCATGGTCATTCCTCAATTTGTGCTCGAGGAATTACAGCATATTGCAGACTCTTCTGATGTATTAAAGAGAAATAGAGGCCGAAGAGGTCTTGATATTTTAAATCGTATTCAAAAAGAATTAGATATCAAAGTTGAAATTTACGAAGGTGACTTTGAAGACATTCAAGAGGTTGATAGCAAGCTTGTGAAGCTCGCTAAATTAACTTCAGGTGTTGTTGTGACAAATGATTTTAATTTAAATAAAGTATGCGAACTTCAAAAAGTAGCAGTGTTAAACATCAATGATCTAGCCAATGCGGTGAAACCGGTTGTGCTACCTGGGGAAGAAATGAAGGTACAGGTCATTAAAGATGGGAAAGAGCATAACCAAGGTGTTGCTTACTTAGATGACGGTACGATGATTGTGGTCGAAGAAGGACGCAATTACATTGGAAAAGACATCGATGTGCTCGTCACAAGTGTGCTGCAGACTGCTGCTGGAAGAATGATTTTTGCGAAGCCAAAACTTCTGGAGAAGGCGCTCTAAAGGGAGAACGAACATGTATTATGAAGTAGTTATTCCGGCTGCGGGGCAGGGGAAACGAATGAAGGCCGGCCGCAATAAGCTTTTTATTGAGCTGAAAAGAATGCCGGTCATTATTCATACACTAAAGGTGTTTGACGATCATTCGCAATGCAAACGCATGATCCTAGCGATCAATGAAGAGGAGCGTCAAGACTTTGAAAGGCTACTCAAGGTACACGCTTTTCAAACGCCTGTTTCACTTGTCACTGGCGGTGAAGAACGTCAGCAAAGTGTATACGAAGGATTAAAGGCTGTGAAAGATGCAGACATCGTGCTTGTTCATGATGGGGCAAGGCCTTTTATTAAGCATACACAGATTGACTTGCTCGTTAAAGCAGCGATTGAAAAAGGCTCCGCAGTTGTAGCGGTACCAGTGAAAGACACAATCAAGCGCGTTCAAGAAGGCAAAGTGGAACAAACCATTGAACGTCAGAGCTTGTGGGCAGTCCAGACCCCACAAGCTTTTCGTCATTCTATTTTAAAAGAGGCGCATGAATATGCGGAGCGGACCGGCTTTCTTGGAACAGACGACGCCAGTCTTGTGGAACAATTACATGGTGAAAACGTGTATATTGTCCAAGGAGATTACACCAATATTAAGCTTACGACACCGGATGATTTATTGGTTGCCAAGGCAATTATGGATGCGGAAAGAGGGTACTAGATCATGTTGAGAATAGGACAAGGCTTTGATGTACATCAATTAACAGAGGGAAGACCTTTGATTATCGGCGGGGTCACCATCCCATATGAAAAGGGGCTGCTTGGGCATTCAGACGCTGATGTACTGCTTCACACAGTGGCAGATGCCTGCCTAGGTGCGATTGCTGAAGGAGATATCGGCAGACATTTCCCAGACACAGATCCTGAGTTTAAGGATGCGGATTCTTTTAAATTACTGCAGCATGTGTGGGCACTAGTAAAGGAAAAAGGCTACACACTTGTGAATATTGATTGCACCATCATGGCGCAAAAGCCCAAAATGGCACCTTACATTCAACCAATGTGTGAGAAGATTGCAGAAGCGCTTGAGGCAGATGTCACACAGGTGAATGTGAAAGCAACAACGACAGAGAAACTTGGATTTACAGGAAGAGGCGAAGGAATTGCCTCTCAGGCAACAGTGCTTCTTCAGAAAAAGTGAAATCCATTTTGATGAGAATGGGATTTGATGATAAAATACGTTTATAAAAAATTGGTGTCAGACAACATGATGCAGATGAAAGGAAGTTAAACTCATGGGAAATGAAGTGCGTGTTCGTTATGCACCGAGTCCAACTGGTCATTTACATATTGGGAATGCTAGAACGGCTCTTTTCAACTATTTGTTCGCACGCAGTCAAGGCGGCAAATTTATTATTCGAATCGAAGATACGGATCAAAAGCGTAATGTAGAAGGCGGAGAAGAAAGCCAGCTTCGCCACCTGCAATGGCTCGGTATTGATTGGGATGAGAGCATTGATAAAGATGGCGGCTATGGTCCTTACAGACAATCAGAGCGTAATGAGATTTACAAAAAATATTATGATGAGCTGCTAGAGAAAGACTTGGCGTATAAGTGCTATTGTACGGCTGAAGAGCTAGAGGAAGAGCGTGAAGCACAAATCGCCCGCAGTGAAATGCCTCGATATTCTGGTAAATGCAGCCATTTATCAAAAGAAGAAGAGGACAAGCTGATCGCTGAAGGAAGAGAGCCAAGTATCCGCTTCCGAGTGCCAAAAGGAGAAATCATCAAATTTGACGACATGGTCAAAGGCGATATTTCATTTGAGACAGACGGCATCGGTGATTTTGTCATTGTGAAGAAAGACGGCACGCCAACTTATAACTTCGCTGTAGCAGTGGATGATCATTTGATGAAAATGACTCACATTCTCCGCGGAGAGGATCACATTTCGAATACGCCTAAACAAATCATGATCTTCAACGCATTTGGCTGGGATGTTCCGCTATTCGGACATATGACGCTGATTGTGAACGAGAACCGCAAAAAATTAAGTAAGCGTGATGAATCCATTATTCAATTCATCGAGCAATATAAAAACTTGGGCTATTTACCAGAAGCCCTGTTCAACTTCATTGCACTACTTGGATGGTCTCCGGTGGGCGAAGAAGAACTGTTTACAAAAGAGCAATTCATCGACATTTTCGATGTAAACCGACTTTCTAAGTCACCAGCTCTATTCGATATGCATAAACTAAAATGGGTAAATAACCAATACGTGAAGGCACTTGATCTTGATCAGGTTGTTGCGTTAACACTTCCGCATCTTCAAAAGGCAGGCAAGGTAAGCGAGCAGCTGACAGAAGAAGAAAACACGTGGGTGCGCAAGCTTATTTCTCTGTATCACGAACAATTAAGCTATGGAGCAGAAATTGTTGAGTTAACAGAGTTGTTCTTTAAGGAGCAAATTGAGTATAATCAAGAGGCAAAGGAAGTTTTAGCAGAGGAGCAAGTACCAGAAGTCATGGCATCTTTTGCTGGTCAGCTTGAACGGCTTGAGTCTTTCACACCTGATGAAATCAAGGCTGCTATTAAAGCGGTACAAAAAGAAACAGGGCATAAAGGCAAGAAACTATTCATGCCAATTCGTGTGGCTGTCACAGGACAAACGCATGGCCCAGAACTTCCGCAAAGTATTGAACTACTAGGTAAAGAAACGGTATTAAACCGCATTAAACAAATATAAGGAAATCGTTGCGAGGGAGAAGTACAATGTTTTCGTCCATCACAGAAAGAGTCTTCACCGGCTGAAAGAGACTTATGGGCAGACGTTGGAAATGCACCCTCAAGACCCTTGAGGAACACGAGTACGTTAGTATGCAAGGGCGGTACCCTCCGTTATGGGATTAAGTTGAGAAGGCTGCAAAATGAGGGCTTTCTAAACAGAGTGGAACCGCGTTTTCAAAACGTCTCTGTCATTTGGCAGAGGCGTTTTTTATTTGTCCAAAAAAGAGAGCAAGTCCTAAGAGAGATTGATGGGGAAGAACGGGGGGAGCATGTGTTTTTCAAAATGCTGAAAGAAGATATTGATACTGTGTTTGATCAAGATCCTGCTGCTAGAAGCTATATTGAAGTAGTGCTAACCTATTCAGGGCTTCATGCGATTTGGGCTCATCGTATCGCGCACGCATTTTATAAGCGTAAGCTGTACTTTCTTGCGCGGATCATTTCTCAGGTCAGCCGGTTTTTCACAGGGGTGGAAATTCACCCTGCGGCAACCATTGGCAGGCGCTTCTTCATTGACCACGGCATGGGAGTGGTGATTGGGGAAACATGTGAAATTGGAGACAACGTCACTGTTTTCCAAGGCGTGACACTAGGGGGAACAGGGAAAGAAAAGGGAAAGCGGCACCCGACCATTTTAGACGATGCCCTCATTGCGACAGGTGCAAAGGTGCTTGGTTCCATTACAGTCGGAAAAGGGGCCAAGATTGGTGCGGGGTCAGTCGTGTTAAAGGACGTACCAGACCATTCCACCGTTGTCGGTATACCTGGGCGAGTCGTCGTTCAAAATGGAAAGAAAATCAATCGTGATCTCAATCATCAAGATTTGCCAGATCCAATTTCCGATCGTTTCAAAGAATTGGAACGAGAAATGGAAAAGCTAAAAGGTGAGCTGGCTTCATTGAGCAGAAAGGAAGAACAATCATGACAATCAATATTTATAATACATTGACACGTAACAAAGAAGAATTTGTCCCGCTTGAACCAGGAAAGGTCAAGATGTATGTGTGCGGACCAACCGTTTATAACTACATTCATATCGGGAATGCCAGACCTGCTATTGTTTATGACACTGTACGTAAGTATTTAGAATACAGCGGCTATGATGTGAACTTTGTATCAAACTTTACAGATGTGGATGATAAACTCATCAAAGCAGCCAATGAACTCGGAGAAGATGTTCCGACGATTGCTGACCGCTTTATCCAAGCCTACTTTGAAGACGTCAGTGCACTAGGCTGCAAAAAAGCTGACCTTCACCCGCGAGTGACGGAAAATATGGATGATATCATTGCATTTATTGCGACATTGATTGAAAAAGGCTACGCCTATGAAGCGGATGGCGACGTGTATTACAGCACACGCTCATTTGAAGGCTACGGAAAGCTTTCTCACCAGTCGATTGATGAACTGAAGACAGGTGCTCGTATTCGTGTAGGTGAGAAGAAACGAGATGCACTGGACTTTGCTTTATGGAAGGCTGCAAAGGATCAAGAAATATCATGGGATAGCCCGTGGGGCGAAGGACGCCCAGGCTGGCACATCGAATGCTCGGCCATGGTTAAAAAATATTTAGGTGATACGATCGACATTCATGCTGGCGGACAGGATTTAACCTTCCCTCACCATGAAAATGAAATCGCTCAATCCGAGGCTTTGACAGGGAAACCTTTTGCGAAGTATTGGATGCATAACGGATATATTAATATTGAGAATGAAAAAATGTCAAAATCACTTGGCAACTTTGTGCTCGTGCATGACATTGTGAAAGAACAAGATCCTGATGTGCTACGCTTCTTTATGTTGTCGGTTCACTACCGTCATCCAATTAACTACTCAATGGATTTACTAGAGAGTACAAAGAGTGCGTTTAACCGACTCAAAACGTCGTATGCTAATTTACATCATCGCCTCGAGAGCAGCACGAATATCACAGAAGACAATGCTGAATGGCTGGCGAAGGTTGAGGAGCAGCGTGCGACATTTATTTCTGAAATGAATGATGACTTTAATACGGCAAATGCAATTTCTGTTTTATTCGAACTTGCGAAACAGGCGAATTATTATATGGAAAATGATCATACTTCGGAGGAAGTGATCAAGGCATTTATCGGCTTATTCCAAGAAATCACGTCTGTTCTTGGCTTCTCATTAGAAGAAAAGCTCACGCTTGACGAAGAAGTAGAAGCGTTAATTGAAAAACGCAATGAGGCTAGAAGAAATCGTGACTTTGCGCTATCTGATCAAATTCGTGACCAGTTAAAGAGCATGAATATTGTATTGGAGGACACTCCTCAAGGTACTCGCTGGAAAAGAGGAGAATAGGTCATGTTGAATTTTGAAAAGCTGAAAGACGGTAAACAGTTGAACGGACTTGCGCTTGCTTATATGGGTGATGCCATTTTTGAAGTCTATGTGAGGCATCACCTCCTCCAAACGGGGGCGACAAAACCAAATGAGCTGCACAAACGAGCAAGCAAGATTGTTTCAGCTAAATCTCAGGCAGCTATTTTATTTACGCTTCAGCAGCAAGGCTTTTTCACTGAAGCAGAAGAAGCAGTGCTGAAAAGAGGAAGAAATGCAAAATCAGGCACAGTGCCTAAAAACACAGACGTTCAAACGTATCGTTATAGTACGGCGCTTGAAGCGCTCATGGGTTATTTATTTATTGAAAAGCAGGACGAACGCTTAGAAGAGCTGATTAGTCAGGCGATTGAAATCGGAACGTCAGGGAGGAAGACAAATGAGTCAGCAACATGATTATGTGATTGGGAAAAATGCAGTGATTGAAACACTGAAGTCAGATCGGGAGTTATACAAGCTCTGGATGGCAGAAAACACTGTAAAAGGACAAGCCCAGCAGGTCATTGAACTCGCTAAAAAACAAAATATCACCATTCAGTATGTTCCGAGGAAAAAGCTTGATCAAATGGTAACAGGTCAGCACCAGGGAATAGTTGCACAAGTAGCAGCATATGAATATGCGGAATTGGACGACCTGTATCAAATCGCCGAAAAGCGGAATGAACAGCCGTTTTTTCTTATTTTAGATGAAATTGAAGATCCTCATAATTTAGGATCCATTATGCGTACAGCAGATGCTGTAGGTGCACACGGGATTGTCATTCCGAAAAGGAGAGCGGTCGGCTTAACGACAACCGTTGCCAAAGCATCTACTGGGGCAATTGAACATATTCCTGTTGCCAAGGTCACCAATCTTTCAAGAGCTCTTGATGAGATGAAAGAAAGAGGAATCTGGGTCGCGGGAACAGATGCGTCTGCCAAACAGGATTACAGACAATTTGATGGTACGATGCCGCTTGCTCTTGTGATTGGCAGTGAAGGAAAAGGGATTGGCCGATTGATCAAGGAAAAGTGTGATTTTCTGATTAAGTTGCCTATGGCCGGGAAGGTCACTTCGTTAAACGCATCAGTTGCCGCTAGTCTATTGATGTATGAAGTGTATCGAAAACGTTATCCGTTAGGAGAATAGAGATGGACATCCTCTTAGTCGATGGATACAACATGATAGGTGCATGGCCTCGGCTGCAGCACTTAAAGGAAAACAGCTTTGAAGAAGCCAGAGACGTGCTGATTCAAAATTTAGCAGAATATCAAGCATACACAGGGTATCGAGTCATTGTCGTATTCGATGCCCATATGGTCAAAGGAATCGAAAAAAAGCGGATCAACCACCGAGTAGAGGTCATCTTTACGAGAGAGAATGAAACAGCTGATGAGCGGATTGAAAAGCTGGCCCAGGATTTGAATAATGTTCGGACGCAAATTCATGTGGCGACCTCAGACTTCACAGAACAATGGGCAATTTTTGGACAAGGAGCTCTTCGGAAGTCGGCTCGAGAGCTTTTGAGAGAGATTGAAGTGATCGAACGAAAGATAGAGACGAGAGTCAAAAAGATTACTTCTGATAAACCAGTATCCAAGATTGAATTGTCAGAAGATGTATTGAAAACGTTTGAAAAATGGCGGCGTGGGAATCTGGAATAGCTTGACGATATTTTAACCATTAATGTATAATATTTCTATCTAGGTGCGGTCGGGGGGATCGAAGTGAATCTAAACAACAGCAAGGATAAATCCATCAGAGAGCAATTTTGCCAGTTGGAAGATGAACAAGTCATTGAAAGGGTTCATGTCGGAGATAGTGATGCGCTAGATTACTTAATAACGAAATACCGCAATTTTGTACGTGCAAAAGCAAGATCTTATTTCTTGATTGGAGCGGATCGAGAGGACATTGTCCAAGAGGGGATGATCGGACTTTATAAGTCTATCCGCGATTTCAGAGAGGACAAGCTTACTTCATTTAAGGCTTTTGCAGAATTATGTATTACCCGCCAAATTATCACCGCAATTAAAACAGCTACTCGCCAAAAACATATCCCGTTAAATTCCTATGTATCATTAGACAAGCCAATATATGATGAAGAATCAGACAGAACATTGTTGGACGTCATTTCCGGTGCTAAAGCGCTTAACCCAGAAGATTTAATCATTAGCAAAGAAGAATTTGATGATATTGAAATGAAAATGGGGGAACTACTAAGTGAGCTGGAAAGAAAGGTACTTGTGCTTTACCTTGATGGCAGATCCTATCAAGAGATTTCTGAAGATTTAAACCGTCATGTGAAATCAATTGATAACGCACTCCAAAGAGTAAAGAGAAAATTAGAGAAATATTTAGAGCTTCGCGAGATTAGTCTCTAATCAAACCTATATTGACAGCTTTTTCGACACTGTGATAAGGTACTAAGGAAATGATGTCGAGAAAATAGGTGTAAATATGAGGAAAAAGATTACTCTAGCCTGTAAAGACTGCGGAAGCCGCAATTATACGACAATGAAAAGTGATGCTTCAGCAGCTGAAAGATTAGAAGTTAAGAAATATTGCAAGACTTGTAATTCACATAAAACACATTTAGAAACGAAGTAAGATTTGCGTTCTTTAATCTGTGGAGGTCTTTTACATGCGTATTATCAGTTTCTTAAAAAGTGTCGGGAAAGAAATGAAAAAGGTCAGCTGGCCAAAGAAAAACGAAATGATTCGCTACACAATCACGGTTATTTTAACAGTCGTATTCTTTGCAATCTTTTTCTCTTTTCTTGATATAGGAATCTCACAATTAATCGAATTAATTCATTAATACTTGAATAATGGTCTGCTGAACGTGCTATAATAGATCATAATATGACTTGCCAAAAAACCCGTTTTACGGGTTTTTTCAATTGCTTGAAAATATTTACCGGTACTCGAGATTCGTCAAATAGACATTACGAAATGTGGGGAGGGAAGGACTGAATAGTCCTGAACGAAATGGAAAAGAATTGGTATGTTGTGCATACGTACTCTGGCTATGAAAACAAAGTAAAAGCGAATTTGGAAAAGCGTGTTGAATCAATGGGCATGCAGGATAAAATCTTCCGCGTTGTCGTACCAGAAGAAGAAGAAACAGATATTAAAAATGGTAAGAAAAAAGTCGTCAAAAAGAAAGTATTCCCTGGCTATGTCCTAGTGGAAATCGTGATGACTGACGACTCTTGGTATGTTGTTCGTAATACACCAGGTGTCACAGGATTCGTTGGATCAGCTGGATCAGGCTCAAAGCCGACAGCGCTGCTGCCAGGCGAAGCCGAAACCATTCTGAAGAGAATGGGTCTTGAAGAACGCAAAACAGAAATCGACTTTGAATTAAAAGAAACAGTCAAGGTAATCGACGGACCATTTGCTAACTTCACAGGCTCTATCGAAGAGATTGATTACGATAAAAGCAAAGTCAAAGTATTCGTTAATATGTTTGGTAGAGAAACACCCGTGGAACTTGAGTTCACGCAGATCGATAAATTGTAATTCAAAAGAGCTTGAAATGAGTGTATAGAAGTGGTAATATAGCAAAGGTACGTCTTGAGTTCGCTCAAGATCGCTAGCTAGTTATTTCGTCATTCATATAAAGAATGAAGTTGTTGAGTGGGAGGGGGATTCCCCTATTACCACATCACGGACTTTAAGGAGGTGTGTCTCGTGGCTAAAAAAGTAGTTAAAGTTGTTAAATTGCAAATTCCTGCTGGAAAAGCTAACCCAGCTCCACCAGTTGGACCTGCACTAGGTCAAGCCGGTGTTAATATCATGGGATTCTGTAAGGAGTTTAATGCTCGTACAGCTGACCAAGCTGGTCTTATCATTCCTGTTGAAATTTCGGTTTTTGAAGACCGTTCATTTACATTTATTACTAAAACTCCACCTGCTGCAGTTTTACTTAAAAAAGCAGCTGGTATTGAGTCTGGTTCTGGTGAACCTAACCGTAATAAAGTGGCAACTGTTAAGCGTGATAAAGTACGCGAAATCGCGGAAACAAAAATGCCTGACTTAAACGCTGCTAGCGTTGAATCAGCTATGCGCATGGTTGAAGGTACTGCACGCAGTATGGGTATTGTCATCGAAGATTAATTTATTGTCTTGTTGGGTTGCGAGTTTGGTTTTGACAAGTTCGCAACCCTTATTCGTGGGAGGTTATTCCGCTAAAACCACATAAGGAGGATTTTTATAATGGCTAAAAAAGGTAAAAAGTATGTAGAAGCTGCTAAGCTGATCGAACGTACTAAAGCGTATGATGTAGCTGAAGCTGTTTCTCTTACAAAAAAAGCAAATACAGCGAAATTTGATGCGACTGTAGAAGTTGCTTTTCGTTTGGGCGTAGACCCTCGTAAAAACGATCAACAAATCCGCGGTGCAGTTGTACTTCCTAACGGAACTGGTAAAACTCAACGCGTTCTTGTGTTCGCTAAAGGCGAAAAAGCAAAAGAAGCAGAAGCTGCTGGAGCAGACTACGTTGGAGATTCTGATTACATCACTAAAATCCAACAAGGCTGGTTCGAATTCGATGTAATCGTTGCAACACCTGACATGATGGGTGAAGTTGGTAAGATCGGTCGTGTACTTGGACCAAAAGGTCTTATGCCAAACCCTAAAACAGGAACTGTTACATTCGAAGTAGAAAAAGCAATCAATGAAATCAAAGCTGGTAAAGTAGAATACCGCGTTGATAAAGCTGGTAACATCCACGCGCCAATCGGAAAGGTTTCTTTCGAGGACGAAAAGCTTGTTGAGAACTTTGCAACAATCTATGATACAATCCTTAAAGCAAAACCTGCAGCGGCTAAAGGTGTATACGTGAAAAACGTTTCTGTTACAACTACTATGGGCCCTGGCGTGAAAGTGGATCCATCTTCTTTCTCTGCAAAATAAATCTTGACTTATCACAATCGTTTTGATAATATCAAAATGTTGTAAAATAGAATATGTCCATTTATACCGTAGACAGCAGGGGCCTTATGGCTTAATTAACCCGCCGAGGTGTATATGTCACAGTCTTACGTTAACGTATGCTTGTATATACAGCCTCCATGTCTTAATGGAGGCTTTTTATATGGAGAACCGTTCGTTAGGAACGTGATGGCCTGATCGGTATAAGTGTTACACAAAGAATGTACAGGAGGTGTAACCATGAGCAATGCAATCGATACTAAAAAAGTTGTCGTTGATGAAATTACTTCTAAATTTAAAGACAGTATGTCTACTGTAATTGTAGATTACCGTGGTCTTTCAGTTTCTGAAGTGACTGAACTTCGTAAACAGCTTCGTGATGCTGGCGTAGAATTCAAAGTTTACAAAAATACTTTGACTCGCCGTGCAGTTGAACAAGTTGAACTAACGGGTTTAAACGATTTCTTAACAGGTCCAAACGCTATCGCATTCAGTAACGAAGATGTTATCGCACCTGCGAAAATCATCAACGAATTTGCGAAAAGCCACGAAGCTTTAGAAATCAAAGCTGGTGTCATCGAAGGAAACGTAGCGACTGTAGAAGAAGTGAAGGCTCTTGCGGAACTTCCGTCTCGCGAAGGCTTACTTTCTATGTTGCTTAGCGTTCTTCAAGCTCCAGTTCGTAACCTTGCTCTTGCTACTAAAGCAGTTGCAGAACAAAAAGAAGAACAAGGCGCTTAATGCGTACTTAACGTAAAAAACTTAAAATGGAGGAATTACAAATGGCTTTAAATATCGAAGAAATCATTGCTTCAGTTAAAGAAGCAACTGTACTTGAGTTAAACGACTTAGTAAAAGCAATCGAAGAAGAATTTGGCGTAACTGCTGCTGCTCCTGTAGCTGTAGCTGCAGCTGGTGGTGCCGCTGCTGAAGAGAAAACTGATTTTGATCTAGTACTTGCTGGTGCTGGAGACCAAAAAATCAAAGTTATCAAAGTGGTTCGTGAAATCACTGGTCTTGGCTTGAAAGAAGCTAAAGAACTTGTTGACAACACTCCAAAACCACTTAAAGAAGGTATTGCTAAAGAAGAAGCTGAAGAACTTAAAGCTAAGCTTGAAGAAGTTGGCGCTTCTGTAGAAGTTAAGTAATCTTCGCCTAATCTTTTGGGAAAGCTCGCTTTTACTGGCGGGCTTTTTCTTTTCTATTCTCCTGAAACGATTGAATCCAGAGGAGGTCCATTCATCATGAGTGACCACTATTATACGGAAAAGCCATCAGTGAAAAGCAATAAACAGACATGGGACTTCACCTTGAGAAACCGTACCTTTACTTTTACAAGTGACAGTGGAGTGTTTTCTAAGAAAGAAGTCGACTTTGGTTCAAGGCTTTTAATTGAAGCTTTTGAAGAACCTGACGTGGATGGCGATGTCTTAGATGTCGGTTGCGGTTATGGACCGATTGGCTTATCGTTAGCAAACGAAATGACGAGCCGCACCATTCATATGATTGATGTGAACGAAAGAGCAGTCGAACTTTCAAAGGAAAACGCTAAACATAATCGCATTGATAATGTCCGCATCTATCAAAGTGATTTGTTCTCGAATGTTCATTCATCAGCTGCTTTTGCCTCTATACTGACCAATCCCCCAATACGGGCAGGGAAGAAAGTTGTACATGCGATCTTTGAAAAAAGTGCTGATCATTTATTGCCGGAAGGTGAGTTGTGGGTGGTTATTCAGAAAAAGCAGGGCGGACCATCTGCGATTGAAAAATTAGAACAGCTCTTTGGAGAAGTCGAGGTTGTATTGAAAAAAAAGGGCTACTATATTATCAAAGCTAAAAAAGTTTGACGCAGTTTCCTAGCTGTGTTAACATTATAAAATGCCAATGTGTATATTTTGCTTGATAGGCTTAAAAAACAACTATTTTGTATAAATTATGCATACTTGGGAAAACTAATAAAATCGGTATTTGTTTTTGGATGTGGTTTTCTTATTTTAGAAACCCTTTTTTCTTTTGTCTTGTAAAAGTATTTCTTTACTGACATTTGAAAGGCTGAAATACTTTTTACACATATAATACGCATGATTTGAGGGGTGAATCAGTTGACAGGTCAACTAGTTCAGTATGGACGACACCGCCAGCGCAGAAGCTACGCACGCATAAGCGAAGTGTTAGAATTACCAAATCTCATTGAAATTCAAACCTCTTCTTATCAGTGGTTTCTTGATGAGGGTCTTAGAGAGATGTTTCAAGATATATCCCCAATTGAGGATTTTACTGGTAACCTTTCTCTTGAATTCATTGATTACAGCCTAGGGGATCCTAAGTATCCTGTAGCAGAATCAAAAGAACGTGATGTAACTTACTCTGCTCCACTAAGAGTAAAAGTTCGTTTAATTAACAAAGAAACTGGAGAAGTAAAAGACCAAGATGTGTTCATGGGTGATTTCCCAATCATGACAGACACAGGTACTTTTATCATTAACGGTGCGGAACGTGTAATCGTTTCTCAGTTAGTGCGTTCTCCAAGTGTATATTTCAGTGGTAAAGTAGACAAAAACGGTAAAAAAGGTTTTACTGCGACTGTCATTCCAAACCGTGGCGCATGGTTAGAATACGAAACTGATGCGAAGGATGTAGTCTATGTACGCATCGATCGCACACGTAAGTTGCCGGTTACGGTTCTTTTGCGTGCTCTCGGCTTCAGCTCTGATCAAGAGATTCTTGACCTCATTGGCGAGAATGAATACTTACGCAACACGCTGGAAAAAGACAATACAGAGAATGCGGATAAAGCACTTCTCGAAATCTACGAGCGCCTCCGTCCTGGAGAGCCGCCAACTGTTGAAAATGCGAAAAGCCTGCTAGACTCTCGCTTCTTCGATCCGAAGAGATATGACCTAGCTAATGTTGGACGCTACAAGATTAATAAAAAGCTTCATATTAAAAATAGACTGTTCAATCAAAAATTGGCTGAAACGTTAGTTGACCCTGAAACAGGTGAAATTCTAGCAGAAAAAGGTCAAATTTTAGACAGAAGAGTTCTTGATAAAGTTCTTCCATACTTAGAAAACGGCATCGGATTTAGAAAGCTTTATCCAAATGGTGGCGTAGTAGAAGATGAAGTAGAACTTCAATCTATTAAGATTTATGCACCGTCTGATCAAGAAGGCGAGCAAGTGATCAACGTGATCGGGAATGCATACGTAGAGGAAGCTGTGAAAAACATCACGCCTTCTGACATCATTGCATCGATCAGTTACTTCTTCAACCTTCTTCATGGTGTAGGTGACACAGATGATATCGATCACCTTGGTAACCGTCGCCTGCGTTCTGTAGGTGAGCTTCTGCAAAACCAATTCCGTATTGGTTTAAGCAGAATGGAGCGTGTTGTTCGTGAAAGAATGTCGATCCAAGACACAAACACGATCACACCTCAGCAACTGATCAACATCCGTCCTGTGATCGCTTCTATCAAAGAGTTCTTTGGTAGCTCTCAGCTTTCTCAGTTCATGGATCAAACAAACCCGCTTGCTGAATTGACGCACAAACGTCGTCTGTCGGCGCTTGGACCGGGTGGTTTGACACGTGAGCGTGCAGGAATGGAAGTTCGTGACGTTCACTACTCTCACTATGGCCGTATGTGTCCGATTGAAACACCAGAGGGTCCAAACATCGGTTTGATCAACTCTCTATCTTCATTTGCAAAAGTGAATCGCTTCGGCTTTATTGAAACACCTTACCGCCGGGTTGACCCTGAAACAGGTAAAGTGACACCGAGAATCGATTACTTAACTGCTGATGAAGAGGATAACTACGTTGTAGCACAAGCGAATGCTATATTAGGTGAAGATGGTTCGTTTATCGATGATAATATCATTGCTCGTTTCAGAGGGGAAAACACAGTTGTTCCTCGAAACCGCGTTGACTACATGGACGTTTCGCCAAAGCAGGTTGTTTCTGCAGCGACAGCATGTATCCCATTCTTAGAAAACGATGACTCTAACCGTGCTCTAATGGGAGCGAACATGCAACGTCAGGCTGTGCCTTTGATGCAGCCGGAATCACCGATTGTTGGTACAGGTATGGAGTATGTATCAGGGAAAGACTCTGGTGCTGCTGTTATCTGCCGCTACCCTGGTGTTGTAGAACGTGTTGAAGCGAAAAATATTTGGGTTCGTCGCTATGAAGACGTTGACGGACAACAAGTCAAAGGAAATCTAGACAAATACAGCTTGCTGAAATTTGTCCGCTCTAACCAAGGGACTTGCTACAACCAGCGTCCAATCGTAAGTGTTGGAGATGAAGTCGTAAAAGGAGAAATCCTTGCAGACGGTCCTTCAATGGAAAAAGGTGAATTGGCTCTAGGACGTAACGTCATGGTCGGCTTCATGACTTGGGACGGTTATAACTACGAGGATGCGATCATCATGAGTGAGCGCCTTGTAAAAGATGACGTCTACACGTCTATTCATATTGAAGAATATGAATCAGAAGCTCGTGATACAAAGCTTGGACCGGAAGAAATCACTCGTGATATTCCAAACGTTGGGGAAGATGCTTTACGCAACCTTGACGAGCGCGGAATCATCCGTATTGGTGCAGAAGTAAAAGACGGAGACCTTCTTGTAGGGAAAGTAACGCCTAAAGGTGTAACAGAACTAACAGCTGAAGAACGTCTATTACATGCAATCTTCGGTGAAAAGGCTCGTGAAGTGCGTGATACGTCTCTACGTGTTCCACACGGCGGCGGCGGAATTATCCACGACGTCAAAGTCTTTAACCGTGAAGATGGAGATGAATTACCTCCAGGTGTAAACCAGTTAGTCCGCGTATACATCGTTCAGAAGCGTAAAATTTCTGAAGGTGACAAAATGGCCGGACGACATGGTAACAAAGGGGTTATCTCTAAAATCCTTCCAGAAGAAGATATGCCGTATCTTCCAGATGGAACACCGATTGATATCATGTTAAACCCTCTAGGGGTACCATCTCGTATGAACATCGGTCAGGTACTTGAGCTTCATATGGGTATGGCTGCACGTTACCTTGGCATCCACATTGCGTCACCAGTATTTGATGGTGCGCGCGAGGAAGATGTTTGGGAAACGCTTGAAGAAGCAGGTATGTCCCGTGATGCGAAAACAGTCCTTTATGACGGTCGAACTGGTGAACCATTCGATAACCGTGTATCAGTCGGAATCATGTACATGATCAAACTGGCTCACATGGTTGACGATAAACTTCACGCTCGTTCAACTGGACCATACTCACTTGTTACGCAGCAGCCACTTGGCGGTAAAGCACAGTTTGGTGGTCAGCGTTTCGGAGAGATGGAAGTATGGGCGCTTGAAGCTTACGGTGCAGCATACACACTTCAAGAGATCTTAACAGTTAAATCGGATGACGTTGTAGGTCGTGTGAAAACATACGAGGCCATCGTCAAAGGGGATAACGTCCCTGAACCAGGTGTCCCTGAATCATTCAAAGTGTTAATTAAAGAACTTCAAAGTTTAGGTATGGATGTCAAAATCCTATCTGGCGATGAAGAAGAGATAGAAATGAGAGATTTAGAAGACGATGAGGAAACGAAGAAAGCAGACGGATTAGCGTTATCTAATGACGAAGATGCTGCAGACCTCGCACCTGTCGATCTTGAACGTGACGCAGTCACAAAAGAATAGCAGAAACGATTAGAGCAAGTGACTAGGGTATAACCCGAAGATTAAAAGGGAGGTAGGCCCCTTGCTAGATGTGAACAATTTTGAGTATATGAACATCGGTCTCGCATCACCTGATAAAATCCGTTCTTGGTCTTTTGGTGAAGTGAAAAAGCCTGAAACGATTAACTATCGTACACTGAAACCTGAAAAAGATGGTCTCTTTTGTGAACGTATCTTCGGACCGCAAAAAGACTGGGAATGTCATTGTGGAAAGTATAAACGCGTTCGTTATAAGGGTGTTGTATGTGACCGTTGTGGTGTAGAAGTAACACGGGCAAAAGTCCGTCGTGAGAGAATGGGGCATATCGAACTGGCTGCCCCAGTTTCCCACATTTGGTATTTCAAAGGTATCCCAAGCCGTATGGGTCTTGTTCTTGATATGTCACCACGTGCGTTAGAAGAAGTGATTTACTTCGCTTCTTACGTTGTGACAGATCCGGGCAACACACCGCTTGAGAAGAAACAACTTCTTTCTGAGAAGGAATTCCGTGCGTATTTAGATAAATACGGTAATACGTTCCAAGCAGCTATGGGTGCAGAAGCAATCAATAAACTTCTTCAAGATATCGATCTTGTAAAAGAAGTAGATACACTGAAAGAAGAGCTGAAAACTGCTCAAGGACAGCGTCGTACACGTGCGATTAAACGCCTTGAAGTGCTAGAAGCCTTCCGTAACTCAGGAAACAAACCATCATGGATGATTCTTGATGTACTTCCGGTTATTCCGCCAGAATTACGTCCAATGGTCCAGCTTGATGGTGGACGTTTTGCTACTTCTGACTTAAACGACCTTTATCGTCGTGTTATCAACCGTAACAATCGTCTGAAACGTTTATTAGATCTTGGCGCGCCAAGCATCATCGTTCAGAACGAGAAGCGTATGCTTCAAGAAGCTGTCGATGCCTTGATTGATAATGGACGTAGAGGCCGACCAGTAACAGGACCAGGAAATAGACCATTGAAATCTCTTTCTCATATGCTGAAAGGGAAACAAGGACGTTTCCGTCAAAACTTGCTCGGTAAACGTGTTGACTATTCTGGACGTTCCGTTATCGTCGTAGGACCACATTTGAAAATGTATCAGTGTGGACTTCCGAAAGAAATGGCTCTTGAATTATTCAAACCATTCGTGATGAAGGAGCTTGTTGAAAAAGGTTTAGCTCACAACATCAAGAGTGCGAAGCGTAAAATTGAGCGCGTGCAGCCGGAAGTCTGGGATGTTTTAGAATCAGTTATTCGTGAGCACCCAGTCTTACTAAACCGTGCACCGACTCTTCACAGACTTGGTATTCAAGCGTTTGAACCTACACTTGTGGAAGGACGCGCAATTCGTCTGCATCCACTTGTATGTACAGCCTACAACGCTGACTTTGACGGTGACCAAATGGCGGTTCACGTACCATTATCTGCTGAGGCTCAAGCTGAAGCTCGTATCTTAATGCTTGCTGCTCAAAACATTTTGAACCCGAAAGATGGAAAACCTGTTGTTACGCCATCTCAGGATATGGTGCTTGGTAACTACTACCTTACACTTGAGCGTAAAGGTGCTATCGGAGAAGGTATGGTCTTCAAAGATACTGACGAAGCCCTTCTAGCTTATCAAAATGGGTATGTGCATCTTCATACACGTGTAGCTGTTGCAGCTAGCTCGTTGAAGAATGTGACATTCACTGATGAACAGCGTTCTAAATTGTTGATTACAACAGTTGGAAAACTGATCTTTAACGAAATCTTACCGGAATCATTCCCTTACATGAATGAGCCGACAAAGAGCAATATTGAAGAAAAAACGCCTGACCGCTTCTTCCTTGAAAAAGGTGAGGATGTCAAAGCTGCGATCGAGAAACAAGAAATCAATGCGCCGTTCAAAAAAGGTATTTTAGGTAAAATCATTGCGGAAATCTTTAAGAGATTCCATATCACTGAGACATCTAAAATGCTTGATCGCATGAAAAATCTTGGTTTCAAATACTCTACTAAAGCGGGTATTACGGTTGGTGTGTCTGACATCGTCGTATTAGATGATAAGCAGAAGATCCTCGAAGAAGCACAAGCAAAAGTAGATAACGTCTTGAAGCAATTCAGACGTGGTTTGATTACTGAAGAAGAGCGTTACGAGAGAGTCATTTCGATCTGGAGTTCTTCTAAAGATGTCATCCAAGGTAAACTGATGAAGTCCCTTGATGAAGTCAACCCAATCTACATGATGAGTGACTCTGGAGCGCGTGGTAACGCATCTAACTTCACTCAGCTGGCTGGTATGCGTGGTCTGATGGCCAACCCGGCTGGACGTATCATTGAACTTCCGATTAAATCTAGTTTCCGTGAAGGTTTAACCGTATTGGAATACTTTATTTCCACTCACGGAGCGCGTAAAGGTCTTGCCGATACAGCCCTTAAAACAGCTGACTCAGGTTACCTCACGCGTCGTCTCGTCGATGTTGCACAGGATGTTATCATCCGTGAAACAGATTGCGGTACAGACCGTGGTATCTTGGCGAAGTCCATTAGAGAAGGAAATGAAATTATTGAGAAGCTTGAAGAACGTCTGATCGGACGTTTTGCAAGAAAACCAATTGTTCATCCTGAAACGGGCGAAGTCATTGTGGACGAAAACGAACTAATTGATGAAGATAAAGCACTTGAAGTAGTTGAAGCAGGAATTGAGGAAGTATGGATCCGTTCTGCATTTACATGTAACACGCCTCATGGTGTATGTAAACGATGCTACGGCCGTAACCTTGCAACTGGTACTGACGTTGAAGTCGGTGAAGCAGTTGGAATCATCGCTGCTCAATCAATCGGTGAGCCAGGAACACAGCTTACAATGCGTACGTTCCACACCGGTGGGGTAGCAGGAGACGATATCACACAAGGTTTACCTCGTATCCAAGAGCTATTTGAAGCGCGTAATCCGAAAGGGCAAGCGACCATTTCTGAAATTGATGGTGTCGTTGCTGAAATTAACGATGTTCGTGACAAGCAGCAGGAAATTGTGGTTCAAGGCGACGTTGAAACTCGTTCTTACACAGCTCCTTACAATGCGCGTCTGAAAGTTGTTGAAGGTGACAAAGTCACTCGTGGTCAAGTACTGACAGAAGGTTCGATCGATCCGAAAGAACTTCTTAAAGTGACTGACATGACAGCTGTTCAAGAATATCTGCTTCATGAAGTACAAAAAGTATACCGTATGCAAGGGGTAGAAATCGGAGATAAGCACGTTGAGGTAATGGTTCGCCAAATGCTTCGTAAAGTGCGTGTCGCTGATGCAGGGGATACAGATGTATTACCAGGCACACTTCTTGATGTACATCAATTCACTGAAGCGAACAAAAAAGTACTATTCGAAGGCAAACGTCCTGCAACAGGCCGTCCAGTTCTTCTTGGTATTACAAAAGCATCGCTTGAAACAGACTCATTCTTGTCTGCGGCATCCTTCCAAGAAACGACTCGTGTCCTAACAGATGCGGCGATCAAAGGAAAACGTGATGAACTGCTTGGCTTGAAAGAGAATGTTATCATCGGTAAACTTGTTCCAGCTGGAACAGGAATGCCAAACTACCGTAAAGTTAAGCCGGTTTCACAAGTGCAGCCGTCTGACGATATGGTTCCTGTAGAGTAATCTTTCTCGTGAGATTCCTATAAAATCATCAAAAAATGGTGAAGGATGTCAAGATAATCTGTCATATGATATTGACATCCTTCTGCCATGATGATAATATAACCAAGGTGCTCAAAATAAAACCTGTTACTTTGGAGGATATTCGATGTCTTATGATAAAGTATCACAGGCTCAATCCATTATTATTGGTACGAAGCAAACAGTAAAAGCTCTGAAACGAGATTCAGTAAAGGAAATCGTCGTAGCGAAAGATGCTGATCCTGCTTTAACAGCTAGTGTAATAAAACTAGCGCAAGAGAAGGGTGTAGACATTTTAGTGGTAGATTCCATGAAAAAGCTCGGCAAAGCCTGCGGAATTGAAGTTGGGGCAGCAGCTGTTGCCATTATGTTATAGCGTACTTGTTTTGTTTTTGCATGTGTAAATGCAAAAGCATTGTTTTTTGCCTTTTGATGAACCACCTGGGTATGTGGGTTATAAAAAAAGCAACGAAGGGAGGAATAACAACATGCCTACAATTAATCAGCTAATACGCAAAGGACGCGTGAGTAAAGTTGAAAACTCAAAGTCTCCTGCACTTAACAAAGGATACAACAGTTTCAAAAAAGAGCACACTAACGTAACATCTCCACAGAAGCGCGGGGTTTGTACTCGTGTCGGTACAATGACACCGAAAAAACCAAACTCAGCACTACGTAAATATGCTCGTGTACGTTTGTCTAACCTGATTGAGGTAACAGCTTACATTCCTGGTATCGGACATAATCTACAAGAGCACAGTGTAGTACTTATCCGTGGCGGACGTGTAAAAGACTTACCGGGTGTACGTTACCACATCGTTCGTGGTGCGCTTGATACTGCCGGAGTTGACGGTCGTATGCAAGGACGTTCTAAATACGGAACAAAACGCCCTAAACAAAGCAAATAATACAAACAAACATAAGGGTTTTTAGAAGTTGATATCAGATCAGTGGAGTCAGGCAACTGACAATGATATTGAGATGAGAGACAGATAGAAATCCTTTTAAATGAGAAGGGAGGCTATCAGATGCCACGTAAAGGTCCTGTAGCAAAAAGAGACGTATTGCCAGATCCAATTTACAATTCTAAACTTGTATCTCGTTTGATCAACAAAATGATGATCGACGGTAAAAGAGGAAAGTCACAAACAATTCTCTACAAGTCATTTGATATCATCAAAGAACGTACTGGTAATGAAGCGATGGAGGTTTTCGAACAAGCCTTGAAAAACATCATGCCAGTTCTTGAAGTTAAAGCACGTCGTGTAGGTGGAGCCAACTACCAAGTTCCTGTAGAAGTTCGCCCAGACCGTCGTACTACTTTAGGTCTTCGCTGGTTAGTAAACTACGCTCGTCTTCGTGGAGAAAAAACGATGGAAGAGCGTCTTGCTAACGAAATCCTTGACGCAGCTAACAACACTGGTGCTGCTGTTAAGAAACGTGAAGATACACACAAAATGGCAGAAGCGAACAAAGCATTCGCTCACTACCGCTGGTAGGATTTATACCAAACTAAAAAAACTATTCCCTAATAAGGAAGGAGAAATTACCCAATGGCAAGAGAGTTCTCCTTAGACAAAACTCGTAATATTGGTATCATGGCTCACATCGATGCCGGTAAAACGACAACGACTGAGCGTATCTTATACTACACTGGTCGTATCCATAAAATTGGCGAAACTCACGAAGGAGCTTCCCAAATGGACTGGATGGAGCAGGAGCAAGAACGTGGTATTACAATCACTTCTGCTGCTACTACAGCACAATGGAAAGGTTACCGTGTAAACATCATCGATACACCAGGACACGTAGACTTCACAGTTGAAGTTGAACGTTCTTTACGTGTACTTGATGGTGCGGTTACTGTTCTAGATGCACAATCAGGTGTAGAGCCACAAACTGAAACGGTTTGGCGCCAAGCAACAACTTACGGAGTACCTCGTATCGTATTCATTAACAAAATGGATAAAACAGGTGCGGACTTCCTTTACTCTGTAGGCACATTAAGAGATCGTCTTCAAGCGAACGCTCATGCAATTCAATTGCCGATCGGCGCTGAAGATCAATTCGAAGGAATCATCGACCTTGTAGAAAACGTAGCATACTTCTACGAAGATGACCTTGGAACTCGCTCTGATGCACAAGAAATCCCTGCTGAGTATAAAGACAAAGCTGAAGAGCTTCGCAACAGCCTAATTGAAGCTGTCGCTGAGCTTGACGAAGAGCTTATGGAAAAATACCTTGAGGGTGAAGAAATTACAATTCCTGAATTGAAAGCTGCAATCCGTAAAGGAACGTTGAATGTTGAATTCTATCCAGTTCTTGTTGGATCTGCTTTCAAAAACAAAGGTGTTCAGCTTGTACTTGACGCTGTGCTTGATTACCTTCCTGCACCAACTGATGTTGCTGCAATCAAAGGTACCTTGCCAGATTCAAATGAAGAGGTTGTGCGTGAGTCTACTGATGACGCACCATTCGCAGCCCTTGCTTTTAAAGTAATGACTGACCCTTATGTTGGGAAACTAACTTTCTTCCGCGTATACTCTGGAACACTTGATTCTGGTTCTTACGTGAAGAACTCTTCTAAGAACAAGCGTGAACGTGTTGGACGTATCCTTCAAATGCACGCAAACAGCCGTGAAGAAATCTCTACTGTATATGCAGGGGATATCGCAGCAGCTGTAGGTCTTAAAGATACATCAACTGGTGACACTCTTTGTGACGAGAAAAGTCTTGTTATCCTTGAGTCTATGGAATTCCCAGAGCCAGTTATCGATGTAGCAATCGAGCCTAAGTCTAAGGCTGACCAAGATAAAATGGGTATCGCTTTAGCTAAACTAGCTGAAGAGGATCCAACATTCCGTACACAAACAAACACTGAAACTGGTCAAACGATCATCTCTGGTATGGGTGAGCTTCACCTTGATATCATTGTTGACCGTATGAAGCGTGAGTTCAAGGTTGAAGCTAACGTAGGAGCTCCTCAAGTTGCGTACCGTGAAACATTCCGTTCTGGTGCAAAAGTTGAAGGTAAATTCGTACGTCAGTCTGGTGGACGTGGTCAGTTCGGACACGTTTGGATCGAATTCGAACCAAACGAAGAAGGCGCAGGCTTCGAATTCCAAAATGCAATCGTCGGTGGGGTTGTTCCTCGTGAATACATTCCAGCTATTCAAGCAGGTCTTGAAGATTCACTTGAAAATGGTGTATTAGCTGGATTCCCATTAATCGACATCAAAGCAAAATTATTTGATGGATCTTACCACGATGTTGACTCTAACGAAATGGCGTTTAAAATTGCTGCATCTATGGCATTGAAAAATGCTGTCAGCAAATGTAACCCAGTTCTACTTGAGCCAATGATGAAAGTGGAAGTCGTTATCCCTGAAGAATACATGGGAGACATCATGGGTGATATCACATCTCGTCGTGGACGTGTAGAAGGTATGGAAGCTCGCGGTAACGCTCAAGTTGTTCGCGCAATGGTTCCACTTTCTGAAATGTTCGGATATGCAACTGCACTCCGTTCTAATACACAAGGACGCGGTACTTTCACTATGCACATGGATCACTACGAAGAAGTGCCTAAGAGCATCAGTGAAGAAATCATCAAAAAAAATAAAGGTGAATAATTGATTTTGCCTTTAAACTAAAGTATAACTACTATTGAAGATCAGAAAGTGAGAGGTAACTCTTCACTTTCTATCACTCTATACCAAATACAATGAACCTTTAAGGAGGATTTTTAGAATGGCTAAAGAAAAATTCGACCGTTCCAAATCGCATGCTAACATTGGTACAATTGGACACGTTGACCATGGTAAAACAACTCTAACTGCTGCTATCTCAACAGTTCTTCATAAGAAATCTGGTAAAGGTACGGCTATGGCTTATGACCAAATCGATGGTGCTCCAGAAGAGCGCGAGCGTGGAATCACAATCTCAACAGCACACGTTGAGTATGAAACTGAAACTCGTCACTATGCACACGTAGACTGCCCAGGACACGCTGACTATGTTAAAAACATGATCACTGGTGCTGCTCAAATGGACGGCGCGATCTTAGTAGTATCTGCTGCTGATGGTCCAATGCCACAAACACGTGAGCACATCCTACTTTCTCGTAACGTAGGTGTACCATACATCGTAGTATTCCTTAACAAATGTGACATGGTTGACGATGAAGAGTTACTTGAACTTGTTGAAATGGAAGTTCGTGACCTTCTTTCTGACTATGACTTCCCTGGTGACGATGTACCTGTTATCAAAGGTTCTGCTCTTAAAGCTCTTGAAGGTGATGCTGATTACGAAGCAAAAATCTTTGAACTTATGGATGCGGTTGATGAGTACATCCCAACTCCAGAGCGTGACACTGAGAAGCCATTCATGATGCCAGTTGAGGACGTATTCTCAATCACTGGTCGTGGAACAGTTGCTACTGGTCGTGTTGAGCGTGGACAAGTTAAAGTCGGTGACGAAGTTGAAATCATCGGTCTTCAAGAAGAAAACGGTAAAACAACTGTTACAGGTGTTGAAATGTTCCGTAAGCTTCTTGACTATGCTGAAGCTGGTGACAACATCGGTGCACTACTTCGTGGTGTATCTCGTGAAGATATCCAACGTGGTCAAGTACTTGCTAAACCAGGTACAATCACTCCACATAGCCGTTTCAAAGCTGAAGTTTATGTACTTTCTAAAGAAGAGGGTGGACGTCATACTCCATTCTTCGCTAACTACCGTCCGCAGTTCTACTTCCGTACAACTGACGTAACTGGTATCGTACATCTTCCAGAAGGTACTGAAATGGTAATGCCTGGCGATAACACTGAGATGGAAGTTGAACTTATCTCTACTATCGCTATCGAAGAAGGAACTCGTTTCTCTATCCGTGAGGGTGGACGTACTGTAGGTTCTGGCGTCGTTTCAACTATCATTAAGTAATAAAACATATAAAAGAGACTCCTTGCAAAAGGGTCTCTTTTTTTGCTTTTCCAGATCAGAACGGCTACTATAAGCTATAGAATCTAATTGGAACCGAGAGGATCACTGGAATGGCGAAGATATATTTGAAGAAATGGTTAATCGGCGGGGTTGACCAATGGATTATGATCAAAGAAGATCACACAAATGAAGCGAAACCTGTTCTTTTATTTTTACACGGTGGGCCCGGCTCCGCTCAAATCAGCTATATCGACTCGTTTCATGAGGAACTTAATCAAGATTTTACAGTAGTTCATTGGGATCAGCGAGGCGCGGGACTTTCCTATCAAAAGAATCTCCCCGATACTTCCATGACCATTCAGCAATTTATTGAAGATACGATTGAACTGACAGAGAAAGTCCTTTCATATCTAGGTCAATCAAAATTGTACATCGCAGGATATTCATGGGGATCACTAATCGCCATACAAGCAGTACATAAGCGTCCAGATCTATATCATGCTTATTATGGAATTAGTCAGGTAGTAGATGTATTAAAAGAAGATATTATGTCGTACGAGCTCCTTTTGGAGAAATACCATCGGAATCGGTTGTTTACTTGGTGCCTGCGATTACTGACGCCTCCTCCGTGGAAACGAATATCAGCTCATGCTCTGTTCTCTCTATATAAAGAGCTCGGCAGCGTAGGTCTCACACATAGGTGGAGGCCGCTTATTCAAATGCTGCGCGGATTTCTTTTTAGTAAGGAATATCAGCTGAAAGATAAGTGGAAGTTCCTTAAAGGACAGAAGTTTAGTCAGGACATGCTATGGGATGAATTGATGAATGAGAGCATTGAATACCGAGTTTCTACTATATTAATACCTTGCTACTTTATCATTGGCGCATATGACATGATTACACCAGCTGCTGTATCAAAACCATATGTTGACCAATTAACAGCACCAATCAAAGAATGGTTCACCTTTAAAGAATCTGCACATTCCCCGCATCTAGAAGAACCAGAAGAATTTATCCGTACCATAAAAAAGACTGCTGTACATCATCTTCAGGGAAAGCTTGATTTATAGGCTGAACCCCTGTATAATATGAAAAGTGTGCAAATCATAAATTTATCCGATTTATTATTGCAACACGCAGGCCAATTTGGTACAATAGTGCATGTTGGTCTTTGACTGCGATGAAGTGAGAGGTTGCTGACACACCCGGCCGCTTTGCCATGGCAAGGTGATCAGGTTTTTCTCACGGAGAACTGTCTAACGTAAGTAGGCGAAAAGGAGGGAAAATAATGGCAAAACAAAAAATTCGTATTCGTTTAAAAGCATATGATCATAGAATTCTTGATCAATCTGCTGAGAAGATTGTTGAAACGGCTAAGCGTTCTGGTGCTAGTGTATCTGGTCCAATCCCGCTTCCAACTGAAAAATCAGTTTACACAATCCTTCGTGCGGTGCATAAGTACAAAGATTCTCGTGAGCAATTTGAGATGCGTACTCACAAACGTCTAATCGACATCGTGAATCCAACTCCACAAACAGTTGATGCACTTATGCGTTTAGATTTACCATCTGGTGTAGATATCGAAATCAAACTTTAATTCAAATAGAAAACACATATTATAGGAGGTGTGACTAATGACCAAAGGAATCTTAGGTAGAAAAATTGGTATGACGCAAGTATTCGCAGAAAACGGTGATCTTATCCCTGTAACTGTTGTTGAGGCTGCTGCTAACGTTGTTCTTCAAAAGAAGACTACTGACACGGATGGCTATGAAGCAATCCAAATCGGTTTTGACGACAAACGTGAAAAGCTTTCTAACAAACCAGAGAAGGGCCACGTTGCTAAAGCGGAAACTGCTCCTAAGCGCTTCGTAAAAGAATTACGCGGTGCGGAGTTAGATGCGTATGAAGTTGGTCAGGAAGTCAAAGTTGATATTTTCGCAAATGGAGATATCGTAGATGTAACAGGAACATCAAAAGGTAAAGGATTCCAAGGGGCTATCAAGCGCCACGGACAATCACGCGGACCAATGACTCACGGTTCACGTTACCACCGTCGTCCTGGTTCAATGGGACCTGTTGATCCAAACCGAGTATTCAAAGGTAAACTTCTTCCAGGTCGTATGGGCGGAGAGCAAATCACTGTCCAAAACCTTGAGATCGTTAAAGTTGATGCAGAACGCAATCTACTATTGATCAAAGGAAATGTACCAGGAGCTAAAAAATCTCTAGTAACTGTAAAGAGTGCAGTTAAATCTAAATAACTCTCTTAGGAAAGGAGGAAACAAGTCATGCCAAAAGTAGCATTATTTAACCAAAACGGTTCTACTAACGGTGAAATCGAATTAAACGCTTCTGTGTTTGGAATCGAGCCAAACGAAAGCGTAGTATTCGATGCTATTCTTATGCAAAGAGCTTCCTTACGTCAAGGAACTCATAAAGTAAAAACTCGTTCTGAAGTACGTGGCGGAGGTCGTAAGCCTTGGAGACAGAAGGGTACAGGTCGTGCTCGTCAAGGTTCTATTCGTTCACCACAATGGCGCGGAGGCGGTATCGTATTCGGTCCAACACCACGCAGTTATTCATATAAATTACCTAAAAAAGTTCGCCGCTTGGCTATCAAGTCAGTATTGTCTTCTAAAGTAATCGACAACAACATCATCGTTCTTGAAGATTTGACTCTTGATGCAGTGAAAACGAAAGAATTCGCAGGCATCCTTAAAGGATTATCTGTTGAGAAGAAAGCGTTGATCGTCACTGCGGATGCAAACGAAACAGTTGCTTTGTCTGCTCGTAACATCCCTGGAGTAACAGTTGTTGAAGCTAACGGTATCAACGTTCTTGACGTTGTCAACCACGACAAACTTCTGATCACTAAAGCAGCGGTTGAAAAAGTAGAGGAGGGACTTGCATAATGAAAGATCCTCGTGATGTTCTAAAGCGCCCTATCATTACTGAACGTTCTGCTGATCTAATGACAGAGAAGAAGTACACGTTCGAAGTTGATGTCAGAGCTAACAAAACAGAAGTGAAAGACGCTGTTGAAGAAATCTTTGGAGTGAAAGTTGAGAAAGTCAACGTTCAAAACTACAAAGGGAAATCTAAACGCGTTGGACGCTACACTGGTATGACTAGCCGTCGCAGAAAAGCGATCGTGAAATTAACTGCTGACAGCAAAGAAATCGAAATTTTTGAAGCGTAAATCTTAAAAAGAAGGAGGGAAATTCAAAATGGCGATTAAAAAGTATAAACCAACCAGTAATGGTCGTCGTGGCATGACTACTTCAGATTTTGCTGAAATCACGACTGACAAACCAGAAAAATCGTTGCTTGCACCGCTTCACAGAAAAGGCGGACGTAACAACCAAGGTAGATTGACTGTTCGTCATCAAGGTGGCGGTCATAAACGTCAATACCGTATCATCGACTTTAAGCGTGATAAAGACGGTATACCTGGACGCGTTGCTACAATCGAGTATGATCCAAACCGTTCAGCGAACATCGCTCTTGTAAACTATGCAGATGGTGAGAAACGTTACATTCTTGCTCCGAAAGGAATCCAAGTTGGTACTGAAGTTACTTCTGGACCAGAAGCTGACATCAAACCAGGTAATGCTCTTCCACTTATCAACATCCCAGTTGGTACAGTTGTGCATAACATTGAATTAAAACCAGGTAAAGGTGGACAATTAGTTCGTTCTGCTGGTACTTCTGCTCAAGTTCTTGGTAAAGAAGGTAAATACGTTCTTGTACGTTTGAACTCAGGAGAAGTTCGCATGATTCTTTCTGCTTGCCGTGCGACTATCGGTCAAGTTGGAAACGAGCAACACGAATTAATTAACATCGGTAAAGCTGGACGTTCTCGCTGGAAAGGCGTACGCCCAACAGTTCGTGGTTCTGTAATGAACCCTAACGATCACCCACACGGTGGTGGTGAAGGACGCGCTCCAATCGGACGTAAATCACCAATGTCTCCATGGGGTAAACCGACTCTTGGATTCAAGACTCGTAAGAAAACCAACAAGTCTGATAAATTCATTGTACGTCGTCGTAAAAACAAGTAACGGGGTTGTCTACGGTTCATTTAGGGCCGTAGTTCAATCACGAAGGGAGGTTCCACAATGGCTCGCAGCTTAAAAAAAGGACCATTTGTTGATGATCATTTGATGGCTAAAGTCGAGAAATTGAATGAAACTGACAAAAAGCAAGTCGTAAAAACTTGGTCTCGTCGTTCTACAATTTTCCCACAATTCATCGGTCACACAATCGCTGTCTATGACGGACGCAAACATGTACCTGTTTTCATTTCTGAAGATATGGTAGGTCACAAATTGGGCGAATTCGCACCAAGCCGTACTTACAAAGGTCATGCTAGTGACGATAAAAAAACAAGACGCTAATGAGAGGAGGCTTTTAAATGCAAGCTAAAGCTGTCGCAAGAACAGTCCGTATTGCTCCTCGTAAAGCACGTCTAGTAATGGACCTGATCCGAGGTAAGCAAGTAGGAGAAGCAGTTTCTATCTTAAACCTTACACCTAAGGCTGCTTCACCAATTATTGAAAAAGTATTAAAATCTGCTATCGCAAACGCTGAGCACAACTACGAGTTGGACGCTAACAGCCTAGTGATTACTCAAGCATTCGTTGACGAAGGTCCAACACTTAAGAGATTCCGTCCACGTGCTATGGGTCGTGCGAGCGCAATTAACAAACGTACTAGCCACATTACAATCGTTGTATCAGAAAAGAAGGAGGGATAATCCGTGGGTCAAAAGGTAAATCCAGTAGGTCTTCGTATTGGCGTCATTCGTGATTGGGAATCTAAATGGTTCGCAGGAAAAGATTACGCTGACTTCTTACATGAAGACTTGAAAATCCGTGAATTCATCAGCAAGCGTTTGTCTGACGCGTCTGTTTCTAAAGTAGAAATCGAACGTGCTGCAAACCGCGTAAATATCACAATCCACACGGCTAAACCAGGTATGGTAATTGGTAAAGGCGGATCTGAAGTTGAAGCACTTCGTAAAGCTCTTAACAGCCTAACTGGCAAACGTGTACACATCAACATTCTTGAAATCAAGAGAGCAGATCTTGATGCTCAGCTAGTTGCTGAAAACATCGCTCGTCAACTTGAAAATCGTATTTCATTCCGTCGTGCACAAAAACAAACAATCCAACGCACAATGCGTGCTGGAGCACAAGGAATCAAAACAATGGTTTCTGGTCGTCTTGGCGGTGCAGATATTGCTCGTTCTGAATATTACAGTGAAGGTACTGTTCCGTTGCACACACTTCGTGCTGACATCGACTATGCTACTGCTGAAGCTGACACTACTTATGGTAAGCTTGGCGTAAAAGTATGGATCTATCGTGGAGAAGTCCTTCCAACTAAGAAGAATACTGCGGAAGGAGGAAAATAATATGTTATTGCCAAAACGCGTGAAGTATCGCAGAGAACATCGTGGGAAAATGCGTGGTCGTGCAAAAGGTGGCACTGAAGTACATTTCGGTGAGTACGGTATCCAAGCTCTTGAAGCTTCTTGGATCACAAACCGTCAAATCGAAGCTGCTCGTATTGCTATGACTCGTTACATGAAACGTGGCGGTAAAGTTTGGATTAAAATTTTCCCTTCTAAGCCATACACAGCTAAACCTCTAGAAGTCCGCATGGGTTCCGGTAAAGGTGCTCCAGAAGGATGGGTAGCTGTAGTAAAACCGGGCAAAGTTTTATTTGAAATTTCTGGTGTGTCTGAAGAAGTTGCTCGTGAAGCTCTTCGTCTTGCATCTCACAAATTGCCAATTAAAACGAAGTTCGTAAAACGTGAAGAAATTGGTGGTGAATCAAATGAAAGCTAATGAAATTCGTGACCTTACCACTGCTGAAATTGAACAAAAAGTAAAGTCTCTTAAAGAAGAACTTTTCAATCTTCGTTTCCAATTAGCGACTGGGCAGCTTGAAAACACTGCTCGCATTCGTGAAGTGCGTAAATCAATCGCACGCATGAAAACTGTGATTCGTCAAAGAGAAATCGCTGCTAATAAATAATAATTAGAGGGGAGGCCCCGCAAACATGAGCGAACGTAACCAACGTAAAGTGTATCAAGGTCGTGTTGTTTCTGACAAAATGGATAAAACCATCACTGTTGTAGTTGAAACATACAAAAAACATTCACTTTATGGCAAACGTGTAAGATACTCTAAGAAGTTCAAAGCACATGATGAAAACAACCAAGCAAAAATCGGAGACATCGTAAAGGTCATGGAAACTCGTCCTTTATCTGCGACTAAACGCTTTCGTCTAGTTGAAGTTGTCGAAGAAGCCGTTATTATCTAATAAAGTTCGGATTTCTTTTTCCGAAAGGAGGTAACATTAATGATTCAACAGGAGACTCGTTTAAAAGTAGCTGACAACTCTGGCGCACGCGAAGTACTAACGATTAAAGTTCTTGGTGGCTCTGGACGTAAGACGGCTAACATCGGTGATGTCATTGTTTGTACGGTTAAACAAGCAACACCAGGAGGCGTTGTCAAAAAAGGTGAAGTTGTGAAAGCAGTTATCGTTCGTACAAAGAGCGGAGCTCGCAGAAACGATGGATCTTACATCAGTTTCGATGAAAATGCATGTGTCATTATCCGTGACGACAAGAGCCCGCGTGGAACTCGTATCTTCGGACCAGTAGCACGTGAACTTCGTGAAAACAACTATATGAAAATTGTTTCTCTAGCACCAGAAGTACTTTAATGAATACAATCCGCGACTCAAGGAGGTGCGATTAAATGCATGTTAAAAAGGGCGATAAAGTAGTGGTTATCTCTGGTAAAGATAAAGGTAAACAAGGAGTCATCCTTGCTGCTTTCCCTAAGAATGACCGTGTTTTAGTAGAAGGTATTAACCTTGTGAAAAAACACTCTAAACCAACCCAAGCTAACCCTCAGGGCGGAATTTCTGAACAAGAAGCGCCGATCCACGTATCAAACGTAATGCCGCTTGATCCTAAAACGGGTGAAGTGACACGTGTTGGGTATAAAGTTGAGGACGGAAAGAAAGTCCGTGTAGCGAAAAAATCTGGGCAAGTTCTAGATAAATAGTAAATAAGGAAGGGAGGTCTTTCTCATGAACCGCCTTAAAGAAAAGTATGTAAAAGAAATTACACCTGCATTAGTTTCTAAGTTTGAATACAAATCAGTAATGCAAGTGCCAAAAATCGAAAAAATCGTGATCAACATGGGTGTTGGTGACGCTGTTCAAAACGCTAAAGCAATCGATACTGCTGTTGAAGAATTAACGTTTATCGCTGGTCAAAAACCTGTCGTTACTCGTGCGAAGAAGTCTATTGCTGGATTCCGTCTACGTGAAGGAATGCCAATCGGTGCGAAAGTAACACTTCGCGGAGAGCGCATGTACGATTTCCTTGATAAACTTATTTCTGTATCTTTACCACGTGTACGTGACTTCCGCGGGATTTCTAAGAAATCTTTCGACGGTCGTGGAAACTACACGCTTGGTATTAAAGAACAGTTAATCTTCCCAGAAATTGATTACGATAAAGTAACAAAAGTCCGCGGTATGGATATCGTTATCGTTACGACTGCCAATACGGACGAAGAAGCACGTGAGTTATTAACTCAAGTAGGTATGCCGTTCCAGAAATAATCAATGAAAGGGAGGCGAAATCGTGGCTAAAAAGTCTATGATTGCGAAACAACAACGCAAACAAAAGTTTAAAGTTCAAGAGTATACGCGCTGCGAACGTTGTGGACGTCCACATTCAGTAATTCGCAAGTTTAAACTTTGCCGTATTTGTTTCCGCGAACTTGCATATAAAGGACAAATTCCTGGCGTTAAAAAAGCCAGCTGGTAATCCCCATAAATGGGAAGGAGGTTATTAAATAATGGTTATGACAGATCCGATTGCAGATTTGCTGACTCGTATTCGCAATGCGAACATGGTACGTCATGAGAAGCTAGAAGTACCGGCTTCAAAAATCAAAAGAGAAATTGCTGAAATCTTAAAGCGTGAAGGTTTTATCCGTGACGTTGAATATGTTGAAGACAGCAAACAAGGAATTATCCGTATGTTCCTTAAATATGGCCAAAACAACGAGCGTGTTATCACTGGTCTAAAAAGAATCAGTAAACCTGGTTTACGTGTATATGCGAAATCAAATGAAGTACCACGTGTACTTAACGGACTTGGAATCGCAATTATTTCTACATCACAAGGTGTTTTATCGGACAAAGAAGCCCGTGCTAAACAAGCTGGTGGAGAAGTACTTGCTTACGTATGGTAAAAAAAGTTTAAGATGAATGGAGGTGCTTGGTATGTCTCGTATAGGTAAAAAACTAATCGAGATCCCTTCAGGAGTTACTGTGACAAACAACGATAACACAGTGACAGTAAAGGGACCAAAAGGTGAACTAACTCGTACATTTCACCCTGATATGGAAATTAAAATTGAGGACAGCGTCTTAACTGTAAGCCGTCCGTCTGATCATAAAGAACACCGTGCTTTACATGGTACAACACGTAGCTTAATTGCAAACATGGTTGAAGGTGTATCTAAAGGTTTCGAAAGAGGTTTAGAACTTATCGGTGTCGGTTACCGTGCAGCTAAATCTGGAAACAAACTTGTTCTTAACGTTGGATACTCTCATCCAGTTGAAATCGTTCCTGAGGCTGGAGTTGAAGTCGAAGTTCCATCTCAAACGAAAGTAGTCATTAAAGGTATCGATAAAGAGCGTGTGGGAGCTCTAGCTTCTAACATCCGCGCTGTCCGTTCTCCAGAGCCTTACAAAGGTAAAGGAATTCGTTACGAAGGTGAATTCGTTCGCCGTAAAGAAGGAAAAACTGGTAAGTAAGATCGCTTAATGTGAAGAAAGGAGTGACTCGGATGATTACGAAAACTAGCAAAAACGCTACTCGTCTTAAAAGACACGCTCGTGTTCGTGCGAAACTTTCAGGTACTGCTGAAAGACCTCGCCTTAACGTTTTCCGTTCTAACAAGAACATCTACGCTCAAGTAATTGATGATGTTAACGGTGTAACACTTGTAAGTGCTTCTACTCTTGATAAAGAGTTAAAGATCGAGAATAGTTCTGACGCTGCAGCTGCTACTAAAGTTGGCGAACTTGTTGCAAAACGTGCTGTTGAAAAAGGAATCTCTAACGTGGTATTTGACCGCGGAGGATACTTATATCATGGACGTGTAAAAGCTCTAGCTGAAGCTGCTCGTGAGGCTGGACTTAAATTTTAATAAAAGAAGGAGGGACACATCCGAATGAGTCGTATTGACCAAAGCAAATTAGAGTTAGAAGAACGCTTAGTTACGGTTAACCGCGTAGCGAAAGTTGTTAAAGGTGGACGTCGTTTCCGTTTTGCAGCTTTAGTTGTTGTCGGTGACAAAAACGGTCATGTAGGTTTCGGTACTGGTAAAGCACAAGAAGTACCAGAAGCGATCCGCAAAGCTGTTGAAGATGCGAAAAAGAATTTAATTGAAGTACCAATGGTTGGAACTACAATTCCACATGAAATCATCGGTCGATTCGGTGCAGGAAACGTTCTATTGAAGCCTGCTTCAGAAGGTACAGGAGTTATCGCTGGAGGCCCAGTGCGTGCGGTTCTTGAGCTTGCTGGTCTAGCTGATATCCTTTCTAAATCTCTAGGTTCTAATACACCGATCAACATGATCCGCGCAACACTTCAGGGTTTAAGTGAACTTAAACGTGCTGAAGACGTTGCGAAGCTTCGTGGAAAATCTGTAGAAGACCTGTTAGGATAAGGAGGGAACATTAATGGCAAATAAATTAGAAATTACCCTCAAACGCAGTGTAATCGGTCGCCCAGAAGATCAGCGTGTCACTGTTCGTACTCTTGGTCTTAAGAAAACAAACCAAACAGTCGTACATGAAGACAATGCAGCGATCCGCGGCATGATTAACAAGGTGTCTCATTTAGTTTCTGTTAAAGAACAATAAAACATTTTTAATCGATAAGGAGGTGCCCAAATGAAACTTCATGAATTGAAGCCTTCAGAAGGTTCACGTAAAGTACGCAACCGTGTTGGTCGTGGTATTGGATCAGGTAACGGTAAAACTTCTGGTAAAGGTCATAAAGGTCAAAACGCTCGTTCTGGCGGCGGTGTACGCCCTGGTTTCGAAGGTGGTCAAATGCCTTTATTCCAACGTCTTCCAAAACGTGGTTTTACAAACATCAACCGTAAAGATTACGCGGTTATCAACTTAGACAGATTAAACAGTTTTGACGAAGGAACGGAAGTAACTCCTGAACTTCTTCTAGAGACTGGTGCAATAAGCAAGTTAAAAGCAGGAGTAAAAATTCTTGGCAACGGTAAATTAGAAAAAAAATTAACTGTAAAAGCCAATAAATTCTCTGCTTCTGCGAAAGAAGCTATTGAAGCTGCTGGCGGTACAGCCGAGGTGATCTAACTTGTTTAAGACAATCTCCAATTTTATGCGCGTGAAAGATATACGGAATAAGATTATATTCACTCTTTTAATGTTAATCGTCTTTCGTATAGGTGCTTTCATCCCTGTGCCTAATGTGAACGCCGAAGTTCTCCAGGCACAGGATCAAATGAGTGTTTTCGGGATCCTCAACACGTTTGGGGGCGGGGCACTTTTCCAATTCTCCATTCTTGCAATGGGGATTATGCCGTATATCACTGCTTCGATCATCATTCAGCTCTTGCAGATGGATGTTGTTCCGAAGTTCACTGAGTGGTCAAAGCAAGGAGAGGTTGGCCGCCGAAAATTAGCACAATTCACAAGGTATTTTACAATTGTTCTAGGTTTTATCCAGGCGTTAGGAATGTCATATGGATTCAACAATATGGCAGGAGGCATGCTGATTGAAAACCCAGGTGTTTCAACGTACCTCTTAATTGCGGTCGTACTCACTGCGGGAACAGCATTTTTAATGTGGCTAGGAGAGCAGATTACTGCTCACGGTGTTGGTAACGGTATTTCGATTATTATCTTTGCCGGTATCATCGCAGGTATCCCTCAAACATTAAAACAAGTGTACGCTCAGCAATTTGTGGGTGGAGATGGACAGCTGTTCATGCAAATCCTGAAAATAGCCCTTATTGTTATTGCTATCCTTGTCATTGTTATCGGTGTTATTTACATTCAAATGGCAGTGAGAAAGATTGCGATTCAATATTCAAAAGGAACTGGCCGTGCACAAATGTCTGCTAGTCAAGCAACGCACCTTCCATTGAAAGTGAATCCAGCAGGGGTGATTCCAGTCATCTTTGCCGTTTCTTTCATTATTACTCCGCAGACGGTTGCATCGTTCTTCGGAACCAATAATGTGACAACTTGGATAACCAACAACTTTGACTATACTAAGCCAATCGGTATGACGATTTATGTAGCACTGATTGTTGCTTTCACATATTTTTATGCCTTTGTCCAAGTGAATCCTGAACAAATGGCTGAAAATCTGCAAAAGCAGGGTGGCTATATCCCGGGAGTTCGTCCAGGGAAAATGACTCAAGATAGAATTACGAGCATTTTGTACCGACTCACGTTTGTGGGCGCCATTTTCTTAGCCGTGATTTCAATACTTCCTATCTTTTTCATTCAATTCGCTGGATTACCTTCCGCTGCACAAATTGGCGGCACAAGTCTTCTCATTGTTGTAGGTGTTGCACTTGAAACAATGAAACAGCTTGAAAGCCAATTAGTGAAACGAAACTACCGTGGATTTATGAAATAAAACAGAGGGCTGGGCTTCTGCCCAACCTCTCTAAGTAAGGAAGGGGAAATCCGAAATGAACTTAGTCTTAATGGGGCTTCCGGGTGCTGGTAAAGGCACTCAGGCAGAACGAATTGTTGATGATTATGGGATCCCTCATATCTCAACAGGAGATATGTTCCGCGCTGCTATGAAAGAGGAGACACAACTTGGGCTCGAAGCAAAATCCTTTATCGATAAAGGAGAGCTTGTTCCTGATGAGGTCACAATCGGTATTGTTAGAGAAAGACTTGGCAAAAATGATTGTGAACAAGGTTTTCTTCTGGACGGATTTCCGCGAACAGTCGCTCAGGCTGAAGCTTTAGAAGAAATTCTAAAGGACCTTGGCAGAACGATTGATTATGTCATTAATATTAAAGTCGATAAAGATGCTTTGATGGAGCGTCTGACTGGCCGAAGAATTTGCAAAAATTGCGGAGCGACATATCATTTAGTATTCAATCCACCTGCGAAAGAAAATGTTTGCGATAAGTGTGGAGGCGAGCTTTATCAACGTGCAGATGATAATGCAGAAACCGTTTCGACTAGACTTGAAGTAAACTTAAAGCAGACTGAACCTTTACTGAACTTCTATTCAGAAAAAGGATATCTTGCAAACATTGATGGTGCGAAGCACATTAACGATGTATATGCAGATATCAAGAACCTGCTTGGGGGATTAAATAAATGATTATCTGTAAAACTCCTCGCGAGCTTGAGATTATGAGAGAAGCTGGACGCATTGTCGCACTGACTCATGAAGAGCTGAAGAAACACATAAAACCAGGTATTTCGACAAAAGAATTGGATCAAATTGCCGAACGTTTTATTACAAAGCAGGGTGCAATCCCATCTTTTAAAGGGTATAATGGTTTTCGCGGGAGCATTTGCGTTTCGGTGAATGAAGAACTCGTTCACGGTATTCCTGGTAAACGGGTTTTACGTGATGGCGACATCATTAGTATCGATATTGGCGCAAAGTTAAATGGCTATCATGGTGACTCTGCTTGGACTTATCCAGTTGGGGTAATCAGTGATGAAGACCGCAGACTACTGGAAGTCACAGAGGAATCTCTATATAAAGGCTTACAGGAAGCAAAGCCAGGCGAACGTCTGTCGAACATTTCCCATGCCATACAAACGTATGTAGAAAACGAGAATTTCTCAGTTGTTAGAGAATATGTTGGACATGGGGTCGGACAGGATCTTCATGAGGACCCTCAAATTCCTCATTATGGTCCGCCCAACAAAGGCCCGCGGCTAAAACTTGGAATGGTGTTGGCCATCGAACCGATGGTGAACGCAGGCAGCCGATATGTGAAAACATTGGCTGATAACTGGACGGTTGTAACGGTTGATGGGAAAAAGTGTGCTCACTTTGAGCATACGATTGCGATTACAGATACAGGTTTTGATATACTGACTAAGATTTAGGTCTTCACTGAAGCCTTTCAGGCCCAAATCGGGCAGGTTGTCTGTATAGTCCAAAGGAAAGAACAAGATCAGTATACAGGTGTCATCGGCATGTTCGGTGGCTGCCATGTACTAATCGCAGACGGAGAAAAGCGTAAATTTCATTCTCCTAAGAAAAAATATCAATCATATAACCTTTTATGGTTGCGTATCTCCGGAAGTTCAGAACAGTATATTCAAAACAGGTCGGGTGATAGATGGACAATTGAGATGATCTCATTTGGACATTTGTCAGAGAGCAAGTTACTGATTTGAAGAAGGGAGAACACTTGAATGGCGAAAGACGATGTAATTGAAGTGGAAGGTACTGTAGCAGAAACTTTGCCAAATGCAATGTTCAAAGTTGAACTAGAGAATGGTCATACAGTTTTGGCTCATGTATCAGGAAAAATCCGTATGCACTTCATTCGCATTTTACCTGGAGACAAAGTTACGGTAGAATTATCTCCATATGACTTAACTCGTGGTAGAATTACGTACCGTTACAAATAAAGCAACTCCGGAAGAAGGAGGTTGGAAACACATGAAAGTGAGACCATCTGTTAAACCTATCTGTGAAAAATGTAAAGTGATTCGCAGAAAAGGAAAAGTAATGGTGATCTGTGAAAACCCAAAACATAAACAAAAACAAGGCTAATAACAAGGAGGTGCCCAAATCATGGCTCGTATTGCTGGTGTAGATATTCCACGTGATAAACGTGTTGTCATTTCTTTAACATATGTTTTTGGAATTGGTCGTACGACTGCGCAACAAGTCCTTAAAGAAGCAGGTGTTTCTGAAGACACTCGCGTTCGCGATCTAACTGAAGACGAACTTGGTAAAATCCGTGATATCATTGACAAACTTAAAGTAGAAGGTGACCTTCGTCGTGAAGTTTCACTTAACATTAAGCGTCTAATTGAAATCGGAAGCTACCGCGGAATCCGTCATCGTAGAGGACTTCCTGTTCGTGGACAAAACACAAAAAACAACGCGCGTACTCGTAAAGGTCCGCGTCGTACTGTAGCTAACAAGAAAAAATAAGTAAAGGAGGTAGTTAAAGAATGGCTGCTGCTCGTAAACAAAATACGCGTAAACGTCGCGTGAAAAAGAATATTGAAGCTGGAATCGCTCATATCCGTTCCACTTTCAACAACACGATTGTAACGATTACTGATGTTCATGGAAACGCAATTTCTTGGTCAAGTGCTGGTGCATTAGGATTCAGAGGTTCTCGTAAATCTACTCCTTTCGCTGCACAAATGGCTGCTGAAACTGCGGCTAAAGGTTCTATCGAACATGGTCTTAAAACACTTGAAGTAACTGTTAAAGGTCCTGGTTCTGGTCGTGAAGCTGCAATTCGTGCGCTTCAAGCTGCAGGTCTTGAAGTTACTGCAATCAGAGACGTAACTCCAGTTCCTCATAACGGATGCCGTCCACCAAAACGTCGCCGCGTGTAATTTGTTTGTATAGATTTTGTGTCCCTGTCAATAATGGGTTATGATACAGTTATTTATGAGACGAATACACGACTCGTTGCCTGAGCACATACGGGACTAAACAATGAGGAATTTCGGATGGAATCTCATATGATTCTATTCGAGGTTTCGACGTTTTGAAGGAGGGTTTTATTAGATGATCGAAATTGAAAAACCAAAAATCGAAACGGTTGAAATCAGCGACGATGCCAAGTATGGCAAGTTTGTCGTAGAGCCACTTGAGCGTGGATATGGTACCACTTTAGGGAACTCCCTTCGTCGTATCCTTTTATCCTCACTTCCTGGTGCAGCTGTAACATCGATCCAGATAGATGGTGTCTTACACGAATTCTCAACGATCGAAGGCGTGGTTGAAGATGTTACAACGATTATCTTAAACATTAAAAAGCTTGCACTCAAAATCTACTCTGAAGAAGAGAAGACGCTTGAAATTGATGTACAAGATGAAGGTACTGTAACAGCTGCTGATATTACACACGACAGCGATATTGAAATCTTAAATCCAGATCTTCACATCGCAACTCTTGGCAAGAATGCGAGCTTCCGTGTTCGCTTAACTGCACAAAGAGGTCGCGGGTATAATCCTGCTGATGCAAACAAAAGAGACGATCAGCCAATCGGTGTGATTCCGATCGACTCAATCTATACACCTGTATCTCGTGTGACTTATCAAGTGGAGAACACCCGTGTCGGGCAAATCACAAACTATGATAAATTAACACTAGATGTATGGACTGATGGAAGCACAGGACCGAAAGAAGCGATCGCTCTAGGTTCTAAGATTTTAACTGAACACCTGAATATTTTCGTTGGGTTAACTGACGAAGCTCAGCATGCTGAAATCATGGTTGAGAAAGAAGAAGACCAAAAAGAAAAAGTGCTTGAAATGACAATTGAAGAGCTTGATCTTTCTGTTCGTTCTTACAACTGTTTGAAGCGTGCGGGTATTAACACTGTTCAAGAGCTTGCTAACAAGACAGAAGAGGATATGATGAAAGTTCGTAACCTTGGACGTAAATCTCTTGAAGAAGTGAAAGCGAAACTAGAAGAACTTGGACTGGGTCTTCGTAAAGACGATTGACTAGTTTCATTGTGAACTAGGATTTTCGTGTGTTTTTTATTCATACAGCATTCTCTAACTAAGGAGGGGACATCACATGGCATACAGAAAGCTAGGACGCACTAGTGCACAACGTAAAGCAATGCTTCGTGACCTAACGACTGATTTGATCATCAACGAACGCATCGAAACAACTGAAACACGTGCGAAAGAACTTCGCTCTGTAGTTGAAAAAATGATCACTCTTGGCAAACGCGGAGATCTTCATGCTCGCCGTCAAGCTGCAGCTTACATTCGTAATGAAGTAGCTAACGCTGAAACAAACCAAGATGCACTTCAAAAATTATTCGCTGACGTTGCAACTCGCTACGAAGATCGCCAAGGTGGATACACTCGTATCATGAAGCTTGGACCTCGTCGCGGCGATGGCGCACCAATGGCTGTCATTGAATTAGTTTAATCACATAGCGTGTATCTAAGAAAGGGCGGGACAGTTCATAACTGGATCTATGCCCTTTTTTAGATACTACGGCTTTTTAACAATAAGCAAAGAAGAGGTTGAGCTGAGAGGAGGTCCGGTAGAGATGGGGAAGACATTAGTTGACGTAAAGGACATTGTATTTCGTTATCACAAGGATGCGGACAAGCCCGCTTTAGATCAAGTGTCATTGCATGTGAATCAAAATGAATGGCTCGCCATTGTTGGTCATAACGGTTCAGGTAAATCCACACTTGCCCGTGTACTGAATGGGCTCATTTTACCGGATGCTGGAACGGTCAAGGTTGGAGAGATTGAGCTGAAAGAAGAGAGTGTCTGGGATATTCGCAAAAAGGTCGGAATGGTCTTTCAAAACCCAGATAACCAATTCGTTGGCTCAACGGTTCGTGATGATGTGGCTTTTGGTTTAGAAAATAACGGGATTGAGCGGGAATTGATGATAGAACGTGTAGATTGGGCTGTCAAACAGGTCAATATGCAGGAGTTTCTTGATCAAGAGCCGCACCATCTATCAGGCGGGCAAAAGCAGAGAGTCGCCATTGCAGGTGTACTTGCCGCAAGCCCTGACATCATGATCTTAGATGAAGCAACATCGATGCTTGATCCGATTGGCCGTGAAGAAGTGTTAGAGACTGTTAGACTACTGAAGGAACAAGGAACGGTCACAGTCATTTCCATCACACATGATTTAGACGAGGCCGCCAAGGCAGACCGGGTCATTGTCATGAATGGCGGGAAAAAATTTGCCGAGGGAACCCCAGAGGAAGTATTTGAACTAGACGAACAGCTGGTTCAGATTGGACTTGATCTGCCATTCTCCTATCGGTTGAGCAAACAATTGAAGCAGCAAGGTGTACCGCTTGCAAATGCCCATTTGACACAAGAAGGATTGGTGAAAGAGCTATGGACATTACGATCAAAGAATTAGAGCATCGTTATCAAATGAAAACGCCGTTTGAGCGTCTCGCTTTGTATGATGTCAATGCTTCCATCCAAGAGGGTAGCTATGTCGCTGTCATTGGTCATACGGGCTCTGGCAAGTCTACATTGCTGCAGCATTTAAATGGCTTGCTCAAACCAACGAAGGGGAGCATTGCGCTTGGAGATACCGTCTTACAAGCCAATAAAAAGCAGAAGGATTTAAAGTCCCTCCGGAAAAAAGTAGGCATCGTGTTTCAGTTTCCTGAGCATCAGCTCTTTGAAGAAACGATCCTTAAGGATATCTGCTTTGGTCCGATGAATTTCGGTGTTCCTCAGGAAAAGGCAGAAGCAAAGGCGAAGGAAATGCTGAAGCTAGTCGGTCTTCCTGAATCCCTATTATCTCGATCTCCCTTTGAACTAAGCGGCGGTCAAATGAGACGTGTGGCGATTGCAGGTGTTCTAGCGATGGAGCCAGAAGTGCTTGTGCTGGATGAGCCGACTGCAGGGTTAGATCCACGCGGACGGAAGGAAATCATGGACATGTTCTATGAGCTTCATCAAAAGGCAAACCTTACCACGATTCTGGTTACACACAGTATGGAGGACGCCGCTCATTATGCGGATCAAATGATTGTGATGCATAAAGGAACGGTAAAGGCGACAGGTACGCCGAGAGAATTGTTTGCCAATCGTACAGACATGTCTTCGTTTGGTCTCGACCTCCCAGAAACGATTAAATTCCAGCAGACTGTAGAAGAAAAGCTGGGTATTACGTTTCCAAGGCCGCTTCTGACCATGGATGAAATGGCAGAAGCCTTAACAGCTCTTTATCAGGAGGACACGACATCATGATGGATAGTATGATTATCGGCAAATATGTGCCAGGTTCATCCTTTGTCCATCGTCTTGATCCAAGGACAAAGCTGTTATCAATTTTCTTTTTTGTCTTTATTGTCTTTTTTGCTAATAATTACATCACTTACGGGCTTTTAGGTGTCTTTACCCTCCTTGTGGTGATGGTTTCTCAGGTGCCGCTATACTTTATTCTCAAGGGAATGAAGCCGATCCTATGGATTGTCCTGTTTACCTTCATTCTGCATATCTTCATGACAAAGGATGGCGCCTTGCTATTTCACTTTGGTTTTTTAAATATTTATGAAGAAGGTCTAAAGCAGGGGATTTTCATTTCACTCCGTTTTGTCTATCTCATCATGATGACGACACTTCTGACGTTAACCACAACGCCTATAGAAGTGACAGACGGTATGGAAAAGCTGCTTCACCCATTCCGTAGAATCAAACTGCCCGTTCATGAGCTTGCTCTCATGATGTCCATCTCTCTTCGATTTATTCCAACCTTACTAGAAGAGACTGACAAAATCATGAAGGCACAAATGGCAAGAGGTGTTGATTTTACAAGCGGACCTCTTAAAGATCGCATGAAAGCCATCGTTCCCTTACTTGTCCCGCTTTTCGTCAGTGCATTTAAGCGTGCAGAGGAACTAGCGACTGCTATGGAAGCGAGAGGCTATCGCGGAGGGGAAGGACGGACGAAATACCGTCAGCTTGTCTGGGGCATGAAAGACACGTTCACGCTGCTCCTGTTCATCCTGTTAACAGCACTCCTTGTACTTCTGAGAAATTAGGTGATTCCTAGATGAAGGTCAAATGTACCGTATCCTATGATGGGACACATTTTAAAGGCTATCAGGTGCAGCCTGGGCAGCGGACAGTTCAGACGGAGATCGAGTCTGCTCTTGCAAAAATGCACAAACAGGATGAACTGGTTCCGATTGTGGCTTCTGGTCGGACGGACAGCGGCGTCCATGCGAAGGGGCAGGTCATTCATTTCGACACGCCGCTCTCGATTCCGATGGAAAGATGGCCTTTTGCCCTCAATAGTCTCCTGCCGGATGACATCACGGTTCTAAAGGCTGAGGAAGTGGATGAGTCGTTTCATGCACGTTTTAGTGTCGTTTCGAAGGAGTACCGTTATAAGGTCTCAACGGAAACGCACCAAAATGTGTTCACGAGACAGTATGCCTGCCACTTTCCTTACCGGTTGGATGCAGACAAAATGAGAGAAGCTGCTGGACACCTTATTGGCACACACGATTTCACAAGCTTTTGTGCAGCCAATACAGAGGTTCAGGACAAGGTGAGGGAGATTTACACCCTCGAGTGGAAAAACGTCTCAGACGGGCTTGAAATGCGCGTGAGAGGAAATGGCTTTTTATACAACATGGTGCGAATTATCGCTGGAACGTTACTTGAAGTCGGATCTGGTAAATTACACCCTGATGAGATAAAAGCCATGCTTGCCGCCCGAAATCGCGAAGCGGCAGGCAAGACTGCGCCTAGTCACGGACTGTATTTATGGGAAGTTTTCTATGACAACTAAACCAGGTGTAACATGTTCTTGACACAGGAAGCAGAAAGTTATAAGATATCATATGGTATGTATTTCAACCCCACAAATAAGCCCCGGAAGACTTATCTTGTGTTTTGAAATAGAACGTAGCATTTGATTCAAGGAAAAATTATTGATTTATTTAGGAGGGAAACTCATGCGTACAACACCAATGGCGAACGCAAGCACAATTGAGCGCAAATGGCTAGTTGTTGATGCGGCAGGCAAGACTCTAGGTCGTCTATCTACTGAAGTAGCATCACTTTTGCGCGGTAAGCACAAACCAACTTATACACCACACGTTGATACAGGTGATCATGTCATCATCATCAATGCTGAGAAAATCGAATTAACAGGTAAGAAATTGACGGACAAAATTTACTACCGTCACACAATGCACCCAGGTGGTTTGAAACAAAGAACTGCTCTTGAGATGCGTACAAACTACCCTGAAAAAATGTTGGAGCTTGCTATCAAAGGTATGCTTCCAAAGGGTCCATTAGGCCGTCAAATGTTCAAAAAATTAAATGTGTACCGTGGTTCTGAGCATCCACATCAAGCACAACAACCTGAAGTTTACGAACTTCGCGGTTAATTATAAGGGAGGTTAACAATTTGGCACAGGTTCAATATTACGGTACAGGTCGTCGTAAAAGTTCTGTAGCGCGCGTTCGCTTAGTTCCAGGTGAAGGCCGTATCGTCGTTAATAATCGTGAAATTACTGAATACATTCCATTCGCTGCTTTAATCGAAGACGTGAAACAACCTTTGAACATCACAGAAACAGCTAACAGCTACGATGTTCTTGTAACTGTTCACGGTGGTGGATTCTCTGGTCAAGCTGGAGCAATTCGTCACGGTATCTCTCGTGCTCTTCTAGAAGTAGATCCTGAGTACCGTACATCACTTAAACGTGCTGGACTTCTTACTCGTGACCCTCGTATGAAAGAGCGTAAGAAATACGGTCTTAAAGGCGCACGTAGAGCTCCTCAGTTCTCAAAACGTTAATCAATTTTATATTGTATGGACGTTTTACAAAGGTTTGTTACAGACAAACCATATATTAAAAGCATCAGCATCCTGCTGGTGCTTTTTTTTGTGCTTTTTATTTAATAAATAATGACTGGTCACTTCCTTTTGGATACGTATAAAATATGAGTATAGAAAGTTTTCTGTTTAAAAGAAGATTATTTATGGAGGTTGTCCTATGAATCTAACGACAGAAAGGTGTCTCATTCGACCATTTACTGATGATGATTGGCAGGATGTTTATGCATATACATCTGATCCGGCAGTGATGAAGTATATTCCGGAAGATGTATTTTCTAAAGAAGATGCGAAGGAATTTATCAAAAATAATCGTCATGAAAATGCTAAGTATGTCGCTGTCCTATTAAAAGAAGATCATACATGCATTGGGCATATCGCGTTTCATCCGTACTTTGGTGAGCACACATATGAAATTGGGTGGGTCTTCAATCCTGCATATCAAAACAAAGGCTATGCATCAGAAGCGGCTTATGCTGTACTACATTATGGCTTTCACACAATGAATTTACATCGAATCATTGCAACTTGTCAGCCTGAAAATGTGCCATCGTGGAGAGTGATGGAGAAAATGGGGATGAGAAGAGAAGGGTATTTTAAAAAGTGTATACCACAAGGAAATGAGTGGTGGGATGAATTTTACTATGCCATTTTACGAGAGGAATGGAAAACTTGATAAGTTTTCATGATATGAAGTGATTCGTCATTTCAAATATCTCTTGGCTTTCGCTATTGATATAATCAGATCAAATAAGCAGAAGAGGGGCGCGCGCATGAGGATCTTTGATGCACATTTTCATATCATTGATTTTGATTTTCCCATTCAAGAAAACCAAGGATATACACCGCCTAGTTATGTGGTGAATGATTATAGGAGAGAGACGGCTGATTTTGGGATTTTAGGTGGAGCAATCGTCTCAGGGTCATTTCAAGGCTTTGATCAAGGCTATTTGTTGAAAGCGCTAGATGAACTGGGCTCAGCTTTTTGCGGTGTGACTCAATTACCTTTTACAGCAACTGATGATGAAATTGTTCATTTGGGTCAACATGGGGTAAAGGCATTACGTTTTAATGTGAAGCGGGGCGGTTCGGAGGATATTTCGAAGCTCGATTATTTTGCGAGAAGGGTGTATGAGCTGGCGGGATGGCATAGTGAGCTCTACATAGACGCTAAGCATCTCCCTGACATCTCATCTACGCTTGAACAGCTGCCGGCCGTTTCGATTGATCATTTAGGCTTATCGGAAGAAGGCTTGCCGCATTTGCTCAAGCTGGTTGATAAAGGAGTTCGGGTAAAAGCAACTGGTTTTGGACGAGTCGATTTAAACGTTGAACATGCATTGACATCAATTTATCAAACGAATCCTGATGCACTGATGTTTGGTACAGACCTTCCATCGACAAGGGCAAAGCGCCCATTTGAATACGGTGATGTTGAGTTGATTCAACAGCTATTTGAGGAAAAAGCAGCTGACCACATCTTATATAAGAACGCGCATCAATGGTATTTTGGTCAATAAGTTCCACTTCATTTCATAGGAGGTGTGTTCAATGGGGTTCAGTCAACTGACGTTCAGAGAAGCCAAGCTGGATGATCTCGATAAAATCGTCTTCATGCTCGCGGATGATATGTTAGGTCAAAAAAGAGAGCGTTACACGCAACCATTGTTAGAAAGCTATATCGAAGCCTTTCATTCAATAGATGCTGATCCAAATATTGAACTCATTGTTGCGTGTGATCAGGAAGAAGCTGTAGGTGTTCTCCAATTAACCATGACGCCATTTCTTACACATCAAGGAGGATGGAGAGCTTCAATAGAAGGAGTTCGTACGGCCTCGACTCATAGAGGAAAAGGAATTGGCACGATGTTGATAAAAAAGGCTATTCAACACGCAAGTGACCGCGGCTGTCATATGATTCAGCTGACAACAGACAAACAGAGGCCAGAAGCACGCCGTTTTTACGAAAAGTTGGGATTTGAAGCTACGCATGATGGGATGAAGCTGCATCTCTCCCCATGAATAAGAACACCAAGAAGCGAAGGGTTCACTTGCCTTTGCCTTTTTGTGACTTTATTTGAAATATTTGTTATATTAAATATATAAATCCTTAGTTATTTGGAAAGGAGAAACATGTTACTCAAAATCGGTCTAGTTGTCTTAGGTGTGGTCATACTTTACTTGGTGGTTGATGTCCTGTTGTATAAAAGAGATATGAAGAAAACGAAGGAAGATCTTTTGACATTTGTCACAAAAAACAAAAAGGGCGTATCAGTGACAATCATTGAAAATGAAGATGTGGTATTAGATTGGAATGGTAATCAAAAAACACCACTTGCAAGTACGGTGAAATTAATGGTTTTGTTTCATTTTGTTAAAGCTGTATCCAGCGGTGACATCAAGCCAGATGAAAAAGTGACATTGTCTGATATAGAGCGGTTTTATATTGATAGAACAGATGGCGGTGCTCACACATACTGGCTGGAGGTCAACGATTTTTCTGAGCATGCAACTTTATTAGATGTTGCCAAAGGGATGATGCAAGTCAGTTCGAATGCTTGTACTGATTATTTGATTGACCGGCTCGGCTTAGATAAGATCAATGATCAGATGAAACAAGCAGGTCTTACAGAACATGATGAACTCATGCCGCTGACACCCAAGCTGTTGTGGTCATCCTATGTATCTAATCATCGGCGGGATGCATTAAAGAAAATGAGCGGTGTAACTGATGAGCAATACAAATCTCTGATGATTGAGATTTTTAATATCATTAAAAATAACCCAGAGCAAAAAAAGGCGTTAGAAGAAAAATTGATGAAAAAGAACTTGTTAAGCTTGCGTATTCAATCATTACTGACGCAAAAGATGACAAAGTCTACAACGAATCAATATGCACATCTTATGAAACGTCTGCAGGATGAGCTGTTAACAACAGAAGAAAAAAGTCTTTTTAGCCAAATCGTACTGGGAGAAACATTCAAAAAGGAAACAGATCAATATCTTTGGTATAAAGGCGGAGCAACATTGTTTGTTTTCACAGGTGCTTTATATCGAAAAACACATACATCCTCTATATCCCTCTCTCTATTTATCAATGATCCGAAAGCGAACAATTCTCACTGGATTGAGGGAGTATTCAATGAATTTATGCTTACTACAGCAGTGGATCAAAACTTTAGACAACGTTTAATTAAGGCTTTTACTACATAATCATCAAAAAAACAGAGGGAGATACCCCTCTGTTTTATTATTTCTGCATTGGAAACACTTTGTATACATCTTGGCGTTTCTCTTTTGACTTCACAACTCCATCAACCAATTCCTTTTGCCAAAGCGCTGTATCGTCTTTGTAAACTTTAAAAGAGTGAGGGAGCTGTTTTTCTAGCTGTTTTCTTTTAAACGTGACGGACGACTCGTCTTTAGAGCTCATATTAAGTGTTACTTGCTTTACGTTATCGATAAGAATAAAAAGTGCCAATGCATTATATAAGTAGTTTTTTTCAATGGTATCCTTCTTATCAAACCAAAATGTATCAAATTGTTCTTCTGTATCATTGGCATTTTCTTTCACGCCGTATGTCACTTTTAGCGCTTTTTCATCTACGATTTCATACTCGCGAATCACGTTACCTGGAAGATCTGATAAAATAGCGCCGATTGCTCCGTTGTCTCCAATGTAAGAATTTTTGTGCTTGGAAAGCTGTTTTAAGGATATGTCTTCTATTCCTTTTATGTCGCTCTTCTGCTTGGTCGCTTGACTGCTGCATCCAGATAAGACGACTGTTAGTAGCAGCAGGATATACATCCATTTCTTCATTGATTTTGCTCCTTTTCCATTCTTTCTATATATAAATGTTCATCTTATCACAATTTTCCAATCCATTAGCTCATTGATTTCCATTTACTGAACTGCATGTTTTGTTCAAACCAACGAACAATACAAAGAAAAAAGGAGTTCAGTCCATGGCAGAAGTTCTTTCATTTTATCAATTGAAAACAAAACGAGATGTCACGCTTGAAAAGAAGCTGTTGCGTACATTGTCTCTTCAACAGGTCACGGTTGCTTCCGAGAAATTCACGAAGAAGCTGTTCCCATTTGCAGATGATCCAGCTGGGATTATGAGTGATGGCTGTATCGATTTCGCCATTGAAGCTTTTTTAGCTGGTGGGAGATACGGTGAGTCGAGCAAGTACGGTGAATCATTTGATGATATAAAGAAGAGGTCAGTTCATGAAGAAGATGAACTAGTTGAGGAGCTAGCAGGGTGTTTGCAATCGTGGGGGAATATGTTCCGAATGGAGCGGAAGATGTCGTGCCTGTATCCATTTGCGAAGGATTTTTTAAGCATGTGGTGGCAGGAAGGCTTTCGAGAATCAGAAAAAAGGCATAAGCTTCGGCTGCACTAAGCATATTTCCAGCCCTTGTCCCATATCTATAAAATAATGGTGTATGGGAGGGACAGGGATGAAAAGAAAGCTGAAATGGACAGGGTTTTTAATCGGGTTTATTGTCCTCTTATTCTTATTCAGGTTTCAGTTTCTAAATGATGATTCGTGGAAATCGTGGAACTTGCCTTTGAGCGGCAAAATCATCTATTTAGATCCGGGTCATGGCGGTCCAGATGGCGGGGCTGTAGGAGGAGAGTTGCTTGAAAAAGAGATTGCACTGGATGTATCCATGAAGATACGTGACTATTTACAGGAGCAGGGTGCCCTTGTTCTTATGACCCGCGAGGATGATTCTGATTTATCATCAAAGAATACAAAGGGATATGCCCGAAAGAAAGCGGAGGATCTAAGAAACCGTGTAAAAGCCATCAATGAGTCTGAAGCCGATCTCTATTTAAGTATTCATTTAAATGCGATCCCATCGAACAAATGGAGCGGCGCACAGACGTTTTTTTACGGGAAATATGAAGAGAATGAAAAGGCAGCGAAGTTCATACAAGATGAATTACGCAATAATCTTGAAAACACAGATCGAAAGGCGAAGCGGATCAATGGCATTTATTTAATGCAAAACGTGACGAAGCCAGGAGCTCTTGTGGAAATTGGATTTCTCTCCAATCCGAAAGAGGCCAGTCAGCTGGCAACACCTAAATATCAAGATCAAATTGCTGCCTCCATTTATAAAGGCATTTTAAGATATTTGACAGAGCAAAAAGAGCCGCCTGAATAAGGGGCTTTTTCCTTTTGTACGCAGGCAAACAGGACAGACATTGTAAGGATATGTATGATATACTTGGATTGTAAACGAATTCAATAAAGGGTGAGGTTCTGCTATGATCGGACAAGATGATGTGAGAAAACTAGTTGGGAAGATGGACGAACCTTTCCTTCATATACCGCTTGGTGAGCTGGATGCCATCAAGGAAATCAGCCTAAAGCCTGAGAAAGAACATGTGAGCTTAAAGGTGGCTATTGCCAAAACGGGCACTGCTGAGCAGATGAAGCTTCAGCAAGACATCGTACAAGCCTTGAAAGCAGAGGGTGCTAACACAGTAGGACTTCGTTTTGAAGAGCTCCCTCAGGAAACACTTGAAAGGTTTATGCCTTCGCAAGATGAGGAAGAAAACCTGCTCAACTCTAAAAATCCGCCTGAGTTCCTTGCGATTGCGAGTGGAAAGGGCGGCGTTGGTAAATCCACCGTGTCTGTTAACCTTGCTGTAGCACTGGCTCGTCTAGGGAAAAAAGTCGGACTGATTGATGCAGATATTTATGGCTTTAGTGTACCGGATATGATGGGAATCACCGTCAGACCAACTGTTAAAGGGGAAAAAATTATTCCTGTGGAACGCTTTGGTGTCAAAGTGATTTCAATGGGCTTTTTTGTTGAAGAAAATGCACCGGTCATTTGGAGAGGACCGATGCTTGGTAAAATGCTGAATAACTTCTTCCACGAAGTCCAGTGGGGAGAATTAGATTACTTACTATTAGACCTTCCGCCTGGAACGGGAGATGTGGCGCTTGATATTCATACAATGCTTCCAAGCTGTAAAGAAATCATTGTCACAACACCGCATCCTACAGCTGCCTTCGTTGCTGCTAGAGCAGGCGCAATGGCACTGCAAACAGATCACGAGGTGCTGGGTGTCGTTGAGAATATGAGCTATTATGAAAGCAAAAAAACAGGTGAGAAAGAATATGTCTTTGGAAAAGGAGGCGGGGATAAGCTGGCGGAAGAGCTGCGAGTATCGGTCCTTGGTCAAATTCCTCTAAGGCAGCCTGATTGGAATGAAGATGATTTTGCTCCATCTGTCTATGATGCGAGTCATCCGACGGGAGAAGTGTATCAACACATTGCGAATAAAGTTATTGAACAATTAGCAGTAAAAGCATAATGAAAGCCCGAGTGGATGAATGTCCCCTCGGGTGATGTTTAACTGCCGCTTTCTTCGCTGCCTTTTGATCCGGAATCACTGCTTTCAGATGCTGCTTTTTTAAGCTCATCTTCGAATTTCTTCTTATAAAGAGGACTGCTTAATGTTTCTGTAATGACTTTTTCTAAGTGCTTTCTGAACTCTTTGCTTTTCACCAGTTCACCGTATTTCTTTTCCATTTCGGGATCCTTGAGAATATCCATCATCAATTGCTGATAGTCAGGGTCCTTCATTAACTGTTTTAACATCTTTTCATGCTGTTGCTGCATGGATTTAGCGAAAGTCTCGGCAAATTTAGAATCCTCAAAGACCTTCTTCCAGAACTCTTTGCCTTTATCAGAAGTCAGTGTTTTCTCTATCGTTTTTTTCACAGTTTGTTCATCCATTACCAAAGCTTCATTCATTGCCTCGTCATTTAATAACTGTTGAATGGCCTTTTTACCGTCATCTGTCTTCAATATATCGACGACCATTTTCTTTGTTTCGTCATAGTCCATATTAGATGAGGATTGGGTTTTGGGAGCACAAGCTGTTAGAGATAAAAGGAGAAAACAGCTCATTATACGCAAGATGCCTTTTGACATACTGTGGCTCCTTTCGTTACATGTCTTACTTTTAATATGAATGTTTCACGTAAATTTATACATAACAAAAATAGGGGTTGGATCAATTCAATGAAAAGTCGGGATTTAGTTCGTTTTTTCTTCTCTGTGCTAGCTGTTGGAGCGGTCATTACAAGCGTGGTTGGCTTTGCGCTGGAGTGGGGGAAATATCAGAAGCTTTTTATATCGTTTGAAATACTAGAAATCGCATCTGTGTTGTTTTGGTTCATTGGTGTGGGGATGATTTTTAGTGTCATTAGTCAGATGGGGTTTGTTGTCTTTTTAACGGTGCACCGGTTTGCGTTAGAGATATTCCGATCACATTCTCTATGGAATACCATTCAGCTGTTTCTGGTGATCTTTGTGCTGTTTGATTTAGCTTACTTGCGATTTTTGTTTTTTGGAGAGAATGAATCATTTCTTCCATACCTATGGCTGCCTGTCTTTATCGGTGTGTTCGCATTGATCGTGGCTTACTTTAAACAGCAGCAGTCCTCTAAGAAAACTTTTGTTTCCGCAATGTTTCTCATGGTTGTCATCACGTCGATAGAATGGTTCCCGGCGCTCAGAGTCAACGAAGAGGACTGGCTGTATTTAATGCTATTTCCGCTATTAGGCTGTAATGCGTTTCAGTTGTTAGCTATGCCGCGGTTTTCAAAGGCGAAAGCTACTTAACTTCCGATGACCTTGTTTTGGTATTGGAGATCAGTTCGCCAACCGTCACATTTTTTAAATTCTTTTCTTTGATTTGTTTCAAAATAGCTGGTAAGGCTTGAGCGGTTTGGGTTGCTGAATCTGAGGCATGTAGGAGAACAATATCTCCGCTTTTCATTCGATCATTTACATTCTGAACAATCTGATCGACGCCCGGATTCAGCCAATCTTGTGAGTTGACGCTGTAATGGACAACGGTATAACCGTACTGTGTGGCAATTTTCAATGCTTTTTCGTTAAATTGCCCAGTTGGCGGTCTTAATAGTTGAATGTCATCTAGTCCAAGCTTTTGAAATGAATTTTGTGCCCGGACAAGATCTTGCTTGATTTCACTATCTTCAAGCTGGCTATAATTTTTATAAGCATAGCCAAGGCTGCCGATTTGGTGACCGTCCTCTCTAATTTGTTTGACGATATCAGGATGACGCTCAGCCCAAGAAGCAGACAGAAAGAAAGTAGCGTTCTTTATATCGTACTCTCGAAGGACATTTAAAATAGGAACAGCCTTCTCATCTCCCCAGCCGATATTAAAAGTAAGGGAGACATGTTTTGAGGAAGTCTCGCCTTTATAAATGGCTCGGGGTCCGTGTTCTGTTTTAAATACCGACAGCGGCGGTGCCTTTTGTACATAAAAAAAGGTTGCAGCTGCAAGGGCTGCTACAAGAATAATGACGGCTTGCTTCAGCCGTTTAATAGGAAACACATATAATCGACTCAATTCAAACACTCCTGCCTTGTCCGAGATTGTTACTTGATTGTATGCAGGACAAGGATTTGAGATGCACAATAAAACTATTTCAAAAAAAGTTTTGAAAAGGCGTTGACCGATAGAATATTTTCGTGATATATTATTAATCGTCGCTGACACACAGTGACAAACACAAAACGCTTCGGGAAATAAACTTAAAAAAAGTTGTTGACATAAGATGAAGCGAAATGTTATATTATTAAAGCCGCTAAGAACGGCGAAGATGATCTTTGAAAACTAAACAAGACAAAACGTACCTGTTAATTCGAGTTTTTATAAAAAAATCCTATGAAACATCATAGGTAGTCAGTCAAACTGGCGAAAAACAAAACTTCGGT
>NZ_JAFCUN010000010.1:0-55446 GCF_049896565.1 Bacillus sp. DWP3-1
AGGTTTGGTGGCGATAGCGAAGAGGTCACACCCGTTCCCATACCGAACACGGAAGTTAAGCTCTTCAGCGCCGATGGTAGTTGGGGGTTTCCCCCTGTGAGAGTAGGACGCCGCCAAGCCTTTCTAAGGATCAGTTCCATACGGAACTGGTCTTTTTTGTTTTTTAAGAAAAGGAACAAACACCCGATCTGACATGGATACATATACTAAACTACCATCTAAAACATTCTTAATTTTGTATACAATTGAAAGCGCTAGGGCATACTGAAGCTATAAGTGGAGGTGTCACAATGAGCAAAAAAGAGCGAGAAGCGATTTGTTTGATTTGTGAAGAGAAAAAGACAAAGGGAATTTATTTATATCATCAGTTTTTGTGCCGAGACTGTGAGCGAAAGTTAATTTCTACATCGACCTCGGATCCTAGCTATTCCGATTATGTGAGAAAGCTTAAAAATCTTCATACGCCGCCTTTGTATTCATAGACCACTAGATGGTCTTTTTTTATGAGCTATAAAGGATTGGTCTTGTTTTTTGGAACTTAGTTTGGACATCATCCGTAATTCATAATAAGATAAACAGAGAGCCTGATTATTCATAGGAGTCGATGAACATGAAATCAATTTTTTATACATTTATATGGGCCATCCTCTCTACTTTTTTTTCGGTTGTGATTTTAACCGTCAGTATAGGGGTTTTCCATCATCATGCTGGATTATCGATACTGTATGCGATGATTGGGTGGGGTGTGATGTTTGCAGGGGGCAGATGGGCTGCTTTCCAATTGTTTTTAAAGAAACACGGACTGTCTCGTAGTGATTATGTATATATCAAACAGCATTTAAAAGAAGCAGGGCAAAAGCTCGTGCGTTTAAAAAAAGCTTTATTTGCTGTGAAAAACGTACAAACGATCAAACATAATTATGAAGTTCTTCGGCTTGCACGACGAATCTATACAATAACAAAAAAAGAGCCAAATCGATTTTATGATGCACAGCGCTTTTATTTCGAAAGCTTGGATTCTGTCGTTGAACTAACTGAGAAATATGCACTATTGTATAATCAGCCTAATCGTAGTCATGAGCTGGAAATGACATTGAGCCAAACCCGAGTGACATTGACAGAGCTGCAAAAGCAATTGACCAATGATTTGCAGCAAGTTTTAGGAAGAGACATAGAAGCTCTTCATATTGAGCTTGAAGTAGCAGATAAAATGATGAAGAAATAGATGAAAGGAGCCAAACTCGATGAAACCGGAAGATCACGCCACACCATCACCTGCCTCCACTACAGATCTTCAGTTTCGGGTGTTTGATACCTTATCTGATGAGGAGAAAAAAGAAGCCGTGCAGCGTGCTAAGCAGATCCCTGACAATCCGCAAAAACTGCTTTTCTATGGTACACGTGTGCAGGAACGACTATTGGAACAATCACAACAGATGATGAAATATGTTGAGAAAAAAGATATTGATCAAATAGGAGACGTGCTTGAGACCTTTTTGCAGCAGCTGCATGTAGTGGAGCCTGAGGATTTACTGCCAAAGAAACAGGGCATTTTTTTAAAATGGTTTCAACGGGATAAACGATCTACTCAGGAGATCATATCGCGTTTTCAACATGCAAAATCACAGATCGAGAGATTGTCAGCAAGACTTCGTTATGCAAGAGGCGTATTAATCTCGGACCATATGTTATTAGAGCGTTTATTTGAAGAAAATCAAACTTATTTTCAAGAGATGACGCTGCAGGTCGCAGCAGTTGAAGCGAAAATGACAACGTTAGAGCAGCGGCCTATTTCAGAAACGCAACTTTCTGTTGACCGGACAATAGAGGAGCAATTGATGAGTCAAGAAGTCAATGAAGAAGAGTATGTGGAGAGACTAAAGGAACGAAAGTATGATTTGCTGTTAAGCCGGCAAATTGCATTGCAATGTAATGCTCAAATTCGGATGATCCAGCATACGAATCATACTTTGGCCAATCATATTCAATCAACTGTTTCTGCGTCTATTCCACTATGGATCAACCAAATGTCGATTGCGTTAACGCATATTCAGCAGCGGGCCAATTCAGCTCTTGAGAACCGAATCCAAAAAACATATGAAAATGTATCAAAGCAGCAGGGACAGCTTCTTGAAGAGGCATCTTTTGCTCCTATAGATACGTTGAAAAAGGTCCAACGTCAATTAGCTGAAACATTACAGGAAACGTTACAGGTGAAAGAGCATGGAAGCCAAGAGCGGGCTCAATTGAAAAGCAGTATGTATGAGGCAGAGCAGCAGCTGGCGAATCCAATAAAGGAATGAGAAACCATCTTTCGGTTCACTTGTTTGAACGTTATAATAGACTTAAGATATCGTTAAAGTGAAAAGGGTCGATTTGTTTGAGAACACCTTTATATACAACATTAGCACAGCATGCGGAAAAGAAGCCTTATTCTTTTCACGTTCCAGGACATCACAATGGAGATGTCTTTTTTGATGAGGCACGGTCCCACTATGCTTCAATCCTTCAGCTGGATGTGACGGAGCTTGAAGGTCTAGATGACCTCCATCACCCGACTGGTGTGATTCAAGAGGCAGAAAATTTATTGACTAAGCTATATGGTTCAGATCAAAGCTTTTTCCTTGTAAATGGCACAACAGTCGGAAATTTGGCGATGGTGATGGCGGCATGCCGCACGGGAGACGAGATTTTTGTCCAGCGTAATTGCCATAAGTCTGTCTTCCATGCGATCGAGCTTGCAGGGGCAACGTCTATTCTGGTAGACGCTGAGATAGACCCACACTTGCATGTTCCAACACATGTGACGGATGATACAGTCAGAAAAGCCATAGCAAGACATCCTAATTGCCGAGCAATCGTTTTGACTTATCCGAACTACTATGGACATGCAGCTGATTTATCAAAGCTGATTCACATGTGTCATGAAGCAGGTGTGGTTGTTTTGGTTGATGAGGCTCATGGCGCGCATTTTGTATTAGGCGGCGCATTTCCTCCATCTGCTCTTTCCTATGGAGCGGACGTGGTGGTACAATCAGCACATAAAACCCTTCCGGCAATGACGATGGGTTCCTATCTTCATCTTCAAGGGGACCGAATCGATGCGAAGCGATTGAAAACATTGCTCACGATGCTTCAAAGCAGTTCGCCGTCTTATCCAATTATGGCCTCATTAGATGTGGCGAGGGCTTATGTCGAGGAGATCAAAGGAAAAGGGACATTGGATGTAATCATGAAAGAACTGACAGAGCTGAAAGATCAGTTCAACCGTCTGACTCATCTTGAAGTGGTTGAGCCTGACTCGCTGCTTTCCGATCCATTAAAATGCGTCATTCGATCAACAAAAGGACTGACTGGTTACGAACTAAAACGGGTGCTTGAATCAGAGGATGTTCATCCAGAGCTTGCGGACGAACATCAGGTTTTACTTATTCTTAGCTTAGAACAGAGGAAGGACGTTCCTTTCAAGCGGATCGAGCAGGCTCTTAAGCAAAGTGATTCATTGATCAAAGGAAAAAAACATATCCAAAATGAGACGTTATCTATTGAGACTGATGAGCAAAATCAAGACATAGAGGCTGTCCCATTTGAACATGCAGCAGGCCGGATGAGTGCAGAATCAATTATTCCCTATCCGCCTGGTATTCCTTTGATGATTAAGGGAGAGCGTATTGAGATAGATCAAATTGAGGCGTTAAGCCGTTTGCTTGGACATCAGGTTCATGTTCAAGCAAGTCAGGTCATTCATCAGAGAAAATTATATGTTTATATAGAAGAGGAGACACTATGAGCGGTATGTTTATTACGTTTGAAGGGCCAGAGGGCGCCGGAAAAACGACAGTGATTCGAAAAGTGTACGAAGAAATGGAACGTCAAGGATATGCAGTCATGGCGACACGTGAGCCGGGAGGCATTGAGATTGCTGAGCAGATTCGTGAAGTCATTTTAAATGAAAAAAACACGAAAATGGATGCGAAAACAGAGGCATTGCTGTATGCAGCAGCGAGAAGGCAGCATTTGGCTGAAAAGGTAGAACCGGCATTGCAGCGCGGAGACACAGTCTTATGTGATCGTTTTGTTGATAGCTCTCTCGCTTATCAAGGCTATGCGAGAGGGCTTGGAATTGACCAAGTCAGATCAATTAACGACTTTGCTATTGATGGTACGATGCCGCAAATGACCATTTATTTTTCCATTACACCTGAAGAAGGGTTAAAACGAATTCACGCCAATCAAGGAAGAGAAAAAAACAGATTAGACATGGAGACGCTGAATTTCCACCAGTTGGTCAGAGAAGGCTATGAACTGCTTATTGCGCAATCGCCAGAACGATTCCGTGTAGTAGATGCGTCTCAGCCGATACAGGATGTCTATGAAGAAGTACTTCGGGTGATTCAGGACACATTAAAGAAAAATCAAATATGACCTCATTCCCAATCGTTGTTATAATATAGAGGAAGACATCGGCATGTCACCTGTGCCTAAAACAAAGGAGGCCAATCAAATGAAATTAATTGTTGCCGTTGTACAGGACCAAGATAGCAGCAAGTTGTTGAAAATATTGACTGAACATCATTTCGGCGTGACAAAATTAGCTTCAACTGGTGGGTTTTTAAAGTCTGGGAATACGACTTTTATTATTGGTTGTGATGATGTCCGAGTGGATAAAGCATTACAGCTTATAAAAGAAAATTGCCGCAAACGTGATCAAATGATTGCACCTGTATCTCCAATGGGTGGTAACGCAGATTCATATGTACCATACCCTGTTGAGGTTGAAGTTGGTGGAGCTACTGTCTTTATTCTGCCAGTTGAACAATTTCATCAATTCTAAGGATGGGTTGCTGTGAAAATTAATCAAGATATGCGGCTGCTTTTAGAAAAGCGTGAACTCCAAGGCATTAAAGGAAGCCAAACATCTGCCTCCTTTAAAGCATCGATGGAGACGCAAAGCGGCAAAATGCGCTTAGAGCAGCTGACGGTCATGCTGAGTGATATCGAAGTGTTCGGTAAAAAGCTGACAAAGTCACGAAACCTAAAGGACTTGGCTAGGTTTAAAGGGCTTGTGAAGCGCTTTGTAAAAGAGACAGTCGATAATGGATTCAATATAGAAACATCAAGGAGCTTTGACATTTATGGCAACACGCGTACACTCGCTTTAGTCAAAGCATTAGATGAAAAGCTGATTGAATTAACAGAGGATATGATGGACCAAGAGAAACCTTCTATTGATTTGCTTGAACGTATTGGAGAAATAAAAGGTTTATTGATTAACCTTTACACATAGAGAGTGATAACATGGCAATTAGCTGGGATGACATGAATGATTTGCAGCCGCGCGTCATGCGGCTGATTTTTAATAGTATTGATAAAGACCGACTTGCGCATGCCTACTTATTTGAAGGAAAAAAAGGGACGGGAAAGCTGGATGCTGCGATGCTTTTGGCTAAGAGCTTTTTTTGCTTGAAAGCAGGAGTGAAACCATGTGAATCCTGCCAAAACTGCAAAAGGATTGAGTCAGGAAACCATCCCGATTTACATCTCGTGCAGCCTGATGGTCAATCGATTAAGAAAGCGCAAGTGCAGGCATTGCAAGAGGAATTTACAAAAGCAGGTGTGGAATCTCACCGAAAAATGTATATCATTCTTCATGCGGACAAAATGACGGTCAATGCCGCGAACAGTTTATTGAAGTTCCTAGAGGAGCCTAACCGGGAAACGATGGCAATTTTAATCACTGAGCAATCGCATAAAATGCTGGATACGATTATTTCAAGATGTCAGATGCTTAGCTTTCAGCCGCTGCAGCCGCAATCCTTGGAGCAGCAGCTATTACAAGAAGGCGTATCTCAGCATCTTGCAAGGCTTTTGTCGAATTTAACCAATAATTTAGCAGAAGCACTCGAATTAAGTCGAAATGATCAGTTTGCAGAGTCTAGAGCGAAAGTGATAAAATTGTATGAAGTCTTACACCAGCGAAAAGAACATGCATTTTTTTATATACAAGATCAATGGATGCCTTTTTTCAAAGAGAAAGACCTTCAAGAAACAGGTCTGGATATGCTTTTATTTATATATCGTGATGTATTGTCGATTCAAATAGGAAATGAAGATAAAGTCATTTATCAAGACTTATTCCAGACAATGAAGCAGCACGCGCTGCATTCCACACAGCAGATGGTGACGAACCAGATCCTTGCTGTATTAGAAGCGAAAAAGAGACTTCAATCCAACGTGAATGCCCAAGGGCTGATGGAGCAATTGGTGTTGATGTTGCAGGAGGGATAAGTTTGTACAACGTAATTGGTGTTCGTTTTAAAAAAGCGGGCAAAATCTATTATTTCGATCCTAATGGATTTCATATAGAAAATGATAGTTGTGTCATTGTAGAGACGGTCAGAGGAGTTGAGTACGGACAAGTGGTCATCGCTAATAAAAAAGTAGATGAACACGATGTCGTTCTTCCTCTGCGTAAGGTGATTCGTGTAGCAGACGAACGAGACCGGCTCATCGTTGAGGAAAACAAAGAAGCAGCGATGACAGCCTTTGATACATGTCTTCAGAAGGTAAGTGAACACGGGCTAGAAATGAAGCTGGTCGATGTTGAATTTACATTTGACCGAAACAAGGTCATCTTCTACTTCACAGCGGATGGCAGAGTAGATTTCCGCGAGCTAGTGAAAGATCTTGCTTCAATTTTCAAGACGAGAATTGAACTTCGCCAGATTGGTGTAAGAGACGAGGCAAAAATGCTGGGCGGCATAGGTCCTTGCGGGCGAATGCTTTGCTGTTCGACATTCTTAGGAGACTTTGAACCAGTATCCATTAAGATGGCAAAAGACCAAAACCTGTCGCTAAATCCTACAAAAATTTCAGGGCTTTGCGGCCGTTTGATGTGCTGCTTGAAATATGAGAATGATGAGTATGAAACAGCGAAAGAACAATTGCCCGATATCGGTGAAACGATTCAGACATCTAGTGGCTCTGCAAAGGTAGTAGGGCTCAACATTTTAGAACGAATTTTGCAAGTTGAATTAACCGGGCAAGAAAAAGTGATAGAATATACGTGGGAAGAATTATTACAAGAAGGCGTTGTATCTGCACAAACAACTGAGTAACGAGGTGTGCCACCTTGGATAAAAAGGAACTATTTGATACGGTGATCAATTTAGAAGAACAAATCGGTTCTCTTTATCGCCAGTTAGGTGATTTGAAAAATCATATCGGTGAAGTGATTGAAGAAAATCATCAGCTGCAGATGGAGAATCAGCACTTGCGTGAACGTCTGGATCAGTCTGATCGGGACAAATCGTCTGAGACAGAGAATGATTCTGCTCAGAAGCCAGGTCATTCTGATATAGGAGAAGGTCATGATAACCTGGCTCGGTTATATCAGGAGGGCTTCCATATTTGTAATGTACATTATGGGAGCATTCGTAAAGAGGGAGACTGTTTGTTCTGTCTGTCATTTTTAAATAAAAAATGAGAAAAGGCTTCCGCTGAATCGGAAGCCTTTTTCACAGGAAAAGAAAGGATACATCATGGTTTCGTTAAGAGAAGATGAACGATTAGATTACTTGCTCGCCGAAGATATGAAGATTATTCAAAGTAAAACGGTTTTCGCCTTTTCATTGGACGCAGTATTATTAGCGAAATTTGCGTATGTGCCAATCCAAAAAGGAGAGATCATTGATCTTTGTACGGGAAATGGCATTGTGCCATTGCTGCTTTCGACTCGATCTAAGGCCTCCATTACTGGGGTCGAAATTCAAGAACGGCTGTTTGATATGGCAAAAAGAAGCGTGGCGTATAATCAACTTGAAAAGCAGATTGAATTGATTCATGGTGATTTGAATGATATGCCAGCACGCTACGGCAACCACAAAGTAGATGTCATCACATGTAATCCGCCATATTTTAAGACACCTTCTAAGGAAGAAATCAATGAAAATGAATACTTGGCAATTGCCCGGCATGAAATCCATTGTACATTAGAAGATGTCATTCGTGTTTCTTCCACGCTGCTGAAGCAAGGAGGTAAACTGGCGATGGTTCATCGACCGGGACGGCTGCTTGAGATTGTGGAATTGATGAAGAAATACCGAATTGAGCCAAAACGAATTCAATTTGTTTATCCCAAACAGGGGAAAGAAGCCAATACCATCTTAGTAGAAGGTATAAAAGATGGAAAACCAGATCTGAAAATCCTCCCGCCTCTTTTTGTTTATGGAGATGATCAAGAGTATACAGAAGAAATCAGGACGATACTGTATGGAGAAGCATAATCATTACTTCTATGTATTGAAATGTGCAGACGGCAGCCTATATGCAGGTTATACAAATGATTTGCAAAAAAGACTGACGACCCACAATAGTGGAAAGGGAGCAAAGTATACAAGAGCAAGACGGCCGGTTGAGCTGTATTATCATGAATGTTTTGCAACCAAAAGAGAAGCCATGCAGCAAGAATATCGTTTTAAAACGTGGACGCGGAAAAAGAAAGACCTTTATATAGAAGAAAAGCGAATAGAAAAGGAGGCGGCACATGAAAACACAGAAAAGCTTTGATGGTCAATCAGATATGGGCATTCTATATCTCGTCCCAACCCCAATTGGCAATTTAGAAGATATGACGTTTCGAGCCATACAAACATTAAAAGATGTAGACTATATTGCCGCAGAAGATACAAGACAAACGAAAAAACTTTGTCATGTCTATGAAATTGATACGCCATTAACGAGTTATCATGAGCATAACAAAGACAGCAGCGGCCACAAGTTAATCGAATGGTTAAAAGAAGGAAAAAACATCGCTCTCGTGAGCGATGCTGGTTTACCGACGATCTCAGATCCAGGTGCTGAAGTGGTTCGAGACTTTACTAATATCGGCGGCTATGTCGTTCCGTTACCTGGAGCAAATGCTGCACTTACAGCACTCATTGCATCAGGGATTACACCTCAGCCATTTTTCTTTTATGGTTTTCTTGACCGACAAAAAAAGGAAAAGAAAAAACAGCTCGAAGCTTTGAAGAAGCGTCAAGAAACAATCATTTTCTATGAAGCGCCCCATCGATTAAAAGAAACGCTGACTTTGATGAAGGAAGTGTGGGGCAACCGGAATATCGCCATTACGAGAGAACTAACGAAAAAATTTGAAGAGTTTATTCGTGGAGATTTAGAGTCTGTGCTGACATGGTCCGCAGAGCATCAAATCCGGGGTGAATTCTGTCTTGTCGTACAAGGTAATGATCAAGATGAAGAAGAGCTAAATGAAGATGTCTGGTGGAAGTCCTTATCTGAAAAGGAACACGTGATCCATTACATAGAAGAAGGATTAACGTCGAAGGAAGCCATTAAACTTACAGCCGTCGAACGTGGTGTACCAAAGCGCATGATATACGATGCCTATCATATTGAACAATAAAGAAAGGTTCTTGCAAACGGTGCAAGAACCTTTTTTATATCAAACTTATTTTTGTGATTGAAGTTGGTTTTGGATTTCGTTAATAATTTGCTCTGCACCTTCACGGCTAAGAACTAATTTACCATTAGCAAGTTTAAGGTTATCGTCTGATACTTCACCTGTAACTTGGCAAGTCATGTTTGGTTTATATTTTTTTAGGATAATTTTTTCATCATCAACATAAATTTCCAAAGCGTCTTTTTCAGCGATTCCTAGAGTACGGCGAAGTTCGATTGGAATCACCACGCGTCCTAATTCGTCAACTTTACGTACAATACCTGTAGATTTCATCTTCATTCTCCTCCCAAAGAGTTCTTATTCTTAATATAATATTATCTTCGTCATTATTCGACAAATTCCTTACATTCATAGCATAACAAGGTTTCCATAAATCGTCAATCATTTTGTTTACTATTGTTTGTAAAATATGACTCTTAAAGTCAAAAGACCTTGAAACTATTGATTTATAAGGATTTCTCGGGTTTTTTCTATGAAAATATGAGAAATGACGAGTTCAGATTAACAAGACTTTTGCCCTAAATTAGACAATTGTAAATCTGGAAATAGATTTCATACGACAATATTCGACAAAATGTCGACAGGTTTGTCGTTTTTTTCGAAAAACTCATCTTTTTCGATCATTTCATCTTGTTCTATGTATATATGCTTGATCTTAAAGGCTAAGATGGTATCATAGAGAAAGCACAAGTGCAAAATTTAATGAATTGATCTAACACATTTTCATGTAATGATGATAACCGCTCTCGTCCATTGGGCGGGAGTTTTTGACATTTACACACACGCAGGAGGTTCCGACATGCCGGAAAAGAAAAAAACGTTTTATCTGACAACACCTATTTACTATCCGAGCGGAAAATTACATATTGGACATGCTTATACGACAGTAGCAGGGGATGCTATGGCTCGTTATAAACGTCTTCAAGGCTATGATGTGATGTATTTAACGGGTACAGATGAGCACGGACAAAAAATTCAGCAAAAAGCTGAAGAACAAAATATTACACCGATCGAGTATTTAGATCCGGTCGTAGCAGACATTCAATCATTATGGAAGAAACTCGACATTTCGAATGATGATTTCATCCGTACAACAGAAAAAAGACATACGAAAATCATTGAGCAAGTGTTTCAAAAGCTGCTTGATCAAGGTGATATTTATTTAGATCAATATGAAGGCTGGTACAGTATTCCTGATGAGACTTTCTATACGGAAACACAGCTTGTGGATGTTGAGCGGAATGAAAAAGGAGAAGTCATTGGCGGGAAAAGCCCTGACAGCGGACATCCTGTCGAATTAATAAAAGAGGAATCATATTTCTTCCGTATGAGTAAGTACGCGGATCGTTTACTAGACTATTATGAGAAGAATCCAACGTTCATTCAGCCTGAATCAAGAAAAAATGAAATGATCAATAACTTCATTAAACCAGGTTTAGAGGATTTGGCTGTATCAAGAACAACCTTTGATTGGGGAATTAAAGTTCCTAACAATCCAAAACACGTCATCTATGTATGGATTGATGCGTTATTCAACTATTTAACTGCGATTGGCTACGGAACTGATCAGGATGAAAAATATAAAAAATATTGGCCTGCTAACGTGCATCTCGTAGGGAAAGAAATTGTACGCTTCCATACGATTTATTGGCCAATTATGCTGATGGCACTAGATCTGCCGCTACCGAAACAAATTTTCGCACACGGCTGGCTGCTGATGAAAGATGGGAAGATGTCTAAATCAAAAGGGAACGTAGTAGATCCCGTCACATTAATTGATCGTTATGGCCTTGATGCCCTTCGTTATTACCTCCTTCGTGAAGTACCATTTGGTGCGGATGGTGTGTTTACACCAGAAGGATTCGTGGAACGTGTAAACTATGACCTTGCCAATGATTTAGGTAACTTGCTTAACCGTACAGTTGCGATGGTACAAAAATATTTTGACGGGACATTAAGCAGCTATAAGGGTCCAGTTAATGAGTTTGATGAGGAACTTAAAGCGGTAGCTGAGCAAACAGTCAAAGCCTATGAAGAAGCGATGGAAAACCTTGAATTCTCGGTGGCTCTTTCAAATGTTTGGACATTAATCAGCAGAACCAATAAATATATTGACCAGACAGCTCCATGGGTGTTGGCAAAGGATGAAACAAAACGAAAAGAGCTGCATTCTGTCATGTATCATTTAGCAGAATCACTGCGCATCACAGCGGTGCTCTTAACGCCATTCCTAACGAAAACACCTGAGAAAATCTTCTTCCAGCTTGGCATTGAAGAAGAGAAGCTTAAAAGCTGGGATAGCATTCTATCTTTTGGTGCCATTCAACAAGCGACGGTACAAAAAGGAGAGCCTTTGTTCCCTCGTTTAGAGGTTGAAGAAGAAGTAGCGTATATTAAAGAGAAAATGCAGGGAAGTGCACCAAAGGAAGAAGAGAAAGTAGAAATAGAAGAAACGGAATTACCTGAGCTTGGAGCAGAAATTGCATTCGATGATTTCTCAAAAGTTGATCTTCGAGTAGCACAGGTACTGGAAGCAGCCCCAGTGAAAAAAGCGGATCGTCTCTTAAAGCTTCAGCTTGATTTTGGATTTGAAAAAAGACAAATTGTTTCAGGGATTGCCAAGCATTATCAACCTGAGGAATTAGTGGGGAAAAAGCTCGTTTGCGTAGCGAATCTCACACCAGTCAAACTCAGAGGGGAAATTTCCCAGGGAATGATTTTAACTGGAGAAACTGATGGGAAATTGCAGGTTCTTGAAGTAGACCGATCTCTAGCAAATGGAACAAAAATTTTATAAATCAACAAAAGGTGTTCCACGTGTAACATTTCGTCGAACACCTTTTGTTTTTTAGAAGAATTGTCGAAAGGAGCAATCAACGATGTTATTTGATACACATGCCCATTTAAATGCTGAACAATATAATGAAGACTTAGAGCAGGTGATCGAAAGAGCGAAAAGTGAAAAAGTCGAAAAAATCGTGGTGGTAGGGTTTGACCGCCCGACAATTACGAGAGCAATGGAATTAATTGAAGAGTATGATTTCATCTATGCAGCCATTGGCTGGCATCCAGTCGATGCCATTGATATGACAGATGAGGATTTGCTGTGGATCAAAGAATTATCTCAACATGAAAAAGTCGTTGCGATTGGAGAAATGGGTCTGGATTACTATTGGGACAAGTCGCCAAAAGATGTACAAAAGGAAGTCTTTAGACGTCAAATTGCTCTTGCGAAGGAAGTGAATCTTCCAATCATTATTCATAATCGTGACGCAACGGAAGATGTCGTGACGATCTTAAAGGAAGAGGGAGCGGCTGATGTTGGAGGGATTATGCATTGCTTTACTGGCAGCCTAGAAATCGCAAAAGCGTGTATGGATATGAACTTTTATATTTCATTCGGTGGACCCGTGACATTTAAAAATGCCAAAAAACCGAAGGAAGTTGTCAAGGACATACCAAGTGACCGGCTTTTAATTGAAACAGACTGCCCTTACTTAACGCCAGCGCCATTTAGAGGGAAACGTAACGAGCCAAGTTATGTGAAATATATCGCAGAACAGATCGCGGAGTTACGAGAAACAAGCTTTGAAGAGCTTGCTGAATTGACCACAAAAAATGCGAAAAAAGTTTTCGGTATAAACTGACAGTATATGATGTCAATCCTTGTTTAAGCTTGTCCAATTGTGAAACATAACGAAAATGTTCTACACGTTTGCGCCTCCTCATAGGATAAGTTGTCGATAAGTCTTTCTTCCCTTCCTTCCATCAATCTCCCATAATAGGGTTACAATCGAGCATTTTTGTACAGTGGGAGGAAGGGTTGACAGGTTTTGAGATACTCTATATAATCTCTCCGAGGAGAAGGAGGCGTTTTTCATCGTACAAAAAATGAAAAATCTGTTTTCTGTTAAGCTAGGAAAAGGCAAGGTTTTATTACTAGTTGTTTGCTTGCTTTTAGCTGGAACTGGGACGGCTTACGGTGCGCATGAGCTCACTAAGCAGTCTATTACCATTTCAATCAATGGTAAAGAGAAGACAATTCGTACACATGAAGAGACAGTAGCACAGCTGCTTTCAGACCTTGGAATAAAGACCAGGGCGGAGGATCATATCTCTCCAAGTCTAAATACAAAAATTGAAGACAACATGAACATTGTGTATGATGCGGCTATACCGGTTCATCTGACCCTAGATGGGAAAGAGAAAACGATATGGACAACAGATCAGACGGTTGGAGCATTATTGAAGAATGAGAAGATAGATATTGGGAAGCACGATCAAGTAACTCCAGGAAAGAATGACAAGATTAAAAAGGATATGAATCTTGTGGTTCAGCAGGCCTTCCAGGTCAGCGTAAATGATGGAGGAAAAGATAAAAAGGTGTGGACCACTTCGACTACGGTCGCTGACTTTTTAAAGCAACAAGAGCTGAGGCTCAAGAAGCACGATAAGATCAAGCCTGCGTTACATAGTAACCTTTCTAAAAAGAGCGCAGATATAAAGATCACTCGGGTGGAAAAAGTCACCGATGTAGTGGAAGAGAAAATTGCTTTTGATACCAAACATAAAAAGGATCGTTCTCTTGAAAAAGGAAAAGAGAAGGTGCTTAAAAAAGGTGAAGAAGGTAAATTGAAGAAGCACTATGCCATTGTGAAAGAAAACGGCAAAGTGGTGTCTAAAGAATTGATTAAAGAAGTGACTGAAAAAGATAGCAAGGATCGTTTAGTGGCTATTGGTACACAAGTGTCCAATAAAGAGCCTAAAGCGACACCTGCCGTTTCAAGAAGCAATGAATCGTCTGGAAAAGAATTTTATGTGGCGTCGACAGCCTATACAGCGAGCTGTGCTGGATGTACGGGCAGAACGTCAACAGGCTTTGATTTAAAAGCAAATCCGGGTGCAAAGGTTATAGCAGTAGATCCGAGTGTCATTCCGCTTGGCTCTAAAGTGTATGTGGAAGGCTATGGATATGCCGTTGCATCAGACACTGGATCTGCTATAAAAGGGAATAAAATCGATGTGTTCGTCCCAAATAAGTCGGCAGCTTATCAATGGGGAAATAAACGAGTGAAAATTAGAGTACTCAAATAAACACATCAAATCATTTATATGAACAGAGGGCTTTGCGCACCCTCTGTTTTTTTGGTTATAATAGAAGCACTGTTTTCTAATTAATTAGACGCAAAAACAGCATAAAAGGTTTCGTTTTTTAACCAAAAATTGTTTATTGTTTTTGCAAGCGGAGGAATACATGAAAATCAAAGAAATCATTGTGGTGGAAGGTCGTGACGACACTGCGAGAGTGAAGATGGCAGTTGATGCAGATACGATCGAAACAAACGGATCAGCCATTGGCGATACAGTTATTCAACAAGTGCGTCTTGCTCAGGAGACGAGAGGGGTCATTATTTTAACTGATCCTGATTTCCCTGGGGAGAAGATCCGGAAAACCATCGCAGAAGCGGTTCCTGGCTGTAAGCACGCATTTTTGCCAAAACATCTTGCGAAGGCGAAGCGAGACAAAGGAATTGGTGTCGAGCATGCTTCTTTGGACAGTATTCGGGAATGCCTTGCCCATGTCCATGAGGAAATGGAAGTAACGGAAAGTGATATTACATTAGATGACTTATTTGACGCAGGCCTTATCGGAGGCGAATCATCGAAACGTCGCCGCGAAAGACTAGGTGTGCTTTTAAATATAGGATATACCAATGCGAAGCAGCTGCATAAGCGCCTTCACATGTTCCAAATAACCAAACATGATTTTATTGCGGCCTTAAAGGCCGTCATGCAGGAGGAAGCCGATGAATAAAGATATAGCGACACCCATCAGAACGAAGGAAATACTGAAGAAATACGGTTTCTCTTTTAAAAAGAGCTTGGGGCAGAACTTTTTAATTGATACAAATATACTCGATCGCATTGTCGATCACGCAGAGGTGACAGATGAGACTGGCGTGATTGAGATTGGGCCTGGTATCGGTGCATTGACCGAGCAGCTCGCTAAGCGTGCAAAGAAGGTCACCGCTTTTGAAATCGATCAGCGTTTATTGCCTATTTTAAACGATACGCTTTCTCCATATGATAATGTCACGATCATTCATCAAGATATATTAAAGGCAGATGTGGGAAAAGTCATCGAGGAAAATTTTGCTGATTGTAAAGAATTGATGGTGGTCGCCAACCTTCCATATTACGTGACGACACCGATTATTATGAAGCTGCTTGAAGAAAACCTTCCATTGAAAGGGATTGTGGTCATGCTGCAAAAAGAAGTAGCAGATCGTATGGCCGCTATTCCTTCATCAAAGGAATACAATTCGCTTTCTATCGCAGTTCAATACTATACAGAAGCGAAAACAGTGATGGTTGTGCCTAAAACGGTTTTCGTTCCACAGCCAAATGTCGATTCGGCTGTGATCAAGTTGACCGTTCGTGAAACGCCTGCTGTTTCAGTAGAAAATGATGAATTTTTCTTTCAATTGATTCGTGCGAGCTTTGGTCAGCGCCGGAAAACATTGATGAATAACCTCATGAACAACTTACCTGATGGAAAGCAACATAAAGAGATCATTGAAGAAGCACTTCAAACAGCAGACATTGATGGAAAGCGCCGCGGCGAGTCATTATCCATTGAGGAATTTGCCCGTTTGTCGAATGTTTTACAAAAAGCCCTGTTTTAAGGGCTTTTTTTGTTTTTCACCACTTCGCTTGTTCGGGCATAGGCTAGAAAGAACAGCACATATGAAAGACGAACATATTTAGTGCAAGACGATACCAACAGGATATGAGCCTGATTGTGGAGTGAAAAGCATGCAATTTCAAATAGGAGATATGGTGACAAGGGCATCCTATCAAATGGATATTTTGTTTCGAATCATTCGAATTGATGAGACCGATCAGCACGAAGCCACCGCCATATTGCATGGGAATGAAGTGAGGTTGATTGCTGATGCCAAGTTGTCAGATCTCGTCAAGGTTCAAAAAGAGGAACAGCTGACTAGAGAGAAAAATGACGAACGAAAAATCAATGAATCGCTCGACTTACTAAGACAGGATTATCAGCTGCTGCGGGAAAAACAAGAGTATCATACGTCAGGACAATATCAGCATCAAGAGCAGTATTTTCACATGCCTGGAAAGGTCCTTCATTTAGATGGAGATGCTTCATACTTAAAGAAATGCTTAGATGTATATGAACGAATTGGTGTACCTGTGTATGGTGTACATTGCCATGAGAAGAAAATGCCAAGCATGATTGACTCGTTAATTGATCAATATCGACCTGATATTTTGGTCATCACAGGACATGATGCGTATTCCAAGCAAAAGGGCGGCGTACATGATATCGGTGCCTATCGCCATTCTCGTCATTTCGTTGAAACGGTTCAAAAAGCAAGACGGAAAATTCCTCATTTAGATCAGCTTGTGATCTTTGCAGGTGCCTGTCAATCTCATTTCGAATCATTGATCCAAGCAGGTGCCAATTTTGCGAGCTCGCCTTCCCGTGTGAATATCCATGCGCTCGACCCCGTCTATATCGTTGCGAAGATCAGCTTCACTCCATTTGTAGATCGAATCAACGTGTGGGATGTGCTCCGAAATACATTAACAAGAGAAAAAGGCCTCGGAGGCATCGAGACGAAGGGCGTTCTAAGGGTAGGTATGCCATATAAAAGAGACCATGAATCGACATAACCCGACTGATTTCAGTCTGGTTTTTTTTATGTTCAAAAAGAAATTGCAAAAGGATACATAATTCACCGGAATTTGAGAAAAATAGGGAGAAGAAAAGGTAGAAGTTTGTCAAAATTATTTTGTTGACAATGGCTCGTGTTCGTTGATATAATTTAATTTTTATTTGACAAAAACGAGCCGTTGTTGTATAATTATCTCAGTGAGGTGGATGCAATGGCGAAGACTTTGTCCGACATCAAAAGATCGCTTGATGGTAACTTAGGTAAACGTTTGACGTTAAAGGCTAACGGGGGCCGCCGTAAAACAATTGAGCGTTCGGGCATTTTAGCTGAAACGTACCCTTCTGTATTTGTGATTCAATTAGATCAAGATGAGAATTCGTTTGAAAGAGTTTCTTATAGTTATGCAGATATACTGACTGAGACGGTCGAATTAACGTTCGATGATACCGCTAGCTCAGTCGCCTATTAATGGGCAGTGAACTTCTTGTTTACTGCTTTTTGTTTTGCCTTTTTTTCTGAATGGGAGTCTGTCCATTTTTTGAAAGGGGTAAAAGAAAGGATTCGATACAAAATAAGAAAGCCACACAAGCAGTGGCACTGATTCGAATTCTCGACTAAAGGGGCTGTTTCGTTTGGGTAGACGCCGAGGTATTATGTCAGATGAGTTCAAATACGAGCTGGCGAAGGATCTTGGATTTTATGATACCGTCAAAAATGGAGGCTGGGGAGAGATTCGTGCGCGTGACGCAGGTAATATGGTCAAACGTGCCATTGAATTAGCTCAACAGCACATGGCTCAGGATGAGAATCAACGATAGAAAAACGGTCAGGGATACCTCGGGTGTCTCTGGCTTTTTTTGATGAAAAGTCAGTGTGCTCGGCGTAAAAGCCTATATTCATCAGATCCATCAAATGTGATACAATATTGATACTTATGTTTAGATGGAGAAGTAGGTGAAATGTTTGCGTATTTTAGAAAAAGCACCGGCAAAAATTAATCTCTCACTTGATGTTCATGGAAAAAGACCGGATGGATATCACGAAGTGGAGATGGTGATGACAACAATAGACCTTGCAGATCGACTAGAGCTGACGGAGCTGGACAAGGATGAAATCCGTGTATCATCTCATAATCGATTCGTGCCAGATGATCAGCGTAATTTGGCTTATCAGGCGGCTAAATTGCTCAAAACAAGGTTCGGTATTCAAAAAGGTGTATCCATTGTCATCACGAAAACAATTCCAGTCGCAGCAGGTTTAGCTGGAGGCAGCAGTGATGCGGCAGCAGCTCTTCGCGGCTTAAATCGTTTGTGGAAGTTGAACCTCACGTTAGATGAACTAGCTGAGCTTGGAGCGGAGATCGGCTCAGATGTGTCCTTTTGTGTACACGGAGGCACAGCACTAGCGACAGGACGTGGAGAAAAGCTGAAGCATATTGCGACACCGCCGCATTGCTGGGTGATTTTAGCGAAGCCGGTGATTGGGGTATCTACAGCTGAAGTCTATAGACAATATGACGCAAGCAAAGTAGAACACCCGAATGTAAAGCGTATGATTGAAGCGATTGAAGCGAAAGATTATAAAGAGATGTGCGGCTCACTCGGCAACGTTCTAGAGTCTGTGACATTAAAGATGTACCCAGAAGTAGATATGATCAAAAGACAGATGAAGCGTTTCGGTGCTGACGCTGTTTTAATGAGTGGAAGCGGCCCTACAGTATTTGGCTTGATTCAATATGAATCGAAGGTACAAAGAATATATAACGGACTGAGAGGATTTTGTGATCAAGTATACGCTGTCCGCATGATCGGCGAACAAAATGCCCTTGATTAAATCCGTATATTAAGTTATATTTATCATAAATTATTCGGGTTCTGGGGGTAAGTTCATGAAGTTTCGTCGAAGCGGCAGATTGGTGGACTTAACAAATTATTTGTTAGCCCACCCGCACGTACTAGTACCGTTAACTTTTTTTGCAGAAAGATATCAATCTGCGAAGTCCTCTATTAGTGAAGACTTAACGATTATCAAACAGACCTTCGAACAGCAGGGAATAGGCACATTGCTTACTGTACCTGGTGCTGCTGGCGGAGTGAAATATATTCCAAAGATTCACCTAAAAGAAGCAGACGACGTAGTAAACGATATCGGAGAGGCTCTATCGACTCCTGAACGTGTACTTCCTGGCGGTTATTTATATTTAACCGATGTTTTAGGTAATCCATCAATTCTTGCGAAAATCGGTAAGCTGTTTGCGACCATCTTTGCAGACCGTGCGATTGATGTCGTCATGACCGTTGCGACAAAGGGTATTCCAATTGCCTATTCTGTTGCGGGTTATTTAAATGTGCCTGTTGTGATCGTTAGAAAAGATAATAAGGTAACCGAAGGATCAACTGTAAGTATTAACTACGCGTCAGGTTCGTCTAACCGAATTCAAACCATGTCACTTGCAAAGCGGAGTTTAGATAAAGGATCCAATGTCCTAATCATTGATGACTTTATGAAAGCGGGCGGAACCATTAACGGCATGATGAATTTGCTTGAGGAATTTAATGCAAATGTTGCAGGGATCGGTGTTCTTTTAGAAGATGAAGGCGTAAATGAACGTCTCGTTGATGAATATGTATCGCTTTTAAAGCTTTCAACCATTGATATGAAGCAGAAGATCATTGAGATCAATGAAGGCAATTTCCACGAGTTTTTTCATTCGAAAGCTTAAGCTTTGATCAAACATGTAGTTGAATGGGAGAGATTGATATGACAAAAGTTGTTCAAACCAAACATGCACCAGCAGCCATTGGACCTTACTCTCAAGGGATTATTGTCAATAACATGTTTTACAGCTCAGGGCAGATTCCATTAACGCCAGCTGGAGACTTTGTAAATGGAGATATTAAAGAACAAACACATCAAGTGTTCCGTAATCTTAAGGCCGTACTTGAAGCAGCAGGTGCTTCCTTTGAGACAGTCGTGAAAGCAACAGTTTTTATCAAAGATATGGAACAATTCGCAGAAGTAAATGAAGTGTACGGTGAGTATTTCCATACACATAAGCCAGCTCGTTCATGTGTGGAAGTAGCAAGACTTCCTAAGGATGCACTCGTAGAAATTGAAATAATTGCATTAGTAAAGTAAACAGGCAGTCTCAACGAAAGCCGTTTGGTTTCATCATATGCAGGAAAAGACATCATCATGATGTCTTTTTTTCACGCAGAGAATGTAAGCGTCGTCACCAAAATGACAAATAATGTATAAATATCCCGATATTTCAAAAAAAGTTTAAAAAAAGAGCAGGAGAATCACCACAATCGTTGAATACCTAAGTAATGCTTTTATATTGGGAAAAGGTGGTGAACTACTGTGGAAGTTACTGACGTAAGATTACGCCGCGTGAATACCGATGGTCGCATGAGGGCGATTGCATCCATCACGCTGGACCACGAATTTGTTGTTCATGATATTCGTGTGATTGATGGAAACAATGGGTTGTTTGTGGCAATGCCTAGCAAACGCACGCCTGATGGAGAGTTTCGCGATATTGCACACCCAATTAATTCAGGTACTCGGGGTAAAATCCAAGATGCTGTATTAAATGAATATCATCGCTTAGGCGAAGAGGAAGAAACAATTGAATATGAAGAAGCTGGAGCTTCTTAATCATATGTGAATCCAAAAAGACAGCTTTAAGAGAAAATGGAATGTTTTCTTTTAAATGCTGTCTTTTTTGCGTTTTTTCTCTTGTTTCTTATGTCTTTCATCCATTAGAAAATTATTGCACTTCCTCTTGTATCCTTGAAATCAGTCCTTATTTAGGATATATTTTTCTATGGATAATAGGGATATTGGAGGCCAATCAATGGATAAGCGGTTCGCAGTGATTTTAGCAGCGGGAAAAGGAACGAGAATGAAGTCAAAGCTATACAAAGTACTTCATCCGGTTTGCGGAAAGCCAATGGTCGAGCATGTGGCAGATGAAGCGTTAAAGCTTTCTTTAGCCAAGCTAGTGACGATCGTCGGTCATGGAGCAGAGAACGTCAAAGAGCAGCTTGGAGACAGAAGTGAGTATGCACTTCAAGAAGAACAGCTGGGAACAGCACATGCCGTCAAACAAGCAAAGTCGTTCCTTGCGCAGGAAAAGGGAACAACCATTGTCATTTGTGGTGATACGCCATTATTGACAGCGGAAACAATGGAAGCTATGTTGAGCGAGCATCAAAAACATCAAGCGAAAGTCACTATTTTAACTGCACATGCGGATGACCCGACAGGTTATGGTCGTATTATTCGTGACGAAACCGGTGCTGTCGTGAAAATTGTGGAGCATAAAGATGCGAATGATGCGGAACGTCAAGTGAATGAAATTAATACAGGGACCTATTGTTTTTCAAATGAAGATCTCTTCCGTGTGATTGAGCAAGTATCGAATGAAAATGCACAGGGTGAATACTATTTGCCAGACGTCATTGAAATTTTAAAGAATGAAGGGCAAACGGTTGCAGCATATCAAACACCGCATTTTGAAGAAACACTTGGAGTCAATGATCGTATCGCTCTATCACAAGCAGAGCAATTCATGAAGCGACGTATTAATCATCAGCATATGAAGAATGGTGTGACCTTGATTGATCCTGAGAACACGTATATTTCACCAGATGCTGTCATCGGTGAAGATACAATCATTTATCCTGGGACGGTCATCAAAGGGAATGTAAAAATCGGTGCAGACGCTACTATTGGGCCAAACACTGAAATTGTTGACAGCATCGTCGGAGATCGCACAGTGATTAAGCAATCTGTCGTCTGCGATAGTGAGGTTGGAGTCGATGTGACAATTGGGCCGTTTGCTCATATTCGCCCGTTGTCGAAAATTGGCGATGAAGTGAAGATCGGGAATTTTGTCGAAATCAAGAAAACGGTTTTCGGTGACCGCAGCAAAGCATCTCATCTAAGCTATATTGGAGATGCAGAGGTCGGAACTGATGTAAACCTTGGCTGTGGATCTATTACAGTCAACTATGATGGGAAGAACAAATTCTTAACGAAGATTGAAGATGGCGCTTTTATTGGCTGTAATTCAAATCTCGTAGCACCAGTCACTGTCGGAAAAGGGGCATATGTTGCAGCTGGTTCAACGGTTACAGAAGATGTACCGCAGGATGCATTGTCTATTGCTAGAGCAAGACAAGTCAATAAAGAAGATTATGTGAAAAATATTCATAAAAAATAATCCAAATACCCGGAGGTTTACCATGTCTAATCGTTATGCTGATGCGAATTTAAAGATATTCTCTTTGAATTCAAACCCTGAACTTGCTAAAGAAATTGCTGATCGTATCGGAGTTGATGTAGGAAAGAGCTCTGTTAAACGCTTTAGTGACGGTGAAGTCCAAATCAATATTGAAGAAAGTATTCGCGGCTGTGATTGTTATGTCATTCAATCAACGAGTGCGCCAGTCAATGAGCACATTATGGAACTGCTCATTATGGTGGATGCACTAAAACGCGCTTCTGCGAAAACGGTCAATATCGTGATCCCTTATTACGGATATGCACGTCAAGATCGTAAGGCAAAACCTCGTGAGCCAATCACTGCGAAGCTTTTTGCGAACTTACTTGAGACAGCAGGTGCTACTCGTGTCATTGCACTTGATCTTCATGCGCCGCAGATCCAAGGTTTCTTTGATATTCCAATCGATAACTTAATGGCTGTGCCAATCTTAACTAACTATTTCGAACAGAAAAACTTGAAGGATATCGTCGTTGTGTCTCCAGACCACGGTGGTGTGACACGTGCGCGTAAAATGGCAGACCGCCTGAAAGCGCCAATCGCTATTATCGACAAACGTCGTCCGAAGCCAAATGTTGCTGAAGTGATGAACATCATTGGTAACATTGAAGGCAAAACGGCGATTCTCATCGATGATATCATTGATACGGCTGGTACCATTACACTTGCTGCAAATGCACTTGTGGAAAATGGAGCGGCTGAAGTATATGCTTGCTGTACTCACCCAGTATTGTCTGGACCAGCAGTAGAACGTATCACAAATTCTAAAATAAAAGAATTGGTTGTGACAAACAGTATTCATTTAACAGATGACAAGAAAGTTGAAAAATTCATTCCGCTTTCAGTTGGGCCTTTGCTTGCAGAAGCCATCATCCGTGTACATGAAGAAGAATCTGTGAGCTACCTTTTTAGCTAATTTTCTGATTAAAAAAGGCCCTAGGCATCAGCTTGGGGTCTTTTTGCTGTCATCATTCAGAGCAAATAGGTTTAAAATGATTCGCTTATGGGTAATTATGAGAGTAGTGACAAAAATGAAATAGGATGGTGCTGAATATGGCAACTTTAAAAGCAAATAAAAGAACTGATTTCAAACGTTCCACACTGCAAAAAATCCGTCATTCAGGACACGTTCCTGGTGTCATATACGGAAAAAATACAGACAACCTGGCTGTTTCACTAGACAGCATCGATTTATTAAAGACCTTACGTGATGAAGGAAAGAATACAATCATCACATTAGACGTGAACGGTGAAACAAAATCCGTGATGGTCACAGAATTACAAACAGATCCGCTGAAAAATGAGCTTGTCCATGCAGATTTCCAAGTGGTCGACTTACAGCGTGAAATTGAAGCAGATGTACCTGTCCAGCTGATTGGCGAATCTAAAGGGGTAAAAGATGGCGGTGTGCTTCAGCAGCCACTATTTGAACTATCCATTACAGCGAAACCAAAAGATATCCCGCAGCATATTGAAGCAGATATTACAAACTTAGAAGTAAATGATGTCCTAACAGTCGCTGATTTGTCTGTTCAGTCATCATATCAAGTGAATAACGATCCAGAAGAAGTCGTTGCATCCATTTTGCCGCCTCAGCAATCAGAGGTTCCTGAGCCAGATAGCGAAGAGGAACCAAAAGAACCTGAGGCCATTAAAGAAAAGGATAACGATGGAGAATAACTGGTCATTTAGAGACGTAACCCTCCCGCGGTTGCGTCTTTTGTGCTAGAATGAAAAGAATTCATACGTTTTTACATGGGGCAATCCTATTGGCTCATTTTTTAGGCGTGTGCTTTGTGACAAAGGAGGTTATTGGTTTCATGATTGCATTCGTTGGATTAGGTAATCCAGGAAAAGAATATGAAAAAACAAGACATAATGTCGGGTTTATGACAATAGATGAATTATCGAAAAAATGGGACATCCCCTTAAATCAATCAAAATTCCATGGACAATTTGGAACAGGGTTTGTTTCAGGGCAAAAGGTTCTACTTGTAAAGCCGCTTACATATATGAACTTATCAGGAGAATGCGTGCGTCCGCTAATGGATTACTATGATATTCCACTTGAACATTTGAAAGTCATCTATGATGATCTTGATTTGCCAACTGGGCGGATTCGTTTGCGTACAAAAGGAAGTGCAGGCGGGCATAATGGAATCAAATCGTTGATTCAGCATTTAGGGTCACCTGAGTTTGACCGATTCCGTATCGGCATTGGACGTCCTCAAAATGGCATGAAGGTCGTCGATTACGTGCTAGGACGCTTTTCTGAAGAGGAGCAGCCTGACATTGCATCAGCCATTCAGGCGTCTGTCGAAGCTTGCGAGGCGGCTTTAACAAAGCCATTTTTAGAAGTGATGAATGATTTTAACAAGAAGGTATAAGAATGATAAGCAAAGCACATACTGATTATAAAATCTCAGCATGGGAGGATCACGTATGGCTTTGCATTATTACTGCCGGCACTGTGGTGTAAAGGTTGGCAGTCTAGATGAATCCGCTGTTCAAAGTGAAGCACTTGGATTTCATCACTTAACAAATGAGGAAAGAAACGATATGATTTCTTATAGGGAAAATGGTGATTTACATGTACAAACCATTTGTGAGGATTGCCAAGAGGCGCTCGAAAGAAATCCTGATTACCATCAGTATCATACCTTTATTCAATAAAAAGCTTTGGTGTAGATAATAGACCAAAGCGTTTTTCTGTTTTAAACAAGCAGGGAGGAGGAGCCAAATGAAAAATATACAATCATTTATCAAACAAAGTGATGATTTTCAGTCCATTTTTAATGGGCTAAAGGAAGGGTTAAAAGAACAGCTGCTCGCCGGACTATCAGGCTCCGTCAGATCTTTATTTACAGCCGCTATATCAGACGAACTTAAGCGGCCGATGTTTATTGTGACTCACAATTTGTATCAAGCGCAGAAGGTAACAGATGATCTTGCCAGTGTAATTTCAGATCGCTCGGTCCTTCTTTATCCTGTTAATGAACTCATTGCTTCAGAAATTGCCGTTGCCAGCCCTGAGCTCAGAGCACAGCGTCTAGATGTTCTGAACCGGCTGGCGAATGGAGAAAACCCCATTATCGTCACACCGGCTGCAGCGGTGCACAGAATGCTTCCGCCAGTTGAGCTCTGGAAGGAGAGTCAGATCCATTTAAAGCTCGGTGAAGAAATTGATTTGGAGGCGTTTTCAAAACAACTTGTACAAATCGGTTATGACCGGACGTCGATGGTTGCTGCGCCCGGAGATTTTAGTGTGCGCGGTGGAATCATTGATATTTATTCGTTAACGGAAGATCATCCGATCCGTATTGAGCTGTTTGATACAGAAGTAGACTCGATTCGAACGTTCCACTCAGATACACAGCGTTCATTAGAAACACTTCAAGAGATTAAAATCGGTCCCGCAAAAGAGCTGATTGTGAGAGGTTCTGAACGAGTGAGAGCCATTGAACAGCTTGATCAAGGACTTGCGAAGAGCTTAAAGAAATTTAACTCAGACCAGCAAAAAGAACTGCTTCATCAACATATTTCTGCTGATCGAGAGAAGCTGCTAGAAGGTATCGTGACACAGGAAATGACGAAGTACCTGTCCTATTTCTATGAAAAGCCTGCTAGTTTGCTAGATTACACATCACAGGATACGATTATTATTTTAGATGAAATTAGCAGAATTCAGGAGATGGAAGAACAGCTTGAACAGGAAGAAGCTGATTGGACAATTAGCCTGCTTGAAGAAGGTAATATCCTTCATGATTTATCCCTTTCTTTCCCGTTCCAACAACTGATCAATCAGCAATCGCGGTCTATTCTGTACTACTCCTTGTTTCTGAGACATGTCCAGCAGACAAATCCGCAAAATATCGTCAATGTATCTAGTAAGCAAATGCAGAATTTCCACGGGCAGATGAATGTGCTTGCGAGTGAAATTGAACGCTACAAAAAACAACAATACACAGTTGTCTTCTTAGGTGCGGATGAAGAGCGGACAGATAAACTATCTTCTGTCTTACATGATTATGACATTGAAGCCGCTCTTGCCAAGCCGGACGCCGAGCTTGTAAGCGGACAGGTGTATATTTTACAAGGTGAGCTGCAAACAGGCTTTGAACTGCCGTTATCGAAAATTGCCGTGATCACAGAAGGCGAGCTCTTCAAGAAACGTGTGAAGAAGCAGGCACGTAAGCAAAAGCTGACCAATGCAGAGCGAATTAAGAGCTATTCAGAGCTTCAAGTCGGCGATTATGTGGTGCACATTAACCACGGAATCGGTAAGTATTTAGGAATTGAAACGCTTGAAATCGGCGGCATTCATAAAGATTATTTAAATATTCATTATCAAGGAAGCGACAAGCTTTATGTACCGGTTGAACAAATTGATCAGGTGCAGAAGTATGTCGGATCAGAAGGTAAAGAACCAAAGCTGTACAAACTAGGCGGCAGCGATTGGAAACGTGTGAAGAAAAAAGTGGAAACATCTGTACAGGACATCGCAGATGATCTCATTAAGCTGTATGCGGAACGTGAGGCAAGCAAAGGGTATGCCTTCTCGCCTGATCATGAGATGCAGCGCCAGTTTGAATCAGCGTTCCCTTACCAGGAAACAGATGATCAAATCCGTTCGATTCACGAAATCAAACAAGACATGGAGCGGGAGCGTCCAATGGACCGCCTACTTTGTGGAGATGTGGGATATGGAAAAACAGAAGTGGCGATTCGAGCGGCCTTCAAAGCCATTGCTGACGGAAAACAGGTTGCTCTGCTTGTACCGACAACCATCTTAGCGCAGCAGCATTTTGACACGATTATGGACCGATTCCAAGACTACCCTGTCAAAATCGCTCAGCTGAGTCGTTTCCGTACAAGAAAAGAAACAACCGAAACGTTAAAAGGGCTGAAAAACGGAACGATTGATATGGTCATCGGCACACACCGTTTGCTTTCTAAAGATATTGTCTATAAAGACTTAGGTTTGTTGATCATTGACGAAGAGCAGCGTTTTGGTGTGACGCATAAAGAGAAAATTAAACAGATGAAAGCCAATATCGATGTACTGACATTAACGGCTACGCCAATTCCGCGTACGCTGCATATGTCTATGCTTGGCGTACGGGATTTATCGGTTATTGAGACACCGCCTGAAAACCGTTTCCCTGTTCAAACCTATGTGGTCGAGTACAATGGCGCTTTAGTCAGAGAAGCGATTGAGCGAGAACTAGCACGCGGCGGTCAAGTGTACTTTCTTTACAACCGTGTTGAAGATATTGAACGCAAAGCAGATGAAATCTCTATGCTAGTCCCAGACGCGAAAGTCAGCTATGCACATGGGAAAATGAGTGAGAACGAGCTGGAATCAGTGATGATCAATTTCCTTGAAGGTGAATCAGATGTATTGGTCAGTACCACCATCATTGAAACGGGAGTCGACATTCCAAATGTGAACACGCTCATCGTCCACGATGCGGATAAAATGGGGCTTTCTCAGCTGTACCAGCTAAGAGGACGAGTAGGACGCTCGAATCGTGTCGCATATGCTTATTTCACGTATCGAAAAGATAAAGTTCTGTCTGAAGTAGCAGAGAAGAGACTTCAAGCTATTAAAGAATTCACAGAGCTCGGATCAGGATTTAAAATTGCGATGCGTGATTTAACGATTCGAGGAGCAGGAAATTTACTTGGTGCACAGCAGCATGGATTCATTGATTCTGTTGGATTCGACCTCTATTCTCAAATGCTGAAAGAAGCCATTGAGGAAAGAAGAGGCGATACAACGGCTCAAGATAAATTCGAACCGGAAATCGATCTGCAAATCGATGCCTACATCCCGGACACTTACATTTCGGATGGGAAGCAAAAGATCGAGATGTATAAACAGTTCAGAGCGATTGGATCAATCGAAGAGCGAAAAGAGCTTCAAGATGAAATGATCGACCGATTTGGTGAATATCCGCAAGAAGTGGCGGACTTGTTCACGATTGCGACGATGAAAGTATACGCAGTGCAGGAACGTGTCGAACTGATCAAGATGGAGAAAGGCATTGTCAGGCTTACTCTTGAAGAGCAAGCAAGCAGTGAAATCGACGGTCAAAAATTATTTGCGCTCAGCAGTAAATATGGTCGTGATATAGGCTTGGGAATGGAAGGCAGCAAGCTGATTATTTCTGTTCAAACGAAAGGCAAGAAGACTGAGGAATGGCTTGAGATCGTTCTGAATATGCTTCGAGGCCTTCAAGAAGTGAAAAAAGAAACCATTCCATCTTCATAAAATTTTGTTTGTCTCTCGTGTATATTACGTTTGATGTGACGGATACTAAACTCAGGGTCAAGTGGTGAATGTTGCATAAAGTGGACGCTTTTGTTCCATTCACCCAACACATCATCAAACGAAAGAGAGGCAGCAGTGAATGAAAGCAACTGGAATTGTACGCCGCATCGATGATCTAGGTAGAGTGGTTATTCCGAAGGAGATTCGCAGAACATTGCGCATCCGGGAAGGAGATCCGCTTGAGATTTTCGTCGACCGCGATGGAGAAGTGATTTTGAAGAAATATTCGCCGATTAGTGAGCTAGGAGACTTTGCGAAGGAATATGCTGATGCATTATTCGACAGTTTGGGTCATTCCATACTGATCTGTGATCGAGATACGTATATTGCTGTATCCGGCAGTTCGAAAAAAGAGTACTTAAACAAATCCATCAGTGATTTACTTGAACGAACAATGGACCAGCGTAATTCTGTATTAGAAGAAAGCAAAAAAGAAATTCAACTTGTCGATGGTATTGATGATGACGTATCTGCTTATACCATTGCACCTATTGTTGCAAACGGAGATCCGATTGGCGCCGTCGTCTTATTTTCTAAAGAGCGTTCAATGGGAGAAGTGGAGCATAAAGCGGCAGAAACGGCAGCTGGCTTCTTAGCCCGTCAAATGGAACATTAGGTCTAATAATTCTATATCATATAGATAAAATGAAAGAATGCCGATGAAATCATTTGATTTTGTCGGCGTTTTTTATATGGGATGAAACAAAACGAGGAATGTGCCGTCTACTCCTTAGAAAGAAACGGCTTTTCATTCACGTATGATATAATGAGTGCGTTTAACTGTAGATCTATTTTTAAAGGAGTCATCCATGAAAAATGCTGTGAATCAGCCGCATTGGCTTTTCCAGGGTGCGGTGATTTTGACCATCGCAGGCTTGTTATCAAAGGTACTAAGTGCCGTTTATCGTGTTCCGTTCCAGAACATCGTAGGAGACACAGGGTTTTATATTTATCAGCAAGTGTATCCCTTCCTTGGCATTGCCATCATGCTCGGCACCACAGGGTTTCCTGTCATGGTGTCCAAGCTTCTGAGTGAGCATGGGGAAGAGAATCGAAGGATCATTACAAGGGTATCCTTGGTCTATATCACTTTACTGAGCTTGGTCTTATTTCTTTGTCTTTACATAGGAGCAGGCAGAATTGCGAGCCTTATGGCGGACAGTCAATTAATCCTGCTCATCCAAATGAGTGCTTTCGTGTTTTTATTTCTTCCGCTTACCGTGATGCTGAGGGGAGTTTTTCAGAGTGACGGTATGATGCTTCCAACGGCTATTTCTCAATTGGTGGAGCAACTCATCAGGGTAGGCGTCCTGCTTGTTTTATCCTTCTATTTCGTGAGGCGCGGCTATTCGCTTTATGAAACAGGGGCGGGTGCGGTCTTCTCCTCCATAGCGGGGAGTGCGGCCTCGCTTATACTGCTTCTTTTTCTTTGGCTGACATACCGGAAACAGCCTGCTGCAAGTATGACAAGCAAACAGGCGACACTTCGGAAAAAGGATGTTTTGAAGAGTTTGGTGCTGTATACATTCACGATTTGTGTCAGCGGATTGCTCATTTTATGGATGCAAATGGTTGATGCCTTTCATCTGTATGCGTTGCTGCGCAGTGAGGGTCTGAGTGAAGCCGCGGCAAAAGCGGCAAAAGGTGTGTATGACCGAGGACAGCCGTTCTTACAGCTAGGGACGGTGTTTGCCATTAGCATAGGAACCTCTCTTGTGCCATTTTTATCGGCGGCCATGAGGAATGGAGAGCATGAAGCGATAAGGCAAAAAGTGCGTACATCGTTTAAGACCACGTCGGTTTTAGGGATTGGTTCAGCAGTTGGGCTGATTTGTATTCTAGCGTCAGTCAATACCATGCTTTTTCGTAATGACTTAGGCACCGATGCGCTGCAAATATTCTGTATTTCCATCGCATTTACATCGATTGCGATTACGCAAGCAGCTTTACTTCAAGGGCTCGGGCATACTGTGTATCCGGCTGTTGTGGTGATTCTCAGTGTGCTGGTGAAATGGATACTAACGCTTGCACTTGTCCCGCTATTTGGCATCTACGGTGCCGCATGGTCAACCGTATGTGGTTTTCTCGCTGCGGCTCTGCTCAATGCCGTTTATTTGAGGCATAAAGGATGGATTTCGTTGAGAGAGCTGTTCCCAGTGAAAATTCTTTTATCGGCTGCTTTCATGGCCATTGTCTTAATAGGGTATCAGGCACTGTTTTCTTGGGTCATTCCCTTTGAAAAACGTCCTTTTTTCGTTTTAGAGAGCCTGACGTCAGTTTTTATTGGTGGTTTCGCCTTTTTATATAGTATTCTTAAGCTAGAAGTATTTACGGACGAGGAATGGAGACTCATTCCATTAGGAGAAAAGATTTTATATTTTAAACAGATGAGAGGGAATCGAAATGGCAGGTAAGATTACCGTCGTCGGTCTCGGGGCAGGCGACATGGATCAGCTGACGCTCGGTGTATACAAGCAGCTGAAGCAGGCGAAAGAAGTATTTATGAGAACGCAGGATCATCCGCTTACCGCAGAGTTGATGCAGGAGGTCTCATCGCTGACCTTTTTTGATGAAATTTATGAAAAACACGATCAGTTTGATTCGGTCTATCAGGAAATCACTGAAATTTTATTTACAGAGGCTGCGGAAAAGGATATTGTGTACGCAGTACCAGGACACCCATTTGTCGCAGAAAAGACCGTCCAGCTATTAGTTTCTCAGCAGCAAGAGCGCGGGATTGAGGTGTCTGTTGCTGGTGGACAAAGCTTTTTGGATGCGACGTTTAACTCCTTGCAGATTGACCCAATCGAGGGATTACAATTCGTTGATGCAGGAGATATGAGAGCGGACGATCTGAAATTGACCCAGCATGTCCTCATTTGTCAGGTATATGATCAGCTGACCGCTTCGAATGTGAAACTCACGCTGATGGAAAAGCTTCCTGACGATTATGAAGTCTATATTGTGACTGCGGCTGGAAGCAGTCAGGAAGAGATTACTGCCGTTCCTTTATTTGAACTTGATCGAGATGTGTCGATAAATAACTTAACGAGTGTTTATGTACCTCCGATTCAAGATGAAAAGCTGCTTTTTCAACAATTTGACACTTTCCGTGACGTCATACGTACATTAAGAGGTCCGGGCGGCTGTCCATGGGATCAAAAACAAACCAATGAGTCACTTAAACCATATTTAATTGAAGAATGCTATGAACTGCTTGAAGCGATCGATGAAGATGATCCAGACCATATGGTGGAAGAGCTCGGAGATGTGCTGCTGCAGGTGTTACTTCACGCCCAAATTGGTGAAGATGACGGCTTTTTCTCAATTGATGACGTCATCCAGCATGTCACAGAAAAAATGATTCGTAGACATCCCCATGTGTTTGGTGACACAAATGTTTCTGAAGCAGCAGATGTGGTCGCCAACTGGGAAAAAATCAAGCAGCAGGAGAAGCCGGAGCGGGCAGCCTCCATTTTGCAATCCATCCCGGCGACGCTTCCAGCACTAACAAAGGCATATAAGCTCCAAAAGAAAGCCGCCAAAGTAGGCTTTGATTGGACAGATGTGAAAGATATTTGGAACAAATACGAAGAAGAGAAGCAGGAATTTCTCGTTGAAGTGGCAGAGAAGCCGGACGAAAGTGCAACGAAGCAGATGAAAGATGAATTTGGAGATCTTTTGTTTGTTCTCGTCAACATTGGAAGGTTCTATCAGCTAGAGCCTGAAACGGCACTCGCTTCCGCCAACACAAAATTCATGCGTCGCTTTCAGCATATCGAACAAAAAGCAAAGGACATGGGACGTTCATTAGATGACTTAACGCTAGAGGAAATGGACGATCTATGGAACGATGCCAAACGTATAGAAAGAGGTGAGCATACATGAGACTAGATAAATTTTTAAAAGTGTCCCGTTTAATTAAAAGAAGAACATTGGCAAAAGAAGTAGCTGATCAAGGCAGAATTTCTATTAACGGCACACAGGCGAAAGCCAGCTCTGACGTGAAAGAAGGAGACGAGCTTCAAATCCGTTTTGGTCAAAAACTTGTGACGGTTCAAGTCAACGAGTTAAAGGACACGACGAAAAAAGAAGAAGCCGCTGGCATGTATACTGTGCTAAAAGAAGAAAAAACAGCAGAATAGGGCTTGTTCTAAATGATCCTCCTGTCACATACAATGCAGTAACAATGCAAGTATGAGATATGGGGGATGTATAAATGAATCAATATTATAATCAACCTCAAGGCACGAAGCTGTCATCAGAAGCGGAGCACAATGTCACAATGCGAAACAGAAAGCATTTAGATATTACCGGTGTCAAACAGGTGGAAAGCTTTGATAATGAAGAATTTCTGCTTGAGACGGTCATGGGGATTCTCGCTATCCGTGGAGAAAATCTGCAAATGAAAAACCTAGACGTCGAAAAAGGCGTTGTATCGATCAAAGGGCGTGTCTTTGACTTAATTTATGTAGATGAGCAGCACGGGGAGAAAGCTAAAGGATTTTTTAGCAAGCTGTTTAAATGACGCTGACAGTCCAGTTTTATACGATGCTTTCGATGGTAGCGATGGGCATCTGGCTGGGCGCATCGCTTGATACGTACAAGCTGTTTGTGAATCGGGAAAAGACAGCAAAATGGCTTTTGGTTATACACGATCTCCTTTTTTGGCTGGTACAGGGCCTCTTATTCTTTTATGTCCTGCTGCTGACAAATGAAGGAGAATTCAGGCTTTATATCTTTCTAGCCGTTGCACTAGGTTTTTCGATGTATCAGGCATTGATGAAACAGCTGTATATGAACATTCTCAAGTTTATGATGATGTGTGTGTATCAGACCGCTCTCGTCCTTAAACGGCTGGTCATGTCCATCGTCTTCCAGCCAATCCGCTGGCTGCTGACCTTAATCATAAGTGCTATTATGTTCTTGCTCCACTTGCTCTTACGTCTTGTTCATTTTACGTTTCGGCTCGTGTGGAAGGTGCTGTCCATTGTTTGTTATCCGCTCATCTGGTTACTTAATGTGACCATTATTCATCGGATTCCCGAAAAATGGCGAACATCAATGAGATTGTTTTTCTCTAAAGGAGCAGGAATTTTACAAGGGACCAAGAAATTATCTGGTACCATCAAAACGAAATGGAAACAATTCTGGACAAAGTAAGAGAGGAGGCCTTCAACCTTGAACAAGAGAAAAAGAAATATCGCACAAATTCAAAATGATTACCAAAAACAAATGGAACAGCAAGCACAGCGCATAAAACGCAAACGCCGTGGACTCCTTAGAAGGCTTACCGTGTTTGGTGTGATTGTGCTCATGTTTGCTGTCTTGGTGACAAGTGCCCTCTGGTCGCAATCGTCCTCATTAAAGGAAAAAGAAGAGAAGAAGGTTGCGCTTGAAAAAGAATTGAAGCAATTACAAACAAAGCAGGAAGATATTTCTGATGAAATTAAAAAGCTGAAAAGCAAAGAATACGTACTCGAACTGGCACGACGAGACTATTATATGTCCAAAAAAGGCGAAAAAATCTTTGATGTGGGCAATAAGAGCGATTAGCCTTGTTGACACTTAAAATTCAGTTTATGTATAATTGAACAAATGAGATTTTTTTATAAGTCTAAGGAGGAGCACTTTTTTTATGTCGATTGAAGTTGGCAGCAAGTTACAAGGGAAAGTTACGGGCATTACAAATTTTGGAGCTTTTGTGGAGTTGCCAGGCGGTTCAACTGGTCTCGTTCATATCAGTGAGGTAGCCGATAACTATGTAAAAGATATTAATGAGCATTTAAAAGTCGGTGAACAAGTTGAAGTGAAAGTGATTAACGTTGAAAAAGACGGTAAAATCGGCTTGTCCATTAAAAAAGCAAAAGATCGTCCTCAACAACAACAATCAAGACCGAGCAGAAATGATTTCCGTCCGAAGGAATCGTTTGAGCAAAAAATGAACAAATTCTTAAAAGATAGTGAAGACCGCTTAACATCTTTAAAACGTAACACGGAATCAAAACGTGGGGGACGCGGAGCAAGAAGAGGTTAACTTGTTGCTGCTTTCTATATATCTTTCACAACAAAGCACCTGCTGTCCGCAGGTGCTTTTTTTCTTGATCCATACGACATTTTTTGAGATTTCTTCATTTAATTTAGAACTTCCTATTGACGGACAAGCGATTCCTTTGTATTATAGATCTTGTGCTTCTTAGCGCATTTTTATTATGGCGGTGTAGCTCAGCTGGCTAGAGCGTACGGTTCATACCCGTGAGGTCGGGGGTTCGATCCCCTCCGCCGCTATCCTTTTTAGTAGAACATAAAAGCAAGGCCCGTTGGTCAAGCGGTTAAGACACCGCCCTTTCACGGCGGTAACACGGGTTCGAATCCCGTACGGGTCATCTTCAAAACAGCTTTCTTTAGGAAGGCTGTTTTTTTTGTGTCTTCGTAAAATTCTGATGAAAGACATCGACTTTCATGAAAGTATGCCTCTTTGACGAATAAAGCGTCGAACGTTTTATGGAAACGACAACTTCTTTTGACAAAATTTCTTTTTCACCTTCGCTATAATGACAAGCAACGAATATCAGGTGGGGGATGAAAAGATGGAAAAACTAGAAAGAAGAACTGATTTAACAGGAGCGGGGTTTGAAAGAATCAGTGCAGGGTTAAAAAAGATGAAAAACCTGTTTCTTCATCACACGCATTCTCTTTTTTTCTATAAAGGGTTTATTTATGTTGTACTTGGTTTTTTATTAGGACGAGCCTTTATTTTATCTGAAATTATGCCGTTTGCTCTGCCTTTCTTCGGCTCCATGCTGCTTATCAAAAGAGATAAGGCCATGCTTGCTTGTCTCGCTTTACTCGCTGGAGCCATGACGATATCACCTCAAAACGCATTGTTTGTGTTTGCGTCGTTGATCGTGTTTCTCCTTATGTCCAAGGTGGTTTCTTTCATCATCAAAGACCCAGTGAAAACATTGCCGGTTGTCATTGTGCTGTCAATGCTGATCACCCGAGGAGCATTTGTTTACCTAGAGCAAGGTGCTATGCAAAGCTACGATTACGTCATGGCGGGTGTTGAAGCAGGACTTGCCTTCATTTTGACACTGATTTTCCTTCAAAGCCTGCCGATTTTTACAGTCAGGAAAATCAAACACTCCTTAAAGGTTGAAGAAATTATTTGCTTTATGATTTTAATTGCCTCAGTTTTAACAGGTCTGGCTGGTATCACATTTCAAGGGATGCAGGCAGAGCATATTTTGTCACGTTATGTAGTGCTGAGCTTTGCCTTTATTGGAGGAGCCAGTATTGGTTGTACGGTGGGTGTCGTGACAGGATTAATTCTCGGTCTCGCTAACATCGGAAACCTTTATCAGATGAGTCTTCTTGCCTTTTCAGGCTTATTAGGGGGATTGCTGAAAGAGGGGAAGAAAGCAGGCGCAGCCATTGGCTTAATTGTGGGTTCCTTACTTATTTCCCTATACGGAGAAGGATCAGCAGGTCTCGTGACCACGCTGTATGAATCACTTATTGCAGTTGCGCTCTTCTTACTCACGCCACAATCAGTGACCTCTAAGGTAGCGAAATATATTCCTGGTACGGTAGAGCATGTACAAGAACAGCAGCAATACGCCCGGAAAGTACGGGATGTGACAGCAAAAAAGGTAGACCAATTTTCTAATGTATTTCATGCGCTGTCTGAGAGTTTTGCGACATTTTACGAATCCATTCCTGAAGAAAAGAAGCAGGAAGAGGATGTAGATCTTTTTTTAAGTACGATCACAGAACGATCCTGTCAAACGTGCTATAAGAAAAATAAATGCTGGGTGCAGAACTTTGATACAACCTATGAACTGATGAAACAAGTTATGCATGAATCTGATGAAAAAACCTACGAGCATAACCGGAAATTGAAGAAGAAATTTAGCCAGCACTGCTCAAAATCAAAACATGTCGAGGAATTGATTGAAGAGGAGATCGCTTACTATAAAGCCAACCAGACTCTGAAGAAAAAGGTCCAAGACAGCAGACGACTTGTAGCCGAACAGCTGATGGGGGTCTCACAAGTGATGGAGGATTTTTCCCGGGAAATAAAACGAGAAAGAGAACAGCATTTTATTCAAGAAGAGCAGATGATAGAAGCACTTCAGCACTTTGGGATTGAAATTCAGCAAGTAGAAATTTATAGCTTGGAGCAGGGGAATGTCGATATTGAAATGAGAATCCCATATTGCCAAGGACATGGTGAATGTGAAAAAATCATCGCTCCCATGCTCTCAGATATTTTAGAAGAACAGATTTTAGTCAAAGCAGAGCAGTGTGCAGAGCACCCAACAGGCTATTGCCACGTTGTATTTGGCTCTGCAAAATCATATCGAGTGGCTACAGGCGTAGCGCATGCAGCGAAAGGCGGAGGGTTAGTGTCTGGGGATAGCTACAGCATGATGGAGCTGGGTGCGGGCAAATATGCCGCAGCTATTAGTGATGGAATGGGCAATGGAGCAAGGGCTCATTTTGAAAGCAATGAAACGATTAAGCTGTTAGAAAAAATATTGGCGTCAGGTATCAATGAAAAAGTGGCAATCAAAACCATTAATAGTATTTTATCTTTACGAACGACGGATGAAATCTATTCTACATTAGATTTATCAATTATTGATTTACAGGATGCGAGCTGTAAGTTCCTCAAGATTGGTTCAACACCCAGCTTTATTAAACGGGGTGATCAGGTGATGAAGGTACAAGCGAGCAACTTACCGATTGGGATTATTGATGAATTTGAAGTGGAGGTAGTGAGTGAACAGATGAAGGCAGGAGATCTGCTGATTATGATGAGTGATGGCATTTTCGAAGGACCAAAGCATATTGAAAATCATGATCTGTGGGTGAAGCGCAAAATGAAAAGCTTTAAAACAGAAGATCCGCAAGAGATTGCTGATTTATTAATGGAAGAGGTCATTCGAACAAGAGCGGGTCAAATTGACGACGATATGACGGTTGTTGTCATCAGGCTTGATCACAACACACCAAAATGGGCATCCATTCCGACTGGTACATTCTATCTTGAGAAACAAGAGATTTCTTAAAATATCGTATAATATGAATTTCTTCTGGCGATGATGGGGATATAAAGCATTCAGTTACGATCCCAGGAGGAATGAAGATGCGAAAAGGTCACGTAAACCAAATCTTATTGATTACAGATGGCTGCTCAAATCACGGGGAAGATCCACTTGCGATTGCCTCATTGGCAAAGGAACAAGGGATTACAGTCAATGTCATTGGCATTATGGAGGAAAACAGACACGATCATGAAGCGATGAAAGAAGTCGAGGGGATTGCCCTCGCAGGCGGAGGCATTCATCAGGTTGTCTACGTCCAGCAGTTATCTCAAACGGTACAAATGGTCACAAAAAAAGCGATGACACAAACCTTACAAGGTGTTGTGAATAAAGAATTGCAGCAAATACTTGGCAAAGACACTGAAATTGAAGAGCTTCCGCCTGATAAGCGTGGGGAAGTGATGGAAATAGTCGATGAGTTAGGAGAGACGGTTCATCTTCAAGTACTTGTGCTTGTTGATACAAGTGCAAGTATGAAACCGAAGCTGCCGACCGTTAAAGAAGCACTCATCGATCTCTCTATTAGTTTAAATTCAAGGATTGGTGAAAATCAGTTTGGGATGTGTATATTTCCCGGGAAAAACTCAGATGCTGAAATTGTGTTGAATTGGACGCCTCGATTCGATTCGTTATCATCTATTTTCCCGAAACTGACCACGGGAGGAATTACTCCAACTGGACCAGCGCTTCGAGAAGCACTCCAGCATTTCAAATCAGTTCGTTCGCGTAAAGGGCTGCTTGAAGCAAAGGAAGAGCATGATAATGAATTCGGCTTCTAACATTCCGTTAGGCACGGTGATTCAAGGGAAATGGCATCACCATCATTACCGCATTGTAAAAGAGCTGGGAAAAGGGGCGAACGGTATTGTCTATCTAGCCGAATCGCCAAATGGTCAAGTAGCCCTTAAAGTGAGTGATGACAGTATGCTCATTGCATCTGAAGTCAATGTATTAAAATCCTTTTCTAAGGCTCCTGTGAAAACCATGGGGCCTTCTTTTTATGATATGGATGATGCGATTTATCCCGGTATGCTTCAAAAGCGTTCCTTTTATGTGATGGAGTATGTCAGAGGCCCGTTACTGCTTGAATTTGTAAAACAAAAAGGTGATGAGTGGATCGTCGTTTTAATGGTTCAGCTTTTATCTAACCTAGCTCATTTACATCAGGAAGGCTGGATTTTTGGTGACTTGAAGCCAGATAATCTCATCGTTTCAGGTCCCCCAGCCGCGATCCGGTGCATTGATGTAGGGGGAACGACAAAAGCAGGCAGGGCAATCAAGGAGTATACAGAGTTTTTTGATCGAGGCTATTGGGGATTCGGCACAAGAAAGGCAGAGCCATCCTATGATCTGTTTGCCTTAAGTATGGTGATGGTGAATTGTGCGTATAAGAAAGAATTCAAAAAAGGAGCAGAACCGGAAAAGCAGCTTTACAGAGCGATTGAAGGACATCCTTTATTAAAGCGTTATGAAAGGGTGTTAAAGGCTGCTCTACAAGGTAAATATCAATCAGCGGCGGCTATGAAGAGTGCGATGCTGAAAGAAGGACAGCTGATCGCTTCAAGAAAAGCGAGTCAAAAGAAGCAGCAGCAAAAAAACGGGCAAAAGCCCGCTGTTCAACAAAATCAACAGGTGACTTCACGATCGAGAGTTGCAGCAGCAAAAAGAACACCAGTACGTAAAAAATCAGGCGGGCTTTTTGAAACTATTCTGATCGTGTGCAGTGTACTTGCTCTTTACTGTGCATATGTAGTTTTGTTCCTGCTATAGACCTGTAAAAAAGCAGGCTTCATCTTTGCTTGGAGCTACTGAAAGTGATAGGATATGTATATCTTTAAATTACCTGCTCTTTGTGAGGAGGAAGTTGTGAATAGAATTGAATCATTTTTGAAAAAACATGATGTTTACCTTGAAAATACGACAGTCATTGTCGGGGTTTCTGGCGGACCAGATTCCATGCTTTTACTGCACGAACTAAACAAACGTCGAAAAGGTTCCTATCAGCTGATTGCAGCCCATGTAGATCACATGTTCAGAGGAGAAGAATCCTTTGCTGATTTGGCATTTGTTGAGGCTTACTGCAAGGAGCAAGAGATTCCTTTTGAATCGGCCCGCATACAGGTCACCCAATATGCAAAAGAAAACCACTTAAACAAACAGGCAGCTGCAAGGGAGTGCAGATATGCTTTCTTTCGTCAATTGATGGAGCAATACAACGCTCAATTTATAGCGCTTGCACATCATGGAGACGACCAAGTAGAAACAATGATGATGAGGCTTGCGAGAGGGACTGTTGGAATAGGACTCGCCGGTATCCAAGCAAAACGTCCTTTTCAAGATGGATGGCTGATTCGGCCGCTCATTGGATATTCCAAGGACGACGTGCTGACCGCTTGTGAAAAAGAACATATTCCCTATGTCATTGATCAAAGCAATCACACTGATGACTACTTGAGAAACCGGATAAGAAGACACATTCTTCCCGTGTTAAAAGAAGAGGCACCTCATGTACATGAAAGCTTTCAGTTTGTAAGTGACATGCTGACTGAGGATGAGCAATACTTGCAGGCATTAACAAAGGAACAAATGAACCAAGTGATAACGAATCAATCGCCTAAGCAAATTAAGATCAAAACGAAGCCTTTGCTTGACCTGCCTTTGCCTTTACAAAGAAGAGGCATTCAACTAATATTAAACTATCTTTATGAAAACACTCAATCAGCGTTTTCAAACCAGCATATTCTAGGGACTTTGGACTGGTTATCTCATACCGAACAACCGTCTGGATCATTAGATTTGCCAAAAGGTTTACAAGCTGTCAAGTCTTATGATTACTGTATGTTTACCTTTGAACGATCGCTTGTACTAGACCAGTCTTATGCTCTTCACTTAAAGGGTGAGCTTGGAGAGGAGCTTTTCCTTCCGAATGGGCAGTCTATCGTGGTATCAAATCATGTTCCGAAGGATGCACGGAACGGAAACCATTTTTTCTTGCTTCAAAAAGATCATGTTCGTCTCCCTTTGATCATTCGCTCACGAAAAAATGGTGATCGAATCAAACTTAAAGGGATGAATGGATCAAAAAAGGTGAAGGATATATTTATTGATAAAAAAGTGCCTCTTGCAGAAAGAGACAGCTGGCCGATCGTCACTGACTCGGATCATCAAATCATCTGGATCCCAGGTCTGAAAAAATCCGTTTTTGAAGAAATTGATATGACAAACAGCGATCTCATTGTATTACAATATAGACAGCATGAAAATTTGTAGGGGGCAAGCAAAAGCATGAAACAAGATATTGAAAAGGTTTTGATCTCAGAAGAAGAGATCCAGCAAAAAGTGAAGGAACTGGGTGCAACATTAACCAGCGATTATGATGGTAAATTTCCCCTGGCTATTGGTGTTTTGAAAGGGGCTCTTCCATTCATGGCAGACCTGATCAAACACATTGATACATATTTAGAACTTGATTTTATGGATGTATCTAGCTACGGAAAATCTACCGTATCTTCAGGAGAAGTAAAGATCATTAAGGATCTTGATACTTCTGTTGAAGGAAGAGATATTTTAATTATGGAAGATATCATCGACAGTGGGTTAACTTTGAGCTATCTGGTAGAGCTTTTCCGATACCGTAAAGCAAATTCCATAAAAATTGTGACATTGCTTGATAAACCAAGCGGTCGTAAAGCAGACATCAAAGCAGATTATGTTGGATTTGAAGTGCCAGATGCATTTGTTGTCGGCTATGGATTGGATTTCGCTGAACGTTACCGAAACCTCCCGTATATTGGAGTGTTAAAACCATCTGTTTACGAAGGCTAATCAGCATACGTATACATGAGGTTATTGGTTGTATTGGAATGATTTTCTATGATACTATTGAACATAGTTGTGCTTACTGTGGGAGGAGGTAAGGAATGAATCGGGTTTTTCGTAATACGATTTTTTATATACTTATTTTATTACTTGTGATAGGGGTAGTCAGTTGGTTAGGATCCCCTAATCAAAAGCCTGAGAACATGTCTTACAGCAAATTTTCGCAAAATCTAAGTGCGGGAAAAGTGGAGAGTATCTCCATTCAGCCTGTAAGAGGGGTTTATGAAATTCGTGGTCAATTAGATGGCGCGAAGAAAGATCAATACTTCATTACCCATGTTCCAGATGGTCAAGGTGTTGACCAGATTTACAGTGCACTGAAGAATACAGATGTAAAAGTAGAACCAGCACCTGAAACAAATGGATGGCTGCAAGTTCTGACCACCATCATTCCGTTTATCATCATCTTTATCCTGTTCTTCTTCTTATTGAACCAAGCTCAGGGCGGTGGAAGCCGTGTTATGAACTTTGGTAAGAGTAAGGCGAAGCTTTACACAGAAGAGAAGAAACGTGTGAAATTTAAAGATGTTGCCGGTGCAGATGAAGAAAAGCAAGAGCTTGTAGAAGTGGTTGAATTCCTAAAGGACCCACGTAAATTTGCGGAGCTTGGCGCAAGAATACCTAAAGGGGTTTTACTAGTAGGACCTCCAGGTACAGGTAAAACATTGCTTGCGAGAGCATCTGCAGGAGAAGCAGGCGTTCCTTTCTTCAGCATCAGTGGTTCTGACTTCGTCGAGATGTTCGTCGGTGTCGGTGCATCACGTGTACGTGATTTATTCGAAAATGCGAAAAAGAATGCACCTTGCTTAATCTTTATTGATGAGATTGATGCAGTGGGTCGTCAGCGTGGAGCCGGTCTTGGCGGTGGTCATGACGAGCGTGAACAAACGCTTAACCAGCTTCTTGTTGAAATGGATGGTTTTAGTGCGAACGAAGGTATTATTATCATTGCTGCGACGAACCGTGCAGATATCCTAGATCCTGCATTGCTGCGTCCGGGACGTTTTGACCGTCAAATTACGGTTGACCGACCAGATGTCATTGGCCGTGAAGAAGTACTGAAGGTTCATGCGAAAAACAAACCGCTTGATGATACAGTGAACTTGAAAGCCATTGCAAGCAGAACACCTGGGTTCTCTGGAGCAGATCTTGAGAACTTACTAAACGAAGCAGCACTTGTTGCTGCCCGTCATAACAAAAAGAAAATCGATATGCGTGATATCGACGAAGCGACTGACCGTGTCATCGCTGGACCGGCGAAGAAAAGCCGCGTCATTTCGAAGAAAGAACGTAATATCGTGGCTTACCATGAAGCAGGTCATACTGTGATTGGACTTATCCTAGACGAAGCGGACATGGTGCATAAAGTAACGATCGTTCCTCGTGGTCAGGCAGGCGGATATGCGGTCATGCTTCCAAGAGAAGACCGTTATTTCCAAACGAAGCCAGAGCTTCTTGATAAAATTGTCGGCTTGCTCGGCGGTCGTGTTGCAGAGGAAATTACGTTTGGTGAAGTAAGCACAGGCGCTCACAACGACTTCCAGCGTGCAACAGGCATTGCAAGAAAAATGGTTACTGAGTTCGGTATGTCTGATAAGCTTGGTCCACTTCAGTTCGGTCAAGCACAAGGTGGTCAAGTGTTCCTAGGCCGTGATTTTAACAACGAGCCGAATTATAGTGAAGCCATTGCTTACGAGATTGACCAAGAAATTCAGCGTTTCATCAAGGACAGCTACGAACGTGCGAAACAAATTCTCACTGAGAACAAAGATAAGCTAGAAATCATCGCACAGGCCCTTTTAGAAGTTGAAACATTAGATGCTGAGCAAATTAAATCTCTTTACGAAACTGGAAAGCTTCCAGAGCGTGTATACGCAGATGACGAAGAGAAAAACGATGATGTGAAAGTGAACATCAAGAAAAAAGAAGATGAGGAGATCTAATCTCCTTCTGTGAAAGCTGCCGGGATCACCGGCAGCTTTTTTTATTTCGATTCCTAAATGGATCGGTTTCGAATTGTTTACAAATGGAACTCAATTCGTGTATGGTATGATAGAAAGTCGAAAAATGCTCTTTTTGAGAAACTATTCAAAGTGGTGATGAAGTTGTTACTCGTGATAGATGTAGGAAACACAAATACCGTTTTAGGTGTTTATCATAATGGCGATCTAAACTACCATTGGCGAATTGAAACAAGCCGTCATAAAACAGAAGACGAATTTGGTATGGCCATCAGGTCTTTATTTGATTATGTGGGGCTGATGTTTGATCAAATAGAAGGAATTATCATCTCGTCTGTTGTCCCGCCGATGATGTTTGCACTAGAAAGAATGTGCGAGAAGTACTTTCACTTAACACCCCAAATTGTAGGGCCTGGAATGAAGACTGGATTAAACATTATGTGTGACAATCCAAAGGAAGTCGGGGCTGATCGAATTGTGAATGCAGTAGCGGCGATTCACCTATATGGGGCACCTCTCATTGTGGTAGACTTTGGCACAGCGACAACCTACTGCTATATCAATGAACAAAAACAATACATGGGTGGGGCAATTGCACCTGGTATTACCATCTCAACAGAGGCTTTATATACAAGAGCGGCGAAGCTGCCGAGAATTGAAATTGTCCGTCCAGATCACATTGTTGGAAAAAACACCATTAGTGCGATGCAATCCGGCATCCTTTATGGATATGTTGGGCAAGTCGAGGGAATAGTGAAACGGATGAAGCAGCAAGCGAAACAAACACCGAAAGTCATTGCAACAGGCGGTTTGTCGACATTGATTGGAAATGAATCAGACTGCATTGATATTGTCGATCCGTTCTTAACATTAAAAGGACTTCAACTCATTTATGAGCGTAATCGTGTCGGTGTACTATAGGAGGTTTAAAATCGAATGGATTACTTAGTTAAAGCGTTAGCATATGACGGAAAAGTCCGAGCATATGCTGCAAACACAACAGATACAATCAATGAAGCACAAAGAAGACACCATACATGGCCAACAGCATCAGCAGCGATTGGCAGAACAATGACAGCTACAGTCATGATGGGTGCTATGCTGAAAGGCGAAAATAAGCTAACGGTCAAAATTGAAGGCGGTGGACCAATCGGTGCCATCATTGCTGATGGAAACGCAAAAGGTCAGGTGCGCGGATATGTCTCAAACCCACAAGTCCACTTTGACTTAAATGAACATGGCAAGCTGGATGTCAGACGTGCAGTCGGGACATCTGGAACGTTGAGTGTTGTCAAAGATATCGGACTGAAAGATCACTTTACAGGACAAACGGAGATCGTCTCAGGTGAAATTGGAGATGACTTCACTTATTATCTTGTCTCTTCTGAGCAAGTGCCTTCCTCTGTAGGCGTAGGGGTTCTGGTCAATCCAGATAACTCGATCCTTGCAGCAGGCGGTTTCATCATTCAATTGCTGCCTGGAACAGAAGATGCTGTCATCGAAAGACTAGAAAAGCAGCTCTCAACCATTGAACCCATTTCTAAACTCATTGAAAAAGGGATGACACCAGAAGAAATTTTAGAAGAAGTACTCGGAGAAAAACCTCAAATTTTAGAAACCGTACCTGTCGAATTCTCTTGTAACTGCTCAAAAGAACGTTTTGCTAATGGCATTATCAGCCTAGGGAAAGCCGAAATTGACGACATGATTGAACAAGACGGACAAGCAGAAGCTCAATGCCATTTTTGTAACGAAACGTATGTATTTACAAAAGAAGAGCTAGAAGAGCTACGTGAAGAAATAACCCGCTAAGCTCTAAGCAGCGGGTTTTCTTTTTAGAATGGAAAGGAGACGAAAAATGAGACTAAAAGCAAGAGTGGTATGGACATTTATCCTCGTGTTGCTTATGATCAATGCCGTTGTCATTGCATATGTATTAACAAAGTCGCAAATGTCACAGGCTTCTTCAAATGGGAAGAGCGGTGAAGAAATTGCGTCGATTGGAAAAGAGAAGGTGACGCGTCAAGAATGGTTAAAGAAGATGGAAGACCGCTATGGCAAGGCAACACTTGAGCAAATGATTAATCAGAAGGTGGTCAATCAGCTTGCGAAAGAAAACAAGCTTGAGGTGTCTTCAAAAGAGATCAATCGTGAATTGCTCATGCTTAAAGCGGTATCTAATAACTTCTACGAAGATGGACATACGAGTGAAAAGGAATGGAAAGAACAGATTCGTTATCAAATTTTATTAGAGCAGCTTTTAACGAGAGATGCTGTCGTTTCTGAAAAAGAAGCGAAATCCTTTTATGAAAAAAACAAGGACTTATATCAATATGATGATTCATACCGTATTCGTCATATCGTCGTGAAGACAAAAGGCGAAGCTGAAAATGTATTGAAGGATCTGAAAGGCGGATCTAGCTTCGAAGCGGTGGCAGCTGAACGCTCCATTGACCGCTACACCTCTCCATATGGCGGAGATCTTGGGTTTGTGACAGAAGAACAAGAAAGTATACCAGCCCTATACATACAGGAAGCTCAAAAGCTTCAGCCAGACGAATGGACAAAAGAACCGATCGAGACCAAAAACGGGTATGCCATTATTCAACTAAAAGAAAAATTAGATGGCCGCTCCTTCTCTTATGAAGAAGTCAAAGATCAGATCAAAAGGCAGATTGCCATGGAAGACCTAGGTGAAAAGGCGAATGTCAAAACCCTGTGGAAAGAAGCAAAAGTCACATGGTTTTACGATGGCGACCAGGACTAAAAGCATTGACAAAATTTTTTGAAATTGATAATTTAATATTAATACAATAAAATTACTCGGAGATAGAGGTGTTAGTGATGGCTCGTATTGCAAATTCAGTTTTTGAACTAATAGGAAATACACCAGTCGTTAAATTAAACCGTTTAGTAGATGAAGACAGTGCGGATGTCTACTTGAAACTTGAATATATGAACCCGGGCAGCAGTGTAAAAGATCGTATTGCGTTAGCGATGATCGAAGATGCTGAAGCGAAAGGTACTTTAAAAGCCGGCGACACGCTCATTGAACCAACAAGCGGAAACACAGGGATCGGTCTTGCGATGGTAGCGGCAGCTAAAGGAATTAACGCAATTCTAGTGATGCCAGACACAATGAGTCAGGAGCGCCGCAACCTTTTACGCGCTTATGGTGCAGAGCTTGTCTTAACACCAGGTGCAGAAGGAATGAAAGGTGCCATTAAAAAGGCAGAAGAATTGGCAGAAGAGCATGGTTACTTCATGCCTCAACAATTTAGCAACGAAGCCAATGCGGAGATTCACCGTCGTACTACAGGAAAAGAAATTCTTGAACAGTTTGACGGCGAGCTTGATGCATTTATTGCAGGTGTTGGTACGGGCGGCACGATTACGGGTGCTGGTGAAGTCCTAAAAGAAGCCATCCCATCGATTCAGCTTTATGCGGTAGAGCCGACAGATTCTCCTGTATTATCAGGCGGAAAGCCAGGCCCGCATAAAATCCAAGGGATAGGAGCAGGTTTTATCCCTTCAATCTTGAACACGGAAGTATATGACGGTATTATCCAAGTGAAAAACGAAGATGCATTTGAGCTTGCAAGAAAAGCAGCGAAAGAGGAAGGGATCCTTGGCGGTATTTCTTCAGGAGCAGCTATTTACGCAGCACTTCAAACAGCGAAGAAGCTTGGTAAAGGGAAAAAGGTTCTGGCAATCATCCCAAGTAATGGGGAGCGTTATCTCAGTACACCTCTTTATCAATTCGATTAAACCAATTACCCCAGCATTTGCTGGGGTTTTTTTATGAAATCTGTAGATGGAAAGCAAATACTATTTTCTAAATAAATTGGATTGCATTACAATAAGATTAATGAAAATGAAAAAGGATGATAACATGACACAACGCAGGCCGATGGGCATCAAAATTCCTTTTACGAAAGATGCTTTCCTGAAAAGATACGAACAATTAACTGCTGGCGAAACACACCATGTTCTTCTTGAAAGTGCTCGCGGCGGTTCATACAGCATTGCTGGCATTGACCCGGTTGCTAAAGCGAAGGGGAAAGACGGGATGACAACCATCCATTATCAAGATGAGGTGCTGTTCAAAGAAGGCGATCCATTCAGAGCGTTTACGGATTGGTTCCAAACCCTTCAAACCGAAATGAATGAGGAATATCCTGATTTTCAAGGCGGGGCGATTGGATTTTTAAGCTATGATTATGCTAGATATATCGAGCATTTTAAAATGCTGTCCATTGATGACCTGAAAACACCTGATCTTTATTTTCTCGTATTTAATGATGTTGCGGTCTTTGATCATGAAGAAAACGTGCTGTGGCTGATCACTCACACAGAAGGAACGGAACCTGTGAGTGACACTCATCAAAGACTCGAAGATTTGAAGCGAAAGTGGACAAGCTCTTCAGAAGAATCAGCGCAATCTCTTGTTCATGAATCTTCTGCAGAATTTGTACCAGCAGCACCGTTTACCGAAGAAACCTTTGGAGAAGCAGTAGAGAAAATTAAGCAATATATCGCAAGCGGTGATGTGTTCCAAGTGAATTTATCCATCAGACAAGATGAACAGCTCCACACACATCCGTATGATTTATACAAAACGTTACGTCAAGTCAATCCATCTCCGTATATGTCTTATCTGCACACGCCTGATTTCCAGATTGTTTGTGGATCTCCAGAGCTGCTTATTAAGAAAAAGGGGAATCAATTAGAAACAAGACCGATTGCGGGTACAAGATCAAGAGGCAAAGACGACGCTGAGGATCAAGCGCTGGCAAAAGAGCTCATTGAAAATGAAAAAGAACGCGCAGAGCATGTGATGCTCGTGGATCTTGAGCGGAATGACCTTGGACGCGTGTCTACTTATGGCTCAGTAAAAGTGAACGAATTTATGGCGATTGAGAAATATTCACACGTGATGCACATTGTATCCAACGTACAAGGGGAACTGCGTGATGATTGTGATGCAGTAGATGTCATGAGAGCTGTATTCCCAGGCGGAACCATTACAGGTGCTCCAAAGGTGAGAACAATGGAAATCATAGAAGAGCTTGAGCCGACAAGGCGTGGGCTTTATACTGGATCTATAGGCTGGTTTGGATTCAATCAAGATATGCACTTTAACATCGTCATTCGTACGGCGTACTGTACTGAAGGCAAAGCCTTTATGCAGTCGGGTGCTGGGATCGTCATCGATTCTGTACCAAAGCACGAATACAAAGAATCGATTAAAAAAGCCTATGCAGTGAAAAAAGCATTACAGTTGAGCAAAGAAGAGACTATTTTGAGTTAGAGGTGAGCAGAGCATGATATTAATGATTGATAATTATGATTCATTTACGTACAACTTGGTCCAGTATTTAGGTGAGCTTGGAGAAGAATTGATCGTGAAACGGAATGATCAAGTAACCATTCAAGAAATCGAAGAACTCAAGCCGGATTTTCTCATGATTTCCCCGGGGCCATGCAGTCCAGATGAAGCGGGAATTAGTATGGAGGCGATCAAGCACTTTGCGGGAAGTATTCCGATCTTCGGTGTGTGTCTAGGTCATCAATCCATCGCGCAAGTTTTTGGCGGGGATGTCATTCGTGCAGAACGCTTAATGCATGGTAAAACGTCAGAGATTGCTCATGACGGAAAAGGTGTCTTCACTGGACTCCAAAATCCGCTTGTCGCAACGAGATATCATTCATTAATTGTCAAAAACGAGACGCTGCCGGAGTGTTTTGACGCAACAGCCAGCACAAAGGAAGGTGAGCTCATGGCCATTCGCCATAAAGAGCTGCCGATTGAAAGTGTACAGTTTCATCCTGAATCGATTATGACGTCGTTCGGAAAAGAAATGCTTAAAAATTTCATTGAAACCTATCGTAAAAAGGGGCATGAAGTAAACGCATGATCATTTATCTGAACGGTCAGTATATAGAGGAGAAAGACGCGACTCTTTCTCCTTTTGATCATGGTTTTCTATATGGCATCGGTGTATTCGAAACATTTACCAGCCTGGCAGGACAAGTCTTTCTGTTAGATTGGCACCTTGAAAGGCTCAATCAATCATTGCGTGACCTTTGCATCGAATCCACAATAGAGAAACCATTTGTACTCGACATTATTCATACCTTACTAAATAAAAACGAAATAGCCGGTGGACACGCGAGAATTCGCTTCAATGTTTCTGCGGGCAGGGGCAATGGATTTTCTGCAGATCCTTATGAAGAGCCTGTCGTGTTTGTCATGATCTCTCCATTCCGGCCCGAATCTGTTTTAGATGAGAAACAGGGAGTCATTCTTCAAACGAGGAGAAATACCCCGGAAGGTCCGAGGCGCCTTAAGTCTCACCATTATATGAACAACCTGCTGGCTAAAAGAGAAGTGGGAAATGATCCGAAATTAGAAGGTATCTTTTTAACAAAAGAAAATGATGTGGCAGAAGGAATTACTTCCAATGTATTTTGGCGAAAAGGCGATGTGATTTATACACCGTCACTTGATACAGGCATTTTAAATGGAGTCACTCGTCGATATTGTATCGAAACACTCCAAGCGATGGAGGCTTCACTAAAAGTAGGGCGATATACAGTCTCCCATTTGCTATCAGCTGATGAGGCATGGATGACCAATTCTGTTCAAGGGATTGTGCCTTTCAGAAGTATAGGGGAAATCTCCTTTCCTCAAAACAGCCGGATCTTCTCAACAAAATTGAGAACACAATATACAAAAGAACGTCTAGATTATAAAGAGTAGGTGGACACAATGACACAACAAGTGATAAAACAGCCTAAAATCATACAAGCCAAGCACCACACCCTTAGTTATGAAGAAAAGACATTGGTCATGGGCATTTTAAATGTCACACCTGACTCTTTTTCAGATGGAGGAAAGTTTAATCAAGTGGATAAAGCGCTGGCTCATGCAGCCCAGCTGATAGAGGACGGGGCACATATCATTGATATAGGCGGAGAATCGACTCGCCCAGGAGCGGCATTTGTCTCAGAACAAGAGGAGCTTTCAAGAGTCATTCCCGTCATTGAAAAGATCACAAAACAATTGGATGTACCGATTTCCATTGATACGTATAAAGCCCATGTTGCAGATGAAGCGGTGAAAGCTGGAGCTTCCATCATTAATGATGTATGGGGAGCGAAGGCAGATCCTCAAATGGCGCATGTGGCAGCGAAGCACAATGTGCCGATTATTTTAATGCACAATCGGCCAGAGCGAAACTACACACATCTGATTTCAGATATGATCGCAGATTTGAAAGAAAGTGTTCAAATTGCAAAACAAGCGGGTGTCCGTGATGACATGATCATATTAGACCCAGGTGTAGGATTTGCGAAAAATAAAGAGGACAATCTCATGGTCATGAATGAGCTCGAACATTTTTGTCACCTTGGGTATCCACTGCTCTTAGCTACATCTCGAAAGCGATTCATCGGAGCTGTCTTAGACCTGCCGCCGGAAGAACGTACTGAAGGAACGGGAGCCACGGTCTGCCTTGGGATTCAAAAAGGCAGTGCGATGGTTCGTGTACATGATGTAAAAGAAATCGCAAGAATGGCAAAAATGATGGATGCCATGTTGAATAAGGGAGGCGCTTATCATCGATAAAGTATATGTAAATGGAATGGAATTTTACGGCTATCATGGCGTATTTGCAGAAGAAAATAAATTAGGACAGCGATTCCGTGTGGATTTAACAGCTTCACTTGATTTAAGTAAAGCCGGACAAACTGATGACCTCAATGAGACCATTAATTATGCAGAGCTCTACCAAATCTGCAAAAGCATTGTAGAAGGTGAATCGGTCAACCTTGTTGAAACACTGACAGAAAGAATTGCGAACCAAGTGTTAAAGGACTTTCCGACAGTTCAGGAATGTACAGTGAAGGTGATCAAACCAGATCCGCCAATTCCAGGACACTATCAGTCCGTTGCAATTGAAATGACGAGATCACGCACATGAACAATACCGCATACATCGCTTTAGGTTCGAACATAGGTAAAAAGGAAACCTATTTAAAAGAAGCTGTCAAAAAACTGCACGAACATCCAGAGGTTCAAGTAGAATTGATCTCCTCTATATATGAAACAACACCTGTAGGTTACGAAAACCAAGATGACTTTTTAAATATGGCTGTGAAAATTTCCACTTCGCTTCGTCCAAATGAACTACTGGTACTTACTCAGAAAATCGAGCAAGAGTTAGGCAGAACAAGAGAAGTGAGATGGGGACCGCGAACGGCTGACCTTGACATTTTACTTTATAATCGTGAAAATATTGAAACAGAACAGCTTGTAGTACCACATCCTAGAATGTACGAACGTTTATTCGTTCTTGTTCCGATGAGTGAGATTTGCCCAGAAATCGGCGAAGTACAAATAAATGCCGTAACAGACCAAGAAGGTGTAAGCATATGGAAAAAGACATGTGGGGTAGAAGAATTCGTGCATACCGAAAGCTAAAAGGGTATACTCAGGAAGGGTTCGCGAAAAGACTAGGCATCTCTGTCTCTGTCTTAGGAGAAATTGAGCGAGGCAATCGATTACCAACAAACCAATTGGTTGGTCAAATAGCAGATGCTTTAAATATAACGGTGGAAGAACTTTCGCCAATTCTTGAAGAAGGAAGGAGGGGAAATGATGTTTAAAATCGGAGATATCGACATTAATAACAAAGTGGTGCTCGCGCCTATGGCTGGTGTGTGTAACTCTGCCTTCAGACTGACAGTTAAAGAGTTTGGAGCGGGTTTAGTCTGCGCTGAAATGGTCAGTGACAAAGCGATCCTGATCAACAATGCAAGAACAATGGGTATGCTATACATTGATGAACGTGAAAAACCTTTGAGCCTTCAGATATTTGGAGGTGAAAAAGACACACTCGTTGAAGCAGCAAAGTTTGTAGACCAGAACACAACAGCGGACATTATTGATATTAACATGGGCTGTCCTGTACCGAAGATTACGAAATGTGATGCAGGAGCGAAATGGCTGCTTGATCCAAACAAGATTTATGAAATGGTCTCTGCTGTTGTAGATGCTGTAGATAAACCTGTTACGGTGAAAATGAGAATGGGCTGGGACGAAGATCATATCTTCGCTATCGACAATGCCCGTGCTGTTGAACGAGCAGGTGGACAAGCGGTTGCGCTTCACGGACGGACACGTGTGCAGATGTACGAAGGAACAGCGAATTGGGATATTATAAAAGAGGTCAAACAATCTGTTTCCATCCCTGTCATCGGCAATGGAGATGTCAAAACCCCTCAAGATGCAAAACGTATGCTTGATGAAACAGGTGTAGATGCTGTCATGATCGGAAGAGCCGCACTAGGAAACCCGTGGATGATCTATCGAACGGTTCATTATTTAGAAACGGGTGAACTAAAAGAAGAGCCAAATGTACGTGAGAAGATGTCAGTGTGCAAACTTCACTTAGACAGACTCATTGACCTAAAAGGCGAACACGTGGCTGTCAGAGAAATGAGAAAGCACGCAGCATGGTACTTAAAAGGTGTCCGAGGCAATGCGGACGTAAGAAATCAAATCAATCAAAGTGAAACGAGAGCGGAGCTAGTACAAGTTCTTGATGACTTTACGATCGAAGCCGAGGCAAAAGAGCTTCAAAGTATAAAAGTAGGATAAGACTATCTTTCTTTTTGTAGCTCACTGCTAGTGCATGTACTGGCAGTTTTTCTGCTTTTCTCTGCAAAATACATTATTGGAGTGATATAAATGAGTAATGAAGGGCTTAATAACGAAGAATTAAATGACCAATTCCAGGTCAGACGTGACAAAATGAATAAAATGAGAGAAGAGGGTATCGATCCATTCGGCGAACGATATGACCGTTCTCATCAATCCGCACAAATTATCGCTGAATATGATGAGTTTTCTAAAGAAGACTTAGAAGAAAAGTCTGCCCAAGTGACAATCGCTGGACGTATGATGACAAAGCGAGGAAAAGGGAAAGCTGGCTTTGCGCATATACAAGACTTAGAAGGACAAATTCAAATATACGTTCGTAAAGATAGTGTAGGAGAAGAAGCTTACGAGTTATTCAAAAGCTCAGACCTAGGCGATATCATCGGTGTAACAGGAATGGTATTTAAAACGAACGTTGGAGAACTTTCAATTAAAGCGACTAGCTTTGAGGTTCTCACAAAAGCACTTCGCCCGCTTCCTGATAAATATCATGGACTCAAAGATGTTGAACAACGTTATCGTCAGCGCTACCTTGACCTGATTGTAAATCCAGAAAGTAAGCAGACGTTCATCATGCGAAGCAAGATTATTCAATCCATGAGAAGATACTTAGATTCTAAAGGGTACCTAGAAGTTGAAACACCAACAATGCACAGCATCCCTGGTGGTGCATCAGCACGTCCTTTCATTACTCATCACAATGCACTGGATATGCCGCTTTATATGCGTATTGCGATTGAACTGCACTTAAAACGCTTGATTGTCGGTGGCCTAGAGAAAGTATACGAGATTGGCCGTGTATTCCGTAACGAAGGTGTATCAACTCGTCATAACCCAGAATTCACTATGATCGAGCTGTACGAAGCTTACGCAGATTACAAAGACATCATGAACCTAACTGAAAACCTGATTGCTCATATTGCCGAAGAGGTACTAGGAACAACCACTATTCAATATGGAGAAGATGAAATTGATCTCAAGCCTGAATGGAAGAGACTCCATATGGTTGAAGCGGTCAAAGAAGCAACTGGTGTGGACTTTTGGCAGGAGATGTCTGTAGAAGAAGCGAAGCAGCATGCCGCTGATCACGGAATTGAAATCACGAAAAACATGACAGTAGGTCATATCATCAATGAGTTCTTCGAGCAAAAAGTTGAAGAAACATTGGTTCAGCCTACATTTATTTACGGACACCCAGTGGAGATTTCTCCATTAGCTAAGAAAAATCCTGAAGACCCTCGCTTTACTGATCGCTTTGAACTATTTATCGTACGCCGCGAGCATGCTAATGCATTCACAGAGCTAAACGATCCAATCGATCAAAGAGAACGATTCGAAGCTCAATTAAAAGAACGTGAAGAAGGGAATGACGAAGCGCATCTAATGGATGACGATTTTGTTGAAGCATTAGAATATGGTATGCCTCCAACAGGCGGACTAGGAATCGGTATCGACCGGTTAATCATGCTATTAACAAATTCTCCATCAATCAGAGATGTACTGCTTTTCCCACAAATGAGAAACCGTTAATACATCAATCAAAGCGCCATTTTAACTATGGCGCTTTTTATTTTTCATAAAATGAAACTTTTTTTAAAAAAACTATTGCAAGGAAAGAATCAACATGGTATATTATTATTCGTTGCCGCAAAACAGCAACGAGGTTAAAAAAGAAATTGAAAAAATTCTTGACTTTAACCGATACGAAATGTTAAGATATTAAAGTCGCTTACGAGCGATAATGAAAATGATCTTTGAAAACTAAACAAGACAAAACGTACCTGTTAATTCGAGTTTTTATAAAAAAATCCTATGAAACATCATAGGTAGTCAGTCAAACGCTGACGAAAAACAAAACTTCGGTTTTGTACTTTTTCGGAGAGTTTGATCCTGGCTCAGGACGAACGCTGGCGGCGTGCCTAATACATGCAAGTCGAGCGGACAGAAGGGAGCTTGCTCCCGGA
>NZ_JAFCUN010000011.1:0-45455 GCF_049896565.1 Bacillus sp. DWP3-1
ACCTAGCGAAGCTAGGCTAGGTGTGTGGGAGGCCTTTTTCATTAAATCCCATCCATCATAATTACGATGAAAATAAAAAAGATTGTAGAAAAACATGAGTTTCTCTACAATCTGAGCAGCTCATGAATGAGCTGCTTTTTTATGATGACTGAATTGGCGTTAATCTTTGTTCTATTTCTGCTCGTTTGTGCTCTAGAAATGGCGGAAGGGCTAATTGATCACCAAGCTCATCTACCCCTTCATCGACTGTAAACCCAGGGCCGTCTGTTGAAATTTCAAATAAGATACCATTCGGCTCTCTAAAGTAAAGGGCTTTAAAGTAGAAACGTTCCACAACACCAGAGTTCGTGAAGCCTGCTTTTGATATTTTGTCATACCATTTTTCCAGCTCCTCTGCATCTTCCACGCGAAAAGCTACGTGATGCACACTTCCTCTGCCGGAACGCTCAGAAGGTCCTTCAGCTTTTTCGATCACATGAATTTCTGTTCCAGCACCGCCATTTCCTGACTCAAAAATGGTCACGATCTCACCATCATTTGATTGTTCACGCGCTCTTTCAGTGAAGCCAAGGATGTCTGTTAAAACACGGATCGTTTTGTCCGCTTCTGCAACGGTTAATTCAACTGGACCCAAGCCTCTAATTGCAAACTCTGCCGGAATATCGTCATGCACTGGCGGTGAGCCCGCTTCTTGTGCGTTCGGTTCTACTGTTAAAAATAGCTGCTGCCCTTCTGGATCTTGAAAACGCAAGGCAGGTCTTCCGCCTCTCAAGGAAGCCGTTTCTTGCTGCACACCTGTCTCATCAAACCGCTTTTCCCAAAATGAAAGTGCTTCTTCAGAAGAAACGAGAAGGCCTGTGCTTGTGATGGCGTTTGTTCCTTTCAAACGACGGGCAAGCATTGGAATTTCAAAGAAGGTGAGCTCCGTACCCGGTGAAGCAACCTCATCTCCATAAAACAAATGATACATAGATGGGTCATCCTGATTGACAGTTTTCTTTACAAGTTTTAAGCCAAGAATCTGGCGGTAGAAATCAACATTTTTTTGAGCATTGGCTGTTAATGCAGATACGTGGTGAATCCCATTGATTTTCATTACGTTCCCTCCTATTTCAAAATATCTCGAATTCAAGATAATACCCTTATGAATAAAATAGGTCATTTTTCAAGAAAAGTCAACCATTTGGCTAGAAGTTCGGTTTCTGACGATAAAATTAACATTAAATCAAAAATAATCTTTTATCGTTCGTTTTTAAAGCAACGTTCATCCTGATATCTCCAATAAACGAACACTTTTAAATACAAATGCGAAAATCAGAAAATTTTTTTAATTCTTGTTTTCCTAAAATCGTATTACAATGAACAAAATACATGTCACAGTAACGTACGAAAGTGATGCAGGAGGTCGTGTGTAATGAACAAAGAACAACCAGCGTTAAAACAGGACATCGGCTTATTTTTTGCCCTATCTCTTGTCATCGGGACCATTATCGGGTCCGGCGTCTTTATGAAGCCAGGCAACGTCCTTTCCTATTCAGGAAGCTCAGACATCGCCTTATTTGCTTGGCTGCTAGGTGGAATTTTAACCCTTGCAGGCGGACTAACTGTTGCTGAAATTGGTACACAAATCCCTCGGACTGGCGGATTGTACGCTTATCTTGAAGAAGTGTACGGTGAGTTTTGGGGCTACTTATGCGGCTGGGTGCAGATTATCATTTACGGACCTGCCATCATTGGAGCGCTCGGTCTTTATTTTGGTTCATTATTAGCCAATTTATTTTCTCTTTCTTCTTTATGGTCGACAACAATTGGCATTATCACTGTTTTATTTTTATGTTTGATCAATATTATGGGAACGAAATACGGCGGTTTTGTACAAGGGCTGACCACCATCGGAAAGCTTGTCCCGATTGCCGCTATTATTGTGTTTGGCTTATGGAAAGGAAACGAAAATATCTTTATGGCTGTCAACGATAGTATCGCTCAAATGAACTTCGGTGCAGCGATTTTGGCTACGTTGTTTGCCTATGATGGCTGGATATTGCTTGCAGCACTTGGCGGTGAAATGAAAAACCCAGAGAAGCTGCTTCCTCGTGCAATGGCAGGCGGGATTTTAATCGTCACGGCTTGTTATCTCTTTATTAATGTCGCTCTTTTGCACGTGTTACCAGCAGATCAAATCGTCCAGCTAGGTGAAAATGCGACAAGTACTGCTGCGACAATGCTCTTTGGACCAATCGGCGGTAAGGTCATTAGTATCGGAATCATCATTAGTATCTTTGGCTGTTTGAACGGAAAGGTTCTTTCATTCCCACGTGTGATTTTCGCGATGGCTGAACGAAAGCAAATTCCTTTCGCAAACGCGATTTCGCGTATTCACCCTACCTTCAAAACACCTTGGATTGCTGTATTTGTGCAAATTTTGATCGCCATTGTGTTTATGATCGTCAGTAATCCAGAAAAGCTGTCAGAGGTTTCGATCTTCATGATCTACATCTTTTATGTCATGGCCTTTTTCGCAGTCTTTAAGCTGAGAAAACAAAATAGCGGAATGGAGCGTGCTTATAGCGTACCACTTTACCCGCTCACACCGATCGTTGCGATTATCGGTTCTTTATTCGTCTTAATCAGCACCATGATCACCGACTGGAAAAGCTGTCTAATCTCCATGCTGATCGGGATTGCTGGACTGCCTATTTATTATTATATGAAAAAAGCACAAAAAAAAGCAGAGCGCTAAACAGCGCTCTGCTATTTTTTATATTGCTTGATCACTTTGTATGATTCGTTTAAATATCTCATGAGCCGGTATGGCTTACTAAGCACGCGGATTGGGAGTCTTGAGATAAATCCATTCAAATTCGCCTTATATTCCTGCGTCATCCGCTTCGGCTTTGTCGCAATTTTTTCGTATACTTCTTTGTAAAATTCCTTCATGATGTCGACTTGCACACTGATCTTCTGATGACACTCTGTACACTCAACGCTTTTCATCTGATCATTCACATAAACGATGCTGTGGAGGGTCTCTTCTTGGCACCGAGTACAATGTAGGTTTGCTTCCATTTCGGTTTTCTTCAAGATACACAGCTCCTTTCTCGTTTGATGTTGCTCTTTTTATACAATTCGATTGCTATCAGCCGTTTATTGGACGGAAGCTTCCTTTAAAATGGCTGCCGCCGTTAGTTCGTCTGTCACCAGCACTTGAATAAAGCCGCCATTTAAAGCCCCTAAAATACTTTCAGCTTTATGGGTTCCTTCTACAACAGCGATGACCGTTTTGACGCTCTTTAACTGTTCCAGTGATAAACCAATGACCTTTTGATTCAGTTCATCTTGGACAGGTTTGCCTTGACCGTCAAAGAAACGAAAGCCAATATCACCAACAGCCCCTGATTGCCTTAAACCAGATAAATCCTCTTCCTTTAAGTAACCAACTGTTTTTAACGTTGAACCTTTATGCGGGTTGCCAATACCGATGAGGGCAATATCTACATTTCTACCTTCTTCAAGCACAGCTTCTATATCCTGCATTGCCATAAGCCGCTCTTTTAATTCTTCTGTTTCTAAAATCGCCGGAGCATATAAATAGGAACACGTGCCATTCATTTTCTTTGCCAGCTCATATGCCAGCTGATTGGCATGAATGTCAACTGCCTGCCTGCCCATTCCGCCCTCTAATGGAATGACCTTCACATCGTTTCTTCGCTCAAACGGGTATTCCTTTACAAGCTCAGCCAGTGTGGTTCCCCATGAAATGCCGATTTTCTCCGCATCTTTCATGTTTTTAGATAGATAATAGGCACCTGCTTGACCGACTGCCCGTTTCACCATCTCAGACATTGTCCCGACACTTGGGACAACGACAGCATCTGTTAATTGAAATGTTGTTTCTAGCTGCTTTTCCAGCTCCACCGTATGAATACTTTCGTCCTTAATGTACACCTCAACGATTCCCACATCTTTTGCTTTTTGTAAGAGCTTTGAAATGACTGGTCTTGAGACATTGAGCTTTTTTGCGATTTCCTGCTGCGTCCACCCGTCTGTATAATAAAGATGAGCAACTTTGACGAGCTGTCGTCTTTCTTCCCAATTCAGCATGTGACATCATCCTTTTAATATACTATGATTCCCAGTATACCAAACATTCGTTTCTAATTGGAACAATTGTTACGAAAATGACAAAAAGAGCGATTACCTCTTCGCTCTTTTTCCCTCCGTATATTTTGGCTGATACGTTCTCCCGCCGTCTAGCAGGATAATTTGTCCGTGCAAATAGCTTCCCTCGTCACTTGTGAGAAATAAAGTGAGTCCTGCGATATCCTCAGGTCTTCCTAATCTCCCAACAGGTATAAGCGATTGCAGCTGCTTTTTCTCCTCCTCAGTAGGATAGAGCGTATCAAGCATTTGAGATTCAATCACACGGGGTGCAATCACATTGATACGCACCTGGTGTGCCCCTAATTCCTTTACAAGCGAACGCATCAGGCCAAAAGCACCTGCTTTTGAGGCGTAATACTGAATTCCGCCGCCTGAGCCAGTTATAGCAGATCCTGATCCAATCATGACAATGCTTCCTTCTTGCCGCTCACATATATAAGGTGCTGACGCTTTGATGCAATAATAAAGACCATACAAGTTCACAGCCAGTGTCTTTTTCCAAAGTGAAAAATCGACTTCTAAAAAAGGAAGTGATTTTGTCATCCCTGCTGAATACACAAGATGAGCAATGCCGCCTAGCTCCCTTTCAGCTGCTGAGATCATCTGCTGAACACTTTCCCACGATGAAACGTCAGCTTGAAATGTCAGCAGCTCAGAGTGCTGTTTTTTTAAAAGTGAAAGTCCTTGTTCATCTATATCGGACACAGCCACTCTGTATCCTTCTTTTAAAAAACGCTCGGCAATTTCCTTTCCAATCCCTTGGGCACCGCCAACGATGAGAACTGGTTTTTGATCATTATCCAGCACTCTCACCCCCATCAAGCATAATCGCTGCACCATCTGTAAAAGCGCCATATGATGTACTTAAAAAGACCGTCATATGGGCCACAGTCTCCTTGATTTGCTCTGTGTCAGGAACCAAATGGAGAGGAGGCGGTAATAAGGCGAGCACACGGATACCTTTGTCTTTAAATTCTCGCGCCAGCCCTTTTGTCATGGCATTCAGCATAGAATTCGATGTAGCATGTGAGATCCCGCCATCACCTGTAATACTGCCTGATGACGATATATTAATAATACAGCCTTGCTTCTGGTCCACCATGTGCCATACGGCGGCTTGACTGGAAAGAAAGACAGTATTCACAGCTGATTCCACTTCGTCCACCCATTTATCAGGGTGAGCGGCATCAAGCTCCGCTTCCGCTCCTTGCGCTGCTTGATTGACCAAAATATCTAGTTTCCCGCATGTATCGATCACTTGCCTCAGCATACGCGTGGCATCACGCGATGTTTCTAGCGGGTTCATGATGATACTCGCCTGACCGCCCATTTTTTGAATGTCTTCATAAATGGATCTAGCCTTTGATTCATCATAAAATGTGTGTAAAAAAACATGTGCACCTGCCCGGGCTAAAGCCAGGCAGATGGCTTCTCCAAATCCATCTGTGCTACCTGTCACAAGTGCCGCTTTCTGATGAAGCTGGACGTGCACATGCATCTCCTCCCTATCCCTTGTTTGGCATTTATTTTCTCAGCTTACTCACGATATCAAGAGCTGCTTCATAAAAACCTTCTGAGATGGTCGGATGCGGATGAATCATTTTCGCCATCTCTTCTGCTGTTCCTTCTAAATACATAAAGGAGGAAGCTTCTGAAATCATCTCTGTGACGTGCGGACCAACCATCGTCGCGCCGATTACTTCACCATATGCTGTATCGTACACCAATTTAATAAAGCCTGATTGAACACCTGCCGCTAGCGCTTTACCGCTAGCCGCTAAATCAAATCGTTCTGTTTGTACGTGAAGCCCTTTGGCTTTTGCCTCTTTCTCCGTAAGACCGACACTTGCTACCTCTGGTAATGTATAAATACATCTAGGCATAATATCAGCATTCATTTTTTCATGCTCACCACAAATATTGCTGACTGCAACGGCTGCCTCTGCCATCGCCGCATGAGCCAGCTGATAGCCGCCAGCGACATCCCCAACTGCATATACACCCTTAGCACTTGTCTGCATCTGATCATTCACCTTGATAAACGGATCATCCAGTTGAAGATCAAGCTGGCTAACAGCTGATACATTCGGTCTTCTTCCAACGCAGACAAGCAGTCTTTCCGCCGTAAAGATGTGTGTCTCCCCTTTATCATCTGTTGCATGAACCGCTTTGACTCCTTCGCTTTCCGTTACCTCTGTCACAGTGGTTTTCTTCGCGATATGGATGCCCTTTTTCTTCAATTCTCTTTCTAGCAGCTTAGATGCTTCTTCATCCTCTTGCGGAATAATGGACGGTGCTGCTTCAATAATGGTGACTTTTGATTGAAGACTCTGGAAAATACATGCAAGCTCAAGCCCAATGACACCTCCGCCAATGATGACGACAGAAGCTGGGATATCTGAGATGTCAAAGATCGTATCACTTGTATCAAATTGAATGTCTCTAAGCCCCGGTATTGGCGGAATGGCCGGTGTAGATCCGGTGGCAATGATCAGTTCTTTCGTTTCAATCGATTGTGATCCACCTTGTTTTTCAATCTCAATCCGATGCTTTGTCACAGCTGTGCCTCTGCCATTATACACATCAATCTTTCCTTGCTTTAATAAAAAGGCGATTCCGCCTCTGAGCTTTTCAATGACGTCATCTTTGCGCTTTCTCATTTTATCGAAGGAAAGGATCATGTCACCTGTTTCGATTCCCCAGCTTTTCGCCTTTTCAATGGATTCAATCACTTCTGCATGTTTCAGCAGGGTCTTTGAAGGGATACAGCCTCGATTTAAACAAGTACCGCCTAAAAAATCCTCTTCAATCAAAGCAACCTTCCGTCCGCGCTCAGCTGCTTGAAGGGCGGCAGTATACCCGCCAGGTCCTCCGCCAATGACTGTCAGATCATACGTTTTCGTCATCCGATTCATCTCCTACATTAGCAATTCAAATGGTTGTTCAAGCACTTTTTTAAGGTCTGTTAAAAAGTCAGCCGCTGGTGCGCCATCTACGACTCGGTGATCAAACGATAAACTGACCCCCATCATTGGCCGCACCTGAATCTCTCCATCTACCACAACAGGTTTATCTTGAATGCGTCCTACACCTAAAATTGCCACTTCTGGCTGATTAATAATCGGGGTAAAAGTATCAATGGCATACATGCCTAAGTTACTAATCGTAAAAGTGGACCCTTTCAGCTGGTCTGGCAGCAGTTTTTGATCACGTGCGTTTTTGCCAATTTCTTTCGCTTCTTTTGTCAGTTGTTTTAATCCTTTTTGATTCGCATGAGAAATGACTGGTACCATCAAGCCGTCTTTCACCGCAACAGCGAGACCAATGTGTACATCTTCATGGAAATGGAGCTCATTTTGTTCAAATGTCATATTGATATGCGGGTGGCGCGTGAGTACATGGCTGACCGCATGAATGATGATTTCTGTAAACGACAATCGGTAGCCTGTCTCTTTTTCAATCGCTGGTAGTAGCTGCTGACGCACTTCTTTTGCTTTCGTCATATCAATTTCACTTGTTAATGTGACGTGCGGTGCTGTAAAGGCACTTTGTGACATGCGATCAGCAATCACTTTTCTCATCCCAGCTAGTTTTTGTGTTTTCACAGGCGAAGCCTCTGCTGTTTGTGCTGCTGCTTTTACATCACTCTTCATGATTTTGCCATGAGCGCCAGATCCAGAAACTGCTGCTAAATCGATTCCTTCACGAGCAGCGACTTTTTCTGCAAGCGGTGAGACGCGCTGGTCTTTCTCGCTAGAATGAACGACTGCCTCGACGTCCCGCTTTTGGACTCTGCCTTTTGGCCCTGTGCCAGATACCTCTTGAATCGCCACATGATGATCCTTTGCCGTTTTTCTCGCTGCGGGCGTGGCACGTACTTTTTCATCAGATGTTTTTGGGGCTTCAGTAGAACTGGATGAAGCTGTGTCTGGTGAAGACGATTCGCTGCTTTCTGAGGAATCTTCATCTGCCTGTGCTGGCGGCTCGCTTGGTACCTGTTCATTTGCCTCTCCGATATATCCAATAACAGCATTAACTGGAATTTGATCATCAGCTTCGTAGTATTTCTTTAGAAAAATGCCGTCATCATAGGCTTCCACCTCGATGTTGATCTTGTCTGTCATAATTTCAAAAAGAGGCTCACCGATTTCAACCGAATCTCCTTCTTCTTTAAACCATTGAAGCAAGGTTCCGATCTCCATCGTACTGCTTAACTTCGGCATAAATATCTCTTTTGGCATGATCTTCTCCCCTTTATTTAAGAGCGTACAAGCTCTTTTGCTGCTTCAATAATATCTGGTACTTGTGGAATGACCGCTTTTTCCAGTGTCGGGTTGTATGGTATTGGGACTGCAAGACCGCCAAGTCGTTTAATCGGCGCATCTAAGTAGTCAAACGCTTCACTTTCCGCTATCATACTTGCAATCTCTCCGCCGTAGCCGCCTCGTTTGACCGCCTCATGAACCACGATACATTTACCTGTTTTCTTCACAGATTCGATTATGGTTTCTTCATCTAATGGGACGAGTGTTCTTGGATCAATGATTTCAACATCGATTCCCTCTGCTTCTAGTTCCTTCGCCGCTTCTAACGCTTTGTGTACCATAATCGCTGTTGCTACAATCGTGACGTCCTTCCCGCTTCTTTTCACATCAGCTTTCCCTAAAGGAATCGAATAAGGCTCTTCAGGCACTTCGCCGATTGTTTTATATAAAAGCTTATGCTCGTAGAAAATGACAGGGTTGTCATCATCCATTGCTGCTTTTAAAAGTCCTTTGGCATCATAAGCTGTTGAAGGCTGAACCACCTTTAGTCCCGGAATATGAGCCATCCACGCTTCTAAGCTTTGTGAATGCTGCGCTGCGGCACCCGTCCCTGATCCTGCTGGTGTTCTCACAACGAGCGGCACTTTTCCTTTTCCGCCAAACATGTATCGTGTTTTGGCCGCTTGGTTTACAAGCTGATCCATCGCGATTGTAATAAAGTCAGAGAATTGAAGTTCTAAAATCGGACGCATACCGGTCAAAGCCGCTCCGACTGCGCCTCCTGCGATGGCTGCCTCTGAGATCGGTGTATTACGTACACGCTCTGGACCGAATTCTTCAATCATGCCGCGCGTGACCCCAAAAGCGCCGCCATATACGCCGATATCCTCACCTAAAATGAATACATCTTGGTTCTCTCTCATTTCCTGACTCATAGCCTCTCGAACGGCTTCTAAATATGAAATCTCTCTCACTGTTGTTTTTGTCACGTGATTCCCCTCCTAATTAGGCGTATACATCCTCTAATAGTGTATCGATTGACGGTTCTTTACTGTTTTTGGCGAATTCAACAGACGCTTCAATTTCCTGTTTCGCTTCTTCCTGTAAAACCGCTGCCTGCTCTTCTGTCAAAACATTCAGTTCAATCAAGAGAGACTTAAAGCGTTTGATTCCGTCTTTTTGTCTCCACTCTGTTTCTTCTTCACGTGTACGGTATTTTTTCGCATCACTCTTAGAGTGACCTTTCCAGCGATACGTTTTCATTTCAATAAGTGATGGACCTTCTCCAGCTCTTGCGCGTCTGACTGCTTCATCTACTGTGTTCATAATCTCGACCATGTCATTTCCATCAATCGATTTTCCTGGTATTCCGTAGCTTTCTGCTCTTGTTGAAATGTCTTCAATGTTGATCATTTCTTTTACAGGGCCAGACATGCCGTACTGGTTGTTTTCACAAATGAACACAACAGGCAGATCCCAAATGGATGCAAGATTTAGCGCTTCGTGAAAGCTGCCTTCATTTGTGGCACCATCTCCGAAGAAACAAAGAACAACAAAGCCTTCCTGTTTCATTTTAGATGTAAGTGCCGCGCCTGTTGCCAGCGGGATACCGCCGCCAACGATTCCATTTGCGCCAAGGTTCCCTTTTTCTAAATCAGCAATATGCATCGAGCCGCCTTTTCCTTTGCAATAGCCAGTCTCACGTCCGAATAGTTCTGCCATCATTTTATTGACCTCTGCACCTTTTGCAATACAGTGACCATGTCCACGGTGTGTGCTGACGATCTTATCTTCATTCTTTAATACGGCAATCGATCCAACAGCTGACGCTTCCTGTCCGACACATAAGTGAGTGGTTCCATGGATAAGTCCTTTGGCAAAGAATTGATCGACCTTTTCATCAAAATATCTCACCAACCACATTTGTTTATATAAATCTGCTAATCTCTCATGACTAATCTGTCCAGGCAAAGTGATTTGTTTTTGCATTTATTCTCTCCCCTTTACATTTGTTCTTGTGTGTTACATTTGTAATTTGTAATTATCATACGTTTAAGTATCATTGAAGTCAAGCATTTCTCTTTCATTTTTAAGCGTTTTCATCTTTTATCAGAAAAAAAGAGAAAGGCAAAGCCCTTTTCTAAAGAACTTCTCTTTCTCTTCCAATCTCTTACGTTCTCATTCATCTGGATACATCATGATTTTGACACTCTCACCTTCAGGGTGCCTTGCGCATTCTATCGCCTGAAGGAGCTGACTTAACGGATAACGGTGCGTCACCATCTTTTCTGTGTTGACTACTTTTGCCCTTAGAAGTTCAAGGGCTTCACGATAGTGATAAGGATGCGAGGAATAGGCTCCTACGACTTTCACTTCATCATGGAAAAACCGATCAGCCGGAATGGAGACGTCTCCCTTTGGAAAATGAGCAAACACTAAAATCGTTCCACCTCTCGCTACCGCTTGAAACGCTTCTTTTAAAAGCGCACTGCTCCCAACAGATATCATGACGAGGTCTGCTCCCTTTCCATTTGTTTCTCTCATGACCCGGTCTTCCACCGGCTCAGAGGCTGGATGAAAAGCAACATCTGCACCTAAATTTCTCGCTTGCAGCAGCCGGTTCTCATTCACATCCGTTATCATCACTTTCCCAGCCAAGTAATGTTTGGCGAGCTGTAGTTGGATACAGCCAATTTGCCCTGCTCCAAGGATCAGCACAGAATCTCCTGGATGAACAGGTGCTCGTTCAAACCCGTGGAGGCAGCAGGCGACTGGCTCCACCATTGCCCCTTGCTCATATGAGACGTCCTTCGGGAGCTTGCCCATTGTGTGCTTGACATGCAATGCAGGTACGCGGATATACTCTGAAAACCCGCCTGGCTCTACATTAGTGGCTGCAAACTGCGGACACATTGTATAAAATCCCTTTTGACAAAAGTCACAGGTAAAGCAAGGCACATGGTGCGCAACATAAACCCTGTCTCCCGTTCGGATATTTGTCACATGCTTTCCGGTTTCAACAATATCACCAGCTATTTCGTGCCCTAGCACCGTTCCAGAGGGTACCGTCTCATGTGTTGCCTTGTAAATATCCGTTCCGCATAAGCCGCAGGCACGCATTCTTAATAGCACTTCATCATCACCAATCGCAGGCCGGTTCCGCTCCTCATACCGAATGTTCTCTGAAGAATAAAAGACAGCTGATTTCATGTAGCTGCATCCTCCTTTTCATCACCCTTCGCAAAATCCTGCAACGTTTGCACAAGCTGCTTGTACTCACTCATCTCACTGGATATCCAGTAACGTCCTCCGAATATGCGCGATGGGCCCACCCTGACATAGACTTTCCCGATATGAGGATATGGCTTGATAAAAAGCTTTCCTTTAATATCAGAGACCGCATATGTGTGCCATCTGCCAAAAGCGCCGATTTTCAGCTTATCTTCACTAATGATGACGTTTGTCGGCTGGTTCAGTCCAGTAAAACTAGAAAGCATGAGGATAGGCAGCGTATAAACGCCTAACACAGCTAACGGCTCAGGTCCTGCTGACATTAACGTATAAAGAGACCAGAGGAAAAACAGACAGATGAGCACGGCTGGAAGAAAAATAGACAACACTGCAGACGTTCGGCTATAAGCATGATGCTGCATGAGACGTCCTCCTTTCAGTGGAAGGAGCCGCGAAAGCTCCTCAATGGAATGAGTGTTTACTTAATATGATCGATGATTTTTTCAATATCATCTTCAATGCCAAATCCGGTTAAAAAGGATAATGTTTGAATCACAGGCGTTCCTTTCGTATCACTCACTGGCGTGGTCGTCACGATTAAATCGGCGCCCTCCGCTTTTTGCGGGACTTCAGATGCCTTACACTGTTCCACCACAACATCATATCCTTTTTCCTTTAACGTCTCTTCAACCTTTTTTGCAACAACCGTTGAAGTTGCAACCGCCGTTCCGCATGAAACCAATATTTTCTTTGCCATAAGAATCCCTCCAGCTCGTTTATTGTTCTTTCTGATCTAAGCCCATTTCTTTCGCATACTGCTTTTTAATATCATTTCGCACCCAGTACCATAGAAGCGCATAAGCCAGAGCACAGATGATGGCTGCAATAAAGTACGGGTTGCTCGGATCAAGAAGTCTCACCATGATCCAAGGAATGACGTGGGAACCAAGGTCAATACCTGAAATCATGTTGGCCCCTTCTGGGAAATCAAAGCCGACTGCTTTCCCCATTGTTGTCGCAAGCGGTGCGAGATTCGTTGCGATAAAGAAGACAATCATCAATGTAAAAATGCTGTTAATAAGACCGCGAATAATATTTCCACGAGCGGCTGCTACTGCCCAAACAACTGTAAATGGAAGAACCGATAAGTCTGCAAACGGGAGCATGCCATTGTAAGGCAGAACGACAGCAAGTAAAATCGTAATCGGCACCATGAGAAGGGCTACCGCCATATTCGCCGGATGACCAATCACAATCGCTGTATCTAAACCAATATAGACATTTTTCCCAGGGAAACGCTTTTGAATATAAGAACGAGCGCCCTCAGAGATTGGAATAAGACCTTCCATTAATAACGCAACCATTCTTGGCATTAGTACAAGAACTGCTGCCATTTGAATACCAAGCGTCATGACGCCTTTCGCATCATAGCCGCCTAGAAGACCAATAATGATACCAAGTATGAGACCCATCACAAGCGGTTCGCCAAAAATGCCAAAACGTTTCTTCAATGTTTCTGGATCAGCATGAATTTTGTTTAAGCCAGGGATCTTGTCAATGATACGGTTGGACGCATACATAAGCGGCGCGAAGTTGACCGTTTCAGCATGAGCCATCGATACGCCTTTTAATCCAAAATGGTGTTCGATTGTCGGTGCCGTCCAATCGGCTAATTTAAGCGTGATAGCAGAGACGATTAAACCAACAGCAAGGGCCAAGAACATATTATGATAAGCGTAGTAAGTCACAGAGGCTGCGAAAATCAAATGCCAGAAGTTCCAAATATCCACATTCAGCGTTTTCGTAAAGTTAACGGACAATAAGATGACATTTAACAAAAGCACAAGAGGAATCATCAAAGGGGCAACGGGTGTACCAAAGGATATAGCAGCTCCAATCGGCCATCCAACATCCAAAATATCGAGCTTTAGCCCAAGGGAATTAACCATGGCTTTTGCTGCTGGCCCAAGGCCGCTCACAAGCAAATTAATGACAAGATTGACACCGACAAAGCCAATGCCGATCGTAATACCGGCTCGGAAGGATTTCTTAAAGCCTTGCCTTAAAATCATACCGAAAATCGTCATAATAATCGGGAGCATAATAGTTGGCCCAAGGTCTAATATAAAATCGACAGCTTGCTTGATCATACATCCACCTCCTGGATTTTTCAGATAAAGCGCTTACATTTTTTTGTGAAAGGCTATTGGTTTAATTCTTGCTCAAGCACGTCAACCGCTTCTTCATACGATGTCATGTGAGACAGCCTCGTCATCACTTCTTCTTTTCTAAAAAGTGTCATGAGCTTCTCTAACATCACGAGCTGCTTACTAGGTTCAGAGATTGCTAGGACGAACACAATTTTGGCTAGCACAGTTTCATCAGGGCTCCCCATCTTGTGAAACATAACAGGTTCCTTTAAAGTGGCTACACTAATCGCAGGTTTGTTCACATGCTCAGGATCTGTATGTGGAATCGCTACCCCAAAGGTCGCAAGTGGAAGGCCTGTAGGATATGTTTTTTCTCTTTCAAGCACGGCAGGTAAAAAGCTCGATTTAATGTATCCTCCCGCTTCTAATCGTTCTGCTAAATATGTGGTCACCTCCTCTCTCGAAGATGCATCGTACTGCAGCTTGATCAGCTGTTCATCTAACTCAAACAAGTTGTTCAAACAACCACCCCTTTCATTTGGCATAAATATGAACACATGTAACAAAAAGAAAGAACATTTTGGAATAGAACCTTATATAAAGCGCTTACAATTACACATCCCAAAAAATGTTCAACGTTGTTACCTTTGTAAAGATATTATAATATTCGAAATTATAAGTCAATGTTCCTAAGAAAAATTTTATAAAAAAAGATGCAGTCTTTGCTTCATCTTTCTTCAAATCTGCTCTACTTCTTATTAAATGTGACTTCCTCTCTCTAAAAGCTCATGTACTTGCTCTTTGATGTCAGCAACAACCTTGTCATTCATACGCAAAAAAGGCCCTTAGCCATTGAAATACATCACAGTCCTGTACTTCAAATGGCCAAGAGCCTTCGGTTGTCTGATCAGCTATGTATGATTCAAACTATTCTCAGTTTTCTACTCTGTTTTCCTTATATTTAGACAAAAAAGAAACGCCATCCTCAAGAGGCGCTTCTTTTCCCGGGAAATGTTCTTAATCGGCAGAGAGTTTTAAATTGACGCCAACAGCAGTCCCGTTTCTCGAGGAGTCAGCCACTCCAGTAAAGGTTCCTGCTTTTCGATCAATGAGTAGAGCTTGAACATTTCCTATATCAATAGGCGAGCTGCCAAAACGATGCCCCATATCATTAAGCTTTGTTCTCACATCGAGAGGGACACCTACTTCATAACGATAAGAAGTTGGGCTGTTTGTATAAATCCTTGGTTCTTCAACTGCATCCTGAAGCTCCATGTCATATTCAAGCAAATTCAATATGGTTTGTGAAACAGAAGCAATGATGGTCGTTCCTCCCGGTGAACCTACTGTCATGACAGGCTCGTTATCTTTAAATATGATGGTCGGTGTCATACTGGATAATGGACGTTTATTCGGCTGAACTTCATTTGCTCCGCCAGGTCTTGCATCAAAATCTGTTAGTTCATTGTTTAAGAAAAATCCATATTCCGGGACGAGAATCCCTGTACCAAATAACTGTTCAATGGTTGTTGTGAATGACACAACATTTCCCCACTGATCGGCAACAGTAAAATGTGTGGTCTCACCAATGGTTTTATCTTCTGGCTGCGGGACAATAGGGGATGGGGTTTTTTCATCCTCATACGCCCATGGATCTCCTTCTTTCGGGTTACGATTCATTTGATCTAATTCAATAAGAGAGGCTCTTTCTGAAATGTAATCATCGTCTAATAGTCCTTTTAGTGGAACATCTACGAATTCGGGGTCGCCGGCATATGCAGCACGGTCAGCATAGGAGAGATGCATCGTTTCAGCAAGCAGCTGATATTTTTCGAATGATTTGGGGTCATATTGAGATAGGTTAAAGTGATCAAGTATTTTGAGCATTTGCAGCATAAACACCCCGCCTGAGCTTGGTGGAGGCATACTTGCAAGCTGATATCCTTTATAGTCTCCCCAGATAGGCTTGTCAGTCTTGACCTCATAACGATCAATGTCATCAGTTGTCATCGTTCCGCCAAAATCTTGGACTGTATTTGCAAGTGCCTTTGCTACTTTTCCTTCATAAAATGCTTTGCTTCCTTTTTTCGCAATGAGCTTAAATGTTTTTGCAAGACCTGGCTGAACTAGGAGGTCCCCTTCTTTGAGCGGCTGATCATCTGGAAGAAAGATTGGCGCTGCGGCCGTTTTTTTCAATTTTCCTTGATGATCATCAATGGCTTTTGCCAGGACAGAATCGATTTCAAATCCATCCTCTGCAAGCTGAATGGAAGGCTTAATCAATTCCTTCATCGAGCGGGTCCCCCACTTATCTAATGCCGCCTCAAGACCTTTTACAGTCCCTGGAACACCAACAGCATTACCGTGTGTGGATCGCTCAGCGAACGGGATGACTTTCCCCTCATCTGTTAAAAACATGTCTGGTGTTGCGCCTTGTGGTGCTCTTTCTCGACTATTGATGATGGATGTTTCTTTAGTCTTCCCATCATAAACCATCATAAATCCTCCGCCGCCAATTCCAGACATCATTGGCTCTGTCACATTCAGTGCGTACTGGATGGCAACAGCAGCGTCAACAGCGTTTCCACCTTTCTTTAAAACATCTGCCCCCACTTCTGATGCGAGCGGGTGGGCAGTAGCCACCATGCCATCTTTCCCAACAGCTACTTTATTCCCATGAGTTTCGGTTGCAGTGACCTGACTGACAGGCAGAAAAAACGAGAAAACCAGCAGACATATGGACAAAATAGTTAAAGAAATGCGTTTCATACACAACACCCCTTCCATATTCTTACTTTGACCATACCGACTTCTTGACCAGAATACAATAGATTATTCTAAAATTTCTAAAATTTTCATTCTATCATCCTATATTCATCAAATATAAAGCGGATTTTCAAAACATATGACATACTTACTCAGTAGGGATAAAGACACTATACTTCCATGTATTTGATTTCACGGTATAATAAACACATCACAAAGGGGGAAGAATGATGAATCAGAAAAGCACCTTATTTTGGGAAACATATTGGGAAGAAAAATCAGAAAGTGCACCAATTGACGCGTCTGTTTCCGCTTGGGCATTTGGAGCAGACCCAGATCATTTGCTTGACCTTGTTCTGCGAGGGAAAAAAACAGCGACTTGTTCTGGACACCTTTTTTACGAAAAGGAACAGGAGCCGCTTCCAAAGGCAGGACAATATGCGGTCATTTTGGACAGCCATGACGAACCAAAAGCCATCATAGAGATCACGCATGTAGATGTCATGCCAATGAATGAGGTTCCAGAATCATTTGCACAAGCAGAAGGTGAAGGCGATCTTTCATATAACTATTGGTACAGAGCCCATCAAGAATTTTTTACAGAAGCACTCAAACCGTACGGATTAGAATTTAAAGAAGACATGCTCCTTGTTTGCGAGCGATTTAAACTTGTTTATTCAGCTTCTTAAGCTTTAAGCGGCGCCAAAAATGGACCGCTTTTTTCATTTCTTTTCTCCTTTCTGAAAAAGGTGTGTTGAGAACACATCTTTAGGTCAGAATAAGATCAAATAGAAAAAGTGAAGAAATTTTCGACTACACCTGTTTTTTTTCGACAAAAGAATATATAATTATTTGATGTGTGCATTGTCTCATTTATACAATGGAGGGTTTTTACATGTTAAAAAGGAAAAAAGACAAGTTTTCCGTCTTGTTAACGGAAATTGCTAAAAATTTAGATGAAACTGCTGAGTATTTTGTTAGCTATAAAGTAACAAATCAAACCACTCTGAAAGAATTTTCTGACACATTGAAGGAATATGAGACAAAAGGTGATAATCATGTTCATACTATGATTAAAGAGCTGAACAAAGCCTTTATTACACCGATTGAACGTGAAGACATTCTTCAATTGACGAATAGCCTCGACGATGTTTTAGATGGAATTGAGCATTTTTCAGCGACAATGGAAATTTATTCAATGACAAGCTCTGACGAACATATCGACAAATTCAGCCACTACATCAGAGAATGTGCAAAGGAAATTTTAATTACAATTGATTTACTGGCTGAAAATCGCTTAAAAGATATTCAACCACACGCAATCAAAATCAAAGAGATCGAGCATAATTGTGACAATCTTTATCGTAAATCACTAAAGAACTTGTTTGGAAAAGAAACTGATCCAATCAAGGTCATTCAATACAAAGAAATTTACGAAACACTTGAAGAAATCGCTGATTCCTGTCAAAGTGTTGCCAACAATCTAGAAACAATCATTATGAAGAATGCGTAACGGGGTTAGTTAAACATGGACACATTACTCATCCTTACCATATTTATTGTCATTTGTGCACTTGCTTTTGATTTCATCAACGGATTTCACGATACAGCAAATGCCATTGCCACTTCGGTTTCAACAAAGGCGTTAAAGCCTAGACATGCTATTATTATGGCAGCGTTCATGAACTTCTTAGGAGCAATGACATTTACAGGTGTGGCAAAGTCCATCACAAAAGACATCGCAGATCCTTTTACACTTCAAAACGGTTCTGTTGTCATTTTGGCTGCTTTAATTGCGGCCATTACTTGGAACTTGCTTACTTGGTATTACGGGATTCCGAGTAGTTCTTCACATGCACTGATCGGATCAATTGCAGGAGCTGTTATTGCCTCTGCTGGTTTTGGCGCTTTAAACTATTCGGGATTCATTAAAATCATTCAAGCACTATTGCTTTCACCTATCCTAGCTTTCGTATTGGGATATATCGTGTATACCATTATCAAATTTGTATTCAGAAACAACAATCTCGCAAAAACAAATAAACAATTCCGACGTGTTCAAATTTTAACTGCTGCACTGCAATCGTATACCCACGGAACAAACGATGCGCAAAAAGCGATGGGAATTATTACGATGGCTTTAATTGCAGGTAATTTGCATACAACAGACGACATTCCATTCTGGGTACAATTCTCTTGTGCGCTTGCAATGGGACTAGGTACTTCTATTGGCGGCTGGAAGATTATTAAAACAGTCGGCGGTAAAATTATGAAAATTCGTCCAGTAAACGGAGTATCTGCCGATTTAACGGGTGCAGCGATTATCTTCGGTGCGACATTTATTCACTTACCTGTTAGTACCACTCACGTGATCTCATCTTCTATTCTAGGTGTAGGTTCTGCACACAGAGTAAAAGGAGTAAACTGGGGTACGGCAAAACGCATGCTTGTCACTTGGGTGATCACATTACCGATTTCAGGAACTCTAGGGGCTCTTATATACTTTGTGTTAAATGCGATTATCTAATATCAAAGACCTGTCTGACAGGTCTTTTTTTATTTGCCCGCACACTTCAACACCTTGTTCCTACAAGCCATTTTTTCATGAAGCAGGGTTTCCAATCATATCCATAGAAATAAATAAGTATCCATCTGTCTATGGGAGAGAAGAACATGCTACTATTTTTTCAATTGACCGTGTGGTTATTGCTAGGTGCCCTTGCTGTATATGTATTTGCCGTATGGCGTTTTGAACAAAAAGTAAAAGAAAAGATGTTTGCCATTCGAAAAACGTGGTATTGGATTTATGTAGCTGGTGCTGTTGTGTACTGGACAAATGACCCTTCTTCAATCTTCACCGATTGGATGCACTACTTGATTATTGCTGTTTTTTTTGCATTAACCGATGCATTCATCTTTCTCAGCTCCTATATTAAAAAACTCGGAAATCACGAACTGGAAACCGACACCCACCAACTCCTAGAACAAAATAACGATCTACTTCATTCTTACCTCAACAAACTAAAAACGTACCAATACCTATTGAAAAACGAACCGATCCATGTATATTATGGAAGTGTAGAGGCATATATAGAGGGAATTGAACGGCTCATTTATTCTTTTGCCGACAAGATGAATATTCAAGCGGTTCTTTGTCCATACGATACGCAGGAACAAAAAGATGACCTGCTGCGGACACTTGACCAGCGAGCTCTTATTCAGGCGAAGCTTGACAGGCAGGAAGTCTATTACGATGATTTCGGCAAATTGGTGCTCATCCCGTTTTCCGTAGCAGATGATCACTTTGTCATTAAGCTCACCTCTGATGAGATTGTCACTGAGTTCGACTATTTATTAATGACGTCACTTACAACAATTTATGACCTAATCTTGCCTGACGAAGAGGAAGGTGATGAAGATGGACCACGCACTTCAAGGGAATAACAACAATCGCAAGAAAAACCCTTTTAAGATTTTAAAGAAAAAGCACCATATCAGTATGGCGGATTACAAAGTAAGCCCCCATACAGAGCGTATTTTCAAAAAGAATGAACAGCTCTTGGATGAGTATAAAAATAAAAGGGCTTGATTACACTAAAGGACGCGGAACAAAATCCGCGTCCTGTTTCCTTTTTTACATAAACTTGCATACAATAATCTATACGCTGCAACAATTGAGGTGCCAATAAATGAAAAAGAAAATCAAACAATTGAGATATGTTCAGTTTGCTGAATATAAGTCGTCGCCTTATATTCGTCGATTAAATGAACAAAGTGAAACAGTCATCCAATCATACAAACAGAAACACTCACTTATTTAACAGCTCCAGAAGCTTTTCCTTCGTTTTAGGGCCGTATACCCCATCACTTGGCAGACCATTCATCAGCTGAAAACGCGCTACGGCGTTCGCCGTTTTTTCTCCGAAAACTCCGTCGATCCCTTTATTTGCAGCTGCTTTATCAGGATAAAAATAAACAGCAGCAAGCGCTTGTTGAACGAGGCGTACGTGCTCTCCCTTTGTCAATGGAGACGTCACCTTTAAAACCCCATCTGGCAGCTCATACATGCTCTTTGCATCGTTACGATAAATTTTGAGAACCTGTCCAATTTGAATCTTATTCGGATCACTAATGTCATTCCACTTCTGTAAATCTTGAACTGTGACCCCATGAGCTTTCGCAATACTCGTTAACGTATCTCCGCTTTTAACGACATACGTGATGACCGGCTCCGGATCTTCTGCCGTTTCAATCCCTTTTTTAAATTCATCCCATGTAGAAAGAAGCTGGCGTGGACATGCTTTTCCAGACCAGTACTGATGTGTGACCACGTTTGCTAGCGGAATGTGATGTTCTTTTAATAGCTTTTGAATAAGCCATTGTGCATGTTTGACCGCTTGCTGAAAATTTCCATCTTCATTCTCACAAATTTCAATTCCGATCGACTTCCGGTTACCATTCCCATGTCCATCCCCTGCATGCCAGCCATTTTCATTTAACGGCAGATGCTGAAATATTTCATGATCATCCACTGTAAAATGCCAGCTCACCTCTGTCGCTGGGCGTTTTACATAGGCCGCATGACTTTTCGCATCCGCTCCCTTTGACGTGTTTGCTGTGTTATGCACCGTCACATACTCCGGTGTCATCGCATATCCTGGGCGGTTTCCGTTTCCAACTGGAATAAAATCTTGATAAATTTGTACCATGTTCTGCACTCCCTTTTGCTAGATTGAATTGATCTTTCTCATCAATCGGTGGCGTTCGTAAGACAATACTTGTTTGTTTTCATGAGAAGACTATGGTAAAATTTGAATTCAATCACTCTTTTTAGTAGTGGAAAGTGCAAAAATACAGAAAAAAACAGGAATTACTTCCATTTTTCCTTGAATTTATGTTAAAATTGTTAAAAATAAGCCGATATAAAAAGTAAGTAATAGCTCAATTAGCTATTTAGTCCTATATGGACTTTTCTTTTACGCTAAAAATAGAACATACGTTTGTATGGAGGTTTTTTAAATGACTGGTTTTTTAACCCATTTAGAAGAAGATATTAAGCGGTTATATGCTCAATTACAAATAAGCGGTCCTGCTTATAGAGAGATGCAAAGGATCGCTTCTGAATTTCATGTATGGGTCCACTACGAGGAGACTGGCAGCATGATGATCCAACATCAAGGTCTTTACAGTATTATATTAAACAGATCCCTATCACCTGAAGAACAATGGCAGGATTTTGCCCACGAGCTTTGTCATGTGCTAAAGCATACAGGCAATCATTTCAAAATGAACAAACTTTTTCGAGAACTGCAGGAGTTTCAGGCAAAACAATTCATGTATCACTTTTGTGTTCCAACCTTTATGCTGCTGCAAATGAAGCTTCCAACCCTTCGGCAGCAAGCCATTTTGCATATTGCTCAAACGTTTCACGTCACCAGAGCTTTTGCTGAAAAGCGGCTTGCCTTATTCGAACAGCGAAAAGCAGGCATTCGCTTTCAACAGGAGTTTACGTCTTACTTAATGAAAGCAGAAAGGGTCGCAGAAAAAGAAGCCGTTTATCAAACGTAAATACTCGGACATAAAACGATAAAAGTTTATTCATAAAGGGCTAATACTTGTTTGAGTACATTTGTGTACCGGTAAAATTGTTCAGTTTGTGTATCACGCCGATAGCGACGCCTAAAGTCTTGAAAAAATGCTCTTCTTTGCGCCTGACTGATTTCAAGTTGTACACTTTTTCCCGTCAGACATTGGTTATTAATATTATCAGGATGTGTTCCAGAAAAACGATCAGATTCAGATAGCAGCAATGCGTGAAAGCCATTTAGCGTTAGACGTTTCACAGTTTCTGCCGCTCTTTCTCTGTCCGTACCTCCCACTAACGTTTGAAGCACCTCTGTTTCTCCGTAACCATGGAGTGCAAACGTATAATGATGGGTATGCACCTGTGAAAGGCAAACCGGCTCATCAAAACGTGTACTTGTAATATGAAGAACATGATTGCCTTTTACTTTAAGGCCTTCAAATAGATACATAGAATAATCACTAGATATTTCATGAATGAGCTCACTCACGCCGGATTCAATTCCTCCGGCATGAGGCGACAAAACCAGAAGCTGGTCACCTTTCCGCTCGTGAAGAATTCGATAATCAATTCCTATTCTTTCATGAGCGGAAAGCTCTTCATAACTTTGATACGTATCGATGATTTGTCTCATGTCATCTGCCCCATTTCTCTATATGAGCATAAGTCTACTGATCCCTTATTCTTTTGTAAAGAGGTTTCGAATCAAATACACCACTTGAATTCTTCCTTAAATTTTCCTTACATTTACGGCTTTCTGTTGAATTTTGAGAAAAAATGACCGATAATTGAAATGAATAGAACTTTTGGACTATATGAATCTTTTTGTATTCTCTCTCATAAATTAGAAATATTGTGATTTACATCTGGAGGAATTTTTCATGTTAAAAAAGAAAACCACCCTCATCCTTATCATCTTACTCTTTAGCTTCGCTGGCATTATTTATTGGAAATGCTTCTCTCTTCAAGGCGTGTCTCACGGAACATTCATCCGCTCGATGTCATCACCTGACGGAATGTACATCATCAACACCTATCAGCATAGCGGAGGAAAGCTAAAGGAAAACGCAGTTAGAGCAGAAATTGAAAACAAACTGACCCACCGTAAGAAGACGATTTACTGGAAATACCCTGACAAAGACCCTCTCATCAAATGGAAAAACGGACAGCTTGTTCAAATTGGACATGAGTTTTTAAATGTGGTGAAGGGCGACACGTATGATTATCGCTTTGATCAGAACAAGAGAAAATAGCGCATCAAAAAAACGAATCCCTCTTGGATTCGTTTTTTACGTTGACATCACATGCTGCATGAATTCTTTCATTTCTTTACTTACGATCGTCAATCGTTCCACAATTTCGCTAAACTCTGTTACAAGTAAAGCCTGTTCCGATGAAGAACCTTTCATGTGGTCCATACTTTCAAGTAATGTATGTATATTGGAGGAAATTCCTTGTAATGAGCTTTCAAGTGTTTGCTGCGTTTGTAAGGTCATTTCCTCACTTGAGCAGAAAGCCATCACCCATTTAACGCCCTATACAAAACCAAAAGGATTTAGAGTCCCTTCTTGCGTGAAACATCACTATGAACAAATGCACGATTGGCCAAGTGAATTATTGGTGATGGGCGCTGCCTTGTGTACGTCAGATCCTATTCATGGGCAAGGAATGACAAAGGCCGCGCTCGAAGCACAAATTCTTGAGCGTATGCTCAAACAAGCACAAAAAAAGAAGCAGCTATCTTTTGAAAAGGACACATTACAAAAAATGCAGCACGCGAATGAACTTGGCTGGTGGCTTTGCGCGATTGCTGATCTGGCGTGGAACGGCGTCGAGTTAAAAGGAGAAACAGCCATTCCCCACTTGACGTTCGTACAAGGATTTTTAAATCGCTACGTGCAATACGCCATTGTCACAAAACAGCCTGAACGTCTTGAAGCGTATCACCGGATGCATTCTTTCTTAACAGAACCGAGAGACATCCTCAACTTAGAACAGCTGCATGACATGATTCAATCCAACGCCTCTGGAGAAACTGCTGAATGGTGGAGTCAGTGGGATAAAGAGGATGATGAAGGCAATCGAGCTTTTTTCCATGAAGCGGTTCCTGCAGCACCTGCTTTCATTAGATTGAAACAAAAAAAAGCCCCTTCATGGGGCTTTTTCATTAACGTAATAATTGAAGTACGTTTTGCGGCTGTTGGTTTGCTTGTGCTAGCATCGCTTGAGACGCTTGAGAAAGAATGTTGTTCTTTGTGAACTCACTCATTTCTTTCGCCATGTCCACGTCACGAATACGAGACTCAGCGGCTGTTAAGTTTTCAGCAGAAGCACCAAGGTTGTTGATTGTGTGCTCTAGACGGTTTTGTACTGCACCAAGTGCTGAACGTTGTTTAGATACTGCGCCGATTGCTTCATCAATTTTTGCTACTTCGACGTCAAAGTCAAAACCATCTTCATTCACTTTAATATCTTTGACAGTCAAGGTTTCAGCGTCCATTTTGCCGATCTGTACGTTGATATTTTGCTCAATGTTTGCGCCAATTTGAAATTGGAATCCATCTTCTACGCTACCATCCAACAGATTCTTTCCGTTAAATGCTGTACGCTGTGAAATCCCATCAATTTCATCCACCAAAGCAGTGAGTTCTTCTTGAATCGCTGTTAAATCTTCTGTTTGTTGAGTACCAACGTTACCCGCTTGAACAGTTAGTTCACGCATACGTTGAAGAATCGCATGTGTTTCTGTTAATGCACCTTCAGCTGTTTGAATAAGAGAGATACCATCTTGTGCGTTTTTAGATGCCATTTCTAATCCGCGGATTTGTCCACGCATTTTTTCAGAGATTGCTAGACCTGCTGCGTCATCTCCTGCACGGTTGATGCGAAGACCAGAAGAAAGCTTCTCCATGTTCTTTTGCCCTGCTCCATTGTTTGCAGACAAACGGTTCAGTGTGTTAAGTGCTGCGATATTGTGGTTAATTCTCATTTCCTATTACCTCCATGTGTTTGAACCAATTGAACATCCTTGTCCAAAAGTTCTAAATTAGAATTTTTTTGTAAGCCTTACAATCCATTTATCGAACCTTTATGGAATTTGTTTAACAAAAAAGGAATAAATAAGGAATAAGTCTTATTTATTATGATCGTTTCGCTAGAGTATGCCAAATTTAAAGGTCATTTTTCATGATTTATCAGAGGGAATTAAGAATCATAAGACTGGAGAAAATGCGAAGAAAAAAACAGCATAAAAAAAAGCCCCATAAAAGGGGCTCTTCATTAACGTAGTAATTGAAGTACGTTTTGTGGCTGTTGGTTCGCTTGTGCAAGCATTGCTTGAGAAGCTTGAGAAAGAATGTTGTTCTTTGTGAACTCACTCATTTCTTTCGCCATGTCAACATCACGGATACGAGACTCAGCAGCTGTTAAGTTTTCACCAGAAGCACCCAGGTTGTTGATTGTGTGCTCTAGACGGTTTTGTACTGCACCAAGTTTAGCACGTTGAGATGAAACTTTATTGATTGCATCGTCAACAATTTTCAATTGTGCATCGTAACCATCAGCTGCTACATCAGGTGCATTAGTAGCAAATTTAGTTACATCTAAAGAAGAAACATTTAAAGTATCACTTGTTCCTAGAGCATCAGCAGACATTGCTTCAATGTTAACTTTAATTTGTTGCGTAGCATTCGCACCAATTTGGAAGATTAAATCCTTTTGGTCTGCAGGAGTAGTTGTATTAACTGCATATTCTCCAGTTAGTAATTTTTTACCGTTAAATTCTGTACGGTTAGAAATGCCATCAATCTCTTCGATTAATGCATCCATTTCATCTTTAATAGCTGTTAAATCTTCAGTTTGCTGAGTTCCAGTGTTACCTGCTTGAACAGTTAGTTCACGCATACGTTGAAGGATTGCATGAGTTTCAGTCAATGCACCTTCAGCTGTTTGAATAAGAGAGATACCGTCTTGTGCGTTTTTAGAAGCCATTTCTAATCCGCGGATTTGTCCACGCATTTTCTCAGAGATTGCAAGACCAGCTGCGTCATCTCCTGCACGGTTAATTTTAAGACCAGAAGAAAGCTTCTCCATGTTCTTTTGGCTCGCACCGTTGTTTGCAGACAAACGGTTCAATGTGTTAAGTGCTGCGATATTGTGGTTAATTCTCATTTCCTATTACCTCCATGTATGTGGGACCTGACAGACGTCCTTGTCTGAAAAAAGTCCTTTATTCTAGGGCTTATCAACCCTGACAATTCTATTATCGGATGTTGTTATAGGATGTTTAGCAGATTTTTAAAAAAATATCGCATTTTTCTCATGACGTTAATCCTAATTTTAACAATCCTATAAAAACAAAAGCTGCTGATCTATAATCAGCAGCTCTATCGTTTTATGATATCAGTATTGCTTGATATCAAACATTAAGATATTTGGATACACCACATAATCCTTCTTACTTGCGAAAGGACCTTTATTGTGTTCATCATTGATTTCATAGAAGTTCATACCAATTCCAAAGCTTCTTTCTTTATACCAGTTAAGAAAATCGTTGATTTCTTTCGTTGATAGCAAATAATCCTTTTGCAGTCCGTTTATCATGGTAATTGAAAGTATACCTTTTGTTGCTTCTTCACCAGGTTTTGTTCCGTCTTGATCTTTCGGTTCTTCGCTTGTTCCATCATCTGGTTTTGTTCCATCTTGATCTTTTGGTTCTTCTGTTGTACCATCACCTGGCTTTGTCCCGTCCTGATCTTTCGGTTCTTCTGTTGTTCCGTCATCAGGCTTTGTTCCGTCCTGATCTTTCGGTTCTTCTGTTGTTCCGTCATCAGGCTTTGTTCCGTCCTGATCTTTCGGTTCTTCTGCTGAACCATCGTCTGGCTTTGTTTCACCTTCAGCAATTTGCAAGTCTTTTAATGAGATAGAGATTACTGATTTGAAGTTGCTTTTAACGTATTTAAAATTATAATATTCTTTGAAATTCCTTCCACCTATGATATATATCATCCCATCAAGTGTTACAGCACTTGATCCAACTCTAGCTTCAGGCAATTCATTTATACTTTTTTTTACAGAATTAGAATTCACATCATAATACTGTGTATATGGTAATATTGGGCTGGATCTGTCAACGCTATGCTGACCGCCTACCATAAATAATTTTCCCTGATATGTTGTAAACGCTGCTCCTACTTGATAAAACTCCAACTTTGATTTTGTTCGTACCCACTGATTTGTTTCAATGTTATATTCATATATTTGGGTATTTTGGGTTCCTCTATATCCGCCTGTAGCATAAATTTTATTATTAATGACTTCTGACATAGACATCCCAGTAAAACTCTGAGGAAACATTTTTAATTGTTGCCATTTATCCGTTTTTGTATCATAACTGTAAAAATTATGTTCTTGATGAGGACTTTTACTCGTTGCAAGAATATAAATTTTTCCGTTTTCTCCAGTCGCAATAATATCTCCATTTGTCACAGCAAAAGTTGGTATTAGGATTGGTTTTTCCGACCATGTATCGGATTCTGTATCATAAATATCAATCGTTTTTGTGCTATCTTGATATGCTCCTCCAATGACATATACTTTTTTACCTATCGCCACTGCCGCGCTATCTGTTCTTTCTCTTGGCATATCAGCTTTTGAGATCCACTCATTTTTGTGAGGATCATACATGTAGGTATTTTTATTACTATGTGATTTTTCACTACTTCCCCCAAAAACAAAAATCTTTCCATCTACTACTGCGGAACTAGAATGAAGTCTCTCTTCTGGTAAGTCCGCTCGCTTCGTCCAGCCATTTGTCTCTGCTGCATGAGCTTTTAACGGATGAATTGTAACCATCATAAAAATGGTCAAAAGCACTAACAATAATCCTTTTTTCATCGTTTCTTTCCCCCATATCTTGAATTTCCCTCCTTTTATCGACATATTTGTAATAAAATTTAATTTTTATCATAATAAGCATTTCCCTCTATTTCCCCTCACACATACATCACCGGCGTCGATATTTTAATAATCTTCCCGCCTCGACGATAAAACCTTGGGACGCGGCGGCTTAAGGTGGCGATGACTTCGTAGTTGATCGTATTGAGCATTTCGGCGATTTCATCGACAGAAATTTCTCCGTCCTTTTGACGGCCGTAAATGACCACTTCCTCGCCTTGCTTTGCTTTCATTTCTCCTAAACTGATCATCGTCATATCCATTGTGACTCGGCCAGCAATCGGCATTCGTTTTCCGCGGAAAAGCATGAACCCTCGATTTGATAAGGCGCGTGAGTACCCATCTGCGTAACCGATCGGTATGGTGGCAATGATTTCATCAGGTTTTGCTACATAAGTTGCACCATAGCTGACGGTCCTTGGCTCTGTCACCATTTCCTTTACGAACGCAATCCTTGCTTTTAAACTGAGAGCGGGCTCTAGCTGAACAGCGTCTAAGCTTTCAATGTATTGCGAGGGATACAGCCCATATAGCCCGATGCCCAGCCGAATCATATCGGCGCTAAATTCAGGGAACGCGATAGCAGCCGCTGTATTGTTCATATGTACGGTCGGCAGCTTAATTCCTTGTTTTTTCAAAAACCGAAGAAAATCAATAAAAATACTGTGCTGCAGCAGCGTGAAATCAGGGTCAGGCTCATCTGCTGTGGAGAAATGAGTAAAAATCCCGTCCCATCTAAGATTTCCACTCTTTTCAAGTGCTTCCACCACTCCTAACAGCTCTTCCTTCGTTCGTACACCTAATCGCCCCATCCCTGTGTCGACATTGACATGAATCCCAAGCCGGCGCTGACTATCTTCTTCCGCTAAGATCTCATTTGCTTCAACAATCCAGTCTTCTCGAAGGCCGGAGAGGTCAATTCTCCAGGCCGCAGCCCTTTTCACACAATCTAGCGGGGTAAATCCAAGAACCAAAATCGGCGCTTCAATTTTTGCTCTTCGCAATACAATGCCTTCCTCCAAACTAGCAACTGCGAGCTCCGTCGCACCGCTTTCCAGTGCCTGCCGCGCTACCTCCACTGAACCGTGTCCATAAGCATTCGCCTTCACGACAGCCATGATCTTACTTTTCCTCGGAATATGCGCTTGAATGGCCCCGATATTTCTTTTAATCGCGTCAAGGTTGACTTCGATCCAAACTTCCCTGCAAAGCTTTTTCATTTATTTTTCCTCCTCATCACATGAGAGTTCTTTCTATCTCCATGTTCGCTTTCGCGTCTAGTCTATCTTTATTCATTTTTGAGAAAAACATTCAACTACAATGACCGGACCAGCTTTTCTTGGGTACACATAAAAAAAAGAAACCACATCAAACTGTGATTTCTTCTCTATGAGCGATGATATTCAATTTCATCCGCAGATTTCATCATTGCATCAATATCATGATAAATCTCCTGCAAATTTTCCCGTTCAGTTAAGTATTGAGCATTGCTCTTACGAACAGGCACATCAAATTGCAGGAAGTTGATTGTAATCGTGGATGATTCTTGGTCATTCATTGTTAACCTTAATTCAAGCGTCGAGACCTCTTCTTTATCATCACTCTCAGCTGAATAATCAATCGGCACACCATCTTCTAATATCTCAACTTGTTTCAAATCTTTCAAGGAAAGCTCAGTGACTGCAAATCTATATTTTCTAGATGACCCGCCAGGTTGATGTTCAATAAAGCGCATTTTCTCTAACTCATCATCAATCGCAAATCCCTTATCAACTTGCTCTGAAAAGATATATGCAGATGCCTGAAATCCATCTTCGTGAAAAAACATCATCATCTTATCTAATAATATGTTGGGATCATTCTGTTCTTTTCGTCTTTGTAATCTACCGGCTATGAATAAAATGACCAGTCCTCCGATGATGCTGAGAGCCGTCCCCAGTCCATTTCCTACTTCTACGAAAACAGTAAAACCTAAAATAGCAATCATAAAAGCAATGACAATGCCTATGATGAATATCACACAATGCTCCTCCTATCATGACCCTTCATTTATAGTTTAGCCTTAGTATAGCATTTGAAGCAACGAGTCCTAGATGATTTAACCATAAAAACAGACCATAAAGGTCTGTTTTCATTGACGTTCGATAAATTGTCTAAAAGATAGGCAGTAAGAATTCACACACCTTATCTTCGCCTTCCTCTTCTCTATATCGCTCTATAGTAGGTGCCTGACGCATGTTCAATTGATTGTTCTGAATATAGTCAGGTAATTGACTCCAAAACAAATTCACTTTTTCAGATGTATGCCTCATTGTAAAAACAGCATACTTTCCCCCTTCAAAATGACCAGTCTGAACCATTTGATCATTAGAGAAATCTCTATTTGTCATGATCATGAGGTCATATCTGCATTTTTCAGGTAAAGTCCTTGCAGGATCATCTTGAGGAACACCGTATATGCCATGTTTCTTTAATTCATCATTTAATTGATGTTGGTTGATCCATTTTTTAAAATGCTTCATCATCTCTATATTCTTTTTGCTTCCATATGGTCCTATATTTCTCATATACACCATCTTCATATTGCTTAATATTTCAATTTTGCAATTCATGATTTCCCTCCAACTCTTATTGGAAGATTGGCCAATCATTCCTTACATACAACGGTAACATCCTTTAAAATATAATACAGCAGGTGATTAAAAATAATTGAATGTATGATGGAAAAACATAACAAGATTTCAATCTTTTAAAACAAAAAAGAACGGACATTGTCCGCCTAGTTGCTTTTTCTGAAGACTTAACATTGAGAAAAGCGACAATTAAATAAAAAAAGCCATTGAACAGGCTTTTTAAGTTTAAGCAAAATAACCGATACTTGATGTATGTCCTCTTTGGGCTTCATTATGGATATCGTTTGATGAAACATAACTAAAAGCACCTAACACACTGACAATTATTAATACGGTTGCTACTGACTTAAATTTCATAAAGACAGTCTCCCCTTTTAATTTGGTGTTGGAAATATAGAATCTTCTCATAAAATTCGTTTGAGCGTTCTATATCTCCTGCTTTATTATAATGCTTCACTGCATCTTTCGCTAAATCTTCAAGATTTGCAAAAAAAGACTTTGATTCCAAATAAGCCATTGACTCTTTTATACGATTTTCATTGTTATCAATATAAAGTGATCTCAACATAACGAATGTATTGATAAAAATATCATCCTTTAATTTTTCAGCTAATTCAAGTCCATAGTTTAATGCATATAAACCTAAATCTCTCTGATCATTTTTAAAATATGATTTTGTCAACATGACCAGCGGATCAAGAATTTTATTTAAATGCTCATATCCCTGTTCTTTAAACGAATGAATAGATTCATTAAAATATTTAATTGCAGTTGAAAGATCATTGTTATGAAAATAACTCAACCCTAAATTATAAAGTGCTGATCCTTTTAATCGTTTTGTTGAGTTGTCGGCGGCTTTTTCTAGTGCGTGTTGAAAATGGGGTATTGCTTTTTCGGGGCAGCCCATATCTATATAGTTTAATCCAATGACAAAAGAACATTGGATTTCTCTTACTGTGTATGTATCTTTTTCTCGATAACATTCTATTGCCTGTGCGATATGGTGCATCGACATATGGGTTTGTTTCATGTGGTAATAGATTTCTGCCATCTTGTAATTGAACTCGGCACGTTCAATATCGTCGCTGACAAGAGACAGCTTTTTTTCTGCCCGCTTATAGAAGGTAATCGCATTGAGGTATTCGTAGTTTTCAAATTCGTACATGCCGTAGAAAAAATTGAAGTAATACTCGAGCAATCCTGTTAATTTCTCTTGATCCCTTTTGATCTTCATTGCGAGTTCCCTAAAGTTCGCCCGCTCTTTTCCATTTTCTAAAGGATTCAAGTAATCAAGCATTAATTTATGTCTGAACTCCATAAGTGAGAAATACAATAATAAATCCTGATTCTCTTCCATATGATCAAGCATTGATTTGATTTCTTCTTTATATGCCTCGGCGTCCGGTACGTTAAATCTTTGAATATGATAATACCATTCATTGATTTTCAAGCCGACGTGAGAAGAAAGCACTTTCTCCATCCGTCCTTACCCCTCCCTCTATTTTCCCTATAATGACATATATTATCATTTTGTGAATCGTCCGACACCGAAAAGAAACCGCAAAAATAAGAAAAAAAGCTCCTGTAAAGAAGCCATGTGAGTGATCGTAATTTTGATAAGAAGGAATAACTGGGCTCGAATCAGCGCCCCCCTGTTCTCTCTAAAATAAGATGATACAATCAAGTTTAGTTCTAACGAAATATGTACATCGTATATCCTTCACGTCATACTTGTTTTAATCGTTTCCATTTACGAATTTGAGTACGGAAATTTTTAAAAGGAGCAACGGTATTCACATGAATAAATTTATAAACTGGCCAAACAGCCTTTGCTGTCGCATCATCCGCCCATTTTCGTTGATGAGGTTCAAACACTTCTTCTTCACTCATACGATCCAACATATCACAAATAGTTAAAACATTCTGTTTGAGCTGAGCTCTTAATGCGACTAGTGATTGGCAGGCATACTTCTCATTAAAAAGAGAATATAATGTGCCAAGCTGATTCCATTTATAACCTTCTGCTGGCGTATGGACAACCTTTCCTTCAGTTTCGTGTTGCTCCCATTGAAGCAGCAGGGTTGTCCAACCAACTTGATAGGCCAAATTTTCTGCAGGAGTTCGGCTTACATCCTCTATTCGATCATCTTTCATTTCTTCTGGAATCATATTGAATTCTTCATCGTATTGATTGTACGTCTTCATGATTGCTTGCTTTAAAATGTCTTTCGACTCATAGCTTGTCATATTATTCACCTCTAGTTCTTTTATGCAAATTTTTCTCGGAACATATCTTGCAAAAATAACTGGAGCTCATGATACTGAATTATTCTATCGCCTTCTGTTTTACAGTCTCTATTATAATCAAACTCTTAATCGAGCAAAAAAGCAATAGCATTTCTGGTTAAATGAAAGTATCACTGGTGTTTACTCCTAAAACAACAAAAGAGAGACAATACTTGCCTCCTTTAGGTGACTCTATTATTTTGTGAAATATTCCATTATTGCGCAAACTCAATAAAGAAAAGCTATAAAAGCGGCTGCGAAAAATGAAGACATTCCTTACGTTCCATCATAAACAAGCACCCAGTATCTCTCCCCAGGCTCCCCTTCTTAAGCAATAAAACCTCCCCGTTTTGATTGAAATGTGAAGCAGCATGATTTAACTCGACACTTCTTCCTCTTTTCTACCTAATTTCATTGATAACTGAACACCAATCATCAATGAGACAATGACGAGCATTGCGACAATGGAAGCTTGAAAATGTCCGCTTAGATCGAAAACCAAGCCAATGAAAAACGGACCAAACCCGCCCATGATGTATCCGCCCATCTGCGACATAGCGGACCATGTACCAGCCTCCTCCGGTGTACGCGTCTCAATAATGGGCAGCATAAGTGCTAAAGGAAATAATCCACCTGCCCCAATCCCTAGAAAAATGACGGCTGGCAAAATAGGCATTGGAAGTAGAAGGAAAATAAGGCCGATCAGCTCTGACACGCTGCATAAAATCAGAAATAATTTCGGTTTTCCTAAGCGAGTGACGACTCCTGGAACGAGTAGTGCCACCGGAATCTGAATCAGTGTAAATATCGTTAGCAGCATGGCGGCATACTGTGGACTATTTCCAAAACTAAGGGCGATGGGTGAAATCCATGCTGTTAACGAATAGAACATACTGGACATAAAGCCAAAGAACAAGGTGAATTGAATGGCTTTTTTGTTTCGCAGCGGTAGCCTTAGCGGTAAAACTGCATGATCAGCCTGTTGTTTTTTCCGAGCCAGCCCTAGCCATAAGATCAATGCGATGATCCCTAAAACCGCCCAGCAAGACAAGGCGAGCGGAAGGTTATGCTCACTGCGAAGATATATCGGAATGGTGAAGCCAGAAGCAAGTGCTGCACCAATCGTCATCGAAATAGAATAGACACTCACAATCCCCGGGTTTTTCGGGAAATACTTTTTGATAAAACTAGACAACAATGGTCCTGCAAAGCTAATTCCAACTCCTCCTGCAAATGCAGTGATGAGAAGGATGGCAACCGTTTGACTCGTCCCACGTAATCCAGTAGCGATCGTGATGAGAAGAATCGAGAAAAAGAGGGTTCTCTCTAAACCAAAACGGCGGCTTAGTTTAGTTGCTACAGGTGCAAAGACCCCCATGCACAAGACCGGTAAAGTAGTTAGAAGACTTGCTGTCAGTGCACTGACAGCAAGGTCTGTTTGGATCATACTCATCATAGAAGCCACGGACGTAATAATTGGGCGCAAGTTTAGTGCAGCTAAAAATAAAGCGGTTAAATAAAATATTTTTTTCATCAATGCTCTTCTTCCTCTCTCATCTTGTTGAAGTTACTTTGAGTATAAATCTGCCGCATTCATTGATCAATACAATAATTCGTATTATGATGATAGTAAAAAACTATTATTTATGAAAGGATGACAAATGGATACTCGTCATATTACATATTTCATGGCTGTATTCGACCATTTACATTTCACAAAAGCTGCTGAGCAATTAGGGATATCACAGCCTACATTAAGCCAACAGATCCGGCTGCTTGAAGCAGAAGTTGGGATGCCGCTCTTTGATCGAATCGGTAAAAAAGTCGTTGCAACTGAAGCGGGTTCTCTGCTTTATCAATATGGTATGAAAATGCTTCAAGCTGAAAGAGATGCAAAAAATGCGATGAAAGAACTGTTATCTGAAAAACGAGGAACCGTACGACTTGCAGTACTCCCCTCCGATCTTGACTTTCAGCTTGTTCCGCTATTTGTAGAATTTAAAACACTTTATCCCGAAACCAATCTGAAAGCATATTCAACGATCTTCGTTCGTGAAGAAGTACTGTCGCATAAAGTGGATCTCGGCATCGGGCTGCGAGGGCCTGCGGATAAGCGTCTCGTTCTAATTCCACTTGGAAGTGAGCCCTACGAATTATTTGTTCATTCAGAAAGTGATCTAGCCCAAAAGAGTGAAGTGACATTGGAAGAGCTGACGCAGCATACTTTGGTCATGTATCCGAAGGGATATCTAGGAAGGGATCTAGTAGATGACGTATGTAAAGAACAAGGTGTTGAATTGGACACTGTCATGGAGGTTGGGTCCGCATCTTCGCTATTGCAGCTGGTTGAAGCTGGGATCGGTGCAACCATTCAGCCGCGAGGGTTGCTGCAATACCATTCGACGTGGCCAAATATTGTTTCGATTCCTATTGCTGAGCCAGCACCTGTTCGTCACTTGGAATTAACTTATTATGCAGATCGATTTGTCAGTAAAGCACAGCAGCAGCTATCTGAATGGCTGATAGACTTTTTCAAATCAAAAACAAACTAAAAAATGAGGGTAAAACATGAGTGCAAACAGCATATTTACAAGGACACACCGGGTTGTTATTCGCCAATTTCAATCAGAGAGGGCCGCTAAGCGCTATTAAAAGACGCTTTTGATAAACCTTCTATATACATATAGAACTTTTCTATAACGCTCACCATGCTTTCTTTTTTTATAATAGAAAAAAAGAAATGTGGTGGCGTATATGTCTACAACGATCGGAATTATGGGCGGGATGAGTCCTTTAGCAACGATTGATCTGATGAAAAAAATCATTTCTCATACACCAGCGATAAAAGATCAGGATCATATCCATGTGATTGCTGATAATTATCCTCAAATCCCTGATAGAACCAATGCCATATTTGGGAAAAGCGAAGATCCTACAGATGATATGATTGCATCAGCTAAGAGATTAGAACGTGCAAGAGCGGACTTTATTCTCATTGCATGCAATACCGCTCACTTCTTTTTAGAAAACGTACAACATTCCACCCATATCCCTATTATGAATATGCCATTAGAAACCGCAAATTATCTAAACAAACATCACTATACATCTGTGGGCTTACTATGTACTGATGGAACATTAAAAACCCAGCTCTATCAAAGGGCTTGTGCTCATCACAAGATTGACGTCATGACTCCTAGTGAAAATCTTCAGAAACGTTATGAATGGGATATATGCGGTGAAAGCAGGAAAATTAAGTAAAGGCGAAAGTGAATTGGCGTTAGCTGCAGAAATATTAATCAATCAAGGGGCAGAAGCCATCATTGCCGGCTGTACAGAAATCCCCTTAGTCCTAAGGTCAACCCAAGCTGTGAAAGTGATTGACCCTACTGTCATTTTGGCGAAAGAAGCTGTAAAATTAGTGTATGAGCTTGAAAAGCTAAACATTTAAAGTACGTAACATAAGGGGATAAAATGAATATTGAGAATATAGAAGCGTTTATTTATGTATGCCAGCTAGGCAGTATCAATAAAGCTGCGGAAGCACTGTATTTAACCCAGCCTTCTGTTTCGGCACGTATTCAATCATTAGAAAAAGAATTAGACCTGAAATTATTTGATAGACAGAGAAATAAACTATCTCTGACGGAAAAAGGTGAACAGTTTTACCCACATGCCAAAAAGATCCTCCATTCTTATCAAGAAGCAAAGCATAGTCTCAAACAAACGATGATCCCTTATGAATTGACGATTGGATGCGCATCCTCTATTTCCAATAATCTATTGCCTAACATATTACCCGCACTAAAAGAAAAATACGAAAACCTGAAAGTGAAAATCGTAACAGGACATTCAAAGGATGTTGTCCAAAAAGTGATTAACAACCAAGTAGACTTTGGCATTGTCAGGACTGAAACACATTCTCAAATTGAATCGATCCCTATTTTCAGTGATCCAATCGGGCTGTTCGTGCCAACTCATCACCCGCTTGCCAGCCTTGACAACATCAATATGAAAGAACTAGAAGAACAGCCTTTTATTTTCTTTGACTATGGATCATTTGATTGGTTGATGCTCCACCGATTATTTCAAAAAAACAACATCACACCGAACATTTCCATTGAGGTTGATCATATGGAAACCGCAAAAAATTTAGTGCTTTAAGGAATGGGACTATCGTTTCTTCCTCATCATTGTGTTAGAAATGAGGTAGAACAAGGAACATTAAAACAAATTTCAATCGATCCATCCATCAATTTCAACATCAATATCGAGTTCATTTATAAAAAAGGAAGATCCAAATCAGTTTTCATCGATCAACTCAAACAGTTTTTTCATGAATTAGATTAAAAAAAAGCCCTTTTCAGGGCTTTTTTTGGATTCGTTCTGATTGATTAGCTTTCGTTTGCCAACATGTATGCTGCAGTTTGATGCATATCTTTCAAACCTGATCTCTGTGCGTACTCGGCCACAGTGATCGCACTTGTAGTCAGAAGTTCTATTATATGTTCATCCATTCCTGGCCAAGTTCTCCCGCCTGCTTTTTCATACGCATGGATAAGTTTTGTTAATCCTTCTTTCCCAAAGAGAAGTTGATGCGACAAAAAGTCTGCAGATACATCACCAACCCCCACTTCAGACCAATCAATCACACCCGTAACACATTGATTTTCATCAATCAGAATGTGGCCAGGATGTAAATCTCCATGCTTCACCCCCACGAAAGGCGGCCATAAAGAATCTTTTGCTAGCCATGCTTGCCAGCGCTCCCATAAACCGCTGTTAATGGTGTATTGCGATTTGACACGTTCCATTCGCTGTTTCATTGATTCTCTTAATTCATGAGCACTGAGCATCTCCACACCGAGCGTTTTAAAAGGCTGTTGATCTAAGGAATGTACATTCGCTAAAACTCTTCCTAATGATTCGTAATAGGCTTGCGGTACATTCGTTTGGTCAAAACTCCACACATACGATTGCTTCTCCACATCAATACTAGCCGCCGGTACCCCCTCTAATTGTTTATAAGCAATCAGACTTTCTGTAAAGATAGACCACTGAGGGACCTGAAATTGAACCTGCTTACTAATATGATCTAATGTCTTTTTTTCTTGTAAGGTATGTTTCATTGATTCAGGTCTGCGAGGCACTCTTAATATCCATTGATCACCATGTAAATCTTCGACATGTGCGACACGGAAATCAACACCTGATTCATTTATTTTGATGGTATTCTCTAAAATCTCTAATCCGTGATGATTGGCTAATTGCTTTAAATCTAGTCTATTCATATTCTTTTCCTCCAATTGCTCATTTATTCATGATCAACAGGCGTTAAGAAAATCATCAAAAAAACCACAAATAGGCTGCTATCTGTGGCTAGAGTAAACACGGCTAGACTCATATCTCTCTTTATATCAATAAAAAATTACAAAAAAAGACAGAAACGATATCTGTCTGTCTTCAAGTAAAGTTACATACTTGACCGCTGAAGATGTTTAAAAATGTGCAGACTACCCCGTTTACTCTGTTTGATGAAAACAGAGCCTTTGAACATATGAAATTATTGATTGTTCAAAGTTTGCTGGCGTAATCTTCCTGCATGCATCATCTTTAACCATCCTCCTCTTTGTCATATAAAGTTACTATACTTTATTTAAATATGACTTTCAATAAGATTACAAAAAAAAGGATTTAAAATCATCCGACTTCCCATCGAATTACATATAATGTAATAAATGCATTTACTTATGTTATGATATGGTTATTGATTCTTTTGTCTAATAAATTTATTAAACTCAAAAACCCGATGTACTATGAATTTTGAGTGTATGAGAGGCAATTAGAACAAATCAAATGTAGCTAAGTCATTTAAAGGGAGAATTGGTATGACTCATTTAGAATTCGTATTCGGCTTGCTTCCAGTAAGTACGATCATCGCTTCTTTTATCGTCACATTGTTTGTACAAAAGGTTTATTTCATGCCAGTTGTGAGCTTTATCTTTTGCTCATCCTGACATTTACACTTTTTAATGGCTCTTTCTTAGGGTGGCCAGTTGTTTACACTTTAGGCTCATTCATTGCTTCATATATAGCATTATTCATCATGAAAACTTTAAATAAAAAGAGGTCTTAAACTACATTTTAAAAGCCCTTTTCAGGGGCTTTTATTCTTTCACTATCGTTTTTTCACTGGATGAATGTCTTCTCCCAAAAAAGCGGTATTAGGCTCACCACTATTTTCTAGAAACTCCGCTATTTCTTTCAACTCTTGATTGATACGGTCATTCCTTGGCATATCCGGGTTTAACAGAAGGATGGAGTGAATCGTTGTCGCTGCTTCATACAAAACATGTTGATCTTTTATCTGTTGGATGCATTGTTTCATACGATTGAAAAACCATTCGATCTCTTCTGTTTCTTCCATCGGATAATGTGCCATTTTGAATAGATTCTGCTGACGAAGGTCCTGCCTATCAAATATGTGTTCAAGCTCTTCTTTACAGACATATAAATCCGAAGCTTCCTCCTCAATCTCTACTACTTCGACCATCGCATCTTCAGCTGTATATAACTTCTCAATAAAATCATCGAAAGTATCTGCCAGCTTAAAATCTACTTCCAGCTCTAAATCAAAATAGTGAATAGGAGGACGTTCCTTCGATTCTCGGTAGTCCATTGCGATCCATGTATCTTCTTCCCCGCTGATGAAAATAAGTCCCTCAGGCAGATCCAATTCATCACTTAACTGAGGACTGTTCATAATTCCAACACCTTTTGCGATTCCTCTTAGATGGTCAAATTGAACATGATCCTCTGCCCAAGAATTTGGCCGTTCGGTTGGAAAAGCATTACGAACTGTAAAACCACCGTTCCAATCTAAAATGAGCTTTTTATATGTATCAGGTAAAGTGACGCCAAGTCTTCCTTCTGCTTCACGAATTTTTTCCTCATCTACCTTTTCTAACGTGAAAGGACTCTCTTCTTCTTTCTCCCAAAATGGCTTCAAAGTGGGTGCCTCCCTATATCTATTGAGATAAGTATAACATTGACCAACTGTTCATTTGCTCATTCTACTTCATAAAAAAACAGACTATTAAAGTCTGTTTTAATCTTGTCTATACGTTTTCAGAGGTTGTATTTCGATCAATCATAGTCGTGTTTCGATTTGATTTTTGTTGTTCCTCCATTGTTGTATTCCGAATTGATTTTGTTCCAATGATTTTCAAAGTTTCTGCTGTTGAAACACTTAACAATACAATGGATACAATGACTAGTAATTTTTTAATAATCATACAGACACTCTCCTTTTTGAATATCATTTTGAGCTTTAAGAGCCTTTCTATAATATTCGGCAGCTTTTTCAAAGTCCCCCTTTTTTTCAGAAGATAATCCTATACTTTGAGCAAATGCCTCGACATAGACATATAGTTGCTTTTCCTCAAAATAATCTAGCACTTCTTGAATTGCTTTCTCATTACCATCTATATAAATCGCTTTTAAAGCTTTAAATAACATCAAACACAACGAATCATTTCTCTCTAAGGAGCACTTAAGACCATCTTCTATGAGTGGAGCGGCTTCATCATGTTGACTAGACTTATACAACGACCAACTTAAACTAAATAGGGTGATTGGTTTTATATCAATACTTCGTGGTGTAATAATGTCTAAAACTTCTCTGTAGCGTATGATTGCTTCAGTGTACTTTTGTTGTCGATCATATGTATTCGCTATGTTCAATAGAATTTTAGCAATTAACATATTATCGGCGAGCTCTTCTGCTATAGAAAAAGCTGTATTTAGATGCTCTAATGACTTGTCATATCGCTTGAAATCATCATAATTTCCTGCAATAACAATCAAGCTTTGTATTTGGCGAACTTTATATTGTTCATGCTGCTTATAGATGTCTAAGGCCTTTATAATATGATGCATAGAAACATGAGTTTGTTTCATAATATAGTAGGCTTCAGCCACCTTGAAGTGAAACTCTGCTTGCTCAATATCATCAACAACCAATGCGAGCTGCCTTTCAGCGATCTTATAATATTGGATAGCCTGTATGTATTCTTTTTTACTAAACTCATACATTCCTCTAAAAAAAGCATTATAGTATTGCAGCATACCAGAAAGTTGATGATTTGAATTTTCGATTTTATCAACCAAATCAGAAACAGAAGGCGATCGTTTTTCTGAAGGTTTAATATAATCGAGCATAAGCTGATGTCGAAAACACATTAATTGATAATAAATGAGCAGATCTTGATCCTCTTCCATCCGTTCAATTTTTTGTTCTACCTCAGCTTTCAAAATCTCTGCATCAGGTACACTGAATTGCCGAATCATTTTATACCATTCATTTATTTTCACACCTACATGTGAAGAAATAACTTTCTCCATCCCTTATTCCCCTTCCACTAGACTCCCTTATATTACATTTATTATCACATACAATAATTTACAAAGCACCGAAAAGAAACCGCAAAAAGAACAAATGTAGCATCGTAAACCTTTGGCACATTTCATGATCATCACAAAACAAAAAGGCAGACTCATTTCAGTCTGCCTTCATCTTCTAGATTTCCATGGGAGTACCTGTTGTCTTCAGGTAATTTGCATTGTATCATTTAACCACTCGTCACAATGTTCTATAAGCCACCTCAAATATTCCACATATTGACCGACGTGATAGCCATCACAAACAGCATGATGTACTTGAATCGCAACGGGCAAAATGACTTTTCCTTCTTCCACTTTAAATTTGCCTATCGTAAATATTGGCAGTAAATAAGTCTCTTTTGTAGATACATTAAGGTTAAAAGAAGTAAAATCAACCCACGGCAGACTTGAAATATTGAACATGTTTTCTGGCATATTAGGTTTCGGAAATAGTTTGCTGCTTTCGCTAAATGTTTCAATGTCCGCTACACAGCTTTTATAAAACTGAGCAAAGTTTTCGTCATAAGGCGTCCAAATACTTGAAAATGTCTTTGTTTCTTTATTTAGAATCGTATAACTAGGATGGAGAAGTTCCCAGTAACCAAGTTCATCGTTCAATTGATCCATTCGAAACTCCGGTATTTTTTGCACAGCTCTTGCTAATAAATAAATTTGCACAGGATATACTTTTAACTTTTTTTCTTTCAATATTGAAAACAATGTCGTGATGTCTAGATCGATCACCAGGCTATATGAGCATCGGGTTAGAGTCATATAATGATGAAAGTGCTCTTTTCGCGGGTAATTTTCGTCTATTTGTTTAAACATTTTTTATCTCCTCCTGAATGTGATTTCATGTATTCAGGAGGAGACTTTATCTGTTTTCACCACCACAATCATCCTTTCAAGAGATATGTTATGTTTCTGTCTATCACAACTATGAGTTATAACGGTTTCATTCAAAGGCTACCATAAGCTTAACCTACGATAAAGCCTCCAGCAACTCTTCGTAAGTAATCTTGCCCAACGTGAACTTTTCTAGTGCTATGTATTTTTTCTCCGCTGAGGTATTCATTCTATTATGACATTCATTGACTAACTCATTTTCATTTGGTAATGGCTCATGTATATGTTCTTTTTTTCGAAATGCTTCATAGTACCTTATACCAAATATTCTCTGGGACATCGCATTGATGTGAATTCCGTCTGGGTTAGATATAAGACCTTTCGCAGTAACATAATAACAATTTTCATTATGATGTGCATATTTTTGTAGTTCCTCATTAATACGTTGATATTCCACACCCCCTGGGCCAAATGCCACCTTTCCCAAGTAATCGCCCAAACCTCCTATTAAAAGCGGAATGTTAGGTACAGATAATTCAGTTCTTAGTTCATGAAATAATCTTAGTATTTTTTCATAGTATTCTTTGTATTTCCCATCTTGGCTGTCACTTTCTCCTTGATGCCATAATATCCCGACCAATTCGCTATTTTCCTTTGCAAATTTAGCTTCATTTATTGCATGACGAAATAATGCTCCGTCTAGCGACCACTCATCAATGGAACTGCCACCTTCGGCACATGGAATAAGACCAATCTTCTCTCCTTCATGATCCTTGCACCAAGCCTCCGCAAAGGAAGCCGCCAGTCCTACGCCAGCTACCGGCCTATCAAAATGAATGGGTTCAGTCATCATTTGCCATCTACCATTTCGCAGCATCATGATTCTTTCATTATAAATCGGAGGCACTTCATGCTTGAAGCCGCGCCCCGCCATATTTGATTGTCCAATTAGTAAAAGTGACTTCATATCTTTCTCTCCTCCACTAAATATTTTATCAAATGTGTATTCTCCTGAACGTTATCAGTTTACCCTTCCACTGTTATTTCTAGAATTTAAACAATCTCTTGAAATTCCCTTTTTAGATTCATGTTTGTCTACTTTTGTCGAAAGGATAGTAAACAGAAATTACTTAGTGTAAGATCCTTATGCATCTATCAATCAGGAGGATCGACTATGAAGAAATATTTTGTATTATTTTTTACATGTTTATTATTGTTAACAGCTTGCAGCAGCGCAGCATCTACTAAAAAACAGCTCACCACAGACAACCTTATTGAAGCTTTCCAAAGTGCAGGGCTTGAAGCAGAAAAACCAACTGATCTTGAACAAAAAGAGTTTGGAAATATAAGAGAAGAAGGAAAAAGGATTCTCATTCCTTCTTTAGGTGAAAATGCTGGTGGAAGGATTTTTAAATTTGGAAATGAAACTGACCTTAACCAGGCCAAATCTTATTATGATGAGTTGGGCAATGCTGGATCTATGTTCTTCTCTCACACATATTCAAAAGGGAACTTCCTGCTTCAAATGAACGGAGAAATGAAGGATTCTGAATTTGAAAAATATAAGAAAGTGATGGATGAGGAAATAAAATAGTTTCATATTTTTTACTTATTGCTTCTTTAATCTTTAACAAGAAGGGTTCTTTACGATGGTCTCTAATTAAGCTGGATCGAACTGTCACCTCTACCCAGTCAAGGTAGAGGTATAGAATTCTGTCATTACCAGTGACACCCTCTAATTCACTTCTACCGTTACTACAGAAGCTTTTTATCCTCCGGTATTCCTTCGTTTTTTAAGAACTAAAAATGTTACCTCTTTATTCTTAATCTTTGTTGATTCTTTGTTAATCATGTTTTTCATCAATATGCATACATATTGTACCGTTCAAACCTTATAACAAATAACCTATTTACTTCTTTTATTTACAAATGATAACATTCATTAGAGTAGGAGGAATATTTCTAACAGCTAAAACAAAATATTGCATTACTAAATAAGCCTTACATTCCTTGAAAGCCTAATGTCTAAAATATATTCAAAAGTAGGAGTTTATTATGGAAAAACTAAGTTCTTCTAAAGGTTTAATCTTATCAACAGTTGCAGGAATTTCTGTTTTTATATTCACACCTTTTGCAGAAGCAAATGTTACTAAAGCTCTCGAAAAAGAACAGTCCTTTTCTTATTCATCTGTAAAATTTTCTTTTGAACAATCAAAAGAGCCTACAATAGATGAGATTGCACAGTATTGGAATCTAAATGAAGAAGAAACAGTAAAGTTCAAAAAAGTAATAAAAGAAGCTCAGTCAAAAACATACGGAGAAGCTACTTTACACGGTAAATTCACTTCGGCTATAAAAGCAATAAAAGGAGCTTATGACCAATTACCAACTAAACTGAAAGTAATGATAGGCGGTGTAACAGGGTTAGAAACCATTCTAATCACTCTCGAACACTATACAGGCGCTCTTGAACATGGTATTTACTTAGGCGCTCTTAAAGTGACTGGAAGTGAAAATGCAGCATGGTGGGTTGCTAAAACCATCATGTTGTTCGTTTTTTAAAATGAACTAAAACACACCTAAATGGAAAACAACAAGGAGGTGCTTGGTTAGTGACACAGGAAAATAAGGCATCCAAAGGTTTGTTAATTACTTTACCCGCCGCTATTATCGCTATTGTGTTGATTTTAGGAAAAATTGATACACCTGTAACAAATATTTTATTTTATGTAGTAGCTTTTGGTGTAATGGGTTTAACTGTTTCAAGCTTAATAAAAGACTACAAAAAAAAGAAAGATTGATTACTTGTCAGTGAGCTGCTTTATGTAACTCCCTGTTTGTGAAAACAGGATAATGACCAACACTGAGAAATACAAAAGACTCTCTCGAATATTTGGTTAGTTGGATAGTATTATTATTTGTCGTATTCATTGGCGTTGAAGCGTCTTTTAGAACGATCTATAAAATAAGACATCGAACCGAATAAAGACAAACAAAAAAAGCCCCTATATATAGGGGCTCAGATTGTAGAGAAACTCATGTTTTTCTACAATCTTTTTTATTTTCATCGTAATTATGATGGATGGGATTTAATGAAAAAGGCCTCCCACACACCTAGCCTAGCTTCGCTAGGTGT
>NZ_JAFCUN010000012.1:0-18274 GCF_049896565.1 Bacillus sp. DWP3-1
GTTTGGTGGCGATAGCGAAGAGGTCACACCCGTTCCCATACCGAACACGGAAGTTAAGCTCTTCAGCGCCGATGGTAGTTGGGGGTCTCCCCCTGTGAGAGTAGGACGCCGCCAAGCTTTTCTAAGGATCAGTTCCATACGGAACTGGTCTTTTTTGTGTTTTCTTCTAACAGCATCATGATATAAGCTGGGAACTTCTCTTCGGCAATCTCCATATAGCGTTCAATCATGACGTAATCATCACTAATGTATTGAGACAGCAGCTCGTACCACCATTCAGTTTCGTAGCGGGCAATCATACTGAGGTTATACATTAATAAGTAATGGCTGATGATCTCAGGAATCCCTAAAAATGAATCACGAGTTGACGGAATAAACCATTGATCCATTTCTAAATCATAATGAAGATGAGTAGCGAGCGCTGGATTTTCTTCTAGAGCTACATCAAACGTCAGCTTTTTGGCTTCTCTTTGCTTGAGTTTCCAACTTGTATGGAACTCAAAGTATTCAATAAAGCGTTCAGCAGACATGTTATAAAGCAATGGAATATGATCTTGAATCATCATCCCATTAACCTTTTCCACTTTAACTAATGTCGAGGGCTGCTTTTGAAACTCCAGAATATGACTCATTTCAGGTATCTTTGAAAGGAGATGAATCATCGTAAATCGCTCATCTTCAAGACCATTTAAATGAAATAGATGCTTTAACACATGCATGCATAGTCCATTTCGCTGAATTTTCACTTCATCTTCACTAAAGCGGTAATGCTGTTTCTTTCTCTTTCTCGATGTTACGCCATGGGCCAAAACAGAGGTTTGAGAAGGATAGTGAGGATCAACTGTCAGTAAACATGCCTTTAGCAACTGAGCCATTCCATAAAATAATAAAATGGGCTTCAGTTCGAGTGGAGCGATAGCTGCCTGTTCATAGAACGTATGGCCATGCTTTAAAAAGTAAATAAACCGTTCACAGTTTTTATAGGCTTGCTGGTTTGCATCTTGAATGCTCCGTTTCTCATATTGTTGATATAGAAACTTTTGGGAAGTTTCGAGTGAGTAAAAACGTTTTAAATCCTTCCATCCTGAACTTTTCATCTTCTTCCTCAACTCTCTTTATATTTTCTAAAAATTGCAACTGTTTGTTGCTTCCTTGACATGCTGTTTCCTAGTTGATAATCTACATATAATATTTTGCCGAAAAGAGGGGGATTTACTAATGTGGGAAAGTAAATTTTCAAAAGAAGGTTTGACGTTTGACGATGTTTTGCTTGTTCCAGCTAAGTCTGAAGTACTTCCGCGTGATGTCGATTTATCAGTTGAGTTAACAAGCACATTAAAACTAAACATTCCAATTATCAGTGCAGGAATGGACACGGTGACGGAATCACAAATGGCGATTGCAATGGCACGTCAAGGTGGTCTTGGTATCATTCATAAGAACATGTCTATTGAGCAACAAGCAGAACAAGTGGATAAAGTAAAACGTTCAGAGCGCGGCGTTATTACAAATCCATTCTTCTTAACACCTGAGCATCAAGTATTTGATGCAGAGCACCTAATGGGTAAATACCGTATTTCAGGTGTACCGATTGTAAATAACGAAGAAGATCAAAAGCTTGTTGGTATTATTACGAACCGTGACCTTCGTTTTATTTCGGATTATTCAATGAAGATTAGCGACGTGATGACAAAAGAGGAACTTGTGACAGCTTCTGTAGGTACGACGTTAGAAGAAGCTGAAAAAATCCTACAGCAATATAAAATTGAAAAATTACCTCTTTTAGATGACGAAGGAACGTTAAAAGGTCTCATCACCATCAAAGATATTGAAAAAGTGATCGAATTCCCTAACTCCTCTAAAGATGCACATGGCCGTTTAATTGTTGGTGCTGCTGTTGGTGTCACTGGCGATACAATGACTCGTGTGAGAAAATTAGTCGAAGCCAATGTGGATGTCGTTGTCATTGATACTGCACATGGTCATTCACAAGGTGTTCTTAACACTGTATCGAAAATCCGTGAAACGTATCCTTCTCTTAATATCATTGCTGGTAATGTTGCAACAGCCGAAGCAACTAAAGCATTATTTGAAGCAGGAGCAGATATTGTGAAAGTCGGTATCGGACCAGGGTCTATTTGTACAACACGTGTTGTTGCAGGTGTTGGTGTACCACAAATCACAGCAATCTATGACTGTGCAACAGAAGCAAGAAAACATGGTAAAGCTATTATTGCAGATGGTGGAATTAAATATTCAGGTGATATCGTAAAAGCTCTAGCATCTGGTGGACATGCTGTAATGCTTGGAAGCCTTCTAGCTGGTACATCTGAAAGCCCAGGAGACACAGAAATTTTCCAAGGTAGACGCTTCAAAGTTTATCGCGGTATGGGTTCAGTCGCTGCAATGGAAAAAGGAAGTAAAGATCGTTACTTCCAAGAAGATAATAAAAAATTCGTTCCAGAAGGTATTGAAGGCCGTACACCATACAAAGGACCAGTCGTTGATACAGTGTATCAACTCGTTGGCGGTATCCGTTCTGGTATGGGCTATTGTGGAACACAGGACTTACGCTCACTTAGAGAAGATGCACAGTTCATTCGCATGACTGGTGCAGGACTTCGTGAGAGTCATCCACATGATGTACAAATTACAAAAGAATCACCAAACTACACAATTTCTTGATAAATTGTGACAATCAAATTACATTTGACAGGGTCTATGACTCTGTCTATTTTTTTTGTCTTTATTGTGATAAAATTTATACTGTTGTGTTGAAATAAGCCCTTGTGGATTAAATATATATGAAATACGTCGAAAAAAGATTGAATACGGAGGTATGACGATTGAACAGCAAGATGTTGAAACAGCTTATGGTCTCTATCCTTGCACTGGCATTGATTGTGACAGCATTTACACCAATGTCCAAAGCAAAAGCAGCTGAAGATCCATTCAATGTGAATGCGAAAGCAGCAATCCTAATTGAAGCTTCTACAGGTAAAATTCTTTATAGTAAAAACGCAGAACAAAGACTGCCTATTGCAAGTATGGCAAAGATGATGACAGAGTATCTATTACTAGAGGCTATTGCTGAAGGCAAAGTGAAATGGGATCAAACGTATACGCCAGATGATTATGTATACGAAATTTCTCAGGACCGCAGTTTATCAAACGTTCCTTTGAGAAAAGATGGCTCGTATACAGTGAAAGAACTTTATCAAGCAACGGCTATTTATTCGGCAAATGCAGCAGCGATTGGCTTAGCAGAAGTGATCGCTGGATCAGAATCGAAGTTCGTTGAAAAAATGAACGCAAAAGCGAAAGAACTTGGTTTAACTAACTACAAATTCGTGAATGCAACTGGACTAGAAAATAAAGATTTACATGGCAAACAGCCAAAAGGTACAGGTCCTGATGAAGAAAGTGAAGTATCTGCGAAAGATATGGCATTGCTTGCACAGCATCTCATCAAAGACCATCCAGAAATTCTTGAAACATCAAGTATCGCGAAAACAAAGTTCAGAGAAGGCACAGACGATGAAATGGACATGCCTAACTGGAACTTCATGCTTAAAGGACTTGTGAAGGAATATGAAGGTGTAGACGGTCTGAAAACAGGCTCTACGGATTCAGCTGGTTCTAGCTTCACAGGTACCGCTAAACAAGGTGACATGCGTGTCATCGCTGTGATCTTGAATGCAAAAGGTAACCTTCATACAGCACGTTTCGACGTGGCGAAAAAACTGTTCGACTATGCATTTAAAAACTTCACGATGAAAGAAATGTACAAAAAAGGTCAACAGATCAAAGGACATGAAAACATCGAAGTCGATAAAGGCAAAGACAAAGAAGTACCTGTCGTCACGAAAGAAGCTTTCTCTGTGCCAGTAAAAAATGGCGACGAAAAGAGCTTTAAAGCAAAAGTAAATATCGAGAAAAAGAAACTAGAAGCTCCTATTAAAAAAGGAACGAAGGTTGGCATGCTGACGACTTCTTATTCTGGTGATGAGAAGGACTACGGCTATTTGAATAAAGATCAATCAGGTGTTGAGCTTATAACGAAAACAGGCGATGAAAAAGCAAACTGGTTCATCCTTGCAATGCGTAGTGTAGGTGGATTCTTCGCTGGCATTTGGGGCGGAATCGTTGACACAGTAAAAGGTTGGTTCTAATAAAAAACTGCTCTCTATGCATGAGAGCAGTTTTTTTATCGTTAAAAGAAAAGCGATTGTTTTTGATTTTGAGGAGTGGACAAGGCTTGCTGAAAAATACCACATAACTTTTCCACGCCCTCGGTCAGTGCCTTTTCATTCACATAAGAAAAGCTGAGGCGGATATAGTTTTGCTTCGGCTCTCCAGGATAGCACACAGAGCCAGGCAGAAAGGTAATTTGCTGCTTACGTGCCTCATGCAGCAGTGCACGTGTATCGACCCAGGAAGGAAAGCTAAGCCATAAATTGAGCCCGCCCTGAGGAATTTGCCACGTCACATCTTTTGGTGCATGCTTCGTTAATACATCTATCATTAAATCACGTCTCACCTTCAAGGCGGTTCTCAGCTTTTTCGTATGATCAATCATCTTCTTCGAAGTCAGAAATGGCAGAATGGCTTTTTGTGTGAGAAGAGGGCTGCCTAAATCATTATTGGCCTTTGCTGCTAATAAACGATTAAATATCGAGCCTGAGGCGGTGATAATCCCAATTCTGCATCCTGGAGCCAGTGTTTTACTTAATCCTCGCAAATAAATGACGTGTCCATCATGATCAAGACTTTTGATAGGTGCTGGCGGCTTCTTTTCGAAATAAAGCTCACGATAAGGATCATCCTCTACAATGAGACAATCAATACTTTGAGCCAGTAAGAGAAGTTGTTTTCTGCGTTTCATTGACATACTGGCCCCTGTCGGACTGTGAAAAGTAGGAATCGTGTAGATGAGCTTTGGTTTATATTTATCACAAATGCTTTGAAGCTGCTTCATGTTCATGCCTTCATGATCAACAGGGACTGTAATAATTCTTGCCCCTCTGCCCATAAAGACATCAATGGCGCCTGGATAAGTCGGTGCTTCCATGACAACTACATCATCAGGACCGATAAACGCACGTGCGACCAAATCAAGCCCTTGCTGAGAACCACTAGTTACAAGGATATTTTCAGGAGTAGAAGGCACACCCAGCTTTTCTAAAAAAGACTGAATGACTTGCCTAAGCTGAAGATCCCCTTGAATTTCCCCATACTTCGACATGATTTGAGGATGTCTGGCTAGTACATGCTGCATTTCTTTTTCTAAATACCGGTTTGGCAAAAGCCCTGGATCAATCATAGAGGAAGAAAGGTTGATCGCTTCTTCGACATAGTGATACTGAGCAAATTGAGACCGTGGTAAATAATCCGGAATGGATAACTGCCAATCAAAAGAGGTAGATGACGGAACCGGAATATCTGACTGCTTTTGCAGCTCATCCACAAACGTCCCTTTACCTTGCACAGTCGTTAAATATCCGTCGTCCTTCAGCCGTGTGTATGCCTTTGCTGCCGTGACAAGACTCACATTCAGCTGCTTTGCTAAATCACGTACAGTTGGCAGCTTATCTCCCTGCTGAAGCAAACCCGATTGGATATGATCAATGATCGAAAAGTAAATCTGATTCGAAAGCGATGTATCAGAATGTCGATGGATATCAATATGCATGAGAAACCTCCATTGAGTGCAAAATTGTTATACATGAATTTGAATTGTTATAGTTGCATTATAGCATGTAAATCACTCTTCAAAGAAAAAATGACTTATTTTTAGCCAGAAATCGTTTATATACAAGGGTTTAGGCTTTTTTGTCGGCTGATTGAATTGTTATACTATTCTCTTTATTGTTATACTGTCTCGCTTGTATGATAAAGAGGTAAATCAATCGAATTGACAAATGGGAGGAAACTATTGTGAGCAATAAGGGAACTGAACGAGTGAAACGTGGAATGGCAGAAATGCAAAAGGGTGGCGTCATTATGGATGTCGTCAATGCTGAACAGGCAAAGATCGCAGAAGAAGCAGGTGCGGTGGCAGTTATGGCACTAGAACGAGTACCAGCTGATATCCGTGCAGCCGGCGGTGTAGCCCGTATGGCAGACCCAAGAATCGTAGAGGAAGTACAAAATGCTGTAACGATTCCAGTCATGGCAAAAGCACGTATCGGCCACATCGTCGAGGCTCGTGTTCTTGAAGCGCTTGGTGTTGATTATATCGATGAGAGTGAAGTGCTGACGCCCGCAGATGAGGAATTCCATTTAAATAAAAATGAATACACAGTACCTTTTGTCTGTGGTTGCCGTGACTTAGGTGAAGCAACCCGCCGTATCGCAGAAGGCGCTTCGATGCTTCGTACGAAAGGGGAACCTGGGACAGGCAACATTGTAGAAGCTGTCCGTCATATGAGAAAGGTCAATGCTCAGATTCGTAAAGTAGCAGCAATGAGTGAAGATGAACTGATGACAGAAGCCAAGAACCTAGGAGCACCTTATGAATTATTGCTTCAAATCAAAAAAGACGGCAAGCTCCCAGTTGTTAACTTTGCAGCTGGAGGCGTTGCGACACCAGCAGATGCTGCGTTAATGATGCAGCTTGGAGCAGACGGTGTATTTGTTGGATCTGGTATTTTTAAATCAGACAATCCGGCGAAATTTGCAAAAGCGATTGTTGAAGCAACGACTCACTTCACAGATTACCGTCTCATTGCAGAACTTTCAAAAGAGCTTGGAACAGCCATGAAAGGAATTGAAATCTCAAATCTACTGCCAGAAGAGCGTATGCAAGAGCGTGGCTGGTAATTAAGGGAGCGCAAATGAACATGCTAACAATTGGGGTACTAGGGCTTCAAGGAGCCGTGAGAGAGCATATTCAATCGATTGAAGCCTGCGATGCAGAAGGTAAGATCATTAAACGAGCAGAAGAGCTAGCATCCGTTGACGGTCTTATTATCCCTGGTGGAGAAAGCACGACGATGAGGAGACTCATGGATACGTACCAATTCATTGAACCGATTAAAGCGTTCGCTGCAGAAGGGAAACCGATTTTCGGGACATGTGCCGGTTTGATTATGCTGGCAAAACATATTGAAGATCGAGAAGATGCCCATCTTGGATTGTTAAATGTATCTGTTGCACGGAATTCATTTGGCAGACAGGTAGACAGCTTTGAAGCAGATCTAGAAGTAAAAGGGCTGGATGCGCCGTTTACAGGGGTGTTCATCCGTGCGCCTCATATCATCAGCGCAGATGTGAGCGTAGAAATCATGGCTGAATATGATGGCAGGATTGTGATGGCGAAAGAAAACAATATCTTAGGCTGTTCTTTTCATCCAGAGCTGACAGACGATCACCGGTTAACACAGCTGTTTGTTGAAATGGTGAAGTCTTACAAAACGAAGCTCGCTGTATAAAACGGTTGAAAAGAGATAAAACTTATAGTACATTAAAATCACAATCAAAGATCGAAAAAGCGTTGACGGGAAATAGTAAGAAGCCCCTCTTTCTCAGAGAGCCGATGGTTGGTGCGAATCGGTGAAAGATGCAGTCTGAATCCATCCTTGAGCGAAATGCTGAAACACGAGAAGTAAGCATTTACGGTGATACCGTTACAGAGGAAAGAGGAAAGCATGCTTCTGCATGTTTTCAATCAGGGTGGCAACGCGAGAGCTCTCGTCCCTTTCATGGGATGAGGGCTCTTTTTATTTTTCGATAAAAAAAGGAGTGTTACACATGCTGGATATTAAACAACTGCGCACGGACTTTGATCAAATCAAAGAAAAATTAGCACACCGAGGCGAAGATTTAGCGGATTTTGATAAGTTTGGTGAACTGGATCAAAAAAGAAGAGAACTAATCGGGAAAACAGAAGAATTAAAGAGCCGAAGAAATGAAGTATCACAGCAAGTGGCCGTTCTAAAAAGAGAAAAGAAAGATGCCGATCACATTATTCAAGAAATGCGTGAGGTAGGAGATGAGATTAAAAAGCTGGATGATGAGCTAAGAACAGTAGAAGAAAGCTTGCAGCACATCCTCTTCTCTATTCCGAATATCCCTCATGCCACTGTACCGGTTGGGGAAACAGAAGATGACAACGTGGAAGTGAGAAAATGGGGCGAACAGCCGGCCTTCTCATTTGAGCCAAAACCACATTGGGATGTAGCGGATGAGCTAAACATTCTTGATTTTGAACGCGCAGGAAAAGTCACAGGAAGCCGATTCGTTTTTTATAAAGGGCTTGGCGCACGCTTAGAGCGCGCACTATATAACTTTATGCTCGATCTACATGTCGATGAGTTTGGTTTTACTGAAGTGCTCCCACCTTACATGGTCAATAGAGCTAGCATGACAGGGACTGGGCAGCTTCCAAAATTCGAAGAGGATGCCTTTAAAATCCGAGAAGAAGATTATTTCCTCATTCCAACAGCTGAAGTGCCGATTACCAACATGCACCGTGACGAAATCCTTGAAGGGGAACAGCTGCCAATCAATTATGCAGCATTCAGTGCTTGCTTTAGATCAGAGGCTGGATCTGCCGGAAGAGATACACGCGGACTCATCCGTCAGCACCAATTTAATAAGGTAGAGCTTGTGAAATTTGTTAGACCTGAAGATTCTTATGAAGAATTAGAGAAACTAACAAATCAAGCAGAAAAAGTCCTACAGCTATTAAACCTGCCATACCGTGTCATGAGCATGTGTACGGGAGATTTAGGCTTCACGGCTGCGAAGAAATACGACATCGAAGTATGGATTCCGAGCCAAGATACGTATCGTGAAATTTCTTCTTGCAGTAACTTCGAAGCATTCCAAGCAAGACGCGCAAACATTCGATTCCGTCCAGAGCCTAAAGCGAAGCCAGAGCATGTCCACACGTTAAATGGATCTGGTTTAGCAGTAGGAAGAACCGTGGCGGCCATTTTAGAAAACTATCAACAAGAGGACGGCACAGTAATTATTCCTGAAGTACTGCGTCCTTATATGGGAAATAAAGAAGTGATGAAATAAGATGCCGCTATGGCATCTTATTTCTTTTTACCAAAAGTCCTACAGTTTTCCTAAATTTAGCCGATAAAAAAATAAAAGCTTCTAGGAAAGAAGGAATAACCTTGAATAGGCTTGACTATTATGTTGAAATGGCTCAATTAATTAGAAAAGTTCTAGATGAAAGTATTCTTTTCGGCATCACTGATACAGAGAAGGTGCTTTGTTACTACCCGTCTAACACAATAGATTTTGGCGTGAAAGTTGGGGACCCATTGAACCCAGAAGACCAAAACGTGGCGACGACATTAAGAGGACAAGAATATGATGGTCATTTACCAGAGTCTTTATATGGTTATGAAATTGCTGTAAAAGGTTACCCGATTTTTGATGAAGATAGAAAAGTAATTGGATCTTTTTTAGTGGCATTTTCACATCATCGTGAAAAGAAATTAAGCGGTTATATGGAGCATATCAATGATGTAGCGAAAGAACTCCAAGGTGGAATCGAACAAATTGCTGCGCATTCACAAGAGCTGGCTGCCACAAGTTTAGAAATAAGCGAACAGGCAGGAAGAGCGGAAGAGAAATCTGCAAATATTGAAGAAGTCGTCAAAACCATTGGCGGGATCGCTAGACAAACAAACTTGCTAGGTCTAAATGCTGCAATTGAAGCAGCAAGAGCAGGCGAGAATGGAAAAGGGTTTGCTGTCGTAGCTGATGAAGTTCGTAAATTATCAGATGGCTCAAAGGAAGCGGCTGAAACCATTAATACCTTCTTAAAGGAAATCCAAGACAGTATTAGCACTTTGTCTGAAAACATCTCACAAATCAGCAGCTCAACAAATGAACAAGCCAAACAAGTGACAGACTTTACGAAAATTATTGAATCATTAAATGAGTTTAAAGAAGAGATGAATCAGTTTATTGAAGAGATTAGACAGGATACAAAATAGATCAAGAGCAGCCGTTAATGGCTGCTTTTTTATGGGCAGATTCTCATACCAAAACAACTTATTGAAATTTTTTTCGAAAAGATGTTGACTTGAATTAAAATGATATGGTATATTAATTCTTGTCGATACGGAGGAATACCCAAGTCCGGCTGAAGGGATCGGTCTTGAAAACCGACAGGGGTGTCAAAGCCCGCGGGGGTTCGAATCCCTCTTCCTCCGCCATATTGATTTTTTACCTTAGTTGAATTAAAACGCAAGCATAAAAATTGGAATTGTCAAACCGCTGCATTCGCGAAATGCAGCGGTTTTTTTTATTTTGTTTTAGAGCGATTTTTTTGTATAACAGAAGCAATTTCATGAAGAATGGGTTCAAGTGAGCTTTCATCATGAAGTAAGTCGTAATCTTCAATGTTAATTTTAATCACTGGGCATAAATCGAATTGTTCGATCCATTCCGTATATCGAGTGTACATTTCTTCCCAATAGGCTCGATCAGTTTGAGTTTCCATCTCTCTGCCGCGTTCTTCAATACGATTCAAAATATGATCTAAATCCCCGTGTAAATAGATGAGTACATCAGGGTGAGGGAAGTAAGGTGTCATCACCATCGCCTCGAATAGACTCGTATACGTTTCATAATCTACTTCAGACATCGTACCTTTGTCCGCATGCATTTTCGCGAAAATGCCTGTGTCCTCATAAATTGAACGATCTTGCACATATCCTCCACCAGATTCAAAAATCCGCTTTTGTTCCTTAAAACGCTCGGCTAGGAAATAGACCTGTAAATGGAAGCTCCATCTTTGGAAATCTGAATAAAAGGGCTCTAAGTATGGGTTGTCATCTACTTTTTCAAGAGAGGTTTGAAAGCCTAGCTTGTCCGCTATCGTTTTAGTCATAGTGGATTTTCCGACACCAACAGTCCCGGCGATTGTGATCACTGCATCCTTTGGTATTTCGATATTGTTCATAGTACTTGCTCCTTTATGTTCTGTACAATTTGCTGGTAATCTTGCTGTGAGGAAACGAAGTCTGTATGATCTCCTTCAATTGTAATGATAGGAAGCCCTGGGTCAGTCTGTTTTAAATGTTCAATGGCCAGCTCATAATCTTCAATGAGTGTTTTTAAATAAGCTGGGTCGATGTCTTCTTCAAAAGAGCGTCCCCTCATCTGTATTCTTTCAAGTAAGGTAGGAAGGCTGGCTTTTATATAGATGATAGCATTTGGTTTAGGAAGGTCATCTGTTAGCAAGTGATAGATCTTTCTGTATTTGTCCATGTGCTTTTTTGATAATGTTCTTTCTGCAAATATCATATTTTTATAGACATGATAATCAGTGACAATCGGCTGCTGTTGACTCACATAGTTTTCTTCAATAGATTCTAACTGTTTGACCCGATTGCATAAAAAGAACATCTCAAGCTGAAAGCTCCATTGTTCCATATCTTCATAAAATTTATCTAAGAATGGATTTTCTTCTACAATCTCTTTTACTAAAGGAAATTGAAATTCCTTCGCAAGCATTGTAGCCAAAGTTGTTTTTCCGGCTCCAATTGGGCCTTCCACTGCAATAAAAGGGGCAGGATACATAGGCGTTCTCCTCTATCTATAAAGTTGTCAAACCAATGTATATTGTACCATACCCCTTCCGAGAGATAGAGCGAATGGGTTACGATGTCGTTCTTTTTTCAATATTAAATTGATCTGATAATAAGAGCCAATTTTGTGGGAAGGATAGACCTAATTTCCAATAAGCAATTCCGTTCAAGTTTAACTCTTTGATGAGATTGAACTTTGCTTGAATCGATCTAGCGTCTTCGAACCATACCTCATGCACTTTATTAGTGGCATCTGTGTAACGAAAATAAGGTGCTTGTGCTGTTTCGTCGTATAGAATGGAGGCATTATTATTTCTAGCAATGGCAATCGCTTGTTGAGGACTGACGGCTTTAGCAATGGGGCCACCCTGGACGTAAGGAAGCGTCCAATCATAGCCATATAAATTCTGCCCCATAACAATTTTATTGGCCGGCATGACGGTCAGTGCATATTCAATGACTTGGCGGACAGGTCCAATGGGAGAGACAGCTTGTGCAGGGCCGCCGCTGTATCCCCATTCATAGGTCATTAACACAACATGATCGACGATCTTCCCGATGGCTTCATAGTCATGAGCTTCATACCATTTTCCCTTCTGCTGACTACTTGTTTTAGGGGCAAGTGCAACAGATATTGTCCATCCTTCTTGATGGAAGCGGGTTGTTGCCTCTCTTAAAAATTGAATGTAAGCATCTTTATCAGCAGGACGTAAATATTCAAAATCAAAATGGATTTCTTTTAATTGATACTTTTTAGCAACACGAACGATTTCATTTAAAAATGTGGTTTTGACAGATTGGTTATTTAAAAGAATTCGCCCAAGTTCATCACTGAATTTTTCATTCTCTAGGTTTGTCACTACCATAGATAAAACGGTTCTGCTCTGAGCGGCTATTTGAGGTAGCTGATCTAACGGTGGTTCTTTCAGTGTTCCGTCTCTTTGCGCTTGGAAACTAAAGGCGCCTAAATGGGTTAAATATGGAGAGGCCTCTCTAGCTGCTTGTTTTAAGTTTTCACTGACTTGATTTCCCCTTGGTTCAATGTAAGCATTCGAATTAATGTTCCTTTTCGGTCTTTGAGGAATATAGAGCAAGAAGCGAATAGGTAGTATCGCTTCAGGCCGAATTCTATTCACACGTGCCAACTCCTCCACTGAAATTCGAAATCGTCTTCCAATTTGATAAAGTGTGTCATTTTGTTTGACCTCATAAAATTGTCCTCTAATTGGAATGACAATTGTTTGTCCAATGACGAGTTGATTTGGTGTTTCAATATCGTTGGTACGGATGATTTCATTGACTGTTGTTTTAAAACGCATGGCAATTTCGTTTAAAGTATCTCCTCTTTTGACAACATAAATTTGAATAGTCAACGCCCCCTTTGTTATTGCTAACAATTTATGAGGGTTATGGATAAATCATGTTTGATTTTCATACGTGATCTCTTTAGCAGAGGTGATTTTTGCTAGTAGAACGTTCTCCATCATCGTTAAAGCATATTCGTTGTCTCTGTCGTCATTTGATGCGATACAATCTTTAGGTACAATTAAGTTGTATTCTCGCATGTATGCGTCATTTGCAGTGAACAGAACACAAATGTTTCCTGCAATTCCGGTCAAAATAATGTCTTGCACACCTAATTCATTTAAGAGTGTCTCTAATGCAGTTCCGTAGAAGGCAGAATGCTTCGGTTTAATTAAGAAGTAATCATCTTTAGATGGTGCCATTTTCTCTAAAATAGGGGCGCTTCTTTCGTTTTTGCATGTTTCCATCACAGCTTGTATATCAGCCTTCCAGAGACCATAGTGGTCGTTGATATAGATGATTGGCCAATTTTCCTTGAAAGCATGATCTTTAAGCGCTAAAATCTTATTGGTCATTTGCTCTGTTTTATCAGCGAGCACATGTCCCATTTCAAAATCAAAATTATTAATCATGTCGATAATAAGCAGTGCCTTTTGGTGCTTTGACAAAGTAAGACCCCCTTTAAAAGATTGTGCTAATATGTTAACCTCAATATCCTTTTAAAAAACATGAAAAGAGAGCCGTGCTATGACGAGAGATGAACAGTTTATGCAAGAAGCTATTTCTGAAGCCTTAAAAGCAGAACAAATAGGAGAAGTACCAATCGGTGCCATCATCGTTGTTGATGACCAAATTGTGAGCCGCGCTCATAATTTAAGGGAAACAGAGCAGCGTTCAATTGCACATGCAGAATTACTTGCTATTGATGAAGCGTGTAAAACGACTGGAAGCTGGCGTTTAGAGGATGCTGTACTTTATGTGACGCTTGAACCATGTCCTATGTGTGCGGGAGCGATTGTCCTTTCTAGAGTGAAAAAGGTCGTTTTCGGTGCATACGATCCAAAAGGTGGATGTGCAGGTACTTTAATGAATTTACTGGATGATGAACGATTCAATCATCAGTCTGAAGTCATTGGTGGTGTACTTGAAAATGAGTGTGGTGAGCTGTTAAGTCAGTTCTTCCGAAACCTCCGTCAGCGAAAGAAACAAGCCAAAAGTAAATGAATGGATGTCGTTTGCAATTTCGGCTATAAGAAGGTATACTTATGTCTGCGTCACTAACAATTTAATATTCATTTTGCCGTGCTAAGCGGGGAGGTAGCGGTGCCCTGTACTCGCAATCCGCTCTAGCGAGGCCGAATCCCTTCTCAAGGTTCGTTTACTTCAAGGTCTGCCTTAAATAAGTGGTGTTGACGTCTTGGTCCTGCGCAATGGGAATTCATGAACCATGTCAGGTCCGGAAGGAAGCAGCATTAAGTGAAACCTCTCATGTGCCGCAGGGTTGCCTGGGCCGAGCTAACTGTTTAAGTAACGCTTGGGGTAGCGAATCGACAGAAGGTGCACGGTAAATCAATATTAAATGTAACTCATCTAGTTAATCTAGGTGAGTTTTTTGTTGCTGTTTAAAGAATAGCTCAGCTGCTTTGTTTATACAAATAGGCAAAAAACCTTTTTAGAGTCTTTTTGTTTTTTCATTAATCACAATAGGAACAAAAGTTCTCCATGGTGTTGCAGAACAATTCGAAAATCTAGAAAACACGTTTTTGATTCATAGAAAGTAGAATATCTATAGTTGAAATCATCATTTTCGTTTATTAGAAAATAAAGGTGTGCTTTTGAATTGATCGGTGCATCATGTATAATAAAAAAGATGATAAATGGAGGAGGGCGTATTTGTGAGTTATCAAGCTTTGTATCGAGTGTTCAGACCTCAAGTTTTTGAGGATGTTGTTGGACAAGAACACATCACAAAAACGTTGCAAAATGCCCTTTTGCAGAAGAAGTTTTCTCATGCTTACTTATTTTCAGGTCCTAGAGGAACAGGTAAAACAAGTGCTGCCAAAATCTTTGCGAAGGCAGTGAACTGTGAAAAGTCACCTGTGAGTGAACCTTGTAATGAATGTGATGCCTGTAAAGGGATTACAAACGGCTCGATTTCAGACGTGATTGAAATAGATGCTGCCTCAAACAACGGGGTAGATGAAATCCGTGATATACGTGATAAAGTGAAATTTGCTCCTTCGGCGGTTACATATAAGGTTTATATTATAGATGAAGTACATATGCTCTCTATCGGGGCATTTAATGCCCTCCTTAAAACGTTAGAGGAGCCGCCTGCTCATTGTATCTTTATTTTGGCTACCACAGAGCCTCATAAGATTCCTCTTACCATCATATCCCGTTGTCAGAGATTTGATTTTAAACGAATCACGACAAAAGATATTGTTGGAAGAATGAAGAAAATTGTAGATGCAGAAAGCCTAAATGTACAAGAGGGCTCGCTCGAGATTATCGCTAGTGCAGCTGATGGCGGTATGCGTGATGCACTAAGCCTCTTAGATCAAGCGATCTCATTTAGTGGTGAGCAGCTGACAATTGATGATGCGCTGCTCATTACAGGAGCTGTTTCTCAGCATTTCATTAGTCAGCTAGCCGAAGCAATTTTTGATCAAAATATTGCTGTAGCGTTAGATACCTTAAATGAATTACTTCAGCAGGGAAAAGATGCTGCTAAATTAATAGAGGACATGATCTTTTACTTTAGAGATATGCTGCTTTATAAAACGGCACCAGATCTGGAGGGGGTCCTTGAAAAGGTAAAGGTCGATGAAAATTTCGTGACGCTTTCGGATCGTGTGACACCTCAATTTCTATATGAAACAATTGAAGTGCTGAATAAAAGTCACCAAGAAATGAAATGGACGAATCATCCAAGAATTTTCTTTGAGGTAGCTGTTGTCAAGCTATGTCAGTCAACGGTTGGAATACCACAAGCTCATGCTAACGCTGATTTAACGGCGCTAACGGATAAAATAGACAGGTTGGAACAGGAGCTATCTAGGATAAGAGCTGAGGGTGTGCCAATGTCTCATTCTCATCATCCTCAAGAAAAAAAGGAAGCACCTCGACCACAAACGAGTAACAAAAATGGATACCGTGCACCTGTCGGCCGAATTCACGAGATTCTAAAAGAAGCAAAACGTCCAGAGCTAGAAAAAATTAAAGGTAAATGGGGAGAACTCCTTGCCCATTTGAAACAGCAGAATAAGGTGTCTCATGCTGCGCTATTAACGGATAGTGAACCAGTTGCTGCTGCTTCTCATGCCTTTGTTTTAAAATTCAAGTTTGAAATACACTGTAAAATGGTTGCCGAAGATAAAAGCGGTGTTCGAACCAACCTTGAGCAGCTATTAGAGTCTATGTTAGGAAAAAGAGTGGAATTAGTTGGCGTTCCTGACGCTCAATGGGGTAAAATAAGAGAAGAATTTTTAAGAGATCATCAGCCGGATGAACAGGCAGATGGTCAGGGGACTTCTGCTGAAGAGGATCCATTGATTGCAGAAGCAAAGAAGTTAGTAGGAAACGATTTAATTGAAATTAAAGATTAATAAAAATGAAAGAGAGTGGTGTTCATATGCGCGGTGGAATGGGAAATATGCAAAAAATGATGAAACAAATGCAAAAAATGCAAAAGGATATGGCTAAGGCTCAAGAAGAGCTTGCAGAAAAAGTCCTTGAAGGTACAGCGGGCGGCGGTATGGTCACTGTAAAAGTAAATGGACAAAAAGAAGTTGTTGATGTAGCAATTAATGAAGAAGTTGTTGATCCAGAAGATATCGATATGCTTCAAGATCTTGTACTTGCAGCAACAAACGACGCATTGAAAAAAGTCGATGAGTTAACGAATGAAACAATGGGGCAATTCACAAAAGGAATGAACATGCCAGGTTTATTCTAGGAGGAATAACTGAAGATGCAATATCCTGAACCAATATCAAAGCTGATTGACAGCTTTATGAAATTGCCAGGAATCGGACCGAAAACTGCGGTTCGTCTGGCTTTTTTTGTTCTTAGTATGCAGGAAGATGTCGTACTAGATTTCGCGAAGGCGCTTGTTAATGCAAAGCGTAATTTAACTTATTGTTCGGTATGCGGCCATATCACAGACCAAGATCCTTGCTATATTTGTGAAGATACAAGAAGAGATCAATCTGTTATCTGTGTAGTGCAAGACCCAAAAGATGTGATCGCAATGGAAAAGATGAAAGAATACAACGGCTTATACCATGTGCTTCATGGTGCCATTTCACCGATGGACGGAATTGGCCCAGAGGATATTAAAATTCCTGACCTGTTAAAAAGATTGCAAGACGATCAAGTGACAGAGGTGATCCTTGCAACCAATCCAAACATTGAAGGAGAGGCTACAGCCATGTATATCTCTAGACTGTTGAAACCATCAGGAATTAAACTCTCTCGCATTGCTCACGGACTTCCAGTAGGTGGAGACTTAGAGTATGCGGATGAAGTCACACTGTCTAAAGCTCTAGAAGGCAGACGTGAGATGTAGGAAGGAGAAGTACGGTACATGGGTTTTCTTCGCAGAAAATCAATTCGAAAAGAATTCGATGAGAAATTAATTCAACAGCTTTTTAAGCAAAAGGAAGAATGGAACAGACAAAAAAAGCTTGTCGCAAATAGCGTTGAGCCTTCACCGGACATTCTATTCGAATTAAAGCTTGCTCAAGCGAAGTACTTTTTCTATCTAAGAGAAGCGAAAAAGAGGAATTTACGTTTAAACAACTGGAGATAGCAGGTCTATTTTACATAGTCCTCTCATATGCTTGTACTATTCATATGAAGAGGAGATGAGAGGATTATGGAACCTGTTATTGTAATCGGGTCAATTTTGATAGCTGTACTATTGTTGTTTATGTCAGGTGTTCAAGCGAACCCCTTCAAATGGTTAGGGCTGATCGGAGTAAAGTTTGTGGCAGGTGCTCTTTTTTTATTTTGCCTCAATCTATTTGGAGAGAGTCTAGGATTACATGTCTCTATTAACCCTGTAACGAGTGGAATCAGTGGTTTATTGGGCATCCCAGGCGTAGCAGCCTTAGTCGTAATTGAAAAATTTATTATTTAATGAGAAATATTGTTGACTTTGATCCTGTATGGTGGTAAATTAATATACGTCGCTGATGACGAAGAAACGAAAAAACATTATAACAAAAAAGTTGTTGACATTAACAATTTAAATATGGTATGATGTTCTAGTCGCTTCTGAAGCGGTAAACAAGTTCTTTGAAAACTAAACAAGACAAAACGTACCTGTTAATTCGAGTTTTTATAAAAAAATCCTATGATACATCATAGGTAGTCAGTCAAACTGGCGAAAAACAAAACTTCGGTTT
>NZ_JAFCUN010000013.1:1664-4707 GCF_049896565.1 Bacillus sp. DWP3-1
TTGTTCTTTGAAAACTAGATAACAATAAGTAATACATTCACATTGAATGCAATGCAAAGTTCATCACACATAGTGATTCTTTCTAAAGTAAGAAATGGTTAAGTTAGAAAGGGCGCACGGTGGATGCCTTGGCACTAGGAGCCGATGAAGGACGGGACGAACACCGATATGCTTCGGGGAGCTGTAAGCAAGCTTTGATCCGGAGATTTCCGAATGGGGAAACCCACTGCTCGTAATGGAGTAGTATCCATACTTGAATACATAGAGTATGAGAAGGCATACCCGGGGAACTGAAACATCTAAGTACCCGGAGGAAGAGAAAGCAAATGCGATTCCCTGAGTAGCGGCGAGCGAAACGGGAACAGCCCAAACCAAGAGGCTTGCCTCTTGGGGTTGTAGGACACTCTATACGGAGTTACAAAGGAACGATATAAGCGAAGAGGTCTGGAAAGGCCCGCCAAAGAAGGTAACAGCCCTGTAACTGAAATGTTGTTCTCTCCAGAGTGGATCCTGAGTACGGCGGAACACGTGAAATTCCGTCGGAATCCGGGAGGACCATCTCCCAAGGCTAAATACTCCCTAGTGACCGATAGTGAACCAGTACCGTGAGGGAAAGGTGAAAAGCACCCCGGAAGGGGAGTGAAATAGATCCTGAAACCGTGTGCCTACAAGTAGTCAGAGCCCGTTAAAGGGTGATGGCGTGCCTTTTGTAGAATGAACCGGCGAGTTACGATCCCGTGCAAGGTTAAGCAGAAGATGCGGAGCCGCAGCGAAAGCGAGTCTGAATAGGGCGCATGAGTACGTGGTCGTAGACCCGAAACCAGGTGATCTACCCATGTCCAGGGTGAAGTTCAGGTAACACTGAATGGAGGCCCGAACCCACGCACGTTGAAAAGTGCGGGGATGAGGTGTGGGTAGGGGTGAAATGCCAATCGAACCTGGAGATAGCTGGTTCTCTCCGAAATAGCTTTAGGGCTAGCCTCAAGGTAAGAGTCTCGGAGGTAGAGCACTGATTGGACTAGGGGCCCCTACCGGGTTACCGAATTCAGTCAAACTCCGAATGCCGATGACTTATCCTTGGGAGTCAGACTGCGAGTGATAAGATCCGTAGTCGAAAGGGAAACAGCCCAGACCGCCAGCTAAGGTCCCAAAGTATACGTTAAGTGGAAAAGGATGTGGAGTTGCTTAGACAACCAGGATGTTGGCTTAGAAGCAGCCACCATTTAAAGAGTGCGTAATAGCTCACTGGTCGAGTGACTCTGCGCCGAAAATGTACCGGGGCTAAACGTATCACCGAAGCTGCGGACTGTTCTTACGAACAGTGGTAGGAGAGCGTTCTAAGTGCTGTGAAGTCAGACCGGAAGGACTGGTGGAGCGCTTAGAAGTGAGAATGCCGGTATGAGTAGCGAAAGACGGGTGAGAATCCCGTCCACCGAATGCCTAAGGTTTCCTGAGGAAGGCTCGTCCGCTCAGGGTTAGTCGGGACCTAAGCCGAGGCCGAAAGGCGTAGGCGATGGACAACAGGTTGATATTCCTGTACCACCTCCTCACCATTTGAGCAATGGGGGGACGCAGGAGGATAGGGTAAGCGCGGTATTGGATATCCGCGTCCAAGCAGTTAGGCTGGGAAATAGGCAAATCCGTTTCCCGTAAAGGCTGAGCTGTGATGGCGAGCGAAATTTAGTAGCGAAGTTCCTGATTCCACACTGCCAAGAAAAGCCTCTAGCGAGGTGAGAGGTGCCCGTACCGCAAACCGACACAGGTAGGCGAGGAGAGAATCCTAAGGTGATCGAGAGAACTCTCGTTAAGGAACTCGGCAAAATGACCCCGTAACTTCGGGAGAAGGGGTGCTTCTTAGGGTGTTAAAGCCCCGAGAAGCCGCAGTGAATAGGCCCAGGCGACTGTTTAGCAAAAACACAGGTCTCTGCGAAGCCGTAAGGCGAAGTATAGGGGCTGACGCCTGCCCGGTGCTGGAAGGTTAAGAGGAGCGCTTAGCGTAAGCGAAGGTGCGAATTGAAGCCCCAGTAAACGGCGGCCGTAACTATAACGGTCCTAAGGTAGCGAAATTCCTTGTCGGGTAAGTTCCGACCCGCACGAAAGGCGCAACGATCTGGGCACTGTCTCAACGAGAGACTCGGTGAAATTATAGTACCTGTGAAGATGCAGGTTACCCGCGACAGGACGGAAAGACCCCGTGGAGCTTTACTGCAGCCTGATATTGAATGTTGGTACAGCTTGTACAGGATAGGTAGGAGCCTTGGAAACCGGAGCGCTAGCTTCGGTGGAGGCATCGGTGGGATACTACCCTGGCTGTATTGACCTTCTAACCCGCTGCCCTTATCGGGCAGGGAGACAGTGTCAGGTGGGCAGTTTGACTGGGGCGGTCGCCTCCTAAAATGTAACGGAGGCGCCCAAAGGTTCCCTCAGAATGGTTGGAAATCATTCGCAGAGTGTAAAGGCACAAGGGAGCTTGACTGCGAGACCTACAAGTCGAGCAGGGACGAAAGTCGGGCTTAGTGATCCGGTGGTTCCGCATGGAAGGGCCATCGCTCAACGGATAAAAGCTACCCCGGGGATAACAGGCTTATCTCCCCCAAGAGTCCACATCGACGGGGAGGTTTGGCACCTCGATGTCGGCTCATCGCATCCTGGGGCTGTAGTCGGTCCCAAGGGTTGGGCTGTTCGCCCATTAAAGCGGTACGCGAGCTGGGTTCAGAACGTCGTGAGACAGTTCGGTCCCTATCCGTCGCGGGCGCAGGAAATTTGAGAGGAGCTGTCCTTAGTACGAGAGGACCGGGATGGACGCACCGCTGGTGTACCAGTTGTTCTGCCAAGGGCATCGCTGGGTAGCTATGTGCGGACGGGATAAGTGCTGAAAGCATCTAAGCATGAAGCCCCCCTCAAGATGAGATTTCCCATTCCGCAAGGAAGTAAGATCCCTGAAAGATGATCAGGTTGATAGGTCTGAGGTGGAAGCGTGGTGACACGTGGAGCTGACAGATACTAATAGATCGAGGACTTAACCTATATTCTAATGTGAAGC
>NZ_JAFCUN010000014.1:0-1214 GCF_049896565.1 Bacillus sp. DWP3-1
CAGCACGAAGCCGAATTTGTATTGCTAGATCAACTGGTCGAAGAGGATCACCTGCTTCGTAAAATTGATCAGTACATTGATTTTTCATTTATCGTAGATAAAGTAAAACCGTATTATAGTGAGAATAAAGGTCGCCCTTCTCTTGATCCACTTATTTTGTTCAAAATGATGTTTATCGGATACCTGTACGGTATCCGTTCTGAAAGACAACTTGAAAAAGAAATTTACTATAACATGGCGTATAGATGGTTTTTAGGTTTGAACATCAATGACCCCGTTCCTCATCACTCGACCATTAGCTGGAATCGTCGTACTCGATTCAAAGATACAACGATTTTTCAAGATATTTTTGATGAAATTGTGCTTCAAGCCATCAATCATGATATGGTAGGAGGCCGCGTTCTTTTTTCTGATTCAACTCATCTTAAAGCCAATGCCAATAAACATAAATATACGAGAAAAACGATTGAACAAGATACCCAGAACTATATAAATGAATTAGAAGAAGCGATCCAAGAAGATCGGGTGGCACACGGAAAAAAGCCTTTAAAGGTAAAAGAGGAGGTGAAAACGAAAAAAGACATTCGTCAAAGTATGACTGACCCTGAGAGTGGCTATCTTTATCGTGAAAATAAACCGGAAGGCTTTTTCTACCTAGACCACCGTACAACGGATATGAAGTACAATATCATCACGGATGCCCATGTCACGCCCGGCAATATCCATGATTCTATTCCGTATCTTGATCGATTGGATCACCAAATCGCCCGATTTGGTTTTCAAGTAGAAGCTGTTGCCCTTGATTCTGGTTATTTGACAACCTCAATCTGTAAAGGTTTATCGGATCGTCATATTTTTGGTGTCATCGCACATAGACGCTTTCATCCAACAAGAGGATTATTTGAGAAGTGGAAATTTCAGTATGATTCTGAATCTGATCACTACATATGCCCAAATGGCGAGAAGCTATTATATACGACAACTGATCGAAAAGGTTATAGGTTCTACAAATCAGACCCTAAAAAATGCGTATCGTGTCCTTTCCTTGAGAGCTGTACAAGATCGAAAAATCATCAAAAAGTGATCTCAAGACATGTATGGGAGGAACACAAAGAAAAGATCAGACAAAATCGTCTGTCTGCCTCTGGAAAAGAGCTATATAAAAAAAGAAAAGAAAAAATAGAGCGAAGCTTTGCAGATTCAAAACAACTGCA
>NZ_JAFCUN010000015.1:0-1078 GCF_049896565.1 Bacillus sp. DWP3-1
TAAAAGCGACTTGTCTATCTTACCATATGAAAGTGGTGCCGGCAAGAGGACTTGAACCCCCAACCTACTGATTACAAGTCAGTTGCTCTACCAGTTGAGCTACACCGGCTTTATCTATCCTAACATTATGTAAGAATAAATATGGTGGAGGATGACGGGCTCGAACCGCCGACCCTCTGCTTGTAAGGCAGATGCTCTCCCAGCTGAGCTAATCCTCCATATTGTGTTGTCATTTCGAATGTCTCTCGATCCGACAAATAGTATTATATAACGATAAGATATTGTTTGTAAAGACTTTTTTAAAATAATTTTTGAATTTATTTTAACGTTGTTTTTTCGTCTTTTCGTTAAGGCACCTAAAGAATTCTACCACTTGTCTCACCATTTTAAAAGTCTTTTTTTCATCTTTTTATGTTTTTTTGTTAAAAAGGGCTCTAATAAAGCTTTATTGATGTGAAATTACCCTTTTCAAGCTTTTTATATGCTTATTTTATTCAATATATCTTCTCATACAAATCATCTAGAGAAGGAATTCTTTTATTATTTTATTTTTCTGGGAAATCATTTTCATGTAAAAATGTCCTTAAATGATGCTGTTCTTTACTATCTTCAATATTAAAGTGTTACTAGGGTATCAAGTTAGTGTTGATTCTTTCTTATTCTTACTTAGAGCGAGCGAAAAATTCAACTGTAAGTGTTGCGATACTCAGTCATCTAGTGTGTCTCTAAACAGTCCTCTGTATCTGGCTGCCAAAGAAAATTCTTATTAGCTGCTTTCTATGCTTTTGATCTTCATCCTAAACGAATTGAACGGCCGACCCATAAACAACAGCTGCGTTGTTCAATGAAAATACATGAAAGTGAGACGGACGGAAAGATCAACTTATCGATGAGGCATTTACTAAATCATCACTTCTCACTTTACAAAGTGATTTAATAGAAGTAATTTTTTCAAAAAAACAAAAAAGACCAGTTCCGTATGGAACTGATCCTTAGAAAAGCTTGGCGGCGTCCTACTCTCACAGGGGGAGACCCCCAACTACCATCGGCGCTGAAGAGCTTAACTTCCGTGTTCGGT
>NZ_JAFCUN010000016.1:0-841 GCF_049896565.1 Bacillus sp. DWP3-1
CATACCGAACACGGAAGTTAAGCTCTTCAGCGCCGATGGTAGTTGGGGGTCTCCCCCTGTGAGAGTAGGACGCCGCCAAGCTTTTCTAAGGATCAGTTCCATACGGAACTGGTCTTTTTGTGTTGCTTGAGAGGATATTTTTTTGATTGCACTTGTTTGATGAACGTGCGGCACTCCAACTCATTTACAAGTATGTGAGACATTTTAAATCAAAAAGATAGAACGTTCATCATATTATAAATCCTTGTTATGAAAAAACTAGTAGAGAGATAGAGTATTAGATTATAGAAGGGGACTGTATCAATCTTTATAGTTAACTCTATTCTAATATCTATAAAAACTGCACCTAAAGTTTGATTCCAAGGAATACCTATACCATGAAAGCATAAAAATAATAGGCTGCTGATATTTCTGAAGGAATTGACCGTTTTTAAAGAGAATATAGAGAGGAGAACTTCAGCTGATAAACGTTGAATGACAGCAGTTTGAATGGAGAAAATGAGGATCATTTGCTAAAAGAAATACCAATGAAAATTGAAATAAAATTTTTTTAATATAGCCTTTACAAATGATGAAAACCTGTATATAATAATCTTTGTCGGATCGAGAGATTCCTACATAGTGGAGGATTAGCTCAGCTGGGAGAGCATCTGCCTTACAAGCAGAGGGTCGGCGGTTCGAGCCCGTCATCCTCCACCATATTTATTCTTACATAATGTTAAGATAGATAAAGCCGGTGTAGCTCAACTGGTAGAGCAACTGACTTGTAATCAGTAGGTTGGGGGTTCAAGTCCTCTTGCCGGCACCACTTTCATATGGTAAGATAGACAAGTCGCTTTTA
>NZ_JAFCUN010000017.1:0-544 GCF_049896565.1 Bacillus sp. DWP3-1
GCTATCTTTATCGTGAAAATAAACCGGAAGGCTTTTTCTACCTAGACCACCGTACAACGGATATGAAGTACAATATCATCACGGATGCCCATGTCACGCCCGGCAATATCCATGATTCTGTTCCGTATCTTGATCGATTAGATCACCAAATCGCCCGATTTGGTTTTCAAGTAGAAGCTGTTGCCCTTGATTCTGGTTATTTGACAACCCCAATCTGTAAAGGTTTATCGGATCGCCGTATTTTTGGTGTCATCGCACATAGACGCTTTCATCCAACAAGAGGATTATTTGAGAAGTGGAAATTTCAGTATGACTCTGAACATGATCATTACATATGCCCAAATGGTGAGAAGCTATTATATACAACAACTGATCGAAAAGGTTATAGGTTCTACAAATCAGAGCCTAAAAAATGCGTATCGTGCCCTTTCCTTGAGAGCTGTACAAGATCGAAAAATCATCAAAAAGTGATCTCAAGACATGTATGGGAGGAACACAAAGAAAAGATCAGACAAAATCGTCTGTCTGCCTCTGGAAAAGAGCT
>NZ_JAFCUN010000018.1:0-543 GCF_049896565.1 Bacillus sp. DWP3-1
TTCAGGGTCAGTCATACTTTGGCGAATGTCTTTTTCCGTTTTCACCTCCTCTTTTACCTTTAAGGGCTTTTTTCCGTGTGCCACCCGATCTTCTTGGATCGCTTCTTCTAAATCATTTATATAGTTCTGGGTATCTTGTTCAATCGTTTTTCTCGTATATTTATGTTTATTGGCATTGGCTTTAAGATGAGTTGAATCAGTAAAAAGAACGCGGCCTCCAACCATATCGTGATTGATGGCTTGAAGCACAATCTCATCAAAAATATCTTGAAAAATCGTTGTATCTTTAAATCGAGTACGACGATTCCAGCTAATGGTCGAGTGATGGGGAACGGGGTCATTGATGTTCAAACCTAAAAACCATCGATACGCCATGTTATAGTAAATTTCTTTTTCAAGTTGTCTTTCAGAACGGATACCGTATAGGTATCCGATAAACATCATTTTGAACAAAATAAGTGGATCAAGAGAAGGACGACCTTTATTCTCGCTATAATACGGTTTTACTTTATCTACGATAAATGAAAAATCAATGTACTGATC